>CAYIZP010000043.1:0-20299 GCA_964367905.1 uncultured Lachnospiraceae bacterium
AAGAGGAAGTGGAATCAGAAGAGGAAGTGGAATCAGAAGAGGAAGTGGAATCAGAAGAGGAAATCGAACAAGAAGAAATAGAGGCAGAAGACTCGGAAGAAGAGGATGAGTTGATTATAGTAGAGTTGGAGGAAGATTATACAGAAGAAATGATACTGGAAATAGAAAAGGAAGAAAAGGAACAATAAAGTGCGTTAAAAGGACTTGATTTTCATATGTGCTTGTGGTATAATACTCAAGCGTATTGGAAGTTAGGTCTTTTTTTTATGCCTAAAAAATAGTGGTTTCGCAAACCACAAACCCTTATGGAATATAGGGGAGGAACACGTAAACAAGTATAAAATAAAAGCGAGGTGGAAGTTGTGCGCACAAGAATTACATTAGCATGTACAGAATGTAAGCAACGTAATTACAACATGACAAAGGATAAGAAAACACATCCTGACCGCATGGAGACTAAGAAGTATTGCAGATTCTGTAAAACTCACGTATTACACAAAGAAACGAAATAATCGTTGAAAGGAAGTAGTGTTATGGGCGATGTTAAAAAAGAAAAAACTCAGACAAGCTGGTTTAAAGGCATTAAAACTGAGTTTAAAAAAATCATTTGGCCAAACAAAAAAACACTTGCAAAAGAGACAACAGCAGTTGTCGTTATTGGAGTTATCTTAGCAGTTTTGATTTCAGTTGTGGATCTGGCTGTTAAATTTGGTATTGAGCTTCTGGTAAAATAACGATTATTGGATTTTGAAAGGTGATTGTATGGCAGAGTTGAAATGGTACGTTGTTCATACTTATTCAGGGTATGAGAACAAAGTAAAGGCCAACATTGATAAGACGATTGAAAACAGACACTTAGAAGAGCAAATCTTAGAAGTGAGAGTTCCAATGCAAGATGTTGTAGAAGTGAAGAATGGTGAGAAGAAAGTCACTCAGAAGAAATTGTTCCCAGGGTATGTATTGCTGCACATGATCATGAATGATGATACATGGTATGTAGTGAGAAATACAAGAGGGGTAACAGGGTTTGTAGGACCTGGATCAAAACCAGTTCCACTTACAGAGCAAGAGATGTCATCACTAGGAATCACTGAGACAAACATAATTTCGGATTATGTAGTTGGAGATTATGTTACTGCCCTAAGCGGTGCTTGGGAAGGTACAACTGGCATGGTTCAATCAGTGAACGAGGCTAAGAGAGTGTTAACAATCAATGTTGACTTATTCGGTCGCGAAACGCCGGTAGATTTAAGTTTCGAAGATGTAAAGAAAATGGATTAATATCCAAAATTCACACGAAAGTGGGAGGGAAAAACCCGCGAATACCACAAGGAGGTAAATAGAAATGGCAAAAAAAGTAACAGGTTATATCAAATTGCAAATTCCTGCTGGAAAGGCAACACCAGCACCACCTGTTGGACCTGCATTAGGACAACACGGTGTAAACATCGTAGAATTCACAAAACAATTTAACGCAAAAACTGCAGATCAAGGAGATTTGATCATACCAGTTGTTATCACAGTTTACAATGACAGAAGCTTTAGCTTCATAACAAAAACACCACCTGCAGCAGTTTTGATCAAGAAAGCATGTAATATTAAATCAGGTTCAGGTGTGCCACAAAAAGATAAAGTGGCAACTATCACAAAAGAACAAGTGAGACAAATCGCAGAGACAAAAATGCCAGACTTAAATGCAGCTTCTATCGAGACAGCTATGAGCATGATTGCTGGAACATGTCGTTCTATGGGTGTAGTAGTAGCAGATTAATTGTAAACAGAGAGATGTGGGAGGGAAATCCCGTAATTACCACTAGGAGGTTTTGAGATGAAAAGAGGAAAAAAATATTTAGAGGCTGCAAAGTTAGTAGACAGAGCAGCGTTATATGATTTAAACGATGCAGTAGCATTGGTGAAAAAAACAGCAGTAGCTAAGTTTGATGAAACAGTGGAACTTCACATCAGAACAGGATGTGATGGACGTCACGCGGATCAACAAATCCGTGGAGCGGTTGTACTTCCACACGGAACAGGGAAAAAAGTTCGTATCCTTGTATTTGCAAAAGATGCAAAAGCAGCAGAAGCTGAAGCAGCTGGCGCAGATTTCGTAGGCGGAGAAGAATTGATTCCAAAGATTCAAAACGAAGGATGGTTTGAATTTGATGTAGTGGTTGCAACACCAGACATGATGGGTGTAGTAGGACGTTTGGGACGTGTACTTGGACCAAAAGGTTTAATGCCGAATCCAAAAGCAGGAACAGTTACTATGGATGTAACAAAAGCGATTTCTGATATCAAAGCTGGTAAGATTGAATACAGATTGGACAAAACAAACATTATTCACGTACCACTTGGAAAGCTTTCATTTACAGAAGAACAATTAGCGGACAACTTCCAAGCGCTTATTGACGCAGTTAATAAAGCAAAGCCATCGGCTTTGAAAGGACAATACTTAAAGAGCGTAACATTGACATCTACAATGGGACCTGGAGTTAAGTTAAATCCTGCAAAACTATAATCAAGAGATTATAATAAGGTATCGCATGCAGAAGCATGCGATACCTAAATACAAAAATAAGTGTTGACATATGCAACTGTGTGTGATACACTATCATAGTTATGACTGCCGTAGACAGTAGGTGCCGAAAGGCGTAAACGAATGTGCCTACCGAGGAGATTAAGATTCATATATCTATATGAAGTGATATCTTTGTGTCTCGGTGAGATACGAAGATTTTTTTGATTTATAAGTATTTAGATCAAGATAAATCGGCAGTGAAAAATCTATAAGGAGGTAGAAATTCATGGCTAAAGTTGAATTAAAACAACCGATTGTAGCAGCGATTGCAGAAGATGTGAAAGATGCACAATCAGTAGTATTAGTAGACTACCGTGGTTTGACAGTTGAAGAAGATACACAACTTCGTAGACAACTGAGAGAAGCTGGTGTAGTATACAAAGTTTACAAAAACACTCTTATGAAGAGAGCGTTTGAAGGAACAGATCTTGCAGGACTTGAATCTTACTTAGAAGGACCAAGTGCAATTGCAATTTCAAAAGATGATGCAACAGCACCAGCTAGAATCATTTGCAAATTTGCAAAAGAGGCAGAAGCTCTAGAAGTAAAAGCAGGAGTGGTTGATGGTGTAGTATACGATGCAAAGCAAGTTGATGCATTGTCAAAGATTCCATCAAGAGAAGAATTACTTTCAAAATTCCTTGGAAGCATTCAGTCTCCAATTACAAACTTTGCACGTGTGCTTAATCAAATTGCAGAGCAAGGCGGAGCACCTGAGCAAGAAGCAACTGCAGTGGCAGAAGAAGCACCTGTAGAAGTAGCAGAGGCAGTAGCAACAGAAGAAGTGGCTGCAGAAACAACTGCAACAGAAGAATAAAAAAATAAAAATAATAAATTATCTATGGAGGTAAATGAAATGGCAAAATTAACAACAGCTGAAATGATCGAAGCGATCAAAGAATTATCAGTATTAGAATTAAACGAATTAGTTAAAGCATGTGAAGAAGAGTTTGGTGTATCTGCAGCAGCAGGTGTAGTAGTAGCAGCAGGTGGTGCTGGAGAAGCAGCAGCAGAAGAGAAAGATGAGTTCGACGTAGAATTAGTTTCTGCTGGAGCATCTAAAGTTAAAGTAATCAAAGTTGTTCGTGAAATCACAGGACTTGGATTAAAAGAAGCGAAAGAAGTAGTTGATGGAGCACCTAAAGTAATCAAAGAAGGTGTTACAAAAGCAGAAGCAGAAGAAATCAAAGCTAAATTAGAAGCTGAAGGCGCTGAAGTAGCAATGAAATAAATCGTTCAACGATATAGGGGCGGGGGAATGAATGCGATAGCATGAACTCTCCCGTTCTTGGTTGAGAAGAATAGTTGCAAAAAATATAAAATAATGATTGACAACACAGAAACTTTGTGTTACAGTTAAAAATGCACTATTGTGGAAAATTATGCCACGATACATGCAAACTGTAACACAAAGTTTTTTATATATAAGGAGAGAAACGCCAATGGAGAAAAACAGAATTCGTCCTATCACAACCGGAAAAAGTTCTCGAATGAGTTATTCCAGACAAAAAGAAGTTTTGGAAATGCCTAACTTAATCGAAGTTCAAAAAGATTCCTATCAATGGTTTCTGAAAGAGGGGTTAAGAGAAGTTTTTAAAGATATCTCACCAATCACCACCGGAACCGGACCTCTTAGTCTTGAATTTGTAGATTTTACATTATGTGAAAATGATGTGAAATACTCAATCGAAGAATGCAAAGAGCGTGATGCAACATATGCAGCACCGCTAAAAGCAAAGGTAAGACTGCATAATAAAGAGAATGATGAAATTAGTGAACATGAAATCTTCATGGGTGATTTGCCAATCATGACGAAAACAGGTACTTTTGTAATCAACGGTGCCGAGCGTGTTATCGTTAGTCAATTGGTTCGTTCTCCTGGAATATATTATGCGACCGCACACGATAAAATAGGAAAAAGATTATTTTCTTCTACAGTAATTCCGAATCGTGGAGCTTGGTTGGAATATGAAACAGACTCGAATGATGTATATTATGTTCGTGTAGATAGAACTAGAAAAGTTCCTATTACTGTATTGATTCGTGCACTAGGTGTTGGAACAAATGCAGAAATCTTGGATTTGTTTGGCGAAGAGCCTAAGATTGTAGCCAGTCTTGGTAAGGATGTTTCTGAAAGTTACCAGTCAGGTCTATTAGAGTTATACAAAAAAATACGACCAGGAGAGCCTTTGGCAGTTGATTCGGCTGAAAGTTTGATTGTAGGTATGTTTTTCGATGCAAGACGTTATGATCTTGCGAAGGTTGGTCGTTATAAGTTTAACAAAAAATTGGCGTTGAAATTTAGAATAGCAGGACAAGTGCTAGCTGAGACTGTTGCAAACCCTATGACAGGGGAAGTAGTTGCAGAAAAGGGAACAAACATAAGCATAGAACTTGCAGATGCAATTCAAAATGCAGGAATTCCTTATGTGTTAGTTGAAAATCCAAATCCAGAAGAAGACCGTAATATCAAGGTTCTTTCTAATATGATGGTGGATTTAGAAACTGTAACAGGACTTACTTCAGAAGAAACAGGTATTACAGAACTAGTATTCTACCCTGTACTTAAAAATATACTAGAAGAAACATCGGGAGATGTTGAAGAACTAAAAGTAGAAATCAAAAAGCATGTGAATGAGTTGGTTCCAAAACACATCACAAAGGAAGATATTTTAGCTTCGATCAACTACAATATTCATTTGGAATATGGAGTTGGACATGATGATGACATCGACCATTTGGGAAATAGACGTATCCGTGCAGTGGGTGAGTTGTTGCAAAACCAATATCGAATCGGCCTTTCAAGATTAGAGAGAGTGGTTCGTGAAAGAATGGTAACACAAGATTTAGAAGGAATTACACCACAAACATTGGTGAATATCAAACCAGTTACAGCTGCAGTGAAAGAATTCTTCGGATCTTCTCAGTTGTCACAGTTTATGGATCAAAACAACCCATTGGGTGAGTTGACACACAAGCGTCGTCTGTCAGCACTTGGACCTGGTGGTCTTTCGAGAGATCGTGCTGGATTTGAGGTTCGTGACGTTCACTATTCTCACTATGGAAGAATGTGTCCGATCGAAACACCAGAGGGACCAAACATCGGATTGATTAACTCGCTAGCGACATATGCTAGAATTAACGAATATGGTTTTATTGAGGCGCCTTATAGAAAAATTGATAAGGAAGACCCTAAGAATCCACGTGTAACAGAGGAAGTAGTATATATGACTGCCGACGAAGAAGACAATTATCATGTTGCACAAGCGAACGAGGCACTAGATGAACAAGGATATTTTGTTCACAAAAATGTTTCGGGACGTTATAGAGAAGAAACACAAGAATATGAAAAAACAGCATTTGATTACATGGATGTATCACCGAAGATGGTATTTTCGGTAGCGACAGCATTGATTCCTTTCCTTGAGAACGATGATGCGAACCGTGCCCTCATGGGATCGAACATGCAACGTCAAGCAGTACCGCTATTGACAACAGAAACTCCAGTTGTCGGAACAGGTATGGAGCACAAAGCTGCAGTCGATTCAGGTGTTTGTGTGGTTGCAGAAGAGGCTGGAGTTGTTGAACGTGCTACATCGAAAGAAATTGTAGTAAAACAAGATGATGGCGTGAAAAAATGCTACAAGTTAACCAAGTTCTTGCGAAGCAATCAAAGTAACTGCTACAATCAAAAACCAATCGTAGATAAAGGTGAGAGAGTAGAGAAAGGGATGGTGATTGCGGACGGTCCTTCTACTGAAAACGGAGAAATGGCACTTGGTAAGAACCCTCTGATTGGATTCATGACATGGGAAGGTTATAATTACGAGGATGCAGTTTTGCTCAGCGAGAGATTGGTACAAGATGATGTATATACTTCAGTACACATTGAAGAATATGAGATAGAGGCAAGAGATACGAAGTTAGGACCAGAGGAGATCACAAGAGATATTCCTGGTGTTGGGGATGATGCATTAAAAGACCTTGATGAAAGAGGAATTATTCGAATCGGTGCAGAAGTAAGAGCTGGTGATATTCTAGTTGGTAAAGTTACACCAAAAGGTGAAACAGAATTGACAGCGGAAGAGAGACTTTTGCGTGCGATTTTCGGTGAGAAAGCACGAGAAGTTAGAGATACATCACTCAAAGTACCACATGGTGAATATGGTATCGTAGTAGATGCGAAGATATTCTCTAGAGACAATGGAAGTGAATTATCACCAGGGGTAAATCAATCTGTTTGTATCTACATTGCACAGAAGCGTAAGATTTCAGTTGGAGATAAGATGGCTGGTCGTCACGGTAATAAAGGGGTTGTATCCCGCGTATTGCCAGTAGAGGATATGCCATTCCTACCAAATGGTCGTCCTCTAGATATCGTGTTGAACCCGCTAGGGGTGCCATCGCGTATGAATATCGGGCAGGTACTAGAAATTCACTTGAGTCTAGCAGCGAGAGCGCTTGGATTTAATATTGCTACACCTGTATTTGATGGAGCAAAAGAAAGTGATATCATGGATACCCTAGATCTTGCAAACGATTACGTAAACTTGTCTTGGGAAGAATTTGAGAAAAAACATAAGGCGGAATTATTGCCAGAAGTTATGGAATATCTGTATGAGAATAGAGCGCATAGAGAGTTGTGGAAAGGCGTACCATTATCAAGAGACGGAAAAGTTCGCTTGCGTGATGGTCGTACAGGAGAATACTTCGATAGTTCAGTAACAATTGGACACATGCATTATTTGAAACTGCATCACTTGGTTGATGATAAAATCCATGCTCGTTCAACAGGTCCTTACTCACTAGTTACGCAACAGCCATTAGGTGGTAAAGCGCAGTTCGGTGGTCAGAGATTTGGAGAGATGGAGGTATGGGCACTAGAGGCTTACGGTGCTGCTTACACATTACAAGAGATTTTGACAGTGAAGTCAGATGATGTAATCGGTCGTGTGAAGACATACGAGGCAATTATCAAGGGAGAAAACATTCCTGAGCCAGGTATTCCTGAGTCATTCAAAGTATTATTGAAGGAATTACAATCACTTGGTCTTGATGTCAAGGTACTTCGCGAAGATAATACAGAGGTTGAAATCATGGAAACTGTAGACATGGGTGAAACGGACTACCGCTCTATTATAGAAGGCGATGCGAGAAATCGTAAGGAAGAAGATTTTGGCTCATTCGGATTTGCGAAACAAGAGTTCGCAGGGGAAGAGTTAGTCGATATTGAAGACGAAGTAGAAGAAGATGACTACGATGATAGCAACGATGTCGATTTTGTGGATTTTGAAAGTGAAGAATAGAAGGGAGCTCCATTCATGACAGATACAAACAATGAAAAATCATATCAACCGATGACGTTCGATGCAATTAAGATTGGATTGGCATCACCGGATAAAATTGAAGAGTGGGCAACACGCGGTGTTGACCACGACGGAAACCCTATTGTACATGAAGTTACGAAACCAGAGACAATCAACTACAGAACACTAAAACCAGAAAAAGAAGGTTTGTTCTGCGAGAAGATTTTTGGACCTAGTAAGGATTGGGAATGCCATTGTGGTAAATACAAGAAGATTCGCCACAAGGGTGTGACTTGTGAGCGTTGTGGAGTAGAAGTGACAAAAGCTTCTGTACGTCGTGAGCGTATGGGTTGCATCAAGTTGGCGGCTCCAGTTTCACATATTTGGTATTTCAAGGGGATTCCTAGTAGAATGGGATTGGCATTAGATATTTCACCAAGAATCCTAGAAAAAGTATTATATTTTGCATCTTATATTGTTTTGGATGCAGGGGATACAGGTCTTCAGTACAAGCAAGTATTGTCTGAGAATGAATATCAAGAAGCGCGTGAGCAATATGGGGAAGCATTCCGTGTTGGAATGGGTGCGGAGTCTGTAAAGGAATTGCTAGGTCGCATTGATTTAGAGAAAGAATACGAGGAATTGCAAGAAGGACTTGTAGGTGCTTCAGGACAAAAACGTGCAAGAATCGTAAAAAGACTAGAAGTTGTTGAGGCTTTTAGAAACTCAGGCAATAATCCTGAGTGGATGATCCTAGATGTGATTCCGGTAATCCCACCAGATTTAAGACCGATGGTTCAGCTAGATGGTGGTAGATTTGCAACATCGGATTTGAATGACCTATACAGAAGAATTATCAACCGTAATAATCGTCTAAGACGTTTGTTAGAGCTAGGCGCTCCTGACATCATCGTTCGAAATGAGAAGAGAATGTTGCAAGAAGCGGTGGATGCATTGATCGATAATGGTCGTCGCGGTCGTCCAGTAACAGGACCAGGTAACCGTGCATTGAAATCTCTTTCAGATATGTTGAAAGGTAAGTCTGGACGTTTCCGTCAGAACTTACTTGGAAAACGTGTTGACTATTCAGGACGTTCGGTTATTGTTGTAGGACCAGAATTAAAGATCTATCAATGTGGTCTACCAAAAGAAATGGCGATTGAGTTATTTAAGCCATTTGTAATGAAAGAATTAGTTGCAAATGGTTCGGCGCCAAATATTAAAAATGCAAAGAAAAAAGTTGAGAAATTAGAGCCAGCAGTATGGGATGTATTAGAAGATGTTATCAAAGAACATCCAGTTATGCTAAATCGTGCTCCTACATTGCATAGACTTGGAATTCAAGCATTCGAACCGATTCTCGTTGAAGGAAAGGCAATCAAGCTACATCCATTGGTGTGTACTGCATACAATGCCGACTTCGATGGTGACCAGATGGCGGTGCATCTTCCATTGTCGGTTGAAGCGCAAGCAGAGTGTAGATTTTTGCTACTTTCACCAAACAACTTATTGAAGCCATCTGATGGTGGTCCAGTTGCCGTTCCTTCACAGGATATGGTACTTGGTATTTACTATCTGACACAAGAGAGAGCTGGAGCAAAAGGGGAAGGAAAATATTTCCAACATCTAAGTGAAGCAATCTTGGCATATGAGAATGGTTATATCACATTACATTCTAGAATCAATGTTCGTGTAACAAAGATGATGAATGATGGAACAGAATTATCACAAAACGTAAGCTCTACACTTGGAAGATTTTTATTCAATGAAATCATTCCTCAAGACTTAGGATTTGTAGATAGAACAATTCCAGGGAATGAATTATTGCTTGAGGTTGACTTCCATGCAGGAAAGAAACAATGTAAGCAAATCCTTGAAAAAGTAATCAATACACACGGTGCTACAATTACAGCAGAGGTGCTTGATAACGTAAAAGCAATCGGATATAAATATTCTACAAGAGCAGCCATGACCGTTTCTATTTCGGACATGACAGTGCCAGAAGAGAAGCCGGAATTGATTGAGAAGGCTCAAGACACTGTGGATAAAATCACTAGAAACTACAAACGTGGTCTTATTACAGAAGAAGAGCGTTACAAAGAAGTTGTTAAAACATGGAAAGACACCGATGATGTCCTTACAAAGGCTCTACTAGACGGTCTTGATGCATACAACAACATCTTTATGATGGCGGACTCTGGAGCCCGTGGTTCTGATAAGCAGATTAAGCAGTTAGCTGGTATGCGTGGACTGATGGCCGATACAACTGGTCGTACCATCGAGTTACCAATCAAGTCAAACTTCCGTGAGGGACTTGACGTATTAGAATACTTTATGTCAGCCCATGGTGCTCGTAAAGGACTTTCGGATACTGCTCTTCGTACAGCCGATTCAGGATACTTGACACGTCGTCTCGTTGACGTATCTCAAGATTTGATTATTCGTGAAATCGATTGTGCTGGAGAAGGGGAAGAACTTCCAGGAATGGTAGTATCTGCATTCATGGATGGTAACGAAGAAATCGAAGGATTACAAGAACGTATTACAGGACGTTATTCATGTGAAGATATCTATGACAAAGACGGTAACCTAATCATGAAGAACAACCATATGATTACACCAAAGAGAGCAGAGCAAATCATGAAATTTGGTGTAAATAAAGATGGCGGACCAATCACAGAGTTGAAGATTAGAAATATTCTATCTTGTAAATCTCATGTTGGGGTGTGTGCGAAGTGTTACGGATCTAACATGGCAACTGGAGAACCAGTACAGGTAGGTGAGGCTGTTGGTATTATCGCAGCGCAATCGATCGGTGAGCCAGGAACACAGCTTACAATGCGTACGTTCCATACAGGTGGGGTTGCCGGAGACGATATCACACAAGGTCTTCCTCGTGTTGAGGAACTTTTTGAGGCAAGAAAGCCAAAAGGTCTTGCAATCATCACAGAATTTGGTGGAGTGGCAACAATCAGCGATACCAAGAAGAAACGTGAGATTATCGTAACGAATAATGAAACAGGAGAGTCAAAAGCATATTTGATTCCTTATGGATCAAGAATCAAGATTCAAGACGGCGTGACTCTAGGCGCCGGAGACGAGTTGACAGAAGGTAGTGTTAATCCTCATGATATCCTGAAAATCAAAGGACTTCGTGCGGTACAAGATTACATGCTACAAGAAGTACAACGTGTTTATCGTCTACAGGGTGTTGAGATCAACGATAAGCATATTGAAGTAATTGTGCGCCAGATGCTTAAGAAGATTCGTGTGGAAGAAAATGGAGACACAGGATTCTTACCAGGTGCAATGGCTGATATCCTAGAATTCAATGATGTAAACGATGAAATGATTTCAAACGGAAAAGAGCCTGCAACAGGAGAGCAAGTAATGCTTGGAATTACGAAAGCTTCACTAGCTACGAATTCATTCCTATCAGCAGCTTCGTTCCAAGAAACTACAAAAGTTCTTACAGAAGCAGCAATCAAAGGAAAAGTAGATCCATTAATCGGTCTAAAAGAGAACGTAATTATCGGTAAACTAATACCAGCAGGAACAGGTATGAGAAAATACCGCGATGTTCGTTTGGATACAGATGAAATCATAGATGAAGATTCATTCTTGGATATGGAGGATACATTCGAAGAATCAGACACCATTGATTTTGAAATCAACGATGAAGATGATGACAACGAAGAAGTATTCGACATGGATATGATGGAAGAAGAAATAGTAGAATAGATTATCGTCAAGGGGACGGGGGAGAAAATGCATAATATAGCATTTCATACCCCCGTCCCTTTTGTTTGACGAAACTCTATCGGTGTTTTATAAAGCATCGGCTCCTCGTTCTTTGGTTCGAATTCGAACAGCATCTACTACATCATAGACAAAGATTTTTCCATCGCCGTGTTTTCCGGTGGCAGCAATATCACATATCTTATCGATTACAGCGTCGACATCTTTATCTTCAACTATCACATCTACTCTATATTTGGATAGGATGCGAACGTTTTGGGTCATGTCTGTCTTAATCTCCAATCCTTCTACATCGTGAAGTGCGTTTAGTTTTCCGCAACCGAATGCGTCACAAACAGTCATTCCACATCCACCATATTCTAATAGGGCACTTTTTACTTCATCTAGTTTTTCCTTTCGGATAATAATCATTAATCCTTTCACAAAAAATCCTCCTCTTCAACCTTGGTATCATAATATGAGTTGACCAACAAATGTTCCTAACTACCATGATAGAGATAGTATAAATGAGATTGACGAAAAATGAAAGTATTTGTAAAAAATATTTCAAAAATAACTAAATATGTGGTAGAATTTTGTATTAAGTAAGAATGTATAAAGTTGGAGGAATTTGAAATGAGAGTAATCGAACACCCAGTGCTTGACACACTTGATGTGAAGCATGTAGTGACCATTTACTATAACGACGAGCCAATTGAGGCTTTGGAAGGTGAGATGGTAGCATCGGCTTTGATAAATGCGGGGATCAAAGCGTTTAGAACAACACATAAATTACACGAACCGAGAGGGATATTCTGTGCGATTGGAAGATGTACAGACTGTATGATGATTGTGGACGGTGTGCCAAATACTAGGACTTGTATGACCAAGGTAGTGGATGGTATGAAAGTTCAATTTCAAGAAGGGCTTGGATCGATACAAGAGTAAGGTGGAGAAAATGAAACAGATAGAAATAGATGTAGCAGTAATTGGAGCAGGATCGGCGGGATTAAGTGCAGCCTATCAAGCTGCAGTTGCAGGTGCTAGCGTGTTAGTTTTAGATGAGAATCATCTGCCAGGAGGGCAGTTATTTAAGCAGATTCATAAATTTTTTGGATCTAGGGCACATCTTGCAGGTGTAAGAGGATACGATATCGGCCAGGCTCTTCTAGATAAAGTAGAAGATAGTGGTGCAAAAGTTTGGCTGGATGCTGTCGTGTATGGAATGCAGAAGGACAAAAGCCTCGGTGTGATTTACCAAGGTCAACATTATGTGGTGAAGGCAAAAAAAGTAGTCGTTGCTACTGGAGCGAAGGAGAATTATCTTGCATTTCCAGGAAGTACACTTCCAGGAGTTATGGGTGCAGGAGCAGCGCAGACGATGATTAATGTGAATCGCGTATTGCCAGGGAAACGAGTATTGATGCTGGGGTCTGGTAATGTAGGATTGATTGTTGCTTATCAGTTGATGCAGGCAGGAGCAGATGTCATGGGTCTAGTGGAGGCAGCACCTTCGATTGGTGGATATGGAGTTCATGCAGGCAAGATACGAAGAGCAGGGGTTCCAATTTATGTAGGGCATACGATTAAGCGTGTCATTGGAGAAAAGGAAGTAGAGGCAGTAGAACTTGTGGCGGTGGATGAAAAATTCCAACCGATTGTGGGAAGTGAGAAAACATTCGAGGTGGATACAGTCTGTCTTGCTGTTGGTCTAAATCCAATGACAGAATTGCTGTGGATGACGGGGTGTGAATTCACATACATTCCAATGTTTGGTGGACATGTCCCGCTGCATGATGAGAGAATGGAGACTTCGATTGAGGGACTCTATGTGGCGGGAGACGTTACGGGAGTGGAAGAGGCATCTTCGGCTATGGAAGAGGGAAATCTTGCGGGTGTGTCAGTGGCACATTCGTTGAAGCTCTTGACAGATAAGCGAACAGAAGAATTGACGAATGAGATACAGTCCAGATTGAAGACTTTAAGGTCTGGAATGTTTGGTGAGAAGAGAAGGGCGTCTAAGGAACAGCAATTGGATGCCATGCTAGAGTATCAGAATAAAGGGGGATGTAAGCGATGGATGGAGTGAAATATACGGGAGTACCCTCGAGAGAAGAGCTAGAGCAGTCCTTTGGAGTTCCCAGTGAAAAGAGAATGAAAGAGGGAAGAGTAGCCTATATCGAATGTGTACAAGAAATCCCTTGTAATCCTTGTGAGGGGATCTGCAAAGTAGGTGCAATTACGGTAGGAGAAAATATTACAGACTTACCAAGACTGCACGAGGATAAATGTACAGGTTGTGGATTGTGTGTAGCCAACTGTCCTGGACTAGCCATTACAATGATTGATAAAAGTTATTCAGAAGAAGAGGCAACCATTGATTTCCCATTTGAATATATACCACTACCAGAAATAGGAAGTGAAGTGGATGCGGTGAATCGTGCAGGCGAGGTGGTCTGTAAGGGGAAGGTTGTATCTGTGAAAAAGGTGAAAGCCTATGGTGGAACTACGGTTGTGCGTATGAGTGTAGGCAAAGAATATATCGACGACGTTCGAAGTATGAAACGAATCGTGAAATAGAAGGAGGCGGATATGCAAGAAGATATCATGATCTGTCGTTGTCAAGAGGTGACAGAGGGCGAAATTATCCAGGCTATTAAGGATGGAGCAGATACGGTAGATGGAGTCAAGAGAAGGACAAGGGCTTGCATGGGTCTATGTCAAGGCAAGACCTGTGGAAAACTAATCGAGAGAATTGTAGCAAGGGAGACGGGAAAGAATCCTGCAGAGGTATATCCACAGAAGAGTCGTATGCCAGTTAGACCAGTGAAAATAGGAATGTTTGAAGGAGACCGAGATGAGTAAAGATGTAATTATTATCGGCGGTGGAATTATGGGTACCTCCATTGCATGGCAGCTTTCAAAAAAAGGACAGAAAGTCTTAGTAATTGAGAGAAAAGATATGGCTAGTGGTGCGGCTGGAGCAACTGACGGGGTGGTTGGCTATCATACAAAGAAGCCAGGCAAGCAGATGGATTTGGCTGTTCGTTCGATTGAAATGTTTGAACGCCTGGCAGAGGAGCTAGGGGAGGATGTAGAATTTGAAAAAAATGCAGGTGGGATGCAACCCGTAGAAAATGAAACCGAATGGAAGATGCTCAGTGAAATTGTAGAAGAGCAGAGAAAGAGTGGCGTTGACATTCGTATGATTTCTGCGAAAGAAGCTAGAGACATAGAACCACAATTATCTGAAGATATCTATGGGGCACTATATTCTCCAACAGGTGGTAAGGTCAATCCCTTGAAGTTGACTATGGCATTTGCCAAGGCGGCAAAGCGATTGGGAGCAGAAATTCTTATTGATACTGAGGTGACAGATATAATCACAGAAGGTGCTGTAGTCAGAGGTGTGAGAACATCGAAGGGAGAGTTTTACGCAGATAAAATCGTGAATGCATCTGGTGCATGGGCGGGGGAAGTAGCGGAATTAGCAGGACTATCCGTGCCGATTAAACCACGTAAGGGACAACTTGCAGTAACAGAGCCAATTGGACCATTTATGAAGGCGACACTGCAATGTGCAAGATATAATGTGATTAAGTTCAAACCAGAGTTGATTGATGATGAGGCGATTCTTCGTGTCGGAGCATCCTTAAGTATAGAACAGACAGAAGAGGGAGGTCTCATTATAGGAGGGACACGAGAGTTTGTGGACTATGAAGAGGAGAATACATTCGAGGCCATTGAGATGATGATGAGACGTGTGATTCGATTCTTTCCAGCGTTATCCAAGGTGAGTGTGGTGAGATACTTTTCAGGATTCCGTCCTTATACACCAGATGGATTGCCGTTGTTAGGAGAAGTAGAGAGTCTAGGGGGATTCTATATGGCGGCAGGTCATGAAGGGGATGGAATAGCGCTTTCTCCGATTACAGGACTGTTGATGAGTGAGTTGATTGTAGATGGAGTAAGTTCATTCGACCTGTCCTCGTTTTCACCGAATCGATTTATAAAATAAAATAATAAAAGGAATGGAGAATACGGTATGATAAATGTAGTTATCCCAGTGGCGGTATTGCTAATTATAGTATTGGTGAAGAAACTTCCAATGATCGGTGGGAATATAAATGTTGCCTTATTAGTAACAGGAGCGCTTACACTAATCTTAGGAGGTCTCTTGAATCCCGCACAGTGGATTGGAGCATGGATTGATGGTTTGGATCGATTGGCTTGGATTATTGCCTTATCGATCATGGGAAGTATATTTGCGGAGATTTCACTCAGGCTTGGAACGATAGATACCATTATCGGGATGTTGACCGCCAAGTTCGGGAAAAACCCGAGAGCTATGACATTCTGTGTGCTCTTGGCGCTTACACTTGCAGGCTCATTGTTGGGAGATGCCATTGCAGCGGCAACTGTAATTGGGATGTTGACGGTTGGGGTGTTTGTATCAATGAATGTAGCATATGAGAAGATATCAGCAATGATAGTTATGGGTGCCTGTATTGGTTCTATTATGCCGCCGATGACACAAGGACTTGCACTTTCTTCTTCACTGGTTGGTGCAGAGGTGGATCCGGTCATCAATATTGGATATATCACGACAAGCATCATTTTTTTATTAGTTGCATTTTACTCATGCTTCTTCCTAGTGAAAAAAGATAATTTACCAGGAAGTAATAAATTAGTAGAAGTTCCAGTTGTTACAAAGAAGGCGAGTGAGATATTTAAAGAAGGTTGGAAATCACTCATCCCAGTTGGAATCTTAATTGTAATTATCATCTTAAGAACACTTCCAATTCCTTATGTTTCAGTTGATTTAGGAGTTGAAATTCTCAAGGCCATAGATTTCATCAAAGTGGGAGAAGATCAAGTAATCTCATTATACGAATTCATTAGCAATGTTTCAATATTGAAGGGATTATCTAATGGAATTGTTTTAGCAATACTCTGTGCGATACTAGCATCATTCTCGTTCAAAACAGTTAGTATGAATGCTGGAGATATTTTAGAGACTGCATTTGCAAAAGTAAAGACGACAGTAGGGTTGCAGATATGTTGTGCATTTATGCTGGGAAGTTTTTATGCAGCCGGTGCAATCGAACGTGTAACAGAATTCGCTACAAGTTTAGACAACAACGTATTAATCATAGGTGGTGCGGCGGCAATGATTTTGATTGGTATGCTAACAGGGTCACAGTCAACAGCACAAAATGTCGTATTCTCTTTCCTGGGACCAGCACTCGTTGCATCGGGTGTGAATCCAGTATTTGCAGCAGTTGCAGGAGCGAATTTGGCGTCAGCAGGTCAGGGTATGCCGCCAGCTGATTTAACTACATTTGTTGTCGTAGGGATTATCTCCGCCCAGTATGGGAAGAAAGTAGATCCGCTAAAGTCCATGATGTATTCTATACCTATGTGTATCTTTATGTTTATTATTGGAATAATCTTTTGTTACTTGTGATACTTTAAGGAATCTCAGAGCGCAGCGTGCGCAAGAATCTGTAGGTATCTAGAATTCGCAGGTGGTTATTAATATGAGGAGAATAGAGAATGGATAAATTGGGAATTATTATGTTGGACACAACATTTGAGAGAATTGTGGGAGATGTGGGGAATGAGAAGAGTTTCGACTATCCGATTATCAAACACGTTGTGAAAGGAGCTGATCCTAAGAGAGTTGTACTTCAAGGAGACAGGCAATTGCTAGAACCATTCATCGAAGCAGCAAGGGAATTAGAGGGGCAAGGAGTGAAAGCCATAACGACAAGTTGTGGCTTCCTTGCCATTTTTCAGGCAGAATTAGCAGAGGCGGTAGAAGTGCCTGTGATTGCCTCTTCCCTATTGCAATGCAAGATGATAGAACCGATGTTGAGGAAACATGAGAAAATTGGAATTTTAACAGCCAATGCAAATTCCTTGGGAGAAAAGCATTTTGTGGGAGTGGGGATTGTCTCCATTCCAAAGGTGGTTTATGGAATGGAAGAGACGGATTTTGGCAAGATGTTTGTAGAACAGAGTGTACCAGTGAATAAAGAAGTGGCGGAAAAAGCGATGATAGAAGTTGCAGAAAAAATGGTCGCAGAGAATCCGGAGATTGGGGCAATTGTACTAGAATGCACCAATATGCCACCGTATTCTGAGAGTATAGAAAAAGCAACAGGAAAGCCGGTATTTGACATTCTTACACTTTGTGATTTTGTTATGAAATAATCCTTGACTTTTTATGACAGATGTACTAGAATTATAGGGCATGCAAACAGCAATGCTGTTTTTGTGCGCAAAAATGATCATAGAATCAGCAACCAAAAACTTACAGGAGGTGAAAAGAATGCCAACATTTAATCAGTTAGTACGTAAAGGACGTCAGACATCTGTAAAGAAATCTACAGCACCAGCTTTGCAAAAAGGATATAACTCTTTGCACAAGAAAGCTACTGACTCTTCTTCACCACACAAGAGAGGTGTTTGTACAGCGGTTAAAACTGCTACTCCAAAGAAGCCAAACTCAGCGCTTAGAAAAATCGCCAGAGTTCGTCTTTCTAACGGAATTGAAGTAACAAGCTATATTCCAGGTGAAGGTCACAACCTTCAAGAGCATAGCGTAGTTCTTATCCGTGGTGGTAGAGTTAAAGACTTGCCAGGTACAAGATACCATATCGTGCGTGGAACACTTGATACAGCAGGTGTTGCTAAAAGAAGACAGGCTCGTTCTAAATATGGAGCGAAAAAACCAAAAGACGCGAAATAAGATAGTAGCGTAGAAACAAAGTAAGAATCGTATCACAAACAGAACTATGATTCCTGTAGGTTGCGGGTTTAAATCAATAAATTTGATGAGAATGTCCCGCACGAACAGATGTAGAGAGACACATGTGAGTACCGATGAATTAATTCCGGAAATCAATATTTCCAAATATAATTAAGGAGGGAAGTACCGTGCCACGTAAAGGACATACTCAAAAAAGAGACGTATTAGCGGATCCGTTATACAACAACAAAGTGGTTACTAAACTTATCAATAACATTATGTTAGATGGTAAGAAAGGTGTAGCACAAAAGATCGTATACGGAGCATTTGATAGAGTTGCAGCTAAAACTGAGAAGCCAGCACTTGAAGTATTTGAAGAGGCTATGAACAACATCATGCCATTACTTGAAGTAAAAGCAAGACGTATCGGTGGAGCAACATATCAAGTACCAATCGAAGTAAGAGCAGAAAGAAGACAAGCATTAGCACTTCGTTGGTTAACAATGTTTTCACGCAAAAGAGGCGAGAAGACAATGGAAGAAAGATTAGCAAATGAAATTATGGATGCAGCTAACAGTACAGGCTCATCTGTTAAGAGAAAAGAAGACATGCATAAGATGGCTGAAGCAAATAAAGCATTTGCTCACTATCGATTCTAAAAGGAGGTATAAACCTTGGCTGAAAGACAATATCCATTAGATAGAACAAGAAACATTGGTATTATGGCTCATATCGATGCTGGTAAAACAACATTAACAGAGCGTATCTTATATTATACTGGTGTAAACTACAAAATTGGTGATACTCACGAAGGAACTGCTACCATGGACTGGATGGAGCAAGAACAAGAGAGAGGTATCACAATTACTTCAGCAGCTACAACATGTCACTGGACTTTGCAAAAAGAAACACAAACAGCACCTGGTGCCGAAGAGCACCGTATCAACATCATTGATACACCAGGTCACGTTGACTTTACTGTAGAGGTAGAGCGTTCACTACGTGTACTTGACGGAGCAGTTGGTGTATTCTGTGCAAAAGGTGGGGTTGAACCACAATCAGAGAACGTATGGCGTCAAGCTGACACATACAACGTACCTAGAATGGCATTCATCAACAAGATGGATATCCTAGGAGCTGATTTCTATGGCGCAGTTGAGCAAATCAAAACAAGATTAGGAAAAAACGCAATTATTCTTCAATTACCAATCGGTAAAGAAGATGATTTCCAAGGTATTATCGATTTATTCGAAATGCAAGCGTATATCTACAAAGATGATAAAGGTGATGACATTGTTATCGCTGAAATTCCAGAAGATATGAAAGACGACGCAGAACTTTATCGTTCTGAGTTAGTTGAAAAAATCTGTGAATTAGATGATGACTTGATGATGGAGTACTTAGAAGGTGAAGAACCATCTAACGAAGCATTGAGAGCAGCTCTAAGAAAAGCAACATGTGATTGTCTTGCAATCCCTGTATGCTGTGGATCAGCTTACAGAAATAAAGGAGTTCAAAAACTTCTTGATGCAATCCTCGATTACATGCCAGCTCCAACAGATATTCCTCCAATCCAAGGTGTGGATATGGATGGAAACGAAATGGTAAGACATTCTTCAGATGATGAGCCATTCTCAGCATTGGCATTCAAGATTATGTCAGACCCATTCGTAGGTAAGTTAGCATACTTCAGAGTTTACTCTGGATCAATCAATTCAGGATCTTACGTATTGAATGCAACAAAAGGGAAGAAAGAGCGTGTTGGACGTATTCTTCAAATGCATGCAAACAAGAGAGAAGAGTTAGATAAAGTATATGCAGGTGATATTGCAGCAGCAATCGGTTTCAAAACAACTACAACAGGTGATACAATCTGTGATGAAAAGAGTCCAGTTATTCTTGAGTCAATGGAATTCCCTGAGC
>CAYIZP010000043.1:20309-24413 GCA_964367905.1 uncultured Lachnospiraceae bacterium
CTCAAGGAAAACTTGGTGAGGCATTAGCAAAACTTGCTGAAGAAGATCCAACATTCCGTGCGCATACAGACCATGAAACAGGTCAAACAATTATTGCTGGTATGGGTGAACTTCACCTTGAAATTATCGTAGACCGTCTACTTCGTGAATTCAAAGTAGAAGCAAACGTAGGTGCTCCACAAGTTGCTTACAAAGAGTCATTTACAAAGACTGTAGATGTTGATAGTAAGTATGCGAAACAATCAGGTGGACGTGGACAGTACGGACACTGTAAAGTTAAGTTCGAGCCTACAGATGTTAACAGTGAGCAAACATTCTTCTTCGAGTCAACAGTTGTTGGTGGAGCTATTCCAAGAGAATACATCCCAGCAGTTGGAGCAGGTATCGAAGAGGCTACAAAAGCAGGTACACTTGGTGGATTCCCTGTTGTTGGTATCAAAGCTACTGTATACGATGGTTCATACCATGAGGTTGACTCGAACGAGATGGCATTCCATATCGCAGGATCTTTGGCATTCAAAGATGCGATGTCAAAAGCTGCTCCTGTATTACTAGAGCCAATCATGAAAGTTGAAGTAACAATGCCGGAAGAGTACATGGGAGATATTATTGGAGACATTAACTCTCGCCGTGGACGTATCGAAGGTATGGACGACTTGGGCGGTGGAAAAATCGTTCGTGGATTCGTTCCATTATCTGAAATGTTCGGATATTCAACAGACTTACGTTCAAGAACACAAGGACGTGGTAACTACTCAATGTTCTTTGAGAAATATGAGCCAGTTCCAAAGTCAGTTCAAGAAAAAGTATTGTCGAATAAAAATGCATAAACTACTTGAAAAATCAAGCGGTTTGCAATATAATTGCTATTAGTGAAATAGTAAAATAACACAAACAATAAAAATGCCCAAGAGGGTGCGATATTAAGGAGGACATTCAAAATGGCTAAAGCTAAATTTGAGAGAAACAAACCACACTGTAACATCGGTACTATCGGTCACGTTGACCATGGTAAAACAACTTTAACAGCTGCAATCACAAAAGTACTTTCTGAGAGAGTATCTGGAAACGCTGCTGTAGACTTCGCTAACATCGACAAGGCTCCAGAAGAGAGAGAGCGTGGAATCACAATTTCTACAGCTCACGTTGAGTACGAAACAGACAAGAGACACTACGCACACGTTGACTGCCCAGGACATGCTGACTACGTTAAGAACATGATCACTGGAGCTGCTCAAATGGACGGAGCTATCCTTGTTGTTGCTGCTACTGACGGTGTTATGGCTCAAACAAAAGAGCATATCTTACTTTCTCGTCAAGTAGGTGTTCCATATATCGTTGTTTTCATGAACAAATGTGATATGGTAGACGACGAAGAATTACTAGAATTAGTTGAAATGGAAATCACAGAGCAACTAGAAGAGTATGAGTTCACAGATTGCCCAATCATCCAAGGTTCTGCATTGAAAGGTCTTGAAGATCCAATGTCAGAGTGGGGTGACAAGATCATGGAACTTATGGCATCAGTAGATGAGCATATTCCAGATCCAGAGCGTGCTACAGATCAACCATTCCTAATGCCAGTAGAGGACGTTTTCACAATCACAGGACGTGGAACAGTTGCTACAGGTAGAATCGAGCGTGGAATCCTTCACGTAAATGATGAAGTTGAAATCGTTGGTATCAAAGAAGAAGTTGCAAAAACAACTTGTACAGGTATCGAGATGTTCCGTAAGCTTCTAGACGAAGGTCAAGCTGGAGATAACATCGGAGCTCTTCTTCGTGGTGTTAAGAGAGAAGATATCGAGCGTGGACAGTGTCTAATCAAGCCAGGTTCAGTACAATGCCATAAGAAATTTACAGCTCAAGTATACGTATTAACAAAAGATGAGGGTGGACGTCATACACCATTCTTCAACAACTACAGACCACAATTCTACTTCAGAACAACTGACGTTACAGGTGTTTGTAACTTACCAGCAGGTGTAGAAATGTGTATGCCTGGAGATAACGTAGAAATGACAATCGAACTAATTCACCCAGTAGCAATGGAGCAAGGTCTTACATTCGCTATCCGTGAAGGTGGACGTACAGTAGGATCTGGACGTGTTGCTACAATTGCAGACTAGGCAATAGAAAACTCAGTGTTTATAAGGCTTTCCGAGAAATCGGAAAGTCTTTTTTTAACGTAAAAAAACCACTCAAAATAGATGAGTGGCTACACTTTGGCTACATTTTTTTTAGAAAAGTGCTTTAAGCACAGTAAAATCAAGGGTTTCAGCAACTGTTAAAAATGTGGAAATTATTATTCTTGTTTTGTATTATCATCAGGTAAATTTTCGATATATCTACATTTGGGAAAATTTGAACAGCCATAAAATATATTACCTTGATGCTTTCCTTTTTTTGCCTCTCTTTTTACTAGAGAGCTTTGGCATTTTGGACAAATACGTACAGTATCATCTATCACATCATCAGTCGAAATAATAGTTTCTTGAGGGCTAGCGTTATCAGAAGATAAACTGACCGAAGTTGAATGATATCTATTCTGAATGTTTTCAATGTGTAATTGTTTAGTTGCAGTATCTACTAAAGTAAGATTTTTTAGAATAGAATGAATTTCATCTATTCTCTCAGGAGTCAATGAATCAGGTGTATTATCCCAAATGTCTCTTATTGTAGCATAGATACGGTCTCTCTTAATAACACGAACATCACGATTAGTTACAGAAATCTTTTTAAGTTCACATCGTTCCGAAAAAGCTATAATAGAAAATAAGGGCACTTTCTGATCTAGAAACAAGTCTAACCACTTAATATGTACTTTATTCTGAATAATAGGATTGAAAAATGAATTTTTAGTTCCGTTTGCAAGTGAAGCTGTCCAGTAACGTTGATTCTCACTGCCAAAAATCCATCCAGAATAGTTTTTGCTTTCAATTACAAAAATACCCTTTTGCGTAATATAAACAACATCTATTTCAGTTGTTTCACCATCATCCTTAGGTATGTAAATATTACGAAGAATATATCCCTTCCTGCCTAATAGTCTTACTAGCTTCAACTCCCGACTGGTTAATTTTTCACCTCTACGACCTTGCCAGTTTGCATCAAATATCTGATCTAATATAACGTCGATTAATCCTTTTGCCATATCATTACCTTTCTACGACTAATAATATATTTACAAATGAAATTAAATCTAAAGATTCTAGATGTAATCATCAATAGGAACATTAAAAATACTCAATGTATCTTTCAACCATGCCTTATATTCATCATCATCCATTAATCCAGATCGATATTCTTCATTAATTTTATTCCAATCAGGAATGAAAGTAGCTAGTTGTGCATTAGCTATGTCAAGTGTAAGATGTGCAGTCAGTTGATTGTCGGCTTGGGAGTAGGTAGTGCTGCTCTTAATAGGCAGTCCTCTTCGGTCTAAATCAATTAATATAGATATTAATTCTGAAAACGTCTTTATTGTAGCAAGATTATTTCCAGATAGCTGCATTTCGAATAAATCTGCAATGGTAATCCCAACAAGTCCACAAAATTTTTCTATTATTTCCATTGGTGGTTCGCTGTAGCCATTTTCATAATTTGAATAAGTCGAAAAAGACAATCCTAAATCATTAGCCATTGCTCTCTGGCTATGTCCCTTGTTTTTTCTAATAGTTTTCAATCGATCTCCGATTTGAAAATAGTCACTAATTCTCATAGTAATTCCCTCCATATACTTAATTTAACATAGTTATATACAAAAAACAATGTTTATATACAAGATTTCATGTATTATCTATTGACATACATAAAAACAAATAGTAATATAATAAATACAAGATATCTTGTACGATAAACAAGAATCTAAATATTTGCAAAAGGAGGAGCATTATGATTAGAAAAAGCACTATGGTATATGTTGAAGAGATAGCTTCATCATTAGGAGTAGCTAAAGAAACTGCTTATAAAATTATTAAGCAGTTAAACTCAGAACTATCATCAGAAGGCTATGTAACAGTAGCAGGAAGACTTCCAAGAAAATTTTGGGAGGAACGCTTCTATGGAGGAGCAGAAGCGCTTTATGGAAACGAAATGAGAAAG
>CAYIZP010000044.1:0-24390 GCA_964367905.1 uncultured Lachnospiraceae bacterium
ATCGGTGCTCTTATGATTGTTGGTATGATGTTGACTCCTATGGAGACCAAGCGTCTAGAAGGTACCAAGGATTATTTTGCTGAGCAATATGCATCTCTTGGTAAAATGAAAAAGGGTGAAATCATTGTAGCTCTCCTCTTTGCTGTTGGTGTTATTCTTTCATTTACCCGCCCAATGTATGCTGCAATTCTTCCAGGACTAGAGCCAGGATATGCTTTGGTAGCTCTAGGATTATTAGGTTTTGTTCTCACTGATGAGAAGAAAAATCCTATTCTTACTTGGCAATATGTAGAGAAGAATGTGATGTGGAACATGCTATTCCTAGTAGCTGGAGGAAATATTTTAGGTGGTATGCTACAAAACAGTGGTGCCGCAAGCACACTTGCTGATCTTATCGTAGGCATGGGGCTTAACCCAACTCCTTATGTATTTGCTGTTTGTATGGCATTCACCGCTTCGTATTTCTTACCAGTCGGTGTACGTGCTATCCCTATTGGTTATGGACTACCTGTAAACGTTTGTATGAAGCGTGGATTCGTAATGGTAGTAATCAATGCTATCGCTATTCCAGTAGTTACCTTCCTACTCTTGTCTGTATGGCCATATTACGGACAATTAGTTGGTCTTACACCAGGTATGTAGATATCTTGTATCCTTTTGAATAAATTATAGGAGGAATTATTAATGACAACTGAAGAACAAATCAAAGTGTGCGCACAACAAGAAGAAACCTATCGGTTTGAACGATTCACGAATGGAACCGCATGGGAAATCGGAACTTATCTCGCTGAAAAAACTCGCAGAGAAAATTTGGCAATTTCTGTAGGCATCCAAGTAAATGGTAACCGTTCGTTCCATTTTACCAATGATGGTTCTACAAAATTCCATGAGATGTGGATTGATCGAAAGTTCAACACAATGAACGAATCAAACAAAAGTACACTTCATTTACGACTTATGATGGATTTAACAGGCGAAAAAGCTGCCACGAATCGTTGGAATCTCGATCCAGAAATCTTCGCATTTCTTGGCGGTGGTTTTCCTATTATATTAAAAGGTGGAAGACTGATTGGCGGAATTGCAGTCTCCGGACTATCAGAGCAGACAGACCACGACCTAATTATTGAAGCAATAGCAGCATGCTCCGATGTAGTAAAATAAGTTAATAACGTGTCTTTAACCATTAGAATGGGAGTCAAACTCAAGTTGAGTTTGACTCCCATTCTAATGATTTTATGTAATATCTTATTTAAATACTGGTTTTCTCTTTTCTGCAAATGCAGCTTGCCCTTCTTTGGCATCTTCTGTGGTAAAACTAAATGCAAACAAATCATTCTCGTATTGCAATCCCTGATCCATTCCCATATTTTGAGACGCACGCAAGTTTTGCTTAATCAATTGCATTGCTGTTGACGATTGCTGGCTCATGGTCTCAAGCATTTCATCTACATATGCATCGATTTCTTCCATTGGTACCACTTGATTGATAATTCCTAATCTATATGCTTCCTCGGCATCGATTCTCTTTCCTGTTAGTACAAGTTCTGCTGCTTGATTATAAGACATCAATCTTCCCAATAATTGTGTTGCACCGCTTCCAGATGTCCATCCATGGTGTACTTCTGATACTGCAAATGAAGCTGCTTCTGTCGCAATTCTAATATCGGTTGCCAATACAAGTTCAATTCCTCCACCTAGTGCATAGCCTTTGATTTTAGACACGACTGGTTTGCGAATGCTTCTGATTGCTGCACAGTAATCTAAGCGATTGCGAAGTTCAAACGGTGTACCATATTGATGTAGCATCTTGATATCACTTCCCGTAGAGAAGCTTCTCTCGCCTTCTCCTGTAAGTAGCACAACCGCTACTTCTGCATCTGCATTTACCTCTGCAGCTACTTTATGAAGTGCTTCTCCCATTTCCTTGGTAATGGAATTCATTTTACTTGGTCTATTGATGGTGATCTTGCCGATACGTCCAACTTTCTCGTATACAATTCCTTCTTCCATATTCACATCTCCTTCTATATTAATATGCTTCGAATTAGTTCAATCCCTTGTTCGCTCTGCACTCTTTGATCAGTTCATTTAATTCCTTCACAAATGCTGCTTTATTTGGATTGCATTCTGTTACAAACTTGCGAATTCTTGCTCCTGCTTCTGCTTGGAAATCAATATATCCTGGGAATCTAGGCCGTAGTGATCCATAAGTGAGCGTCTCCAATGTATTGATGAAGAATCCGTTTGACCCTTCATTTACATGGTCATCCTTCCATGCCTCGATATGTCCTGGTTGTCCACCTTCGTCGAAGATGTTTGTCTTCTGGAATTCTGGTGTAGAAACCATCTTCACAAAATTCATGGCTTCTTCCATATGCTTACAGCTTGTTGTAACCGATAGACCAACTCCACCAATCATACTTCCCTCTGGTTTCTCATTTAATTTTGGCATTTCATTGAAGATTACCACATTCTTGCCATAGCCTTCACGTGCATAGTTAGAGTATCCGTACACCAATGGACAATACACCATCTCATCTTCATCCATCATTCGATCAAGCATATTGATAGGATCCATATCTTTTGAATCTTTGTGAGCAACCTTTAAGATGGACTCTAGCAACTCTAGACCCTTTATACCTACTACTTCTTCCAAGTCTTGTCCCTCACTCCAGAATCCACGATTCTCTGAGATTTGAGAGCATACGGTGAAAAAACTAGAATATGCATGTACCGGTACAAATGGAATGGCAATCTTCTTGCCTTCTGGCAAGTTTGCTGCAACCTCTAACACATCTTCCCATGTGCGCGGTGGCATTTTACAGTTTTCTGGCATCAACTCTGGACGATAGGCACTTACTTGCGCTGCTGCATCAAGAGGAATTGCATATTGATGACCTTCCCAATAATAACTATCATAACTCTTTCCTACTGCTCCATCTTTTTGCACCGTTAAAAACTCCGCACTCAACTGCTCATCTAATGGTATCAGTGAGTTTTTATCTACCGCGATTCCAATGTGTGGATGATCAATCATTATAAAATCATACTTATCTGCTAACTCTTCCAGTGGAAATAATTCAAAATCACTGAGACTCCTAGCATCCCACTCAATCTCCACACCATACTTTTCTTTATATACCTTTGAAGCCTCTACCAATGGTTTGATTCCACGTTCGTGAGACCATGTCATGCCTTTTAATTTAATCATCTGACTCTCCTCTTTTATTTTTCTTATTTAGTAGGTGATTGCGAAACTCATAGATTTCTGTAATTGCCGATACAGTGAAATCATTATAAGCAATGCTCTTTGGCGTAGCCGGCACTTAGATACTGTGTTTTGGTATCTTAGTACCGCTGCTATCGACAACGAAGCGAGAGCGGGCTTGCTAGAATAATTTCATCGTATCGGCATGAACGACAGCTAACTAGTTTCGCAATCATCTATTTTTTTAATTAACAGATTCCAAATTCTTTATTGATTGCATCTGTATCTTCTCCAAGTACAGGCGCTCCTTTCTTCGCAAATACTGGCTCTCCATTAATACGAAGTGGTGTTCTTGTTGTTTTAATTACTGTTCCATTCTTTCTTACAACCTCTTGGAACATATCCGCACTAAGCGCTGGATCATTCACAACATCTTCAATAGAATTCACACGACCCGCCCAGAAATCAGCTGCTTCAAGAACCTCTAACCACTTCTCTGTGGTTCCTGTCATCAAGTGATCTGCTAAGATTTGTTTGATCTCGTCACGCTTTGTGAACCACTCGTCTGAATCTGTGTATTCTGTTAATTTTGCACAACCTAGTAACTCCCCTAATTGTGTGATCGGCCCCATAGACACACACATATATCCATTTGCTGTTTGGTAGACACCGTATGGCGCTGCCAAGTAAGCATGTGCATTATTTACTGCACTTCTATCTTGTAATTGATT
Source organism: uncultured Lachnospiraceae bacterium (assembly GCA_964367905.1). Taxonomy (GTDB): domain Bacteria; phylum Bacillota; class Clostridia; order Lachnospirales; family Lachnospiraceae; genus CAUPWF01. The sequence continues at coordinate 3,940 of CAYIZP010000044.1, forward strand.
GCCATTGTGGAAGAATGTCGTAATTGGCTCAAATTGTAGATCCAAAGCCGATTCTAATAGACACGCCTCAACGTGCGCCCCTTCTCCAGTCTTGCTACGTCCGATTAATGCTGCCAAAATTCCCTCTACCACATTCATTGAAGTAAACATATCCGCAACTGCAAGTCCCATAGGCATTGGATTCTCCCCATGATTTCCACTCAACCATGGAATCCCTGACATCGATTGTACAATCAAATCTTGCCCTGGTTTCTTAACCAACGGTCCTTGCGAACCATAACCAGACACACTTGCATAGATCATTTTTGGATTAATTTTCTTAACATCTTCATATCCAATACCAATCTTGTCCATGATACCAGGTCTAAAGTTCTCAATCATAACATCTGCTTTTGCAATTAATTTCTTTACTTTTTCTAGTTCATCTTTATCACGCATATTAACGGTATAACTCTCTTTATTTCTATTCATAGAGTGATACACTGTACTATCACCATCCACAACAAGGTTACAAAGAGTCAGCCTTCTACTATTATCTCCGCCATTTGGACGCTCTATCTTAATAACCCTTGCTCCTAAGTCAGCTAATTTTGTTGCAGCCCACGGACCAGCTAGGTATTGAGCAAAGTCTAGTACAATAATTCCATCTAATAATTTCATCTTAAAATCCTCCATCTTTCACTCTATTTCATTTCATATATAGAATGTCGTTTTATAGTTGATGTTATTATAATACTTTTTTTCGTATTTTTCAAGAGTTTTTTCTTGAAATCATTCCACGCATATGTTAAACTTTATCCAAAGCATACAGAGTCTATCACTCTTGCACATCCGTGCATCTTAGTCATAGGACTATCTTATTTCGAAACTCTTTTCATGCTTTGCGTACCCGAATCAACCATAGCAAGGAGAAGAATCTCGGAGTAGATACTCTCCTTCCATATTCAAGAACAAGGAAGGGATGCCCCCTTTTCCTTGTATTACAAGGAGGAAATGACTATGACACCAAGCACCATTAATCACAAACACAAGGACGGACTCTTTCGGATGCTATTTTCAGAAAAGAAAGACTTACTTTGTTTATACAACGCAATTAGAGGAACCAACTATACGAATACAGAGGAACTTGTAGTTACCACATTGGAAGATGTCATCTATCTTTCCTATAAGAATGACATCTCATTCATCGTCACTGGACGCCTATCTCTCTACGAACACCAATCTACTTGGAGTGGAAATCTCCCCCTCCGTTATCTCTTCTATATCTCACATCTCTACTCCAAACTCACAGCTGACGCCAACCTATATGGTAGCAAGACCATTCCCTTGCCACCACCCCACTTCGTGGTATTCTTCAACGGTTCAAAGGATATGCCAGATCGCAGCATTCACAAATTGTCTGACGCCTATCAGATTACAGATGACGATATCAATCTAGAATTGAAAGTACTTGTATTAAACATCAACAAAGGACATAACGCAGAATTGATGAAACAGTGCAAGACCCTTCATGACTATGCATTTTTAATTCAAGCCATTAAAGATGCACCGAAGGAACTTTCAATTGAAGAAGCAATCGAATATGCAATTAACCTCTGTATTCAAAATAACATCCTAGTTGACTTCCTTACCACACATAGATCGGAGGTAATACTCGTGAGTATTTTTGAATACGATGCACAGAAACACATCGCACAAGAGAAGGAAGACAGCTATGCTGAGGGCCATATTGAGGGTCTCTCTGCTGGACGTGCAGAAGGAATTATCAATTCCCTAAAGGCAGTTAATGCTTCCGAGAAAATAATTGTTCAACAATTGATGCTTCAAATGAAGCTAAGCGAAGAAGAAGCTACCCACCACCTAAAAAAGCAAGACATGAAGCCATAGATAACAAAATGGATAGAGTTATCCATTACCAAGATAACTCCATCCATATAATTCTGTGTCTAATGCATTTCAATTATATGATACCAAGGTCAAAAGGTCATATGTTGTATGCTTGCATACAGCAATATGACTTTGGGACCGATAAAACATGAGGAAGTAGCCCAAATAGGGCGGATTCTGAATGTTTTTAGGATTCTGAGAGCACTTTGTGCATAAGAATCCGTAGGTATCTGGGAGGGCGTAAAAAATACCTTTTGACCCCAACATCATTATATCTTCTCAAATCATATATTCACTACCTTTTGAACGCAAATACATATAAGCCATTAATATTTTGCCTTCTTTATATGTATAATATCTTCTTATTCCAAATTTTTTAATTCAAAATACAGATAATATTCAATCTAATCTTTATTCTTATATGTATTTATCTCAATTACTTCTTATTCTCAATGGAAAATTACATATAAGCACTTGCTTTTATTTCAAACTTATCTGTATCCGACTTACTTTTCTACCTATTTTGAAGTGAAATTACATATAAACACTTGCTTTCACTACCAACTTATCTGTACTCAACTCATTGATCTCCTACAAACATGAGATAACTAAGTAGCTCCCACAACTCTACGTCAGAACCATTGCGTACATGCTTCCGATTTTTTGTCGATTGTTGTATGGAAAAACAACTGTCTGAGCAAAGCGAGTTTTGTTTTTCCATACAGAATCAAACAGAGACAACAAATCGGAAGAATAGCAGGTTCTGAGAAGAGTTGTGGGAGCTACGAATGTCCTTGACCAAATTTAGTCTTGAATTCTCTCCAACCTATCCACCCCTAGATATTTCATTAATGCTCCAATAATTAAATCATGGTCTGTTAATACTGAAATCCCTGATACTAGGATTGTTCCCACCATTCCAACACCTTTTACCTTGATCGGGAATGCACCCCCGCAGGTTGAATACTCCATTGGATCCATGAACCAATCTGTCATCGCTGAGCCTGTTGTCTTCAATAAGTAGTCTACTTTCATCGAGCTTGCCATATGTAGTTTTGCAACTCTTTCTTTTCTCACCAACCAGTGTTCATGGTTTAGGCCTGTGTTGTCGAATCCATATTGGAATACGGTGTATCCGCTCATTAGACGAATGATGATTGCTGGTTGGAAACCGCCTTTTCTTGCTTCGTCTACCAGAATGTTACCCAAATCCCATGCATCTGAATTTGTGAAATGGTCGAATACCAATGCCTCTTCCTGTGCGTTTAGAATGTCTAATACTTGTGTGTCTGTCATGTCTTTTCTCCTTTTCATCTCTTATGCAAAAAATGGGATACCATTCGGTATACCCATTCCATGCTTTATTATTTCTAACAGAATATTTGTAATAAATTCTGTTATTTAATTGCTGAACTTGACTTCGCTGTTACATTTACAGATAGGCCGTATCCGATGAAGATAATAAGACCCTCAATGATCATCTGTGTAGTATATGGTACTACAATCGCATTCAAACCAGCTGTCAAGATTGCAAGTAGTGCAAGTCCGATAAATGTTCTAGCAACACTACCTTCTCCACCTGTCATACTTGTTCCACCTAGAACTACTGCCCCGATGATAACGAGTAAGTTGGTCGCTCCTACTGTCGGAAGCGCTGTTCCTAATACAACAATTGTAAGGAATCCTGCTAATCCTGATAAGAATCCAGATAACACATATGCTGTTCCTTCAACCTTCTTTGTATTAATACCACAATATCTTGCCGCTTCTTTATTTGAACCGAATAAAATTAACTCGCGTCCCCATTTACTTTGCTTCACATAAACTGCCATAATCAATAGTACTACCAATGAAATTATGAATACCGTTGGAACAATATCAAATGTCTCATGGAAGCCAAACATTACCATTGACTCTGGTCCTGGTACAGCAACACTCTTGGTTACCGCATTGGCCACACCTTGTGCAATCAATCTGGTACCCATGGTCACGATAAATGGTTGCATTCCGAAGTATCCAACAAACAATCCATTCACAAGGCCGAATAATAATCCTGTTCCAAGTGCAATCAAAAGTCCTACTATTATACTTGCCACACCCTCGCCGGCAACTTCCATGTATAAACATGCAAATACCGCACTGATTGCCATGACTGTCGATACAGATAAATCAATACCACCTGTTAAGATTACTAATGTTTCTGCTATTGCTGCAATTAGAAGATATGCATTCCCTTTCATTATTGTCTGGAATGTACGAAGTCCCAAAAACTGTGGTGCCATCAATGAAAATGTTACGATTAAGATAATAATAATTGCAACTGCTGGATAGCCAATTAAAAATTCCACGATTGGATTTTTCTTTGTTGTTACGTTTGTCTTTACTTTAGCCATATTCTCGTTTCCCCTTGTGTTTTTAGATGAATAGCAAAGTATTCCTCAGTTTCAGCCTCATCACATAAAGCTTGGAATAACTTTTCTAACACAATACCTTTTCTTTTAATAAGTTGAGAAAGGAAACCCCTTCCCAACTTATTATATTTTTTGTTACTAAATAATGTCTAGTCGTTTAGATTAGAAGCTTAATCCTAATTCCATAACTCCCCAGATACCGTCTTTGTTTGCTTCGATGTCTTCACCTGTGTAGAATGTAGAAGGTACGAATACTTCACGCTCTGGCATTGTTCCATCAGCGATATAGTCTAATAAGATTTGAGCTGCTGTTTCACCTGTAGCTGGGCAATCCATTACTACAGTACCATCAGCGATTCCATCAACAACTGCTGTGTAACCTTCTTTAGATCCGTTGATACCTGTAACAACAACGTGTCCTTCCTCGCCTACTTTAAACAATTTACTAGCATCAGTCAATACTGTTTCAACACCAGGGATGAAAGAGTCTGTTCCGCAGAATACTGCATCGATTTCTGGGTTAGCTTGTAGTGCAGATTGGAAGTTAGCTGTAGCTGTTGGTGTATCCCAAGCTCCTGTATCAACTGTGATAACTTCTGCTTTGTCACCTAATACTTCTGTGATTGCATTGTTGAATCCTGTTGAACGTTGTACAGCGATGTCATCACTATCTGGTCCACGAAGTTCAGCGATTACATAGCTATCTTTTTCCATAGCTGCTAATTGGTCAGCAATGTACTTTCCACCCATGTATCCATCATCTGTAGCTTGGCAAGTTACAGCTGTAAGTACGTTTTCTGAATCTGGTGAATCTCTGTCGTATAATACAACTGGGATTTCATTTGCTTTTGCTTCCATAAGAGCTGTTTCAATTGTGTTAAGGTCTACTGGACAAATCAAAAGTCCGTTTACACCTTGGTTGATTAATTCGCTAACTTGGTCATTTTGTACTTGAGCATCACCGTCAGCAACAAGTCCTACAACTTCTGCTCCCGCTGCTTCAAGAACATCTTCGATTCCCATAACTGTAGCTACACGTGATTCAAATTTTTGGTCTACTGAGATCCCAATTTTAAGATCTGAAGGTGCTGCTGCCTCTTCTGTTGCTTCTTCTGCTGGTGCTTCTTCTTCAGTTGCCTCTTCCGCTGGTGCTGCTTCTTCTGCTGGTGCTGAACAACCTACTACACCAAGAACCATTACTGAGCATAACAATGCCGCTAATACTTTTCTTTTCATAACTTTTCTCCTTTTTTGTTTTGTTTTATTCAACTTATTGCTTCGCGCCTTGACGAAGTCTATTGAACTTCTCTGTACGCATTGCATTAAATTGTCTGATGAATGTGGCTCTATCTGCTGCAACAGCAAATAATAAGATAACCCCTCTTACCGCTTCGAACACGTAAGAGCTTGCTCCTAACATCGCAAGGATGTTATCAATAATAACAAGGAAGATTGCTCCTAGCACTGATCCTGCAACTGTTCCTGAACCACCCGCTAGCTTTGTACCACCTAGTACAACCGCTGCGATAACTGTAAATTCGATTCCATTTCCAAGGTTTCCTTGAAGTCCACCTGTTCTAGATACATAGATAACACCTGCGATACCTGCTGTTAAACCAGCCATAAAGTATGCCATAATCAATGTTCTCATTACTGGTAAGTGAGACTCTGCCGCCGATGCCGCTGAGTTACCAACCGCTCTAACATATGTACCGAATCTTGTCTTAAGGAATAGATAGGAACCAAATAATACTACAACTACTAATATAAAGATTGGAATCGGAATTCCGAATAATTGTCCTTTTCCCCAGAATGTTGCATCACTTGGAACTGAGAAGTTCTGTCCGCCTGAAATCGTCAATCCGATTCCTTTGTACACATTCAAGGTTGCAAGTGTTGTAATCATCGGCGCCATCTGAAACTTATGTACTAAGAATCCATTTAATGCACCTGCCAAACTTGCTGCTCCAACTGCGAAGAGTACACCAATCGCAACATTTGGAAAGTTGTTTAATGTTACACAATAGATAATGGCTGTAAGGTATACGATACCACCGATAGAAATATCGATACCACCCGTCATGATAACAAATGTTAAACCGACTGCCATAATACCCGTTGTAGATGTTGTAATTAATATTCCTCTGAAGTTATTGATATCCAAAAACGCTGGAGTAACAATTGTTCCAATAATACTTAGCACTACTATTCCGATTGCAATAGAGAACCAAGGTTTTTCTGATAATTTTTTGATGCTATTTCCCATAGTATTCTTCTCTCCCTATTGTTCATATACTGACTTAGATGCAAGCGAAATCATTGTGACAGCACTAAACTCTTCTCTATCCATCTCACCAACGATATGTCCATTACTCATTACCAATGTTCTATGTGACAGTGCAAACAATTCTGGTAAATCCGAAGAAACCAATATAACCGCTGCGCCCTGTTTCGCTAAATCTGCAACCATGTTGTGAATATCGAATTTTGCTCCGATATCAACACCCTTAGTAGGCTCATCTAAGATTATAATATCTGGTTTTGTTTCTAGCCAACGTCCAATCATAACTTTTTGTTGGTTACCACCTGATAGACTCTTAATCTTAGCTTCTGTATGTGGGAGTGCTACTTTCATCTCAGCAACAACTTCTTTTGCTTTTCCATCTTCGCCGTCAAATACCATACCAGCTTTCTTGAACTTCATTACATTCTCTAGTTCTGCCGCTGTAATGTTCTCTCGAACCGATCTCACACCAAAGATTCCTGTGTTACGTCTATCCTCTGTAACTAGTGCCATATTTCTCTTCTTCATCTCACGAACAGAAACATTCTCAACTTTCTCACCCATTACATATACGTCGCCCTCTGACTTACTCACTCCGAAGATTGCCTCTACAACCTCTGAACGACCTGCACCTACTAGACCTGAGATACCAAGAATCTCACCCTTCTTCACCGAGAAGTTAATATTTACAAAGTCTGGAGAGTTCAAGTTCTCAACTCTAAGTGCTTCTTCCTCACGTGGTGTTCCGATATCAATTACGTTCTCACTGATTTCACGTCCAACCATCATTGCTTCAAGTTGTGGTCTAGTAATATCTGCAATCTTACCATTTCCAACTTGCTCACCGTCACGAAGAACGATATATTTATCTGACATACTCATAACTTCTTCCATAAAGTGAGAAATGAATATCATTGCCATACCTTGATCTCTAAGAGAATTCATGATTTCAAACAACTTTTGTCTCTCAGGAGCTGTTAATGAAGTTGTCGGCTCATCTAAAATAAGGAGTTTATCCGCTTGTAGTAAAGCTTTTCCAATCTCTACAATTTGTTGTTTTCCTGTAGATAGCTTCTCTACCAAAGTACCTGGCTCTTCATCCAATCCCATGAACTCTAATTGCTTACGTGCAATGTCCTCTGATTTCCTCCAATCAACAAACATCGATTTTCCTGGCAAATCACTGATTGACATGTTTGCTGCAATCGATAAGCTCTTGAACAATGATAGTTCTTGATGGACTGCTGCAATTCCATGTTCAGCTGGATTAATTTTGTCTACTTTCACTTCATTTATGTAAATCTCTCCTGCTGTTGGTTTTAATAATCCACATACCATATTTTTAAATGTGGATTTACCCGCTCCGTTTTCGCCACATAACGCAACAATCTCTCCTGGGTAAATATCAAAAGACACATTATCTACAACTGTCTTTCCTGAAAAAGCCTTTTTCAGTCCCCTTACGGATAATATTGGCTTCTTTTGCTCTGAGTTTCCCATGTAAAGCCCCTTCCTCATACACAATGCTCTTATTTAGTATTTCTTAACACTGCCACAATTATAGGTCACACATTATGTTCTGACAATTTAAATATTTTAGGAAATGTTTTAATTTTTTTAGGTATACATATGTTATTAACATTTCATTCATGGTTTGTTAATAATTATTTCGCCCCCCATATTTCAGACTTATTGTCTTCAGCATCCTCAATTGTATAATAAGTGCTCTCAACCAAATTCATTTTTTCATAAGATTCTCCTTCTATAATTTTCCTTGTAATTTCAATGGTATTCTCACCTATTTCATCTAAATTCATAACCATAAATCCATCAATTTCCCCCGATATCACCGCTTCATATCCTACAGTCGACCCATTGACTCCATTGATAAAAATATGATTTGGTTCTCCCACTAAATATTTTTTATCCATATTCATTAATACATCGTTCACATTTGGAACAAAGGAATCTGTCGAACAGAATACAGCACGAATGTCCGGATTTGCTTGAAAAGCATTAATTGTCATTTCTCGCGCACTCTCCTCGTCCCAATCCGTTGGCACTTGAATCACTTCTACTTGTGGCATCTGTGCAACTGCTTCATTCCACCCCCTGCTTCTTTCAATTCCATTTTGATCATTTAACGCGCCTACCAATTCTAAAACATAGATTGTTCCCTCTTCATTCCCCAACGACTCTATCAATGCTTCACCGCATACCTTGCCATCTTGAATAGAATCTGGTCCCACATAAGCTTCAATTGATGTGCTATCTGGTAAGTTTCTGTCAAATGCAACTATAGGAATTCCTGCGGATACCGCTTCTTCCAATGCACCTTCGATCATATTTTGGTCCACTGCACAAACGAGGATTACATTTACATCCATTTCTATAAACTCTCGTATCTGTGCGTTTTGTGCTTGTGCATCTCCCTCCGCAATCGATTCTTCTACTACATAGCCTAAATTCTTCGCCTCTGATTTAATCGCATCTGTCACTGCAATTCTGCTTTCAAATTCTTGGTCTACTGACAAGCCTATCACAACACTGTCATCTACCGCCTCATTATTCATCTGGTTTTGCTCTTCCTCGACTTTACTCTGTGACACTTCTCCCTCAGTGCACCCACAAAGCACCATTGTAATCATACCCAAAATTATTATTCTATATTTTTTCATTTTAATAGCCCTCACTTTCACACTACCCATCTTACATTCTACTTGTATCATATCTAAATATATCTTATACTAAAAGTCAAGGTTATTATTTTATTGAAGAAAGGGAATTGCAGTGAAAAAATTATACAATCACGTAAAAACACAATTTAATTCAAATAAATTTTCTACTAAGCTTTTGATAAATTTCTTGTTAATTGCAATTACCCCTTTAATCATCACCCTGATTATCTCTTTTTTTGTGTCTTATAATGCCATTTTTGCAAATTCTACGGCCGTATCTCACGAGATTACAGACTATGCAGCAAATGAAATCGATCGTGTACAGCTCATTGCTACGGAAATAGCGAAGAGTATGCTACAGTCTTCCGAGATTCAAATCGCTATGCGCTACGATTCTATGGATCAAAGCACGCATTTAATTACACCATTCCATATTAACACGTCACTCAGCTTATTGCAAAGGAGTGCATCCTCTGAAATTGTAGACATTTATTGCATCAATACCGATGATATTCTATATCAGTCCAACACCACTGCGCGCATTGTAGAAAACTTCTCTGATTCAGACTGGTTTCAGGAGATATTACATTCTGATGAACCCATATGGTTTACCCCACATCGTAATTCCTACGTAACCGATCAGGATTACAACTCTCTGATTTCTTATGGTGTTCCTTATTATGATTACATTACTGGCGAGCCAAACGGAATCATTTTAATCGATATCAATGCAGATACGGTGTTTAATAACTTGAATCATATCGACTCCTTGCAGTCAAACCTATACTATGTGCTAGATGAAACAAACGAAATTCTATTTACCACAGATAAAAGTGATGTTATAATAGAGAATCCGACAGAACATTTTACAGCCTTAAGCCAATCTAATTTTTATTACTCTAATCCCTTAGAGAATAACTGGCAGGTTGTAGGCGTCATATCAAGTGGTGAGATTGCACAGAGCACATTTTATCAGTTGATTTGGGTATTTATTATCATGCTTGTACTTTCTATTTGTTTGGCAGTTTTCATTTCCATTCAACGCTCCAAGCAGATTTCCGAGCCGTTACACACACTGATTGAAAGTATGAACTCTTCTCAATCAACGACAGATAATGACTCGCTATTGATTCCATCATCTACTGATGAAATCGTCACTTTATATAGAAGCTTTAACGTTATGATTGATAAGAACAATGCCTATATCGATCAAATCAAACAAGAACAAGCCGCTCTGCGAATTGCAAACTTCAAGGCATTGCAGGCTCAGATTAATCCACATTTTTTATATAATACACTCGATACCATTACTTGGAATATTCGATTGCAAGAAAATGACAAGGCTGTGAGTTCTATTATGGCTCTGACTCGTTTCTTTCGCTCTTCCTTAAACAAAGGGGAGGATGTCGTATCGTTAGAGCGAGAATTTGAGCAGGTATCCTTATACCTAGAAATACAGATGTACCGATATGAAGATATGTTAAATTACACGATTGATTATGACACAGCATTAAACCTAGAAACCATTCCAAAGCTTTCTCTGCAACCAATTGTAGAGAATGCCATCTATCACGGAATAAAAAACAAAGGTGAATTTGGCCACATTCACATCGGCACCAAACTGTATGATGATTACTACATCATATTTATCAGAGACGATGGTCTCGGCATGACAAAAGAGCGACTAGCTGAAGTCGAGTCCGCATTAAATGACAACACCCCTTTGGTCACCAATACCTCTGGCGGATACGGAATTCATAGTGTGCACGAGCGCATCCGTATTTATTTTGGTGATGAATATGGCTTGCACTTTCACAGCAAGCTAGGTGAGTATACAGAAATTGAAATCAAACTGCCTTACACCTCTAGGCAAGCTACTTAGATAGGAGAAACAACATGGTTAGAATCTTAATCGTAGACGACGAAGCAACAATCAGAAGAGGACTTGAGAATGCAGTCCCATGGAAGGAACATGGCTTTACCGTTGTCTATGCTGCAAAAAATGGAATTGATGCACTAGACTTCTTCCAAAACAATTATGCAGATATCGTCATCAGCGACATCATGATGCCGCGAATGACTGGTTTTGAATTACAGCAGAAAATTCAAGAAAAACATCCTTATATCCCATTTATTTTTGTCAGCGGATACGAGGACTTTCACTATGCAAAAACCGCATTAAAACAAGGTGCTTTTTCCTATATATTGAAACCACTAGACATTGATGAGTTGCTGACAGAAGTAAAGAGGGCTTGCGTGCAAAATAATCTTCACCATACAAATGTCCCCTTAGAAAAAATCATCGACCGAAACTTTTTCGGTTTAGATAAGCACTGGGATTTCACAAATTTCGAGCATATGCAGGAAGAGTGTGAACAAAATTATTTTTGTGTCATCAATGTACGCTGTCATCAAAATGACATGCGTTCTCAACTCTTTTTATTATCCTTTCAACAGAGAATTCAGCAAGAAATTCGCGCTTTTTTCTCAAGCAAGAATGTAGCGCTCATCGAATCTTCCTCCAGAGGTATCATTTTCTGCACCATGGATAAAAATACCGACATGCTAAAGTATACGATTCATCGATTTGTTGAAACACTACACAACCAGCTAAACGACTATGCTTCCACCCCATTTGGCGTTTGGACAGGCGGGATTTACAAGGGAATTGATAAGCTCATTGACTCCTATGTAGAGTCGTTTGAGAATACGTCCTTTCGATTCATCAATCAATCGGAAATCTCCTCTACCGCCGATATCTTATCCTTTGATGTATTCAGTGAATTATTCCGTGTTGAAGATGACATCATCACCTTATTACTAAAAGGACAAGTGCCCGAAGCAAAAGATTTGCTCATGAAACAAAAAGATGTGATTCGCACGCACAAATTGACTGGAGATGACACTCGGCTATTTTTGAGGCATTTACTCTTCAAGTACTTGAATGCGATTCGAAGTACAAACCCAACACTCGAACTTCCAGCGGAAATTGAAAACTATGGGAATCTATCCACGTTCAACATCGATGAAATGTTTCAACGTTCCTGTGATTACTTAGACAACATCATACAACACACTAAACCGATTGCCATGACACAAAGCACTAAGACAATCCACCAAGTAAAGGACTATGTTGCTAACAATTACTCAGATCCTTATCTCTCACTCTCGAGTATCGCAAGCCACGTTGCTTTGAATGCCTCATATCTAAGCACAGAATTTGCAAAACATGAGAGTACCACATTATCAACATACATCACCAATGTTCGAATAGAGCGCGCAAAACATTTACTCGCCCACTCAGAACTTAAGATAACTGAAATTTCCACGCAAGTAGGTTATATCAATGCGACATATTTTAGCACCGCATTCAAGCGTGCAACAGGTGAAACTCCATCGGAGTTTCGAAAAAATTAATTCAAAATACTCTTGAAAGGTAATTCATATGACAACTATATTTTTAATCTTAGGATTTCTGATTGCTTTTTTAATTAATAATGTGATCTACTTCACCTATACTGAAAAAATCTTCGGTGTACAAGGAAACAAATATAAAGTGTGGGGATTTAGCCTCGTCAGTGGTATAGTAGGAACCGTTCTACTGTATCTATTCGGCAGTATGTCTGCCCTAGGATATTCCATTATGTTGGTAGTCTTTCTACTCTCTATCATGGGATTTTTTAAGGAGCAACCACTCTTGTCCAAGTTAGCTTGTGTGTTTTCATTCAACTTGCACATCATGTGCTCTAGAGCGATTATCACATCTGTTGTATCTCTCGCGTCTGGTCGCACCATTTTAGAGTTGTCACAAAATATGACCACTTTTTGGACCCTCTTGATTTTAACTTCTTCATTTAGCGCAATGATGGTTTCACTAAGTCAACTAGGCATCAATGAAGAATATACCAAAATTTTGACACAGCGCGATGAAAATTTAGTAATTTATGTTTTTTCAACTGCACTCGCAAATGTTTATATGATTTTTAATGGAAATGTCTATATTCATGAGATTACATATGACTACCTCCCAATCCATCAATTAATTGCCGCCTTTAGTTGGTTATTCTCTACTTATCTGTCTATCGTTGCTCTCGTCATCCTAGATCGTGCCCGAGCAAGAAGAGAACAACTAGAGAAGGATGCTATATTCAAAACCGTCGTGGAAAATCGTTCTCTTGCAGTCATCACAATTAATTGTACAAAGGATGAAATTGTTAGCATGCTATCCCTAGGTATCGCACAGCCAATTCCCGAACCATGTTATAGCCTGTATTTAAAAACAGAACTCCCACACATAGTAGATCCCGAGGAATTAGAAGAAATTCTAGAAAAGGAATCTACATCCAGCATCATAGATTCTTATCACAAAGGAATTAAAGAAACAAGTTATGAAGGAAAGATTGAACTAGATGGGCACCCTCGCTGGATTCGTTCCACTACCACGTCCGCCCAAGACCTAACAACTGGAGATATCATGGCGGTCATAACTGTTACAGACGATATCCACGATGCTAAAATGAAAGAGCAAGAATTGCAAATCCTTGCTGAACGAGATCCACTCACGGGTCTACTAAATAAAAAAGCAATTGAATTGCACATTCAGAAACATCTAGACAAAAAAAGTTCTGGTGCTTTATTCATGATCGATTTAGATAACTTCAAAGGCATTAATGACAACTTTGGTCATTCATATGGAGATGACGTATTACGAGAAATTTCAGAAAAAATTATTGCAAACTTCCGCTCTGAGGACTTCATTGGCCGCATCGGTGGTGATGAATTCATGGTACTTTTTCGGAATACCCCTGACACAACAAAACTCGCAAAAAAAGCGAATGCTCTCTGTGAAAGCATTCGCAAAGTATATTCGCATGATGGTGTCTCGATTGAAGTCTCAGCAAGTATTGGAATCACCGTGATCACCGATGAACACAAAACCTTCCAAACATTATATCACCAAGCCGACTTAGCGATGTACGCTTGTAAGAAAGAAACCAAGAACGGGTTTAGATTTTTCTAATTAAAGGGGACAGCGGAGAGATGAAGCAATGTTTCATCCTACCACTGTCCCCTTAAGTCGTCGGGGGTAGTTATTTTTATGTTGCGGTAGTCTGCCATATATATTTTCACTCTATGATTCGTATATGCTTCAACTACCATCGCATCATCTGTTACTCCCACTGGATCTTTCATCATCATATTCTCATACGCTTGCAAAATAAGCCCTGTACGAAATATCTGAGGTGTCTGGATATTCCAAACTCTTTCACGATTTGGCGTATCTACCACATAATTTTCTTCATCTAAAATCTTTACAGTATCCTTAGAAGGTACTCCAGCCACTGCACTTCCATATTGTTTTGCACAGTCTAAGCCCTCTACTATGATTTTCTCATTTAACATCGGGCGTGCTCCATCTTGTACTAGCACGAAGTCGCAGTCCGCCTCTACATATTGGAGTCCATTCCATACCGAATGGTATCGCTCTGCTCCACCACCTACAATATGTTTCACCTTATCCAACCCATACACTTCAATAATTTCTCTTCTACAATAATCAATATCCTCACTAGACGTAACTAGAATAATTTCTTCTACTTCTTTCGAATCTTGTAACGCCTTAAGTGAATAATATAGAATCGGCTTCCCTTTTAATAACATATACTGTTTTTTAATATCGGATCCCATTCGCTTCCCACTACCTGCCGCTACAACAATCGCTGTTGATTTCATCTACTACCTCCCCACTTATCTCTGACCAATCTTCAAGTTTGGCACTGCATTTAAATCCCAACCATGAGTATTTCCCTTCAAATACTCATAGTACGCTGCAGCACCAATCATAGCTGCATTGTCAGTACATAGAATTGACGTCGGATGATAGAACTTCACTTCTGCCTCCACACAAGCCTGCTCAAGCGACGCCCTCAAGCTACTGTTTGCCGCCACTCCACCTGCAATGACCAGTTTGTCTAGCCCACATTCTAAGGTGGCCGCTACACTTTTCTCCGTAAGCACATCCACCACTGCCTTTTGAAATGATGCTGCCACATCCGCTTGCACATATTCCGTCCCCTTCATTTGGCAACCATTGATATAATTTAACACTGCTGATTTCACTCCACTAAAGCTGAAATCATATGGCGCATTTTCAACCTTTGCCTTTGGAAATGCAATGGCTTCTGCATTACCATTCTTTGAGATTTCATCAATCTTCGGACCACCAGGATATCCCAATCCAATTGCGCGCGCCACCTTATCAAAAGCTTCACCTGCCGCATCGTCCCTTGTTCTTCCTATGATTTCATACGCTCCATAGTCACCAACTCGAACCAAATGTGTGTGTCCTCCCGAAACAATCAAACACATAAATGGAGGTTTTAATTCTGAATGTGCGATATAATTTGCCGAAACATGCCCTTCAATATGATGAACACCGACTAAAGGCAATCCTTTCGCAAATGCAATGGCTTTCGCCTCTGCCACTCCTACTAACAACGCGCCAACCAAACCTGGTCCATAGGTTACAGCTATAGCATCAATCTGATCCAAAGTAAGTTCTGCCTCTGCCAATGCCTCTTCTATCACCTGATTTATCTTCTCTATATGTTTCCTAGATGCAATCTCTGGCACAACCCCACCATAAACCTTATGCACCTCTATTTGAGAGGAAATCACATTCGATAATACAGTGCGTCCATTTTTCACTACCGCTGCTGCTGTCTCGTCACATGAACTCTCAATTGCAAGAATAATGACATCCTTTGAATGATTCCTTTCCATCTATCTCTCACCTCTTATTTCTCTTCTTCAAAATCCAACTCTTTTGTAAACCCATCTTTTGCCGCCTTGGCACGTGAGAATATCTTCCTCACATCTCCCATATACTCCTCTGGCCACGTTAATGATGGACTATAGTGCGTCAACCACAGTTCTTTGACCTTGGCTTCCTTCGCCAACTTTGCCGCCTCATAGAAGGTCATGTGCTTATACTCTCTTGCTTTTGCCGCCTTATCCTTCTCTCCATACATCCCCTCACAGACGAACAAATCGGAATCCTTTGCATTCTCTTTGATGGATTCTGTTGGACGTGTATCCGTAGTATAGGTAACCTTGAGCCCCTTTCGCTGAGCTCCCATCACCATATCTGGTGTAAATGTTTGTCCATCCCATTCTACCATCTCTCCTTTTTGCAAAACGCTCCACTTCTGGACAGGTATCCCTAGCTCTTTTGCTTGTACCGGATTAAACTTCCCTGCGCGATCAATCTCTATGGTATATCCATAGCATAGGATATTGTGATTCACCTTAAACGCCTTCAATCGATAACCATTGATCTCAAAGATTTGTTCATTTCCATTTATTTCCTTGTAGATTATGTCAAAAGGAAGCTCCGGTGCAATTACCCGAAGCGCGCTCACTACTCTCTCTAATCCTTTTGGTCCAATCAATGTCAATGGTTCTCTTCGATCCGCATTTCCCATGGTTAATAGAAGACCTGGTAATCCACTGATATGATCACCGTGATAATGGGTGAAACAAATTGTATCAATCGGCTTAAAACTCCACCCTTTTTCCTTTAGGGCGATTTGTGTCCCTTCCCCACAATCGATTAACACACTGCTTCCGTTATATCGAAGCATCAGCGAAGTCAACCAACGATATGGTAGAGGCATCATCCCACCTGTACCCAACAAACAAACATCTAACATCTAAAAACCATTCCTTTCTCGCCAAATCGTGCAAAAAATTATTCTTACACGATTTCCGCAGCCAACTCAAATCCGGCTATAAATCTATCATAACAAGATTCACACAAGTCAAATCGATGTATTTCTCCATCTTTATCTGAGAAATACCCCCACTTCTTCTCTATAGAGACTACCCCCTCTTGTGCAACTCCATCAATCACTTTTATCTCTTTTTTACATTGATTACAAACAATGCGTTCCACCTTCATGTCCTCTTGCATTTTCAAACAATATTTTTTCAAAAAAAATGCCTCCTTTTTGCCTCACTGCATCATCATCCTACGGCATTTATTATAACGACATTTTTCGTCAAATACTAGTGGAAATATCTAGTTTCTTTTCCATAATTATCGCATGCTCAACCGGCTGGTCGTAGTAATTTTTCCGCATGCCAATCTCAACAAAACCTAAACCTTGATACAAAAATCTAGCTGGATTGTTCCCTTCACGCACTTCAAGGAAGGCTCTCCGAACCCCTACTTGTTGCGTTCGCTGAAACCCTTCCTCTAATAACATATTTGCCAAACCTTTTCTTCTATGTTTTGGAGAAACTGCCAGATTCGCAACCTCCATCTCATCGCCTGAGACATACAGGATTAGATATGCGCAAATCTCCTCTACATCTTCCGCCCTTAACTCTGACACCACAACCAACATCAGTACATGCGGCTGGCGAAACGACTCTCTCAAGCTAGATTCACTCCAATAATCTGTGAATATTTCTCTTTCCTGCTTCGCAATCTGTTCTATATCACTCAAGATTACTTCTCTAATTCTCATCCTTCACGTTCCATTCGCTCACGTTCGGCCTGTGAAACCCTTAGATAATCCGGTTTGTGTTCAGCCGAAGTCTCTCGTTTGCCCTCTTTGTAATATTCTACCGCTCGAGTGGCAAGTGCCGCTGCATTCTGACGATTGCAATGTGCTGGCGCAAAGTAGAACGGTACCTTTAATGCCTCTTTTATCAATGCCGCATGCACAGGAACACCATCACCCAAGAAGGTGACTTCTCTATCCATCTGATTCAACCGATCAATTAACTCTGTCATTGCGATTGCTGATTGTTCTTCTATTACCCGAAATTGTTTCTCCTGATCAAACTCATATAGCCCCGTATACACCTGCTGCCTCCTCGCATCAAGGATGGGACAGATGATTCCTGCATTTCCATACATCTGATATGCCATTGCTTCTGCCGTGGGAACACTAATCAGCGGTTTTCCCCAAGCTAGTCCAAGTCCTTTAGCTGTTGCTGCTCCAATCCTCAATCCTGTAAAGGATCCTGGCCCACCTGTCACTGCAATAGCATCAATCTCTTCTGTATTCAATTCAATCTGCTTGCACAACTCATCTAACATCGGCAACAAGGTCTGTGAATGCGTCTTCTTGTAATTGATTGTATAGAGTCCAATCAATTCCTCCTCTGTTACAATTGCTACGCTTGCAACCAATGCTGAACTCTCTAATGCCAAAATTTTCATCTATCTCTTCCTCTTCTTACAATGGATTTACTGTGATTTTTCGAAATCCAAATCCCTTCTCCGGCACTTTCTCAATTCGAATCTCCACTCGCTCTTTAGGCAAAATTTCCTCAATTAGATTCGCCCATTCTATCAAACATACGCCCTGTCCGTAGAAATAATCTTCAAATCCAATTTCATACATTTCTTCTATCTCATTGATTCGATATACATCGAAATGATAGAAAGGCAATTTCTTCCCCTGATACTCTTGTACAATGGTAAATGTCGGGCTGCTTACCACATCTTCTACTCCAAGTCCTTGTGCAAGTCCTTGGGTGAACACAGTCTTTCCAACCCCTAGGTCTCCTACCAAAGTATATACGGATCCAACCTTGCATTCCTGTCCTATCATCCGTCCGAGTTCAAACGTCTCCTCTGGACTTTCACTATCTAGATACATCATTGTTTCATCACTCATCTTCTACCTCTTCGCAAACTCCTACTTCATACTTCTAAAATGAACCTTATTCGGTGGCATATGGGTCGAAACCAACTCCACTGCTGCCGCATATTGTTCTCCAAACGCCGCCTTAGGAAGTATAAGTGCTCTCATTCGATTCACATATACAATCATAGATGTGCTGTTCGTTGTAACCTTCATTATACTGTCCCAACTCACTTCATTCGACTCATCACCTTGGCTCACAGTGATCCCCTCATCTCCCAGTTCATAGCAAATTGGCTGTTGAAAAGACAGACTCGTCTTCACTTGCTTTCGTGCTCTTCCATACAATAATATGGGATTGCCAAACACAAACATCATTCCAATAAAGAAGTATACCAACATCGGTTGGATTGTGCTCGCATCCATATTTCGGAATCCAAAGAAGATAAATGCAATTCCTAGGACTACCCCAAAAATCCCACTAAAACTCGTGTATGTATGATGTATCAGAAAAGAATACATCGTTTTTACTGTCATCTGAACTTCTATTTTTATCGACATCTCCTGCCTCCATAATTTTTATATTTTGATTGCTCCCACAACTCAATATGCACATTATACCACGCAAAAGATTCTTTTTCCATTTTTTATCGCAAAACTGTACTGATTTTTTTGTAAATCGCTCCAACTACTACTGAAACAATCACACCCTTCAAGAGATTGAATGGTGCCACTGCGAATACAACGAAGGTAAATAAATCTGTGATCCCCGCATTTACAGCACTTCCCATCTCAATCAATCCCTCAATCGGCATCTGGAATGCGTTTGCATAAGTTGGCAATAACACATATGCATTTAGGAAACAACCAAGAATTGTCATAAATACTGTACCGAATGCCATACCTATGATTGCCGACTTCCTTGTCTTATACTTTTTATAGATAATACCCGCAGGTACAACGAATGCACAACCGATTAGAAAATTCGCAATTTCTCCAACGCCAGCAGTGGTACTCCCATCCAATAAAAAGTTCAATAAAATTTTGATTAATTCGATACAAACACCTGCCACTGGTCCAATCGCAAATGTTCCAATTAGCACTGGCACCTCGCTTAGATCAATCTTGTAGAAGCTCGGTGCGAAAAAAAGTGGAATTTCAAACATCATCAATATAACTGCGATTGCTGATAATAGGCCTACATGTGTCAGTGTTCTTACGTTTAGTTTCTTGTTTTTGCTTAGTGTGTTCATTTTCTTTTTCTCCTTAAATGTTGTAACTATTTTTTTGCCTGATCTTCGCGGAGCTTTTTATATTCAAAAAAGCCCTGAATATAATATTCAGGGCTTATCTCATCATAGGTATATCAACCATAATAAAAAGACTCTCTTCTCTCATCCAGACTTTACTGTCGGTACTGGAATCACACCAGTTCAGCCATATGTTACTCACACATGGGTCGCGGACTATTACCGCCGGTTGGGAATTTCACCCTACCCCGAAGATTTCATTTGCTTTTTTAGCTTATCATA
>CAYIZP010000045.1:0-23963 GCA_964367905.1 uncultured Lachnospiraceae bacterium
ACTTTCTCTTATGTCCAATGTGGCCGAATCCATATTTGCTGATTCTGAGAATTCCATCATCACCATGGACATATTTTCGCTCGATGTGGATGTAATATTGACCACATTGCTGATGGTTGCCATGGATTGTTCAATCGGCTTGGTGACCGCCATCTCTACCGTTTCTGGATTCGCTCCATTATAACTTGTAATTACAATGGCATAAGGCAGATCCATGCTGGGTAGTAAATCGATGGTCATACTACTGAATGACACGACCCCGAGAACAATTGCCAATACTACACCGACTAAGACGGTGTATGGTTTTCTAACACTGAATTTTGATAACATATCTTCTCCATTTCATTTTTATATCATTTCTGCTTTCAATCTGATTTTATTCCGATTCTTATCTGATTAATTTCTGAATTTTTTTTGCTGTCTCTGTCCCTGCAACTTGTAGCAATTCAAATAAGACAGCTTCGTAAGTTGACACAATTGCCCCCTCTTGCTTCGCTCTCTCAATCGCCATAACTGCATCGAATTCCTTGCGACTAGAGATACAATCCGCAACCAAGACTGGAATATATCCCGCTTGTTTTAGATCAATTACTGTCTGTAATACGCAAATGTGTGCCTCAACACCACATACTATAATGTATTTTTTCTCTTGAATAAGTGATTCCACATCTTGCAGCGTACTATAACGAAGTTTATCGATATACTCTTTATTTTCTAGCACTTCCACAATCTCAGGTACTGTATTGCCAAGCCCTTTCGTATATTGTTGTGTTGTATGAACTGGTACTCCCAGTTCTCTTAATCCACTAAATAGAATTCTTGCATTCCTAATCACTGCCTCATTGTTTGCCATTGCCGGCATTAACTTCTCTTGATAATCGATCGCAATCGCTGCTGTGTGTTCTAATTCAATTCTCATAATGGTTCTCCTCTTCTCATCTATCTTCTTATTTTAGATTTCTCATCCTCTGTTTCTAAACTATGGTGTAAGGTCAATCTGCAACTCCACGGGGCAATGATCTGATCCTAAAACTTCTGTGTGTATTTTCGCGTCCAATAGTTTATCTTTCAGTGCTTCTGATACGCAGAAATAATCAATTCTCCATCCTGAATTCTTCTCGCGTGCCTTAAAACGGTAGGACCACCACGAATATACCTGTTCTAAATCTGGATAGAAATATCGGAAAGTATCGATAAATCCACTCTCTAAAACTTGTGTGAACTTTTCTCTCTCTTCATCCGTAAATCCAGCATTCTTTTTATTTGATTTTGGATTCTTTAGGTCTATTTCCTTATGTGCAACATTCAAATCACCACAAAAAATCACTGGTTTATTCTCTTCTAATTTTTTCATGTATGTTAGGAATGCATCTTCCCACTCCATTCGATAATCCAACCTCGCCAATTCATTCTGTGAATTTGGTGTATACACTGTAATCATATAGTAATCCTCAAATTCAAGAGTAATTACACGCCCCTCTTGGTCATGTACTTCTATTCCAATTCCATAGGCGACACTCAGTGGCTCCCTCTTCGTAAACATTGCAGTGCCCGAATATCCCTTCTTCACTGCATAATTCCAGTATTGGTAATATCCATCTAGTTCTAATTCCAACTGCCCTGCTTGCATCTTGCTTTCTTGGATACAGAATACGTCTGCATCTATTTCATTGAAAAACTCCATGAAGTTTTTCCCATAACACGCTCTTATTCCATTTACATTCCACGATATCAGTTTCATGATCTTTCCTTCCTGTTATTTCAAAAACTTTTTCAATTCATCCATGAAAGTGTTCACGTCTTTAAACTCCCGATAGACAGATGCAAATCGTACATATGCAACTGGATCAACATCCTTCATGTGTTTCATTACAATCTCTCCAATTGTATTACTCGGTATCTCCTTCGCTTCAATCTCGAAGATTTCATTCTCCACCTTATGAACTAATTCCTGTATCTGATCTGCCGAAACAGGACGCTTGTAACAAGCACTCAATATTCCATTTTCAATTTTCGTACGGTCATATTGTTCTCTGTTATCATCTTTTTTTATTACAATGAGCGGGATTGTCTCCACCTTTTCATGTGTCGTAAAACGTTTGCCGCATTCCTCGCAAATCCGACGTCTCTTGATGGTTCTTCCCTCATCAATCGATCTTGAATCATTGACCTTCGTATCAATATTATTACAATAAGGACACCTCATATCTTCACCTCATATTTTTTCCTATTACACAACGAATAGCCCCTTACACCTCTAATCCCTTAAGTTTAGCAAAATAGAAAATAAATAGCAATACACATTCCTCCAAAAATACCATTGAAAATATGTATTTTTTGTGAAATAGTATTGCTATTTTATCAACATCTAACCAATCAATCACCCAGTACTAGCATCCGATGATTCTCCTGTTGTATCTTCAGGAATCGGTGCTGGTTGTGCGCCCAATGATACACTAGTTCCAGGTGCTACTGTAGCTCCTGCTGCCACAGATTGATTCTGAATCACCACATCCTCACCACCTGTATCATTCACCATGTACACGATGCGGTCATATCCCGCTTGTTTTGCCTGGGCAAATGTCATTCCGATAAAGTTTGGAACTGTGACTGTAGTTGTTACTGGATTATACTTCAAGGTGATTACCGTTCCCTGATTGATCTCTGTTCCAGGAGCAATGCTCTGTTCCCAAACTTCACCTGGCAATCGGTCTCCTGCAGTACTTTCTTGGAAGGTTGCGATAATTCCCAGTTCTTCACATATCGCAAGTGCACTCTCTCTAGTTACTGCATCAGCGTATCCTGCTCCAGCTTGTGCCACGAAATCAGGTGTATACACAATTTTACCCTCTGATACAATCACAGAAATCTGTGCATTGACACCCACGGTAGTATTTGCTGTCTTCTGTGTTAAAATGGTTCCTGGCGCATCATTACTCGCTGTATAGGATATGGAACTACTGAGTTTTGCCCCATCCTTGTTATATTCCTCAATCCATGTATTCAGAGCATCTACCCCTTGTCCTACAAAGGATGGAACGATAATTTCATTGCCCAAGGAATACACCAATGTCAGAATATCTCCTTCCTCGTATAGACTCCCCGCTGATAAAGATTGGGATATCAGACGGTCTGCCGCAGTTCCAGAATATTTCTGTTCCACAATCACTGCTATCCCTTCTTGGCTCGCCATCGTCTGAGCTACTTCCATAGTATATTTTGAGAAATTCGGAATAATTATTTCCTTTCCCTTGGATATCTTGATCTGAATCGCATCTCCCGCCCGCACCTCTTCTTCGGCCGCTACGCTCTGTGAGATAACTTGTCCTTTCGGAATCGTTTCATCGAACAACTCCTCGATTTCAAGCATTAAATTGTTCTCCAATCCAAATGCCTCAATCTGCTCTTTTGTCATCGTTGTAAAGTCAGGAAGTTTCACCTTTCCATCCTTTCCATTCCCGTTAGAAAATACAATGTAGATCGGGGAATCTCTCCTTACTTCGTCTGCAATCACAGAGCTATCGTTCACTGTATAGGTAATCAGTTCCCCCATTGGAATCGTCTGGCTAATCTCAGTTGTAATCCGAACCTTTGTCATATGGTTGTCACTGGCCCATTGTTCAATCTCCGCCTTTGTCATCGTCGTAAAATCAGGAACTGCTACCATGATACTTGGATCTGGACCTAGCGATACAATCAATTCCAAGAAATCACCCTTTCGCAGCTTCTCACCTTCTTCTACTTCCTGCGCAATAATGACTCCAGATTCCACTTCATCACTATATTCTTCTGTATAGCGGACTGTAATGTCATTTTCCGTTGCCCACAAGGTTGCATCCGAGTTCTTCCAACCTACCATATCTGGTAGTGTCACATTCTGATTCAAAATCAAAATAATTGCTACAATCAAGATTACGATTCCCACTCCACAACCCCAGATGATATAGGATAGCTTATGGTTCTTTCTATCGGGGCGCATACGGTCTCCCCCTCTTGATTTCGGTGGTTGAAAATCACTCTTTTGTTCGAAGTTCAACGACTTATCTAACTCGGTCACATCATCTAACTCTGCAACTTCGTCCATATCCTCGATATCATCTACTACCTCTATTTTTTCTATCTCTTCTGGTTTTTCAATTGGTTTTCTCTGAACTGGCGCTTGTTTCACCCTTGGTCGCATCGCTTTCGCAGATTGAACTTTGGGTGATTGCACCTTTTTTGATTGTGTTTCTTGTTCTTGTGTTTTATTTCCGTACCTATTTAAAAAATCATTGCTCATATTGGTTTATAAACGAACAAACCCTATCGTCTGCCCTCACTCCTTTGTCTAGTTTGTTATATCTTTTTTCTTGAAGCTCAACAACCCAACTCCTGCAACCAAAATTGAAATTGCAAGGATCATAATAATACCCACTGCTAGACTGACCGAAATTCCATTTGACTGTAGATTCGCAATCACTCCGTATTGAGCAAAAAAGTCTGGCATATTGATGTATGGAATTGGTGTAAATGGTAGCCACTTCGCAAACGATGTATATGCGATTATCGATCCCGCAACCAAACTTCCTAATATGATAGCACTCGGTAATGCGATAGAGACTGCCGCATTACGCACAATTGCTGAGAATCCGAATGCCAATGAATAGCTGAATATCACTGTTACCAAACAAGCAAAGATTCTTCCGATTATCATTCCAAAGAAGTTCACTGACCCACTTGCTGTATAGTTCGGGAATCCATAGTCTGCAAATCCAAGGAAAATTCCATTTAACAAGAAATTCAAGAGCATTCCAATCAAATAAATTCCACAAGTAATGATAAGCCCTGCCAAGAATTTTGACAGATATACTTTGACTCTCGTACGTGGTCGAATCATCAATAAACGTATGGTTCCCGATTGGAATTCATTCGCAATCACATAACCACCAATTAAAATTGCGAAGAATGAAACCGCCAGTGCATAACTAAGTGAATCATTTACTGCATTTCTCGCCCCGCCATCTACAAATTTCATATCAGGAGCATTGGCATCTAATGAATTCTGTGCTATCAAAATATTTTTCTGATATTCTTGATTCTGTGCTTCTATTGCATTTAGATAATCACGATAAGTCCCATATCTTTCTTGATAATAGAAATCTTCTCGAAACTGTTCTTCTGTTAGAAGCTCTGCGTTATACGCCAGATTATAGGTCATGGACTCAATTTCAGAAAGAGCTGAATTTTCCCATCGTTCTTCTGTTGGTACGATATTATTCGCTAGTCGATATTCCCAAGTTGGAATTCTATAATCCTGTATAATTCCAATTTCTGTATTCAAACGTTCAATTTCATTTCCACCACTTTCCTCTAAATCTGGGTTCTCTATGATGGCTGCTTCTTGTATTTCTATCTGCTCCTCATAAGCTTCAATGCTCTTTTCTTCTGAACTAATCATCACCTCGACAAAAACAGCGAAATCATTCTCCACTACTGCACGTTCGATATCTGCCAATTGTGCCTGATAGTCTGCAATGGCCTCTAACCGTTGTGCTTCGTCAAGACTTAACAATGCCGCCATATCTTCAACATAAGATATCATCCCGATTGCAAGATTCATTGTCTCTGGATTCGTTACATCTGATTCTAGGACAAAAAGTTCTGTCACCAACTGTGCTCCACTCCATACAATCTGCATTCGATAATCCTCATGGCTGGTGATTTCCTGTGCATATTTTAGATAATACTCCAAATATTTCTGTTGGAATTCTTCAAAACACTTCTGCGCCTCTGCATCTTCAAACTCTGCAAACTCTAACACTTCTACTCCTACATGACGAAGATCCCAATAAAATGGATTATCTGGCTCAATCGTAATCCCATCAATTGTAATAGGGTCATCGTACCCACTATCATAATATGCCATATCCATTGTCATTGCTCCATCGTCTCCAGCCACTGCCCCTAGTATTTGCCCAATTACTGGACCTGCAATACTAATTAGAAGTACGATTATTCCGATAATCATAATAAATTTCAACTTCAATAAATTGACAACTTCTGTTTTCACTTGTTTTATAAAGTTCATCTCTTTTCCCTCCCCTAAGATATCTGCTCTTTTGAGCCGACTGTCATGGAGATAAAGTCTTGCTCTAGTGAACGATTTTGTCGATTAACTGCATAGATGGATATATTGTCTTCAATCAATCCTTTGATCAGTTGTGGTACTTTATCGTTTCTCATAACAATATTGACCCCTTCCGGCAATTTTTCACAATTGATATCCATAGCACGGAATTTATCATAAACTGCTTGATTCTTGTCTGTGACAAATGTGTATTGGAAGATTTCTTCTTCCTCTTCACGCTTTTGCTCTCCGATCACCTTCTCGCCAATAATCTTTCCATTGTCGATGATATAGATTCGATCACACATTAACTCCATCTCTGAAAGCAAATGACTAGAAATAAAGATACCCACACCCGAATTCGTTGCCAAGTGCTTTAACAAATCTCTCATTTCCTTGATTCCGATTGGATCTAGACCATTGGTGGGCTCATCCAGAATCATTAGAGATGGCATATGCAATAATGCTTGTGCTAACCCTACCCTTTGGCGCATTCCAAGAGAATAAGCCTTCACTTTATCATTGATGCGCTCTTTCATCTTCACAAGTTCCACTACAGAATCAATATTATCCACTGCTTCTTTTCCATAGAATTGTGCGAAATACTCTAGGTTCTGCCGTCCCGTAAGTCGCTTATATAGATCTGGGTTCTCAACAATTGCCCCGATGTTCTTCACCGCATTTTCAAAATCTGTCTGAACGTTACTACCACAAACGGTAATATTTCCACTTGTTATAGAAAACAGCCCCATAATCATCTTGATTGTTGTTGTCTTTCCTGCACCATTTGGTCCTAGGAATCCAACAATCTCCCCGCTGTTGACAGTAAGGCTAATATCATCAACAATCGTTTTTTTCTTAATGGTCTTGCTTAGATTTTCAATTCTTAATAATTCCATCTTTCCATTCTCCTCATTCCTATTTTTTCAACCATGGTATCATAGTATCACAATTTTTCAAATAAATCTTATTTTTAAACAAATTTTAAACTTTTTTATATAATTCAAATTATTTCCTCAAATAGATTACACTATGACCTGCTATCTCAAGCTGTCCACTCAACTGAGTTTGATTTTCACACAACAAATTTACAAACTCGCCATTTAACTCATGGTTGTTAAATGTAAATGGATTCTCATCGATATTGATTCCAAAATATACTGCTTCCCCTTCAAATTCACGTTTAATCAGTAGTTGCCGATTGGTCACAACCACATTGGTATAACTTCCATAATTCAAGCTCTTATTTGATTTTCTAAGTGCAATATATTTCTTTAATTCTTCGGTCAATTCATTGGGTTTTGGTCCTTCAAAGCATGGCCGTAACTGCCAGTCCCCACCAGCCTGCTTCTCTCCTGGTTCTGCCCACTCACTTCCATAATAGATGCACGGAACACCTGGCATCGCTAGTAACAGGGCATATGCTGGACCAACCAATGCTTTATTATTTAAAATACTATAAATCCTGCTCACATCATGATTATCCACGAAGGTCATCAAATGTTTCCCGCGATAGATACACCAATCCTCAGAACCAAATTGGCGATTCAGAGAGTGAGAGATTTCGAACAAATTATAATCATTCATACTAGAGTACAAACCTTTGTAACATTCATAATTCGTACAACTATGAAGCATCTCATCATTCACAATCGTATTATAATCCCCAAAGAGCACCTCTCCAATCAGCGCAAAGTCAGACTTTAGTCCTTGACAAAAACTTCTAAGTTGCTTCATAAACTCTCGTTCCAAACAATAAGCAACATCTAAACGTAATCCTGAAATCTGGAACTCTTCTATATACATCTTCACGTTTTCCAAAAGATGCTCTACCACTTTCGGATTATTCAAATTTAATTTCACAAGTTCATAGTGACCTTCCCAGCCTTCATACCAGAATCCATCATTATAATTGCTGTTCCCATCAAAATTAATTTGAAACCAATCACAATACTGTGAATTCTGTCGATTCTTCATCACATCTTGGAATGCCCAAAATCCCCTACCGACATGGTTGAATACCCCATCTAACACAACACGAATTCCGGCATCATTCAAGGCCTTGCATACCTTTTTAAAATCCTCATTCGTCCCAAGCCTCTTATCAATCTTACCAAAATCCCTAGTATCATACCCATGAGAGTCCGAATCCAAAATCGGGTTGAATAACACGCAGTTCACTCCCAACCCTTTCAGATAATCTACCCATGAAACCATCTTTAGTATATCATTGCTTTCGTATCCATCATTCGTATGACTTGCTCCACAAAATCCAATCGGATAAATCTGATAAATTACACTTTCATATAACCACATATATGTTCTCCTTTTCTGAGTCAACGCCAACACTGTTCTGATTCCCATTATACAACTATATTGGTAGGAATTGCAAATCGGGGACGTCATTGGGGACGTAGTTTTTTGGCAAAAACCCCCGTCCCCAATGAAAAAATCCCTGTCCCTATTTCATTTTCTTTACTCGATCTAGCGCATTCTTCACCGGCGGCAAACTTATCAAGATAGTCGTAAGCACTGCCTCTGGCACAATATATGTCGCGTTATATGCAAATGCTACTCCAATTGCCGCCATATTTTCAGACAAATTGCCAACATATGCTGTATAAAAAATCAACCCTGATATCATATGCATCGCATATCTTCCTGTCACTCCTACAATATACCCAATCATCAACCCATATTTCTTATTTGCGAATAATCCAGAAAGCCCAAGTGCTCCAAACGCTAGTGGATAGTCCAATAACACTTGAATTGGATGTACAAAATACGGATTTACTACATATTGTAGTATTCCATATGCCATTGCCGTACACAGTCCTGCTCGCAAGCCATACCAATATCCAACCAATGTAATCATCAGCATACTAAATAAAGTCACTGAACCACCATTTGGTAGAGATGGTAGCTTAATCACCGTTGAAATCACCATTGCCAAAGCAATCGCTGCTGCTGAAAATACCATTTGTTTTACTAAGTTTGTTGACATAAAAAAAATCCTCCTCTGCATTGATACTAGGACATTCTTGCGAAAGCTCACAACAAATCCACCTGCATTGGAAAATTCATATTCTTTAGCTTCCTTACGCCGGTATTATCCGGTTCAAGTAATGAGGGTCAGAATCTTCGATTCATTCTCAGCAAAATGCACCCCTAGCATTTATTTAATTTTACCAACTAATCGTACTTTATTTTTCTCATTAAGTCAAGAGGGACAGGGTTGTTTTCGTTGGGGACGGAGGTTTTCTTCAAAAACCTCCGTCCCCAATCAGCCAGTAACCTCAGCGATTGAGGCTTCAATTTGTTCAATCGATTCCTTGATTTCTACTTTTGCATCCGAATAATCCGCAGGTTCTACTGGTTCGCCTGGCTCTGCCTCTTCATCTACTAAGCTATCATGTTCTTCTGCATCTTCCTTCCGTTGTCCCAAGATTTTTGCAGATGCGTACATCTCCGGATAATTTTCCAATAGCATCTTCTCATCTTGGGGTGGCACCCGATCTCCATCAATAATACGTGATGCAATTTTCAAGCACTTTAATAGAATATCCATCATTTTTGTCGCGCCCTCTATCTGTGATTTGGAGGCTTGCATCTCCGAATCCATCATCTCCTTTTGATTCAATGCTTCAAGTTCTGATTGCTTTTCTTTCAGATAAAGCTCCAGCTCTCCTATCCCTTCCACTTCCTCCACCTTTCTAGAAAAAGTATCTTCTAACGCCTTCTTTTCCGAAGTTTTTGGTCGTTGATAGATCAGTTCAGGCAATGCCGTCTTCATTTGTTTTGCATAGATATCACTCGTTATCTTCATCATGTGCCTCCTTTCATAAATAATGCTGTGCTTTGACTCTCTTAATTTATATATCGGATAATTTTCTCAAGATATAAGTAGTCAGAAAATAAAACATTTGATATACTGTTTTTAAGATATAAAATACAAAAAGGAGATTTCATTCATGTTAAATATGAAAAAAAGCGTAAACCTAATCCCCATGGACGAAATAAATGGTTTTGATGTCCGTCCTGGTTTCTACGAGGTAAATGGTGCAACTGCTATCCCTTGTGGTGTAAATTTTACTGTACACTCTCATAATGCAACTTCCATTGAATTGCTCTTGTTTCATAGAACGGAAAGCAAGCCCTTTGCTGTCCTTCCTTTTCCTGAGCATTATCGAATCGGAAATGTATACTCCATGATTGTTTTCAATCTAAATATCCAAGAATTTGAATATGCCTATCGAGTAGATGGTCCTTATGACCCTGCCAAAGGCTTGCTTTTTGATAAGACAAAATATCTGCTTGATCCCTATGCCAAAGCAGTAACTGGTCAGAGCAAATGGGGAGAGCAAATGTCCACGAACGCCTTCTATAAGGCGAGAGTCGTTCGGGATGATTTTGACTGGGGCTACTCCGTAAAACCCACTCTAGAAAATGATGAGCTAATCATTTACGAAATGCACGTGCGTGGATTTACCAAGCACTCTTCGTCTGGCGTAAAACATCCAGGAACCTTCGATGCAATTATGGAAAAAATTCCATACCTACGTGAATTGGGTGTAAATGTAGTAGAATTGATGCCCATTTATGAATTTGATGAAATGATGGACTACCGTGAAGTCAACGGCGAAAAACTCTATAACTACTGGGGATATAATACTACCTGCTTCTTTGCGCCAAACACAAGTTACTCATCAAGCGCAGAATATAATCGTGAAGGTCAAGAGTTAAAGCGCCTGATAAAGGCACTACATGAAAATGGAATCGAAGTCTATCTCGATGTGGTATTTAATCATACAGCCGAAGGGAATGAAGACGGTCCCTTCTTCTCCTTCAAAGGATTTGATAATAACATCTATTATCTATTGACTCCAGAAGGCTATTATTATAATTTTAGCGGTTGTGGAAATACTGTCAATTGCAATCATCCGATTGTACAAGACATGATCGTTGACTGCCTCCGATATTGGGTAATCGAATATCATATCGATGGATTTCGATTTGACCTAGCTTCCATCCTGGGGCGAAATGAAGATGGCTCCCCTATGAGCAAACCGCCACTCCTACAAGAATTAGCATTTGACCCCATCTTGGGTGATGTAAAATTGATTGCCGAGGCATGGGATGCTGGTGGACTATATCAGGTAGGACATTTTCCTTCTTGGAAACGTTGGGCTGAATGGAATGGGAAATATCGGGATGACATGAGGCGATTCCTAAAAGGAGATGATGGTGTCGCCATGGCTGCTGCGAATCGGATTGCTGGTTCTTATGATATCTACGATGTTCACTCCCGCAAAAATGCATCGGTCAACTTTATTACCTGTCACGATGGCTTCACCCTCCGCGACCTCTATACATATAACGAAAAACATAATGAGAAAAATGGTTGGAACAACACGGATGGTGGCAATGATAATTATAGCTGGAACTGTGGTGTTGAAGGCGAGACAGATGATGAGAATATCAATGACTTAAGAAAACGCCTAATGAAAAATGCTTGTGCTGTTTTGATGTGTAGCAGAGGAAATCCTATGTTTTTAGCTGGTGATGAATTTGGCAATACCCAATACGGTAATAACAACGCCTATTGTCAAGACAATGAAGTTTCATGGATTGATTGGAATCTATTAAAATCGAATCAGGAAATCTTTGAATTCTTCAAACAAGCAATTCGATTCCGAAAGAAACATCCTTGTCTTAGAACCAATACCAGCGATGGAATTCTAGGACTTCCAGACTTGAGCTTCCACGGAGTCACTCCATGGTGCGACTCCTTTAGTTGCCACGACCATTATGTAGGTGTCATGTTCACTGGAAAAACAAATACCGATAGCCCTGATATTGTATATTTGGCTGCGAATTCCTATTGGGAAGACTTGACCATTGAATTGCCACAGCTTCAAGAACAGATGAATTGGGAGGTTGCATTGGCAACCTGTGATGCCACATCTGATTTAACCATCACAAACAATCAGATTACCATACCAGCACGTACCGTGCTAGCCTTTAGCGCCGCCGTTTAAAAACGGCTGCGCTAATCTTCGAATGAACACATCAATCAATGGACCCATAAAGAATGCCGTTATAATCGTCCCAACTCCCACTACAGCAAATAATTCTGCCATAGTAGTTCCTTTGACTAAAAACAAAACTGTACCGATAGCCACACAAATTAAATCACATATAATTCTACAATACTTGAACTGAATTAATTTCCAAGTATTAGCAATAATCAGTGAGACTGCATCATAGGTAGAAACCCCTAAATCTGCCACAAAATAAAACGCTGATCCCAAACACAATAATACGATTCCAACAATCATAAACATCACTCTTGCTATCATTCCCAAATCAGGAAATACACTTAACAATGCCATATGTGAAAACTCTACCACATACCCTAACAAAAATAGATTGATAAACGTCGCAATCCCAATATAATGCCGGTCTGCAAAAAAAGAAAACAGTAATAGCACAGCATTGACAATGATGTACAACGTTCCAAAACTAATCGGAAACACAATATTGATTCCTCCCATTAATGTTTGAAATGGATCCACTCCAAATGCAGCCATTTTAAAAAATCCAACAGCAATTCCTCCGAGCAAAACTCCAAACACACACATGCCCACTCTTCTTAAACTTAAATTCATTTCTAATAAACCTCTTTAACCTCTTATACTAATCTCCCAAGTATTACGATATACCCCGCCTGCTTCTAAGGAAACCAAATCTTCTTTCTTCTCCAACGCCTCAACAACTCCATCTCTAGACGGTAACGAACTCCAAGGCTCAATGCACACATAAGGCGCATCTGTTTCTGGCATATGCCAAAATCCTAGATACGGCATATCTGGAGCCGATACGGTAATACTCTTCTTGCCTTGTTTTGACTTCAATGTCACTGTATCACCCATTCCTCTGAGAATAATCGCATCATCGTCAAATAGTCCATGTGTCAAAGATATCTTGTTCCCGGTCTCAAGCTTGTACTCCTTCTCCCCGCTCACAAGATAATTCTCAGAAAATGTAACTTGGTATGTTCTCTCTGGATTCGGAAATTCAAGATAATAATCTTCAAAATTCACCCCAGCTTCTAGTGGCACATTAAACCCTGGATGTCCACCGATTGCAAAATACATAGTATCTCCAGATTGGTTCTCCACCTCGTAGGTAGTAACCAATTTATCACCCATCAATTCATATATAATAGAAAACTCGAATTCGAAAGGATAAACTTGCAATGTTTCCGGAGAACTCTTAAGCGTAAATACAATTTTCGTGTCCTCCGTTTCACTGACAACAAACTCCAATTTCCTTGCAATCCCATGTTTTTCAATAAAATACTCTTTATTTTTATAACTATATTTTCCCTCTGTCAAACGTCCAATCCAAGGAAATAACACAGGTGCCTGTCCTGCCCAATACTCTGAAGCTCCTTGCCATAAGTATTCTACCCCCGCATTGTCTTTCAAGGAAATCAACTCTCCACCTAAATCACTAAAACTCGCTTCTAAATATTCATTCTTTATGCGATAAATCATAATCCTATCCTCCCCTTCTCTCTAGCATATGTTTTGCCTGTCCTTGCGCATTAATAGCTATATTATATATTTATCCATTTTAAATTACAATCTGTTGGTCAAATTATTTTTGACAATCAGCTTATTTGATTATATCATCTCCTCACCTATCTTGATAATTGTATTATAATCTCATATATGTTTTTTATCAAATCTATTTTAAGCCTCCTGACTCCTCGCTTTTGATGCCACTAGAGCAACGCAGATAAATGCAATTGCAAACCCAAGTTGGATACCAACGGATCTTGCCATCAGCTCCAGTGTTTCCCCCTGTATCACAACTCCCGATCCCAATAAATCGTTTGCAATGGTATACCAATAGATCGGCACCAACTGTGCCACTTGTAGCACCTCATCTCCCAATAATTCTATGGATACGAAGACCCCACCGATAAAGCAAAGTCCGAGACTTAGCAAATTGGCTATGGCAGAGACCACTTCCATCTTCGCATTCACAATTCCTACTAGAAATGCAAGGCTACTACATACCAATAATAGAGCAAATGTATTGAGGAAATACCATATAAGATTCGGATTTCCATAGAATGATTCCCCATAGATGAATATTGGAATTGTAACACTTAGTAGGTACAATCCTAACCCTAGGATGTTGAATACTAGTAACCCCGTTAGATTGATTCTCCTTCCGCTAATCGGCGAACAGTGAATCCTCATCTGTGTTTGTTTCTTTCGATACGACACTAACACCGTGCTAATCGCATAACAGAAGACTGAGATGAATAGATATGGATAATACCGAAACAGATAATTATAGGTGTTTCCACCTTCCACACTGCTCTTCGATGTCATATGAATTTTGGCTTCACCTACCCCTGCTTGACCTTCCATAAATAATTCAATTGCCTCCTCCTCACTATATCCTGCCGCAACATAGGTGGTAACTTGCTGAACATAGCTGTTAATCTGTTGATTTAGATATTGTCCCCAAATGGAATTTGGAATCTGAGTTACATTAATTCCTTCTATTCCATTGCTTAAATCTACAATATATGAGATGTCCGCAAAAAACAGGGCTTCATTTCGCTCTTCCTCACTGGTAAATTCTTTCATGTTATGAACCGATGCTAGATAGTTCTCCAAGCCAACTTCTAATGTACTTCCCTGCCCCTTAATAACTGCAATATCCACTGCTTCCTGCCGAAAATCCGTAGGTGCAGATTCTGAAGCAGACAGGGCGTTCATTACCGCCATAGCGCTGAAGATGGCGACATACACGACGATCATTGCCTTATAATGGCCAATCAGCAACAAATAACTCTTAAATACTGTCATATCGTTCCCTCCTCACTAATAAGAATGTGCCCAATATAAAAGCCACACTATAGATCATCATAGTCGTAAGATTCGTAAAAAACTGCTCCATATCATTGTACGTATTTAAACTGTAGAAGGAATCTGTAATCAAAGCGACTGGATTTATGCGATTGAATATCGGTAAAATCTGGTCCACACGATACTTCATCGATGAATCCATTAGTCCTGCAAAGAAACTAAAAAACATAGATACCGCTATGATTATTGCGATCTTCGTCCCCTCAGCCATCTTTCCTATGGCTCCAACAAACGCACCAAATGACACTCCAATAACGCTTCCCACATATGTGGTTAGCAATAAATACCCCCAATTCTTCTCCAGTCCAATGTCTAGTACCACTCCCATGTAAAACAGTAGAATCGTTACATTCATCATCTGGATGATATATGCAATCAGGGTGTCTCCCAAAATCACCTTCAACTTATGTTTCGGAGTAATGCATCGTCTTGCCGCCAGTGGCGTTAGGTTCGCCTGCATATTCATGGTAATCTTCATTCCGATAAATGCCCCATACATACATGCCATTCCTACCAGAGCATAGAAGAATTGCAAGGTGAAATTAATCGTATCCCCATCTACTGACACCTCCCGTGTCACATCTTCGTAGTTGATATATTTCTCCATCGCTTGTTCCAATTGTTCTGGATGTTCCCTCGCAATGTTCTCTATCACATGCTTGCTCTGTACATAAGACTGCAATACACTGTTCAAGATACTGGTATAAATATTGTTTTGCAGTACGGTGAGAGTCGGAATGTCTTCCTCGAAAAATATCCCCTGAACCTCTCCACGTTCTAAGGCTTGCAATGACTCTTCTTCACTCAACCTGCTCACTTCTACAATCTCTCCGTCAATCGCTTTTATAAATTCTTGAAAAGCAATATCTTCCTCACTTCCCTCCACTACTGCCACTGGAACCACTTGAAATTCTATTTCTTCTGCTATATTAAAGATTGTAAAATAAAATAAAGTAGCCAATATAAGCGGAAATGCGACACTCCAAAACATAATAATCTTATCTTGAACCAATGCTTTTACGCCATATTTGATATAATATAACATCTCTAATCTCCCTTCTATGGTGCGTCTGCACTTAATCTCTCAATTCCTTCCCTGTAATTTCTAGGAACACATCATTTAATGTTGGTGCCACAGTACTCACACGGCCGAACACAATCTCCTCTTGTCTCAGGTAATCTAATAGACCGATGAGATTGTTTTGCCCATTCTTACAATGTACCGTAAGAATTTGATTTTCATAATCCACTGTAACTACATTGTGGATAGACTGTATATAATCAACTTGTTTTTCAGTGAGCCCCAGATCTTCTATCACTATCTTGTCCCCAGCCTTCAATAACTTCTTCAATTCATCTTTGGTTCCATTTGCAATGGTTCGACCATTATCAATGATTGCAATCCTTGTGCAAATCTGCTCTACTTCCTCCATGTAATGAGAGGTGTATATGATGGTCGCTCCCTGTCGATTCAATTCCAAAATCCCCTCAAGAATCTTGTTTCTACTCTGGGGATCCACTGCCACTGTTGGCTCATCTAGAATAATCAGCTCTGGCTTGTGTGCAATTCCACACGCAATGTTTAGCCTTCGCAAGAGCCCTCCCGATAATTTCTTCGGTCGCATCTTGCGATATTCCTCAATCCCCACAAATTGCATAGCCTCTTCCACCAGTCCCTTTCTCTTCTTGGTATCACTGACATACAATCCACAAAAATAATCGATATTTTCATATACGGTCATCTCCTCAAATACCGCCACATTCTGCATAACAACTCCTATTTTCCCCTTGCTATCATAGCTTGTCGGAGTCATCTCCTTCCCAAATACCTGTATACTCCCCTTGTCGTATTTCAATAATGCGAGAATACAATTAATCGCTGTAGACTTCCCAGAACCATTTGGTCCTAGAAGACCAAATATCTCGCCCTTTTTCACATCCAAATTCAGATGATCCAACGCCACCAATTCCTTATATCTCTTCACCAGATTTTCTATTTTCACAACACTATTTTCCATTCTAATCACCATCCCTTTCCCCATTTCTATTTTACAATACTTTTTACTATACAGATTGTATCGCAAATCACTCAAATAAATAAGTGTCACATGTCAAACCCTCGCATGACAAATGTCACTTTTTACCGGCGCACTATATATATCCCTTTTATTATAGTTTTTAATGTTATATAATTGTTGTAAAGTTTGGAGAGGAGGTTCACATGCAATTATTAGATAAACTGATTATATTACTCTATTGCTTTGGAGTTCTCTTACTCGAACCTCTAACTTATGAATTCGTGGCAGTATTTCTACTCGCCTTAATCATAAGTTCCTGCATCTATTTATTTGCCAATACAAAGTTTCCTTTCATCATCACCACCTTATACGGACTCGCACTGCTACCACTAGGTTCTCTATTTTTATTTTTACCATTAATCGCATACGATATCTTGGTATATAAAAACAATTGGGCGCTGATTATCTCTGCCCTATCTCTCGTAGTACATGCAACGGTGGATCCTTCTCATAGGCTCTGGTATGCCTTGCTAGGCTTTTTGATCTGCTTTGTTCTACAATATAAATCAAGCAGTCTAACAGATATGAATCGGAAATTCTATAGCCTTCGTGATGATAGTACCGAAAATTCCTTGCTTCTCCAGCAGAAAAATGCTGCATTAATCGAAGCACAGAACTATGAGATACAAAATGCCAGATTGAAAGAGCGCCATCGTATCGCGCGCGAGATTCACGACAATGTCGGCCATCTTCTCTCCCGCTCCATCCTTATCACAGGAGCCTTGAAGACCATTTCCAAAGAAGAGAATGTTAAGGATTCCATCCTCCAACTAGAAGAGACCCTCTCATCTGCAATGGATAATGTACGGACTAGTGTTCATGACTTACATGACGAATCCGTGAATCTTAAGGAATCCATGGAACAACTTGCTACTGATTTCTTACCTGCTACTTGTACCTTGGACTATGATGTAACACATCAACTACCTAGAGAAGTCATCTACTGCTTCATCGCAATCACTCAGGAGGCATTGAATAATATCAGCAAACACAGTAATGCTAGCCAAGTATCACTCATTCTACGCGAGCATAATAATTTTTATCAACTGAGTATCCATGACAATGGGGACAATCACAACCTTGATATTGGTGTCCCTGTCAACCATGATAATTATAGAACCACAGCCACTTCCATGGTTCATGCATCTGGCATGGGACTGGAAAATATGAAAGAGCGTGTACGCAATCTACATGGAACAATTAATTTCAATTGGAACGATGGATTTCAAATATTTATATCTATACCGAAAACAGGGGAATAGTATGAAAAAGATGGTTATAGTGAGAAAGGGATGGTTATTAACATGAGAATATTACTGATAGACGACGATGTATTCGTAACAAATTCACTGAAGATTATATTAACAGAAGACCCACAGATAGAAGTCTGTGGAATTGGACATGACGGAACGGAAGCAATCGCTCTCTATGAGAAGTTACACCCAGATATCCTACTTATGGACATTCGCATGACCACCCTAAGCGGCCTAGACGCCTCCAAGCAAATCCTATCGGTTCACCCTGATGCAAGAATCCTATTACTAACAACGTTCTCAGATGATGACTACATCGTAAAAGCACTAAAAATAGGCACCAAAGGCTACCTACTAAAACAAGACTACCAGAGCATCATCCCTGCCCTAAAGGCAGTTTATTCAGGACAGACTGTATTCGGCGATTCCATCATCTCCAAAATCCCTAACCTCATGAGTCGCCCTACCACCTTCGACTATGAAAGTCGCCAAATAAACGAACGCGAACTAGAGGTAATCAAACTTGTAGCAGATGGCCTCAACAACAAAGAAATCGCAGCAGCCCTCTTCTTAAGCGAAGGGACTGTGCGAAATTATTTGAGTACAATATTAGAGAAATTAGAACTGAGAGACCGAACACAGTTGGCCGTGTTTTATTATCAAAATTGACATTCTCAGTATAACTGTATTTGACTTTCTATTACCTTAGTCAATTCCTGAACATAATATGGTTCGCTGACTACTTGATACTCTATTGTGTCGTAAAAATCTCTTTCAAACACTATAGAATCTTCATTCAACCATACATTCGCACGATAATATGTCATCTCATTTTTCGATTCACTAATCCAGATCACTGCATCAGGATCTCTTTCAATTCCCTTTGGATTATCGACTGTACTTGAAAACAGTAACGAAAATATTGTGGTATCCATATCAAGCTGACTTCCTAGCGGAACTGACTTAGAAAAATCAATACCATCAATCATATTATCATCATTTCTTGCAGGTACACCTATTAATATTGCATAATCTAATTCTTGTGATTGACTCGTGAAAAATGTGCTTCCTATAATGATAGCAACAACAAGAAAAAAGCCTGCTAGTATAATCTTCGGGTTCCATTTTGCATTACTTTCCATCTTCATCTCATGCACCTCCGTATTCTATTGTCTTTTCTTCATCATACTACTCTGATGAAAATTTTGCAAATAACGTGGCACTTTATGAGTGGATTTTAAGAAAATTTTAATACTTGTAATTTACATACATCATCTTCTTCTGTAGATAGCCTTCTAGTCCATGTTTTCCATCTTCTCCACCTAGACCGCTCTTCTTATATCCGTTGTGGAATCCATTCACTAGTTCTCCGTTCTCACGGTTTACATATACTTCTCCGAAGTCCAAATCTCTCATAGCTATCATGATGTTCTTGGAGCTATCTGAGAATAGATATGCAGATAAACCATATTCGCAATCGTTAGAATATTCAATCGCTTGTTCTAGTGAGTCTACTTTCATCATCGCTACCATTGGTCCAAATACTTCTTCGTGCATCAAGATATTGCTATTGTCTTCCACCTCTAGCACTGTAGGATAGAACCAGTTTCCTTCTTTCGTTGGCAGTTCTTCAGGTGTCATATCTAATAGAATCTTTCCACCTTGACGCACTGATTCTTCTTTCATTTCAAGAAGTTTTTCTACTTCTGTCTTAGAAACTTTTGGTCCCATAGTTGTCGTAGCATCCATTGGATTACCTACTACTGTTTCTTTTGAATATGCGATGAATTTCTCTTTGAATTCATCATAAACGTCTTTGTGTACATACATTCTTTCGTTGCAAGTACAGATTTGTCCACAGTTATTGTATTTCGCTAAGACTGCGCATCTTGCCGCTTTCTCAACATCTGCATCATTCATTACAATAAATGGAGCCTTTCCACCTAATTCTAGATGTGGAACTACTACATTCTCTGCTGCAGCCTTAAATACTTCAATTCCTGCTCCAGTACTTCCAGTTAATGTTACTAATTTTGTAATCTCATTGCGCACCAATGCATCCCCTACCACACGACCTGAACCTGTAATAAAGTTCAACACGCCCTTTGGTAATGTACTCTTTGCAGCAACCAACTCTGCAAATTTCATTACTGCAAGAGGTGTCTCTGATGGTGGCTTAATAATCATTGAATTACCACATACAAGTGCATTTCCAATCTTTCTCGCACTAAGCGCTAATGGAAAATTCCACGCTGTAATACCAACAACCACTCCATATGGCACTCTCTGAATCCAAGCTTCTTCGTCTACATTCGCTGAAGTAATATGCTCTCCTTCAATTCTTGTAGCAGACTCTGCTGCATAATACATAAATAAAACCGATGCATCTACTTCCCCACGCGCTTGATCTAATGGTTTCCCATGCTCCGCTGTAAGAACATTGGCAATCTCCTCCTTATGTTCAACAAGGATATCTCCCAACTCTCTCACGTATTTCGCTCTTGTTGCTGCTGGAAGCTTCTTCCAGTCCTTTTGAGCAGCATCAGCCGCTTCTAATATCGCTCTTACGTCTTCCTTCGTTGCCGCTGGAGTAGTGCCAACTAACTCTCCATTATATGGATTAAATACTTCAATTACCTTTCCATCTGCGGAATCTCTTAAATTTCCATTTACCAAAATACTGCATTTTAACATTCTAATTTCTCCTTTGAACATCTCCTATGTTTAACTCACTGTATCAAACATAGTATTTATAAGCTTCTGAAGAAATCATACACCTTAGAGTTAACTCTAAGTCAATACCTTTTTTTTTAAAAAAGCTCCTAACCTCAGCCAGGAGTATTTTACATCTTAAACCTGGTTCTCTTTCTTTCAGCTTTCGCCTATTCGGGGTAAGTGAACCAAACTTACGGAAGAACCTCCATTTACGAATCCGAAACATCGTAAATCTCTTCGGTTAATTATACTATATGTGATATTTTATAAAAAATCAACAATGTTTGAAATATTTTTTCATTTTTCCTATTATTTTTATTTTGTTATTTGATCAAAATTTTGTAGCCATTAGACAGTAATAATCCTGACCATCCAAGACGAAGTGTTTCTGTCTAGCTAGAAATGCATTGTTTATCTACTACTCCATAACCAAAACCCTCTCCAAAATTTGATTGGTTATTTTGGGTCGGTTGCTCATTGCCATTTACGGAATTAATTCCATTTCATTCCCATGTGAATCGACTATATTCTGCTTACCTTGTGACTGTTCGTATAAATCAAAAGGTATTAAACTGTCTTCGGGATAAGCCACCTCTCGCCACTTATCATCATACCATACTACCTTTGTGTCATTAACATTAAATGAAAAAGACTGTATCACTTCATCATCTTTATAAAACGAATACGTGCTTACACCACCTATTTCAATATCATCATCACTTACCGTTCCACCTAAGTGTCCATTATTAAAAACTTCGATAAATTCACTGATTTCATTACTATCTGTAATTGTTTTGCTATCAGCACCATATTCTGGGTTTCCCATTGCAAGAGTAACAACTATTTTATCCACACCATTGTTTTCAAAATTTGATAGACTGCTCATCTCATCTTGACATCCAACAAGTGACAATACTAAGAATAAGGCGAGACTTAAGTTCATCATTTTCTTCATTCTAATTTCTCCTTTAATAAATTTTTCTATATATATCATTCCAGATATATCCTCATATAGCGTGTCTATATTTGCATTTGATAGTTACTTTATCCAAACTATTTATTTTTTCCATATATATTCATAAATATTGCCATGCCTATCACATCTACGATAACTATTCCAACTACAATATAAAGAAAAAATGCAGGTAAAATAGCTTCTAGCAATAAAGTAAATAATAGAAGTATTGTAATAATTAACATCCCAATTCCCAATACCCTACAAATTCTTTTTTTTTCATATTTATTTTTCTCTACATCTGTCAACGTATTATAACCTGCAATAAGACAACTTCCATGCCCTGATAACAAAAGGAGAGATACTATAGCCAACACAATAATAAGAATCCATACTACCACGTCATCGGCAGTTGAAAAGTCTGCTACTTTCATTATAAACCTCCCTTCATTACTAATTTTATAACCAAATCCAGTTAAACCACATCGCCATTACTTCCTTTTCAAAAGCCTCTGGAGTATCTACAAATGTATATGGCTCATAACAAGAAGTGTAAGTTGCTATCCGGAATTACTTTTGTTTTCTAAATGTAATCACAAATCCGCCTTTTATTTGCATTGAAGTTGCCATATAATCATATGTTACAAGCTCCCAACCTTCAGCAGATTTTTTTTTAATTAGTTCTTCTAACAAACCTATATCATCTTTGTTCGCTTTATGAGAGAACCATTTTGCGCTAACCATTAAAATTTCTGTTTTATAAATATACATTGTATCTTCCTCCATCTATTATATAAAATTTCTTGGATCTGTTATGCTCATTTTATGAAAATATACCTGAGTTATATTTCTTCTGTGCCTTGTACATTATTATAAAACCAATAATTATACCTAAGAACAGAGGTATTATAGTAACTATTGATGACATGAACAGTCCCAAGATACCGGATGTCAGACAGCCAATACCTATTGCATACTGTCCTATACATATTAGTGAAGTATATGGTTTTATATCTTGCTCTTTTACATTTTTCCAATGGTAATCGATTATTAAAGTGATTTGTTGTTTATTTTTATTTGAAACCCCAAATAGAAAGTCAACATACTCACAGGTATTACAATTAAAGAAAATAACCACATAATGTATCCTCCATTCATTATATAAAATAATCTTTACAACTTTGTTTCCAAAAGTATAGCATGTCCTCACATAAAAATCTAGCAAGTTTTTTCTTCCAAAAGCTAAGTATTTATTTTCTAAGCACATTAATTTACTTGTTAAAATGAAATGAATTTCACTTTACATATAATCACCTGAAATTATAGTTCACTTATCTGTAATTTTATCCATGAAATAGACTAGCATCCTCCGCTTTACATATAAGATATGCAACAAACAACTGCTTATATGTATTTTAGAATAGTTGTACAGGACTTTTTACTACAAAATACAGATAAATCCCCGAATCCTCAATAATCTTATATGTAATTCCAACTTTTCAATCTATTAAAATCACTTAGAATACATATAAGAATGCCTATCTTTAGCAATTTTATATGTACGACCTTTTAAATCAACGATTCTTTTATGGTAATACCATGCCTAATATCTGTAATATAAAAAAATAACCAAAATGTAGCCAAAGTGTAGCCACTCATCTATTTTGAGTGGTTTTTCATGTTAACTAAGGGTGTACTCTGCACTCCCTCGCCTACGGCGGTCAGCTCGCTGACATCATTCCTTGTTCGCCGTAGTGCGATCCTCGCGGAGCGTTTTTGTGTAATGGAAACGAAGTTTCCTATTGCACAAAAAAAGGCTTCCCGATTTCTCGGAAAGCCTCATAAATACTCAATGTCATTAACTTAAGAAAAAGGGTTATCATCGACAGTTATAGTAAATAGAGT
>CAYIZP010000046.1:0-21373 GCA_964367905.1 uncultured Lachnospiraceae bacterium
AGGGTAAATTCCACAGAGGGTTAAGAGAGTGGAATTTACTTTTTCAATTTTGAAAAATATAAAATATTTTATGAATATATTCACAAAACTATGTGGTTTGTGATATAATAATTAAAAATTCTTAAGAGGGGTGAATGCATGATTAAAAAAGAGATGATAGCAATGTTGCTGGCGGGGGGACAAGGCAGTAGACTTGGAGTATTGACATCAAAGGTAGCAAAGCCAGCTGTTGCATTTGGTGGCAAGTACCGAATTATTGATTTTCCATTGAGCAATTGCGTGAATTCGGGGGTTGATACCGTTGGAGTATTGACACAATATCAGCCAATGAGACTACATACACACATAGGAATAGGAATTCCTTGGGATCTGGACAAGAACTTAGGTGGAGTGTCTATTTTGCCACCGTATGAAAAAAGCAGCAACAGTGAATGGTACACAGGAACAGCAAATGCAATCTACCAAAACATGGATTATATGGAGACGTTTAATCCAGACTATGTATTGATTCTATCAGGAGACCATATCTACAAGATGGACTACGAGGTAATGCTAGAGAATCACAAGGC
The DNA here is from genome assembly GCA_964367905.1 of uncultured Lachnospiraceae bacterium. GTDB lineage: Bacteria > Bacillota > Clostridia > Lachnospirales > Lachnospiraceae > CAUPWF01. Next base: position 570 of record CAYIZP010000046.1, read on the forward strand.
CAATAATGCAGATGTTTCGATTGCGGTAATGTCTGTGCCGATGGAAGAAGCGAGCCGATTTGGAATCGTAATTGCTGATGATAATGGTCGCATTACGGAGTTTGAGGAGAAGCCAGAGAACCCAAGAAGCAATTTGGCGTCCATGGGAATCTACATCTTTAGTTGGAAGGTGCTGAAAGAGGCACTCGAATCACAATCAGGAGTGGCACAATGCGACTTTGGTAAGCATGTTATTCCATATTGTCATGAAAAAGGACAACGTATTTTCTCTTATGAATTTAGCGGATATTGGAAGGATGTAGGGACTCTAGGATCTTACTGGGAAGCGAATATGGAGCTGATTGATATCATTCCAGAGTTTAATTTATATGAAGATTATTGGAGGATTTATACCAGTGGAGAGATTATCCCACCACAGTACATATCAGAAAATTCCACCATTACGCGTAGTATCATTGGTGATGGTGTTGAGGTGTATGGAGAAGTATACAATTCGGTAATAGGAGCAGGTGTAACGATTGGTGAAGGAACCGTGATTCGTGATTCTATTATTATGAAGGATGTAGTGATAGGAAAGGGTTGTGTAATAGATAAAGCGATTATCGCAGAGAGTGCGGAAATTGGAGAAAATACAGTGATTGGTGTCGGGGCAGACGTGCCAAACAAAACAAAACCGAATATTTATGGATTTTCACTTGCCACAATTGGCGAGAAGAGCGTAATACCGGCAAATGTTCAAATTGGAAAAAATACTGCAATAGCAGGCGTAACAACATTGGTAGACTATCCTGAGGGCGTGCTAGCAAGCGGGGAGACATTGATAAAGGCAGGTGAAAAATAATGAAAGCGGTTGGATTGATATTAGCGGGTGGTAATAACAATAAGATGCGGGAGTTGACGACGCGTAGAGCGATTTCAGCGATGCCGATTGGGGGAAGCTACAGAGCAGTCGACTTTGCGCTCAGTAATATGGCAAACTCTCATGTGCAAAAAGTTGCAGTTTTGACTCAATATAATGCGAGGTCAATGCATGAGCATTTAAATTCATCTAAGTGGTGGGATTTTGGACGTAAGCAGGGTGGGTTGTATATCTTTACTCCAACTATTACGGCGGATAATGGGTATTGGTATCGTGGTACGGCAGATGCTCTAGCACAGAATTTGGATTTTTTAAAGAGATGCCATGAGCCATATGTTATCATAACTTCTGCGGATGCTGTACATAAGCTTGACTACAATGATGTTTTAGAATATCATATCGAGAAAAAAGCTGAGATTACAGTAGTGTGCAAGGATTTAACTGCGGAAGAAGACCCTTGTAGGTTTGGAATTGTGAAGATGAATGAGAATTGTCGAATCACAGATTTTGAGGAAAAGCCTATGGTGGCAAGTTCACAGACAGTTTCTACGGGTATCTATATTATGAGACGTCGACAGCTTATTACACTGTTGGAACAATGTATTGAAGAGGAGCGTTTTGATTTTGTACGTGATATCTTAATTCGATATAAAAATTTGAAGAAGATATATGGCTACAAAATGACTACGTATTGGAGTAATATATCGACAGTAGAGTCTTATTATAAGACAAATATGGACTTGCTAAAAGCAGATGTAAGAAATTATTTCTTTAAACAGAGTCCAGCGGTTTATTCTAAAGTGATTGATCTGCCTCCAGCGAAGTATAACCCTGGATGCGTAGTTAAGAACAGTTTGATTGCTAGTGGTTGCATTATCAATGGGGTGGTAGAGAATTCGGTAGTGTTTAAGAATACATATATTGGAAATAATTGCGTGATTAAAAACTCCATTATACTAAATGAGGTGTATTTGGGGGATAATAGTTACATTGAAAACTGCATAGTGGAAAGCCGAGATACAATTCGTGCAAATAGCAGGTTTGTTGGAGAAGGTTCAATTAAGGTTGTTTTAGAGAAAAATGAGAGATTTTCGATATAGATAGTGTGAAAAATAGAATTTTTCACACGGCAATTTGTCCCTTGTGGGCCAAAGTTGCCAGACAGCGAGGAAGAGACGGTTATTACTTCAGGGGGGATTTCTGAATTTGACACACAATTTAATGCACATACAACAACATGAGAAAGGAGGCTTTGCTATGCAAATTACAGACGTGCGTGTAAGGAAAGTAACAAAGGAAGGTAAGTTGAAAGCAGTAGTTTCGATTACTTTAGATGAAGAGTTCGTTGTACACGATATCAAAGTGATTGAGGGCGACAGGGGATTATTTATCGCAATGCCAAGTAAGAGAGGCACAGATGACGAATATAGAGATATCGCGCATCCGATTAATTCAACTACTAGACACAGATTACAAGATACGATACTAGCGCGTTATGATGAATTAATGCTAGAGATGGATACTGTAAGTGCAGCAGTGTAAGTTAGCCAGATAATTCAACGTAAAAACAAAGAAGCTTAGGGTTTTCCTGGGCTTCTTTGTTTTTCCTTTAAGAGTGAGGGGCTACAGCTGATAAGAAAGGACTTCTCTTGTAATGGGGTGTTGGAATTCAAGTTTGTAAGCACATAAGGCGATTCCGTTTATGCCATAATCTGAAGAAAAGTTTGTGGCTCCATATTTGTCATCTCCAATAATCGGACAACCAATGGCAGACATCTGGACTCGAATTTGATGATGGCGTCCAGTTTCTAGTTCGATTTCTACTAGGGGGTGAGCCATCAAATCTTTTGTCGGGTATTCGGTAAAAATCCTGTAGTCATTTGATCCGGCTGGTTCTAGGATACGATATGTTAAGGCAGCTTTTTTGCTTTGGGTGTCATTTTCCTTGCAGATAAATGAGCGGTTTTCCATACTATTCTTCTGGAGATAGTGAATGAGATGTTGTGTTTGGTAATCTGGTTTGTGACATAAAACAGCTCGGTAAGTTTTGGAAAAACTGTGGGCTTGGATTTGTTTGCTTAATTGTGCTGCTGCATGGGGGGATTTGGCAAAAACTAGAAGTCCACATACAGGTTGGTCCAATCGATGGACTGCGGATAAATATGGTTCACCATTAGAAGTAACTCCGTTATTTTTTTCGGTTATATAGAGATGGCGCTTTAATAGAGAAACTAAGTCGGGTTCTCTTAATTTTTTTGTCTGGGTCGCAATGCCTGTTGGTTTGTGGCAGACGAGAATGTCAGAATCTTCGTATAGAATTCTTGGTGTTTTTCTAAAAATCATCAGAACCTCCTTAATATAGAGCTTGACAAGACTTATTCACATAGTTACACTTAATTGCATAGGTTTATTTAATCATGAATTAGGTTGCAATGTCAACCGAAGTATAAGGGAGAAGAAAGATGGAATATGTATGGCTAGTATTGGGCTTTGTATTATTGATAAAAGGAGCGGATTTGTTTGTTGACGGAAGTTCAAGTATTGCAAAATTAATGAAGGTGCCGACGATTGTAATTGGTTTAACAGTCGTGGCGTTTGGGACCAGTATGCCTGAGTTGGCGGTTAGCCTTACGGCTTCGCTAGAGCAGGCAAATGAGCTGGCGGTTGGAAATGTTGTTGGATCTAATATTTTTAACCTGCTCATTGTATTGGGAATGAGTGCCTTGTTTGTGTCGGTGCAAGCGAATAAAGGGGTTCTGAAGAAGGACTTCCCGTTTTCTATTTTAATTGTTGTTGCATTTCTTGCTATGGTGTGTGGGATACAATTTGCAGATGTCCTCAATGGAACAGGGAAGTTTACCTTGGGAAGAATCGATGGAATTATATTGTTGGGGCTATTTGTATTCTTCTTGTTCTATACAGTGAGAGATGCATTGAAGGCCAGAAAAGAAGCACAAGCAGCACAGGTGGATGGGGAAGAAGAAATCAAGACCTTATCTCCGCTTAAGAGTACGATTTTTATTGTGATTGGTGTTGCGGGAATTGTAATTGGAGGGAACTTGGTTGTAGAATCAGCTTCTATGATTGGAGCATCATTTGGATTGAGCGAAAGTTTTATTGGGCTTACGATTGTTGCACTTGGAACCTCTCTGCCAGAGTTGGTGACATCTGTAGTGGCAGCTCGAAAGGGTGAGAATGACTTGGCGCTCGGAAATGTAGTTGGGTCTAACATTTTTAATGTACTATTAATCATAGGGGTATCCTCTGCAATATCACCGATTTCTGTATCTGTAGCCTCAGTATATGATATTGCTTTGATGCTTGGATTTACGGTGCTTGTGTACTTGATGGCAAAGTCTCGCCAACAGTTGACACGGATAGAAGGGGTGGTATTAATTATTGCTTATATTGGATATTTCATCTATATTTTTAATCGTTAAGGGGAAGTATGAGACTACCAAAAAATGTAAAAGAAATCATTAAGATATTACAGGCACATGGATATGAGGCTTATGCAGTTGGTGGATGTGTGCGCGATGGCATTCTAGGGAGGGTGCCAGAGGACTGGGACATTACGACTTCCGCAGAGCCGTATGAAGTCAAAACTTTGTTTCGTAGAACCTTTGATACAGGGATTGAGCATGGAACAATTACTGTTTTGCTAGAAGGAGAAGGCTACGAAGTCACAACCTATCGTGTGGATGGGAAATATGAGGATCATAGACGACCAAAAACAGTAGAGTTTACGAGAAGTCTAGAAGAGGATTTGTTGAGAAGAGATTTTACAATCAATGCAATGGCGTATAATAGCGAGGTTGGATTGGTTGATGTTTTTAGTGGGCGAAGAGACTTGCAAGAGGGTATTATTCGCTGTGTTGGTGTTGCGACTGAACGATTTGGAGAAGATGCACTCAGAATTTTGCGGGCAATACGATTTGCAGCACAGCTTGGATTTGTAATCGAGGAGGAGACTCAGGAGGCGATTCGTAGTTTGAGCCCTACATTAAGCAAAATTAGTGTAGAAAGAATTCAAGTGGAACTGGTGAAACTAATGGTATCCGCACATCCGGAGTTTATCGATGATGCATATCGCCTAGGTGTAACGAAGGTGATTCTTCCTAATTGGGATGAGGCGATGCAAAATTCGAATAGACAGAGTGATGTATTAGAATTATTACAAAACGTAGAAGCAGATAAGGTATTGCGACTGACGGTTTTGTTTTATGAAATGGCGAGTGTGAAATTGGCAACGGAGGAAGAGAAAGAGCAGTTCGTCAAGAAGGTGTTAAAAGGGTTGAAATTCGATAACGATACTACCAATAAGGTGAGTAAACTTGTTCGTTTCTATGAATATAAGATGGAAGAAAATCGTCCTGCTGTAAGGCGTGCCCTACATGAAATGTCCGAAGAACTGTTTTTGTTACACCTGAAGGTTCAATATGGGAAGAATTCAGTGAAAGACGAGTCAGAGCGAGAGGAGGGCACACTGCATTTAAAAAAAATAGAAGCACACTATGAGGAAATAAAAAAATTTCACGAACCGATTGTTCTAAAAGATTTGGAGATAAAGGGAAGTGATTTAATCGAATTAGGAATAGCGCAAGGGAAGAAAATCGGACTGATATTAAATCGATTGCTAGAGGATGTTCTAGAAGAACCAGATCATAACAAGAAAGAATATCTCATCACACTTTCAAAAAAAATAGTAAAAGAAAAATAAAAGATACATGTTTTTTCATACCGAATCATACATTGAAATGAATACGATTGATGAATGAGGGGGACAAGATGAAAGAGTATGAAAAAAAATTAATGGAACAATATTGTGTAGAGGTGAATGGATTGCGCAAGACGCGAGGGGGATTTTTGTGTGATACAAAACAAGGGCTTCTGCTTCTGAAGGAATTGTCTTCCTCTGAAAAGAAAATAGATTATATGAGGTTCATATGTGAACAGTTGAAAGAGAATGACTTTCAAGCGGTGGATATCATTATCCCAGATTCGGAAGGGAATAACATCTGCGGAAGGCGAGAGTTTGGAAACTTTGTGTTAAAAAAATGGTTTCATGGAAAAGAGTGCGATATTGCACGAGAAAGAGAGATTATAGAGTCGACAAAGACACTCGCTAGTTTACATAAAGTGTTGAATGAGGTTTCATACCAAATCGTAATGCAGCAAAAGGATCTTTTGGTGGATAAGAGATGGGAAGATTATTGTGCAGGGAATTTGATCGAAAACTTAGAGAGGCATAATATGGAGTTGAAGAAGGTGAGGAGATACATTCGAAAAAGGGTTGAAAAAGGTGAGTTCGAATTTACATATTTAAAATATTTTTCATCCATGTATCACTATGCGGATTCTGTAGTCCAGCGCTTGTGTGAGTCTGGTTATCTTGAGTTATATGAAAATGCAAAGAATAATTATCATATTTCTCATGGGGATTATAATTATCATAATGTTATGAATGTGGGGCAGTATATGGCTGTGACCAATTTTGAGCATTTTCAGATAGACATTCAGGTTACAGATTTATATTATTTTATTCGTAAGATTATGGAGAAAAAAAATTGGGACGTGGAACTAGGTCGTAAGATGCTAGAGAGCTATGAAGAGGTGAAAGTACTTACCAATAAAGAAAAGGAATATATCGCGCTTCGTATGGCATATCCAGAGAAGTTTTGGAAGATTACAAATTTCTATTACAATAGCAATAAAGCTTGGATTTCAGAAAAAAATATTGAGAAATTAAAAATATCGATTCAACAGCAAGAAAAAAAATATCAATTTATTAATGAGATATTCTCTTTTCATTTTGACGAAGCTAGTATATAATAGTCGTGAATAGAGAAGAATAGGGAGGAAATCATATGGATTACAAAGAGAGTTATAATGAGTGGCTTAGGAATGATTACTTTAATGAGGAAACAAAAGAAGAGTTAAAAGCAATTGCAAATAATGAAGATGAAATAAAAGAAAGGTTCTACAAGGACTTAGAATTTGGTACTGCGGGGTTAAGAGGGATTATCGGAGCGGGAACAAATCGCTTGAATATTTACACGGTGAGAAAGGCGACACAAGGACTGGCAAACTATATCATCGCTTGCAAGCAAGCAGAGCGCGGAGTTGCCATTGCGTATGATTCTAGAAATATGTCATCTGAGTTTGCAGATGAAGCGGCATTGTGTTTGGCGGCAAATGGAATCAAGGCATATGTCTTTGAGTCCCTTCGTCCAACACCAGAATTATCCTTTGCAGTACGTGAGTTAAACTGTATCGCTGGAATCAATATCACAGCGAGTCATAATCCACCAGAGTACAATGGATATAAGGTGTATTGGGAGGATGGTGCACAGATTACACCACCACATGACAAGGGGATTATGAGCCAAGTTGCACAGATTAGTGATTACACGACGCTGAAATCCATTGATATGGAGAGTGCTAAGAGCCAAGGACTATATGAGGTGATTGGAAAAGAAATCGATGACGCTTACATTGCAGAGTTGAAAAAATTAGTGATTCACAGTGATGCCATTAAGGAAATGGGGAAAGAACTGAAAATCGTTTATTCTCCATTGCATGGAACTGGAAATGTTCCGGTACGAAGAGTGTTGACAGAACTTGGTTTTGAGCAAGTGTACGTGGTGAAGGAGCAAGAATTACCAGATGGAAACTTCCCAACCGTTTCATATCCGAATCCAGAGGCTGAGGAAGCGTTTGCGTTGGGGTTGAAGCTTGCGAAGGAAGTGGATGCTGATTTGGTTTTGGCAACAGATCCAGATGCAGATAGACTAGGTGTATACGTAAAAGATACGAAAACAGGTGAATACAGAACTTTGACAGGAAACATGTCGGGGTGTTTGTTAGCGGACTATGAAATTGGACAAACAAAAGCTACAAAAGGATTGCCAGAAGATGGATATTTAATCAAAACGATTGTTACATCCAATATGGCAGATGCCATCGCGGCACATTACGAAGTTGGATTGTTAGAGGTGTTGACGGGATTTAAATATATTGGGCAAAAGATTCTCGGATTTGAAACATCGGGCAAAGGAAGTTATCTGTTCGGTTTTGAAGAGAGTTATGGTTGCCTGATTGGTACCCACGCGAGAGATAAAGATGCGATTGTTGCAACGCAAGCATTGTGCGAGGCGGCGGCGTATTACAAGACGCAAGGAAAGACACTGTGGGATGCGATGATGGACATGTATGAAAAGTACGGCTATTACGTAGATGATATCCAAGCGATTACCCTACAAGGAATTGAGGGAATTGCGAAAATTCAGACCATTTTGAAGACATTGAGAGAAACACCATTGAAGGAAATTGGTGGATATCAAGTATTGAAGATGCGGGACTACAAGGCAGACACAGTATTGGATTTAGCCACAGGGCAAGAAACAAAAACTGGGCTACCAAGCTCAGATGTATTGTATTATGAGTTGACAGATGATGCGTGGTTCTGCGTGAGACCATCCGGAACAGAGCCTAAAATTAAGTTTTATTACGGAGTAAAGGGTGAAAATTCAGAAGAAACGCACAAAAAGTCAGAAAAATTCGGAAAATCTGTTGTTGAAATGGTGGAAACAATGATATAAAGCTTGACAAACAAGGGTTTACAAGGTATAACATTAACTAAGAGTGTTGTTAAAAGAATTCAGACATAAAGACAATACAATATAATAACTTGATAGTGTATCACGAGGAGGACATTTTAAGATGAACAAAACAGAATTTGTTGCAGCAATCGCTGAAGCTGCAGAAGTATCGAAAAAAGACGCAGAGAAAGTAGTAAAGGCATTTGCTGATGTAGTAACAGAAGAATTAAAAAAAGGTGAGAAAATTCAATTAGTTGGATTCGGAACATTTGAGACAAGCCAAAGAGCTGCTAGAGATGGAAGAAACCCTAAGACAGGTGAGACAATGAAGATTGCAGCTAGCACATCACCAAAATTCAAGCCAGGAAAAGCATTAAAAGACGCAGTTAACGCGTAAAAAACAAAGGAACAGGGGTAGGACGCAAAGCGTTTTACCCCTATTTTTTTGATAACTGATTGTTTGCTAAAGGAGATGGGGGAAGGGTGAGCGCAGGCTCGCATCTCCCCCGTCCTCAACAAAGAAGGAGAAAAAATATGCGCTTAGATAAATACCTAAAAGTATCTAGACTGATCAAAAGAAGAACGGTTGCCAATGAAGCTTGTGAAGCAGGAAGAGTCTTGCTAAATGACAAGGTCGCAAAATCATCGGCACAGGTGAAAGTTGGAGATTTGATTGAGATTCAATTTGGAACAAAGAATGTAAAGGTTGAAATTCTAGATATTCAGGATACTACAAAAAAAGAGGAAGCAAAGGAATTGTTCAAATATTTATAAAAATTCAAAAAAGAGTCATAGTCTCGTCCTACTCATCATATATTGTTAAAGAAGACTATCTAGGTGAGGGAGGAGTGTTTTAATGGAAGAGAGGCAAATGACAAAACCGCACAAACTAGTTGTGAATAATAGAAAAACAAGCTTAATTACTGGGGTTAAGGATGTGCTGGCGTTTGATTTGAACGAGGTATTATTAGAGACGGAGCAAGGGATGCTGATGATTAAAGGATTGGATTTGCATGTGAATCGATTGACGCTGGAAAAAGGTGAGGTTGATATATCCGGTCATATCAACAGTGTTGCTTATTCAGATGCGCATCAAACGAAGAATCAAAATGAAAAGTTGTTTGCGAAATTGTTTAAATAATTATGTTGGAAATAGCAGAAGAGATATCAATCTGTTTGTTTGCAATATGGACCGGTTTCGTCGTAAGTGGCGGCTATCTTTTGGTTATTTGTTTTAGAAAATTAGTAAAGCACTCATCGTGGATGGTTCAACTAGAAGATTTCTTTTTCTTTCTTGTCGCAAGTATTTATGTGTTTAACCAGATTGTATTATCATGCCAAGGAATCATTAGATGGTACTTCTGTGCTGGCGTATTTTTGGGGGGAGGATCCCTATTTGTTTTGTGGTCAGCTATATGCAAGATGTTGCGTGTTATAAAAAATAACTTGCAAAAAAGAGGCAAAAGAGGTATGATGATGTAATCATAGTAGTATGTAATTAGTGAGGTGCATTTATGGGGAGAGATAAACCGAAGCAAATTACTAGCAGACCAAGACCGATGACAAAGAGAGAATCCAAAGTACGAAAATCACACAAGTTTCTTGTGGGGATTTGTTTGCTTGTGGCTACAGTCGCGGTTGGGGTATCTAGTGTTGGTTTGCTTAGTCAAAGTAGAGAGCTCGAGGTGACGGAAGAGGAGTTGTTAAAGCAACTTGAAGAGGCGCAAGCTCTTGCAAAGGAAATAGAAGAATTTGAAGAATATTCTATGACAGAAGAATATATAGAACAGGTCGCAAGAGAAAAATTGGGATTGGTATATCCCGATGAAATTGTGTTGAAACCAGAACAATAACAAACGAAAGCTTTAGAAGACAGAGTGGTCTTCTAAAGCTTTTCTTTATATAGGGGAAACTCCGTTTCCTAATTTATAATAAGAATTAAGTAGAGGTGAAGGATGGAGAAGGCGTTAAAGGTAGGACAAGGTTTAAAATTAAATCCGTATACAGTTCAGATGGAAAAGCTTGCGGAGTCACTAAAGAGGATGTCCCTTCTAGGGAATCGCAAATACGAAAAGAAGAACTATACAGAGGAAAATATTCTAGAGATCACAAAGCGAGTGGAGGGAGTGTTGTGCAGCGGCTGCAGAGTAAAAGGGTGCGAAGTCTATGAAAATGGGATGACCCGAGACTTAGTGGCAGAGATGATTGAGGCTTTAGATGAGTATGGAATAGAATTGAATGTGATAAAAAAGAGGAGCATACAGACACAATGTGGAAAGTTTGATCAACTGAAGGCAGTAATCGAAGAGGGGTTTTCCCAGATAAAAAAGGACTATATCTGGGAGATGCGAATGGAAAAAAACAAAGAGGCTTCTTTACAGGCGGTGAAATCCGTTGCTGATGCAATTGAAGAAGTGGCGAGGGAATTGGAGGCTAGCATCTTTCAAGATGAAAGACTAGAGAAAAAACTCACTCAGGCATTGAGAAAAATGGGGATGCGTTTGCTTAAAATTACGCTTATGGTATCGGAGCAGGGGCAATATGAAGTTCAAATTTCGGCTAAGGCAAAAAAAGGTGGTTGTGTTGAAATATCCCAAATAGCAGATGTCATTTCAACAGTCTTGGGGCATAAGTTTGTATCTGAGGTGACGTCCAACTTTGTGTTGCAAGAAGAGTATACTACAGTTATATTTATTGAGAAACCGAGTTTTCAGACCATATATGGAGTTGCGAAAAAAGAGAAGGATGGGAGCGAAATTTCAGGAGATAATTTTCTGGTAATGGATATACCAGGAGGGAAAAAAGGAATTCTTATATCGGATGGGATGGGAAGTGGAGAGGAAGCGTTCGAGGAAAGCGGGTGTACAATAGAGGCGGCGGAAGAGCTTTTGGAAACAGGGATTTCCGCAGAGTTAGTTGTGGAGATGTTAAATGCGATGCTTGTTAGTAGAACGGAGGAAGAGCGGTTTGCAACGTTCGATCTCTGTGTCCTAGATTTATATCAGGGAGTGGGAATCCTGATAAAAGCAGGAACGGCTCCGACCTATATCAAAAACAAACACAAAACACGTCGTTATGAGGCTAACTCATTGCCGATTGGAATCGTGCTTGAAAGTGAATTTGAGGCATATCATTTCATCGTAGGAGAGGAGACATATATTGTGATGATGACGGATGGAGTTTTAGATATGATTCCATTTGATTTGCGTGAGCATTATGTGGAGAAATTTCTGAATTGCATAGAAACAAAAAATCCGAGTGAGATAGCGAAAGAACTTCTGAATAGCATCTTTCATCTACAAGGGGAAGAGGCGAAAGATGATATGTTAGTATTGGTAATGGGAATCTGGAAACAGTGATTGGTGAGGGTGTGAAATCTAACCTACATCTTGCATTCGCAGGGGAAATTAATTATACTGAAAGAAATAAAATTTGAAGGTAGGATGATGATTAAGAAAATACGAGAATATATTGAATGCCATGGCATGATTGAAAAGGGAGATTCTATAATCGTGGGCATATCAGGCGGAGCTGATTCGATATGTCTTTTTTTCGTGTTGCTTGAGTTGCAGCAGGAGTTTGATTTAATTTTGCATGGAGTGCATGTGAATCATAATCTAAGAGGAGAAGAAGCTTTGCGGGATCAGAAGTATGTGGAAGAGGTATGTGAGTCTGTGGGTGTTCCGATTACGATTGTTTCGGAGCAAGTTGAGGTTATAGCCAGAGAACGGCGGATATCCGTGGAAGAAGCAGGGCGTGAACTCCGACGCGAAGTGTTTTTAGAGAAAATGGAAGAGGTGGGGGCAACAAAAATTGCGCTGGCACATCATTGCAATGATAATGCAGAGACTCTACTCTTCAATCTGGCAAGGGGAACGGGGAGTCAGGGAATGCGAGGGGTTCTTCCAAAGAATAAGCAATGGATTCGTCCGCTTCTTGTGCTAGAGAAGCAGGAAATTCTCGCATACTTGCAGGCGAAAAATCTATCTTATTGCTTAGATTCCAGCAATATGGATAATGTTTATACGAGGAATAAAATAAGAAACTGTATTTTGCCGCAATTAGAAGAGATTAATCCGAGAGCGATTCAACATATCGGGGAAGCGATTGAAGATATTCGACAGATGGATGTGCTTGTGATGGATTTGGTGAAACAGGCATATAAAAGGTATGTTCAAGAAGAAGCGACATGTGAGAGCGGTTTCGTTGTATCTAGCAGTCTGTTGGATGAAAAAGAAATCATACAGATGAGAGTTTTAAAGCTGGTGATAGAGAAGTCGGCTAACTGTCAGAAGGATATAGGACGGCGGCATATACAGGCTGTAAAGAAGCTCATTGGTTTGCAAGTTGGGCGACAGATGGAATTGCCTTATGGAGTGCGAGTTTATCGTGTATATGAAGGAATTCGTATTGTACGAGAAGAAAATAAAGAGAGGAAAAGTTGCGAGAAGAATTGTGATGTTAGTGTGAGGTTACAGATTCCAGGCATAACAAAACTGCCAAATGGGGATGTAATCATTGTGAAGATTTTGGAAAATCCTGTGGCAGAAAGTTTCACAGAAACACTATACACGAAATACTTTGAGTGTGATATAATGAAGTATAGCGCAGAAATCAGAACTAGAAAAAGCGGAGATTATCTGATATTTAATTCGCAAGGCGATAAGACCAAATTAAAAAAATATTTTATCAATGAGAAGATACCAAATATCATAAGAGATGAGATATATAACATTGTGATTGGGCAGGAAGTATTGTGGGTTTTAGGATATCGAAAAAGTGCTGCTTACGGTGTGAAAGATTATAAGAAGTCGTTTATACAATTAGAATGGAAAAAGAGATAAGGAGAATACGAAATGGAAAAAATCAAAGTAATGATTACGGAAGAAGAAGTATGCAAGAGAGTGAGCGACCTTGGTAAGAAAATTAGTGAGGACTATGCAGGAAAGGAGATTCACCTAGTGTGTGTGTTAAAAGGTGGGGTGTTCTTTATGTGTGAATTGGCAAAGAGAATTACAATTCCAGTAACTATGGATTTTATGAGTGTGAGTAGCTATGGGGATGACACAAAATCTAGTGGAGTTATCAGGATTGCCAAGGATTTGGACGAATCGCTAAAAGGAAAACACCTATTGGTGGTAGAGGATATTATCGATTCAGGAAGAACGCTCTCGTATTTAATGGAGATGTTTGAGCAGAGATTGCCAGAGAGCATCAGATTATGCACCTTGCTTGATAAACCAGATAGACGCGTGGTAGATGTGAATGTAGACTATGTTGGGTTTGAAATTCCAGACGAATTTGTGGTGGGATATGGACTAGACTATGCACAAAAATACAGAAATTTACCGTATATCGGAGTGGTAGAGGGTGTAGAATAGAGTAATATAAAATAAAACATAGAATAGAGGGCGTACAGATTGAATCAGAACAATTTGAACAACAATAGGTTTGGCATGATGAGATATCTCCTATATGCAGCTTTGATTATGATTGCAATTTCATGGTTTGTTAATTTTAGTGCACAAGGAGATTCAAGCTATACTTTTCAAGATTTTGAACAGGATGTTGAAGCGGGAAAAGTAGAGCATGTGACGGTTCTACAGAATCAAATAGTTCCGACAGGAGAGGCGGAGATTACGATAGAGGGCGGAAGGAAAACATTAGTGCTCTCGGATGTGAATGAGCTACAAGAACTACTAAGGGAAAAGAATGTTTCTTACGAAGTGAGAGCGATGGCTAACACATCTTGGATTTCAGATATTTTATTGCCCCTTGTACTTGTTGGAGTTGGCGTTTTTGCGCTCTTCTTTGTTATGGGTAGGCAGGGGAGTTCAAATTCAAAGGCTATGAACTTTGGAAAAAACAAGGCAAAGATGAATGTGGACTTTAATGTGAGTGTAAATTTTGAAAACGTTGCTGGTCTCGAAGAAGAAAAAGAGGAGTTACAGGAGATTGTAGATTTTCTGAAGGAACCAAAAAAATATGTAGAGGTGGGGGCGAGGATTCCGAAGGGGGTTCTATTAGTAGGACCGCCAGGAACAGGTAAAACTTTGTTAGCAAAAGCGGTTGCGGGAGAAGCAGGAGTTCCATTTTTTACAATATCGGGTTCTGACTTTGTTGAGATGTTTGTCGGAGTTGGGGCGTCCCGTGTAAGAGAGTTGTTTGCAGATGCGAAGAAGCAAGAACCTTGTATTATTTTTATTGATGAGATTGATGCCGTGGCTAGGCGTCGTGGCACTGGAATGGGTGGTGGACACGACGAGAGAGAGCAGACATTGAATCAACTCTTGGTCGAGATGGACGGATTTGGAAGCAACGAGGGTATTATCGTTCTCGCTGCAACAAACCGTGTAGATATCTTGGATCCAGCAATTTTACGTCCAGGGCGTTTCGATCGAAAAGTAGGTGTTGGAAAACCAGATATCAAAGGTCGTTTTGAAATTCTGAAAGTCCATGCGAAGGGCAAGCCGTTGAGTGAGGATGTTGATTTGCAACAAATTGCGCAGACAACGGCAGGATTTACTGGGGCTGACTTAGAGAATCTGATGAATGAGGCAGCGATATTGGCAGCAAAGAACGAGAGAGGTTATCTGATGCAGCAAGACATCAGAGATTCATTTGTTAAGGTTGGAATTGGTTCGGAGAAGAAGAGTCATGTGATTACGGAAAAAGAGAGAAGAATCACTGCTTATCACGAGGCTGGGCATGCAATTTTATTCCATGCACTAGATGAGGTGGGACCAGTTTACACGATTTCTATTATTCCAACAGGCATGGGGGCAGCAGGATATACCATGCCACTACCAGAAAAGGATGAGATGTTCCACACGAAGACAAAGATGTTACATCAAATCATGGTGTCTCTAGGTGGACGAATTGCAGAAGAAAAAATAATTGGAGATATTACAACGGGAGCTTCGCAGGATATTAAATCAGCGACTCAAATCGCTAGAGCGATGGTGACACAATACGGAATGTCAGAATCATTAGGAATGATTTGTTATGGGGACGATGGGCACGAAGTGTTCTTGGGGAGAGATTTTGGCCAGTCAGCGAAGTCCTATAGCGAATCTATTGCAGCTCGTATCGATGGTGAAGTGAAGAATATTGTGGATGAATGTTATGTGAAAGCTACAGCAGTTATAATGGAACATGAAGGTGTGTTACATGCCTGTGCGCAATTACTCTTGGAAAAAGAGAAGATAACAGCAGAGGAATTTGTAGCATTGTTTGAAGAAAAGTAGAGGGTCTTAAGATGAATAGACAAGCATTGTTTTCGGATTGCACTCCTAATTATGTTACACCAGCAGAGCCAAAGGCGGGAAGTACTCTTACCATACGATTTCGGACGGTGAATGGCGATGCGGACAGGGTAAGATTATTGGTTGATAACCATAAGTACAATATGGAATTAGAAAAACAAACAGAGCTATTTGACTACTATAAGATTGACTACACATTAGGAGATAAGCCCTTGCGATATTATTTCGAAGTATCGCAGGGGACGGATATATGCCAATATCACAGAATGGGTACAGATGAGATGGTGAAGGATCAGTATCCTTTTGAAATTGTTCCGGGATTTTCCACACCAGACTGGGCAAAAGGCGCGGTGATGTATCAGATATTTGTGGATCGCTTCTACAATGGTGATGAAACAAATGATGTGGTGGATGATGAGTATTATTATATTGGTGGTAAGTCAGTTCGTGTCAGGGATTGGTCGAAGCCACCCGCAAATGTAGGGATTCGAGAATTTTATGGTGGGGACTTACAGGGGGTTATGGATAAATTAGATTATTTGCAGGATTTGGGGGTTGAAGTTTTATATCTGAATCCTATTTTTGTCTCCCCGTCTAATCATAAGTATGATATCCAGGATTATGATTATGTGGATCCACATTATGGGAAGATTGTAGAAGATGGTGGAGAAGTACTAGATGGTGAGCGAGTAGACAACCATAATGCATCGAAGTATCAGATTCGAACGACGGATAAGGCGAATTTAGAAGCGAGCAATCAGCTTTTGATACAGTTGGTTGAAGAGGTGCACGCACGTGGTATGAAGATTATCTTAGATGGAGTATTTAATCACTGTGGTTCTTTTAACAAGTGGATGGATAGAGAACGAATCTATGAAGACAGTGAGGATTATGAAAAGGGTGCCTATGTTTCCAAGCAGAGTCCGTATCATAGCTTCTTTCATTTCCATAAAGCTTGTGATGAAAATTGGCCTTACAATGGAAGCTACGATGGTTGGTGGGGACATGACACTTTGCCCAAACTGAATTTTGAGGATTCGGAAGAACTTGAAAATTATATATTGGAGATTGGGAGAAAATGGGTATCTCCACCATATAATGTAGATGGGTGGAGGTTGGATGTGGCAGCAGATTTAGGACGGAACAATGAATATAACCACTATTTTTGGAATAAATTCCGTGAGGCTGTAAAAGGTGCCAATCCAGAAGCTATTATTTTGGCAGAACACTATGGGAATCCTCAGGATTGGCTTCGTGGCGATGAATGGGATACAATTATGAACTACGATGCCTTTATGGAGCCTCTAACTTGGTTTTTTACTGGTATGGAAAAACACAGCGATTGGCAACGGGAGGACTTGGAAGGGAATGCGGATCATTTTGCATACTCCATGGGTCATCATATGTCATTGATGTTATATCCATCCTTATTTACTTCTATGAATCAGCTATCCAACCATGATCATTCCAGATTCTTGACACGGACAAACCATAAAAAAGGACGTATCGAACACTGGGGTCCAGCAGCAGCAAACGACGCAGTGATGCCTGAGATAATGAGAGAAGCTGTAGTGATGCAGATGACTTGGCCAGGAGCACCAACAATCTACTATGGGGATGAAGTAGGACTTTGCGGATTTACAGATCCAGATAATCGACGCACCTATCCATGGGGGGGTGAGGATATGGAAATGTTGGAATTTCATAAAGATATTATTCGAATTCACAAGCAGGAAAGTGCATTGAGGGAAGGGTCTATCTATTTATTACAGTGGAATTATAATTTGATTGTGTTTGCAAGAATGACTGCGGAAGAACAAATTCTTGTGGTTGTCCATCATGGGGATAGTCTGAAAACAGTTCGGATGCCAGTGTGGTATGCAGAGGTTCCACCAGATGCAAAGATGGAACGGTTGATATATACATATGACAGGGGCTATACGATAGAACCGGAAGAATATCGCGTTCGTGATGGAGTCTTGTATGTAAATATGGGAGCGCGCTCTGCTCTAGTACTAAAAACGGTAAAATAATTGAAAGGGACAAAAGACCATGATTCTTCATGCAAGCATGAAATCATGGTCTTTTGTCCCTTGGTATCACTATATTCGTCGATACACGGCAGGGGCGATGACAATTACCAGTGCCATTTTGACAATATCCCCAATAATATATGGGAGAACACCGACTCCTAGTGCAGCAAGAAATGTCAAGTCAAGTTGTCTGCTCAGCCAAAAGGTACCTAAGAGATAGCATATTATAGTGCCAACGATCATACCAAGTGCTGTGGGAAGTGATTTTCTGTCAAACTTCTCCGCGAAGAAACCAGTAAAAAAGGCAATAAAGATAAAACCGATTAGATAGCCACCAGTAGGGCCTAGGAGTTTTCCAAGTCCACCTTCGAAGTTGGAGAAGATGGGTAATCCTACAGAGCCAAGTAATAGATAGATGATGATACTGAGCGTCGCATGTTTTGCGCCGAGTAAATATGCACTGAGAGTAACTGCTAAGTTGGTTAAGGTAATAGGTACAGGCGAAAATGGGAGCGGGAAGGAAAATGGAGCCAACACACAGGTGATAGCGGTCATCAGGGCAACCCATACCATAGTTTTTGTTGAGAGTTGTAGATTGTTTTGTTGTGGTTCTTGATGCATATGATAGTCCTCCAATAATATGATGCAAGGGGCAAAAGGTCATGATTTCATGCTTGCATGAAGAATCATGGATTTGGGACCCGTTTGTATCATAATATGATATAAATGACGAAATGTCAACTAAAAATATTTATAAGTTTACAATTCGAAGTTTTTGAAAAACTATATTGTGTCTAAAATATAAAAAACACACAACAATCAGACAATTTAAAATAAACAAGTTAAAAGACAAATACTTAAATTATTTTTCCAAAATATATTGACACGAACAAATATATGTGTTAATATACAGTTAATCCAAAAAAGAACTAAACAAAATAAAGAATAAGTGTTTGGTATCTTGGACAAATTGTTGAAAGGAGGCTCAGCCGTTGGAAATCTTTTCAGTAGAAACTCAATATACAGGTGATATGGTAAACAGACCCTACGTTATAAGCCTATCCTTGAAAGTTGAAATTTCGGTAAGATAAAGAAAGTATTCGAAGAGAAATAAACCGGAATAAAGAACGATTTAACAGTTTACAAGTATATTGAGAGTAATATCACCATTAATTTAAAGATTCAGATGTGTGTAAAGAAACATTTTCTGGGTGGTTTGAATCATCAATCGATATGATGTCACTTTTGTTATTTTCGAGATGGTTTTTCGGAATCGTTTATGTTGATGATAAGAATATGGAAGACATGTGGATTGTCGGAAGCTTTAGATTATAAATTTTAAGATATAATATAATTAAGAGATGTATCGTTTACAGATTTTGAAAAGGGTGTAACGATTGAGATGTGTGGAAGTAAAATATTAATTTGAATTGAGGCTACGTTGTGTAAACAGAAATTAGAAATATGTAGTGTAGTGTGAAATTAAGAAAGGTTAGTATAGAATTAAGAAGTAAACACATGTGAGATTGTTGTTAGGATTCTTTGAAGAAGGAGTGAAGATACAGATAAATATACATTCAGAAACGGTTTGCAAAATATAAAGAAATATAATTATATGATGTACAGTGATGTGTATTGAAATTAAGGATAGAGACGTAGGAATAAATCAAGAATCCTTCGATGAAATAAAAAATAAGAAAATTGAATACGAAGAATGAAAATAGCCACTATAAAAGAATTGTAGTGGCTATTATTTTGACATTGTAACCAATATGTGTTAGAATTAGCCTATTGGATTGCAGAATTTTAACAAAAATTATTCCGAAATAAATAATAAACAACAGAGGTGAAGAGAGTTGGATAATTATGAATATCGAGTGAAAACTGAACAGATGTTAGGATATGTGAAAACAAAAAACTATGTACAGGCGATGATTATCGCAGATTCTATCGACTGGAGAAGAGTGCGCAATGTTGATATGTTGTGTACTGTGAGCGATATCTATGAAAAAAGCGGAAAGAACGTGAAGAGTAGAGATATTTTGTTTTTAGCATTTGATAGAGCGCCAGAAGAAAAGAAAATCGTATATAAGTTAGGAACCTTGGCTCTGAAATTAGGAGATGTTGATGAGGCACAAGAGTGTTTGGAAGAATTCTGTACCATTGCACCGAAGGATCCAAATAGACATATCTTGAGATATAAAATACTTAGAGCGCAAGGAGCAAGTGTTGATAAACAAATTGGTGCATTGGAAGCGTTTAATAAGAGTGAATCAGTGGAACGGTGGTCGTATGAGTTGGCGTCACTTTACTATGAGGCAGGGATGCTATCAGAATGCGCAGCCCAGTGTGATGATTTGTTATTGTGGTTTGGCGACGGAAAATATGCGAAAGACACGGTTTCCTTAAAGCTGAAGTTTAGAGATCTCACACCATCGCAGCAGGAAAAGTATCTTGGAATACCAAAGGAGAAGCCGAGCGCAGAGGCACAAGCGAAGTTGGCTGAGGAAGCGGTGCCGATGGTGGAGAAAGAAATGAGTAAGACGCAAGTTGTGATGGATGCATTAATTACTCCAAATTCAATTGTGGCACAGCCGTCTACGAATATAAGTAACTCGATTAGTCCACAAATTACAGGGCAGATGCGAATAGAGGAAATCCTACAGGGGTGGGAGGAGACTCAAAAAGAAGTTGAAGTTGCGATAGAGATTGAAAAGCAAAAGGCAGAAGAAAGAGCGCGAATCGAAGCGCTAGAAAGAGAGCAAGTGGCAAAAGAGAAGCCACCAGTTCAAGAGTTGCCTGAAGATATCCGTTTGATGATGGCAATTGAGGATGGAGAAGTCCCTGATTTACGATATGCTAAATCAATCAGCAGAGAAGATGGTGTGGAAGAAGTCAAGGGAGAACTAGAAGAACAAAGCGTCATTAATCTAGATGAGATTGGATATGATGATGAATTTGAATCGCTAGAAGATGAAACATATGAAGATTATGAGGAAGAACTAGAAGACGAAACATATGAAGATTATGAGGAAGAACTAGAAGA
>CAYIZP010000047.1:0-20129 GCA_964367905.1 uncultured Lachnospiraceae bacterium
CCTGCACTTCCACCCTCTTTTACAAATTTAATGTCAAGCCCCATATTAAGTAAGTTTGTAATCATAATTACATCTCCCTCTATCGTACCTGGGAACTCATCTCCGGCTTGCTTTATCGTAAACGTCGTGCCTTCTATCACATAGTCGGCATCGAAGCTATCACCGTCAAGTGTCAACACACATTTATCGCTTGATTTGATTTCTAAACTTATTCCCCCTGGATAAATCTCCTCTGGGTTCATTGTCATACCTAGCATCGTAACTTCCTCTGCCTTCCAAATTCCTACATTTGGATCGTCAGATGAATCGCCTGATAGCATCCCTGTAACCAGTACAACTGCAAGGATAATTCCAATCACAACCACGGCTGCCAACCCTATAATGACAAAAAGAATTGTTTTATTATTATTTGGTTTCGGTGCAATTCCTCCTACGTTCCCCTGATATGTTTGTTGTGTTGGTGGTTGTTGTTGCGGTATCGGTGTTGGTTGTGGTGGTATCGACTGTTGTGGTGTCGATTGTTGTGGTGGTATCGGTTGTTGTTGCGGTGGCGGTGTCGGTTGCGGTACCGGTGTTGGTTGCGGTGGCGCCGCTACCACCTCAATTCTCGACCCACAATTATCACAGAACTTTCCATTATCTGCCACTTCATTTCCACAATTATTACATTTAGCCATAATTCTCTCCTCCTTCATTGTTTTAAATTTTATTCAAATGCCGCACTGTCATAATCACAAGTTAGATACCATATCTACGAGGTAATTCAGCCCCGAAGAGCTATATAAAAACATATCAATCTCTTCATTTCTAAATGCACGATTGACAATAGTTGCCGACTCTGGAAAAGTTTCTTCATCAACAATGAGGGCGATCTTGCACGATGGAAGAAATTCCTTAATCTGTTCCACCCTATCCCTCCAATCGTCCAAGGACAAAGGTGCATAATCTCTGAGCTCTGCAAGCAGAATATCTACACTACCACTTCTGCATACAGATAAGCAACTTTCAATATCAGGTATAATTTCTATCGCAATCTTTTGATTACGAGCTGTAATCGCATGAATAATACCTGATGATAGTAGCTTATTTTGGATATAGACTGCTATGGTCTTCATCTGGCCACCTCCTTTTCTTAAAGCAGATACGTTTTCTGAAATTGTACCAATACAGACAAAAAAATATATCGTACAAAAGTGCTAATTTCCTAGAATTTTCAGATTCTTATCTATTACACAACTGTACGATATATTTTGTTTTAGATGTTACATTGATTCATCTGTGATAATAAATTTCTTCGCAGATACATCTGCAACTAATTTCAATAAGCTATTGTAACCTGTTTTATTTTTAATATTACTGATATGAGTATTCAATGTCCTCAACTTGATTTCCAGCATATCACAAATCTCATCACTCGAATATCCATTTACTTTTGCCTGAAGTATCTCCAATTCCTTTTTTGTAAAATCAGATGTTTTTGCCATACCGATAGCCACGACTGGTTGTGATTGTGGATAGTAGATTTCTCCATTCATAACCTTATCCATTACCTCTAGCAAGTCCAAGTCCGCATGATCTTTGTACCAGAACGCTTCACAACCGATAACTTTTGCCTCTTCTATATGTCTCTTTTGTAGTACAAATGTTAAGATGATGACCTTTATCCTAGGGTAGCGTTTCTTTATCTCACCCGCAACTTTGATTCCATTTTCTTTACCTGCGGTATAGATATCTAATAAAATCAAATCCACTTCTTCATATCTTAGTTCATATAAAGCTTTATCAGCGTCAAAAAAAGTCTTCGTTAAGGCATACCTATCATCTCCTCTTGATATCGCATACTTCATAAGCCCTTGCGAACTACTCTGATCATCTACAATCATTACCTTGTACATAAATATCCCCATCCTTTTCCTTGTAAAGTTTTATCAGCATTGTCACACCTGCTTCACATAATAACTTCATTTCTCCACCTGCTTGCTCAATTCTTTGGCGAAGTCCGCTGAGTCCTCCCCCCTCTTTCATCTCTACTGGAGGGTTTTTATCATCATTATATATTCTCACAAGAATTTCATCAACCGTTTCACTCATCTGAACCACAAGTTTATCTGCACTCGCATATCGATATGTATTTTTAAGCATTTCATTCACACAGAGCAAAATCACCATTTGATCTTGTTCTCCCCTTGGTAATTCACCTTCTATCAGCAACTCTAAACCTAGCTTATTCCCAAAGAGCTTGATTTGTTCTAATGTCAATTTATGCTTATCACCACTAGATAATTCGTGAATCATGTCGGTCAAATCTTCCCAGTATCGAATCAAAGTTCTCGATTCATCTATATCTGGATCCTCCCTTAATGTTTTTTTTGTAAGGATAAGCAAGTTTCCAAAGTTGTCATGAAAATTCACCTTCATATTCACAGCAACTTGTTCTCCCATATTTTCTTCAATCCTGTCCGTCAATTCCTTCAGTCTCTGCTGCTGTTTGGATAGTTTTTCATTTGTGTTTTTCGTATTTTGTCTTAATTTATAGAGTTGGGTAATATCCGTGGCCTTGACTTCCTCATAACTTTCCCCCTTCCAAGTACAGGTTGTTTTTGAGAATTGCCATATCTCCCCTGAAGGTAATACATATGCAGGTTCCTCACTCTTCAAAACACAAGTATCATCGCTTCTCATTTTCAATACATCTTCCCAAAATTCCCTTCCGCTATGCAGAGCTTTCCCTGTAATCTCCTTGCTAAGCCGATTCATTACATGGTTCGCTAGACATAGATCCTTGTCTTTTGACATAAAAGCAATACCTGAGGGAAGATTTTCAATCGCCTCTTTTACTGAAAAACGATTGATTGTATTTCGATTATTTTGAAATGCATTACATATTGTATATACTGCAAATGCAATCATCACAATGCCTGCTATGACAAAAATGAATATGGGCACTGCGTCCACTAATTTTGCAACCTCCCAAAGTTCAGTATCACTTTCTGCATTCTTAAAATATATTCGTTCCACAAATGCTGAAAAACATAGGATTGATATGATCATACACAGAAATAACGTGATCCGTTTCACGATATGACACTTAGCCATCAGCTCTGCAATAAAAGCAACGAGCAACACAATAAAATTGAGCATCATAAGTGCTGCAACATATCCTTGTGCTGTTGCATTTAAAGCTAAAAACCTCATACCCATCTCCCCCTTTCATCTGGTATCATTTTGGAATGACCAATGAAAAATAATATCCTTCATCCTCCAAATGATTTTTCATCCTCCCATTAAGACTTAGCAATTTTTCGCATTCAAACTCCTCAAACTCTCGCAAATTTATTTTCATCTCAGTGGCAAGTTCTATAGAAAAAACCAGATTCGTTTCTCTTTGATTATAATTGATGTAAATAATATCAAACTCATAATTCATTTTTTCAATGATATTCTGATACAGATCATGACAAAGCATTGCAACATCCAAACTCATATCATAGTCTTCGGTTATGTTAATCTGACAGAATCTGCCGTAGATTCGTAGCAGTTGGAAGGACTCTAAAAACGCACGGTGCATCTCATCAGTAGAAATACATTTTTCTGTTTGCTCTGTGAGAATCAGATTCACCTTGCGCTTGATATATGTAGAGGTCATACAGGTCTCAAACAGTAGTCGATTGATTTCCTCAACTCCTGCTTCTGATTTTGCTTGAATTTCTGATTTTATCTTTTCACCAAAAGGCAACACTTCTTGCACCATGATATTATGCAGATCATTCAATTTTTTCAACCTTGTATTCTCACTCTTTTGCTCATTCTCAAGCGTCAAGATATCTACTTCCTTATGAAGTTTTTCGTTCAATATTTTCAGTTGCTTTATCATGTCATGTATCTGAGATACATCGCTATTCCATGACACATATCCACCATGAATCGCTTCCATATTCATGATAGTATTACGATTCAACGGAAGTGTTTTTTTTCCTTTTAATAATTCGAAATTCTCTCTGGTAAGTGGCAGTGCATTTTCTGAGATATAAACAACATCTCCCCCCTCATCTAAGATTTGTGCTCTGATATCTGCCATAATAAAGAACTCGCCATATCCCATGTTAGATTGTATCAAGCCAGTATGAATACAAGCTTCTAAAAACGCTATAACCATGACACAAGTAAATACTGTTAAATCCAAATAAAATCCTATCCCATAATTCGGCTTTATGATATATGCAACATTATAAATAATTACACATAATATAACAGCAACTGGCAATCTAGATGCCTTTCTCGCTTGTGCCGATATACTGAATTTTCGAATGATCATCCCAAGTGAAAAAATAATCAACCCTAATATATAGACCAAGACCATGTAATATCCAGTCCCATGACTGTAGTCTCGCCCGTATGCGTGTACCGTTTTATCAATCTGAAGTACAAAACCGTGGACATCATTCGTAAGTACCATTACCAACAATGATACTGTTGGTATCCAGAGTAAGCTCCACTTCTTATTCGGTCGATAGTCTTCGTCTTTGCCAACGGATAGCGTTGTGAAGAGGAACAACATAGGAAGCAATAGCATTGGTATATAGTACATATACCATAGTATTCTGTCTTCGAGGATTGCATATCGAAAGGCACTCCATTTAATTGCCCGAATCGTAATCCAAAAAATTATATTGGCACCAATCAGCATCAGATAAGTGCGAACATGCCGTTCCATGATTCGGTTATAAATACTAATAATCCAGTAGGCAAATATCCCAATATAAATTCCTATCGACAAACAATACGCTATCTTGTTTAGAAAAAAATTAGTTGTATATACATACGTGATCCACTCTAATACTTCACCTAAAATTAGAAGGACTATAAAGATACTAATTTGTAATATTGTTTTGCTTCTTGTCTTAATCTCCACTTCCTCCTAATCAGTTTTTTATTACTATAATTATAAATTTTCGCACAACAAAAGTCAATGTACACTATATTTTATTCTCATTCAACACCTATATAGCGAATATTCTCTCGAATTTTTTTCCTATCTCTATTCAGAACCTGTATGCTACTTAAGTTCATATACTGATTCGCATTCTCTTCATGCTTGGCATGACGAATCTTCTTGCCCAATCCTACCTTACTTTTAATCGAGAAGATAAGTGCTCCAACTGCAAAACCTATCGAAAGAAGCGGTCCTCCTAATAAACCAACCAAGCCCATTGACACAGTTAGCACTATTGTATAGATTATATGAAATAGTAGATGCACAATGTTACTCATCGGCAAAACCCCTGCAACTTTTCCTGTTTGACCATTAATGGTAAAACAATACCCTTCTCCCTTGTATTTGAAATCTAGAAACCATACTGGTAAGAGTGTATTCTGTTTCTCGATATCTCTATATTGCATATCCGCTTCTTTGAATTTTATCTCCTTATATTCTTTCATATCGACTTCAAACTGCGAAGCCATTGTTCCTTCTACTCTTTGCTTCACCTGGCGAAAGCACTTCTCCCACTGCATATCCGTTCGATCAGCAAAATGCCCAATGATATATTTGCGATCGAAGGGTACCATTTTGTTGTAGTCAAATGGTTCAACCGATTCGATAAATACTTCATTGACATTATTATTTGCATTCACGGGAACCTTATCGAACCTTGCACTTCCCATTGTTTCCACATCATACACATAATCGATTGGATTTCCTCCAGATTTTGCCGCATTTTTTTTCACACATTCGTGAACTATTTTCCCTTCTGGCGCTCCACTAACAATCCAAGAAGGGACATAAACACTCTCCATATTATCTAGTGTACTTTTCGCTCTAATTGCCCGAGGTGCTTTTCGCTCTTTTTTACAAAACTTCTTAAATTCCTCTATCGCAGCCTTTTTATCAATTAAAAATGGCAATACGTAATCCGGACTTGAATAGGTTCCGATTCTATCACTTATAACAATGGGACTCTTACAATATACACAACTGGTAGCTATCGTTTTTTTATCTGTAATCAACTCAGCTCCACAAGAAGCACATTCATAGCTATTATATTCTTGTTTCTCGCCTTCCTCATTCTCTGTACGTCCTAACTCTAATTCTGTAAAAGTACTATCACAACTCTCACATACAAGTAACTGATTCCCTGGTTCAAAGTGAATATTACCACCACAATTCCTACATTTATAATTCGCACTTGTTCTCATACTCTACCTCCTTCTAAATAGGGATGTGCTCTGCATTTTAAATAAGGGTGTGCTCTGCACACCCTTATTTAAAATAATGCTATATATTTAATTTTTCGTGACACCTGCAATTACATCCTCAATATTCATCTGAAGCAATGATTCATCTAATGGATTAAACGTAAATGTAATCTTACACATCGTTCCATCATCCATATATATTTCGTAAAAATAATGTTCCGTTTCTATTTCCGTTTTCACATAAGTGTAATGTGCAAATACCGCAGGATAACCTACGAAAGTCCCAGTATTGTCGAATTCTAGAATGGTTAGATCCTCAGAATATGGAGACTCTCTATCATAGAACACGTCCTCTGTAATATCTGCTACTCCCCAACTCACTTCATTCGGTCCACTTACTGTCACACTCGATAAGTAGAATTCAGTACTCGCTGTAGAATGTGTTGTACCAGATACACTCTCAAATGCTCCGAAATCTTCTGGAAGCAAAAAGGTGAATCCATTGGACTCATGTGGAATCAATACAACTTCCGGTTCTGCTGGTTCCTCTGGCTCTACAGGTTCTTCTTCCTCCTCTGATACTTCAGTTTCTGTGGTAGCCTCTTCTACTGGCTCTTCCTGAGCACAAGCTGCGAACATAAATATACATAATGTTAGTGACATAAGTAATGCAATTAATTTTTTCATACGCTTCTCCTCTCTTTTGACCATCTATGTTTTATCGAATTTTAACATAAACGAGAGAAAATTATATCGTACAAAAGTGCCGATTTTGATTTTCTATCAACGAAATTACACGCCTTGCCACTTCCTCATTCAAGAATACGTAATTGAATTCATGGAGGATTTGATTTTCTTTCATCGTGAATGTGGCTAGTTTTTCATTTTTTTTTGGAATCACATCATACACAAAAGATATCGTAGCACCAGTCTCCACTACACCTTCAATCAATCGATTGCTGCTAAGAATAGACTTTGTTTCAAATGCTTCCATACTATATCCTTGATTATATAGGTAATTCTCTAATACATTTCGAGTTCCTGACCCCTGTTCTCTTAGCACAACTGGTTGGCTTAGGATTTCCTCTAAGCTGACCTCTTTTCCTGCAAAAGAATGGTTTGTTGAACATATTCCTACAAGTTCTGCTGTTCTTATGTTTTCACAATGATATTTCTCTTTCTCTACATATCCCTCAAGCAATAACAAGTCTAACTCAAAGTGATTCAGTCTCTCTAATAACCGTTCTGTATTATCCACAATCACGCTAATCTCATATCTCGTATCCAACATCAACTCGGGCAACACTTCATCTAACATATAGTCTCCAATGGTCTTAGTAGCTCCTATATTGATTACTATTTTATTTTTTTTACCCAGTTCTTTTCGTGCTGTTTTATTTAAAGATACAATCGTACGTGCATACCCCTCTAACTCTAATCCCTTCTTTGTAATACTCAACTTCTTATTGGAATAATCAAATAACTTACACTCGTATAAATTTTCTAGATACTTAATATGTTGGGTCACTGCTGGTTGTGTCATGTTCAGGTTCTCTGCCGTCTTGTGATAATTCATCACATTACATAGCTCTAAAAATGTATAAATTCTATTGTCAATCATCATGCCTCCCACAATTATCAATAATATATGTTTATCAATTAATCACATTTAATTATTTTACTTTATCAAATTTATAATGTAAAATCAACTATATTAGATAAAATAAGAAAAAAGAAAAGAGGAAACTCATGAATCTCATTGAAAAAACTAAAAAAATATTACCAGGGGTAGCCGTAGCGATTGTGATTGCGATTATTTCTCAGTTTATTGAGGGAATACTCCCCATTCATCTAATTGGTGGGTCTGTCATCGCTTTATTTATCGGCATAATACTAAACAGCCTATTTGATACATCCATCTTAAAGGAAGGTTTAAAATTCACTTCAAAGAAAATACTAAAATTCGCAATCATCTTATTAGGTGCTTCTCTGAGTATCCAAACAATCCTTACTGTTGGTTCACTCTCTTTAGCAGTGATGTTTTTTACATTACTTACTTGCTTTGGCGGTGGATATTTTATTGGAAAGGCATTGGGATTAAATTGGAAACTCTCTAACTTGATATCAGCGGGAACTGGAATCTGTGGAGGTTCTGCAATTGCAGCAATTGCTCCTGTTATTGAGGCCGAAGACCGTGAAATTGCTTATGCGATGTCTGCAACCTTTATTTTTGACATGATTATGATTGTTGCATTTCCATTTATGGGTTCTCTTCTAGAATTGAATGATATGGCTTATGGATTGTGGACTGGAACTGCTGTCAATGATACCTCAAGTGTAGTAGCTGCGGGTTATGCCTATAGCGAAGCTGCTGGGGATTTTGCAACCATGGTGAAATTAACTCGTACACTTTCCATCATTCCTGTTGTACTAGTTTTTGCATATATTAATATCCGAATAAAGCAAAAAGAGCATGTGACAGCTATGCAAACACTCGATCATCTAAACAATACAGCCGAGAAATATGAAGTAAATCAGTTAGATAAAATGAATGGTAGTAATCCTAAAAATCTTACTCGTAAGGGACGAGAAAAAGCAACAAGTAAAATCAATTTCTTATCCATCTTCCCATGGTTTATTATTGGATTCGTAGGACTTGCAATTGTAAATAGCTTTGGGATTATACCAGAAGGCATCTCACTAATGGCCAAAGAAGGTAGTAAATTCATGATGGTGGCTGCATTAGCTTCGATCGGTCTAAATACAAATTTAAGGGATATGAAAAGTGCTGGATTCGCACCTATGCTACATGGATTTATCATCTCTGCTCTCGTAGTTATCGTTGCAATCACAGTAGAATGGTGTATGGGAATCGTTTGATTCCCATACACCACATATCTTGTTCTGATTAAATTTTTTTATCATATAGTCTAGCAGCATTCAATACTACAAGAACATATCTATCTTCTTACTCCCTACATACACCACAACTCCAGCCAATACAACCAGACCAGCTCCCAATATTGATGTCACTGCAACTGCTTCTCCTAGGACGATAGCTCCCAATATCATAGAGAAGATGATCCCAAAATAATTGAAGACACTCACCTCTGACGCCTGTGCCACTGCATAGGATTTTGTCATAAATATCTGTCCACCTGCTGCAAAGGATCCGATTCCAATCAACATACCAAATTCCATCAATGTTGGAGGAGTAAATTGCCCTGTGGTCACCATAATAATTGCCGATAACACCGTAGATGTAATGGAAAAAAAGAATACGATGACCCAAGGTCTTTCTTTCGTTCTCAATATACTAACAAACGTATATGCAACCCCTGCAAACATGGTCGAAGCAAACGCAACTGCTAGAGGAATTATATCGGAATTCATCTGTGTCCCTGCAACAAGGATTAGCCCCAGAAACGCAATCAATACGGAAGCATATTTATACATTTGAATCTTTTCTTTGAGAAATATCCCTGCTAAGATAATGGTAACAAAGGGAGTCATCTTAAGAATAATCGTTACATCCCCTTGATTTCCATTTCCACTCGCAAAAAACAAGGTAATCATCCCAGCATAACCGAATAAGGAGCGAAATAATAGCAAGCTTCTATTCTCTCTATCTCCCCAAACCTTCAATTTCTCCTTCTTTATAAAAAACAAGGCAATAAAAGTCGCAACAAGATTCCGAAACAATAATTGCTCAAATAGAGGAATCCTGTCCGCTGTTTTTGCTATCAGGATTTGCATGACTGCAAACATAAGGGCGGAGACAATCATAAATATTGCTCCTTTTTTCAAATTATTATTCACATCCATCTCCTTCTAGCTTTATTAATTTCATCTTTTTTTATCTATCATGTCAAGAAATAAAATATTACAACAACTCTTTGCGCAGTTGCTCATTGCTCTGATTAGATAAGTATGCAGGTGGAATGTCAAATATCGTCTTGCATCCACTCTGCGACTCTTGATTCATACGGTATGCTGCTCTTGCATAGGCCACCATTACACTAGAAGTAAACTCTGGGTTTGAGTCTAGTTTTAAGCTATACTCAATTACATGCTTATTCTCACTATTAAACCCAGTGTTTCCACTACGAATCACGAATCCCCCATGTGGAATTCCTGCATGCTCTCTCGCAAGCTCCTCCTCTGTGATAAAGTGTACCGTTGTGTCATAGTCTGCAAAATAATTCGGCATCGTCACAATCTCGTTCTCGATAGTTGACTTATCTGCATCTGGTGCTACAACTACATAACACTCTCTCGTATGTTTCTGACGTGTAGAAAGTTCCGGATTACTTCCGCTTCTCACTGCCTCTAGCGCTGATTCGACAGGTATTGTGTACTGGCGAGCATCAACCACTCCCTCGATTCTTCGAATAGCATCTGAATGACCTTGACTTACACCCTTGCCCCAAAATGTGTAGTCAGCTCCACTTGGCATAATTGCATTCGCATATAAACGGTTGATTGAAAACATTCCTGGATCCCAGCCAATAGAGATAATTCCCACTTTATTTCCTTTTTTTGCTGCAGCATCTACGACAGCGAAATGTTCATTCACCTTTGCATGGGTATCAAAACTATCAACTACATTGAAGTATTGAGCAAATTCAGGTGTTTGTACTGGAAGGTCTGTTGCACTTCCACCGCATAAAATCATAACATCAATCTCATCTTTCATCTCTACTGCCTTATCCATCGCACAAACCTTCACTCCAGGTGTAAGTAATGTCAAAGTAGAAGGATCTCTTCTCGTAAATACAGCTACAAGCTCCATGTCTGAATTATGTTGCATGGCACATTCAACTCCGCGCCCAAGGTTTCCATAACCAATAATACCAATTCTAATCTTCATTTTAATTTTCTCCTTATTGTCTTTCAATGTCTTAATTATAAGTTATTCAAACTATTTAGGCAATCATATTTTAGGATTGTCATAGCAATTTATTAGAAAGTTTCCGTGAAATCTTCCACCCCAATGCTTTTCTAGGCATATTCCAGAAATTCTGATAAATCCCCTCCTGCTCAATTAATTCATCATGATGGCCTTTTTGTACAATATGTTTATTATCTACCACTAATATCTGATCCGCGTTTTTCACCGTTTGTAGCTTATGCGCAATCATAATGATTGTCTTGTTATGTGTAAGTTCGTTTATTGCAGTAATAAGTTCATGTTCATTCTCTGGATCAACGCTTGATGTCGCTTCATCCAAGATAACAATCGATGCATCCTTCAACATTGCACGTGCTATGGAAATTCGTTGTTTTTCTCCCCCTGATAATGTGGCACCACTTTCACCAATCATTGTTTTGTACCCATCTGGCAATGCCATAATAAAATCATGACAACAAGCACGCTTTGCGGCATGTATCACATCTTCTTCTGTGATATTTTGTGCTCCAAACTTTATATTATTCTCAGTTGTGTCTGCGAAAAGATAGACATTTTGGAAAACCATGCTTATATTTTTCATTAAACTATCAAGGCTATATTCTCTTATGTCTATGCCCCCGATTGTTATCTTCCCGCTATCCACATCCCAAAATCTTGCAATTAAATTACACATTGTAGACTTCCCACTTCCCGATGGTCCAATAATTGCTGTTGTTGTTTTTTCTGGAATTGAAAAACTTACATCCTCAAGAATTTTTCTTGTATCGTAAGAAAAACTCACATCCTCAAATATAATTTCGCTTGAAATCGGAGTTATGTCCACATTTTTTTCATCCATTATAGGAGTATTGTCCACCGAATTTGCAGTATCAATTGAGGATGCGAGCATCTGGAGCATTGTCACCTGACTTCCAGCACTTTCAAGTCCTTGGAACATTAAGAATGAGTAGATAACAAACATAGCCGCAAGTCCTATAGAAAAAACTCCATTTAAGTAAAAATAAATGATCATTTCTAAAAATCAAAAGCCAAAATACCAATGTAATACTGTTAATAAAACCTCCAACTACATTAACCAACACGATTGGAGCATTGTTTTCTACATCACTTAACGTTGTGGTTAGTATCCCTGTAAGTTTACCTGTGTTAGACTTGTTAAAATACCCCATAGGCATATATCTCAACCTATCTCCAATGCGAATTCTCTTTTGTGCCACCATTCTATAGCCAACCTCTGTCTGCATATTCATGGAGAAATTAGAAACAACCACTCTACCGATTATAGAAACCAACATAATCCCAAAAGCCATGATTGCCGTTTGGTAACTTGCATTATCAGATGAGAGTGCCACAATAACAAGATAGAGTGCCATAAATTGAAAGGAAGCAAAAACTCCGTTTATAAGACTGAATAGAATCGATTTCCTAAGTTTATCTTTTAATTCACCCGAAAACAAATATATCTTTTTAATTGTTGCATACATTCCTAAGCCCTCCCTAAACTGTATCTATTGTGCCGACATGTGCCTGCCACATATTAAAATAAAGGGGACATTTTAATAAGAGC
Source organism: uncultured Lachnospiraceae bacterium (assembly GCA_964367905.1). Classification (GTDB taxonomy): domain Bacteria; phylum Bacillota; class Clostridia; order Lachnospirales; family Lachnospiraceae; genus CAUPWF01. The sequence continues at coordinate 12,675 of CAYIZP010000047.1, forward strand.
TCCTCATGAGTTCCCTGGTTTTCTATCTCACCTTTGTTTACAACCACAATCTTATTCGCATGGGTAATCGTCGATAATCTATGGACAATCACAATTAGAGTTTTGCCTTTTGTAAGCTCTGCAAGAACTGTTTGGATAATTGCTTCGTTTTTAGGATCTATGTAAGCAGTAGCCTCATCTAAAATAACAATCGGTGCATCTTTTAACATCGCTCTCGCTATTGCTATCCGCTGTCTCTCCCCTCCTGATAAGTGAGAACCTCCACTACCAACTTTCGTATCATATCCATTTTGCAAGTTTCTTATGAATTCGTCACAACCACTTTTTTTGCAGCATTTATTACTTCATCATCACTTGCATTTTGATTTCCTATCCGAATATTCTCCATAATTGCACGGTTAAACAGAAAATTATCTTGCGAAACATAGGATATCTCTTTTGCAATTTGTTCTAAATGGATATCTTCCAATTTGTGACCACCTATGGAAATAACCCCTTCATCGGCCTGCCAATAACTTGCAATCAGTTTTTCTATGGTGGATTTACCACTCCCCATCAAGTCAACATTGTTATCACGATGTACAAGTTCTTTTTCTTCTAAAACACTGTATACTTCTCCCGTGAAATCAGAAAGCATACCAAGCGAATTCATAAAAGTGAAGCTTTCCATTATGGATGTTACAAGTGCTATCCCAAATATGATTGTTGAGATAAAAGCATATGTGGTAAGATTCTCCGTTTGCCACATAATTAAACCAACTGGTAGAATACCTATAAGAACAGATGGCAATACCGCATTGTATGAGCACATCATTTTCTGCGACTCTTTCATCCAGTCAATGAAGAATTTTGAACTTTCATTCACCGATTGAGAATATTTCTGATATGACCCTGCAGACATACTAAATGCCTTGATCACTTCGATTCCGCTTACATATTCAATCATTGCGCTTGTCATTCTGCCTATTGTAGCTATTGCCACTTTCCCCTTTTCTGCAAAACCGCGCATACCAACAGCCATAATCACGATAGCAATGATAACCGTTACAAGTGACAATAGTGCCATGATAGGGTTTAAGATTAAGAGATACACTACAATTGCAATTGGAATTAAGATATTTGCCGTCATTTCAGAGAATAAGTGTGCTAGAGGCACTTCAAGTGCCTCTACTTTATCTACAATAATGGTTTTATACACTCCTGTCGGCGTATCAATTATCGTCCCCATCGGAACTTTTGTTAGTTTTTGCACTAGCTTTTTTCTCAAATCTCGCAGGGTATTGTAAGCGGCTGCATGGGAAATAGAAGTTGAAATATTGCTAAAAACAACTTTTCCCACATATCCAAGCAATGCAATAGCGCATAAAATGAGGTATTTATCAAAATCTGTTTCCTACTCAAAAATATTCATTGTTATATTTACTACACAAAAATAAGGTATTAGCTGACAAGCGATTGCGATTATTTCAAGAATAATGCTCAAGATCAGCTTCCCTTGATATGGTTTTGCCCATTGCCACCTATAATTGCCGTTACTTTGGTATCATTAACAATTACCTCCTCTATATCAAGTGCTCTTACATTACTGTTTTTATATTGAAAACTCAGATTTTTCACTTTCCAATTTTCTTCGCTTGGATTAGTCTCTTTTGCTTCTATGAGCGAAAGCCCCTCTAGAGTACACGGACGAAGTCCCATGTTGCGGCGAACATCTTCTGACATCCCTCTGAATTAAATATTTTAGAGATGGTAAAAGAATTAGAAGTTCCAGTTACTTTCATTTCGGGCAAGCATGATCTAAGTACCCCACTTGTATTAGTGGAGAAATTCTTTCAAAATCTTGCTGCTCCTCAAAAGAATCTGATCATTTTGGAAGATTCAGCACATATGCCACAACTTGAAAATTTTGAGGAATTTAATGAAATCATTGTTAAAATCAAAACATCACGCTAAATTTTGTTTTTATTGTCTGCACTACATGATTCATCGCAATGATCGGATGATATGATATCAAATGATGACAAACTCACAAATCTCATCTGCTATCCTCTCGCTTTCGAATATATGCACAAAATGAGAACAGTTTAGATGAATCACTTTTGGACGATGTAACTTGCTCACAATCTCATCATATATTTTTAAGTACAATGTTTTTTCAATCCCTGTCTCTTCTCCATTAGAAACAAATATGAGCATAGGCACTTGTGGCACTGGTAGGGACATGACTGTTTCTATATTATCTTTTAGATGGATTCCCTCATTTATCATATCCTTGCTCATTATTTTTTCAAAAAATAGTTCTTGATACAACACCTTTTCTTCTTCGCTTAACTTGCCATACTTCATCGTTTCATTTTCTGCAAGTCTCGGAAATAAGCGTGCCCATTTACTACGCATAAAGACTCCTGAAAGCTTCAGAAATGGAACACTGTATTTGAATTCCTTCATCGTTTCAGAAAATGACATATCAAGTCCGATCAGACCACTCACTTCCTCTGGGTGTCTATCAATCCAATAAAGTGCTTCTAACCCTGATAGCGATAGCGGACAAAGAATATAGGGTGGATGAATTTCACATTCTTTTAATGAAAGTCTTAATTGCCTAACCACGGTATCCACATCTCTCGGTGAATCACTAATTGGGCTAAATCCATATCCCGGTTTTTCAATTACCACTACCTTGAATTTAACTACTAGCTTGGTATATAGCAACTTAAAATCTAATATCGGAGAACAGCTTCCGAATCCTGCCATTAATATAAGCGTATGTTCCCCTGTCCCTTGTGTGAATATATTTATTTCAACATCTTCTATTTTTATTTTTTCTCCCATATGCCTTGTTTCCATACTCACTTTTTCATTGCCTCCCCTTAAAATTTAAATTCCATTGCTTGTGATTGAATCCTCCAAAGTTTCTCATAGACTCCATCTAATTCCAGTAATTGTGTATGTGTTCCACTCTCCGATATCTGACCGTCCTCTACTACAAGAATTTGGTCTGCATTTTGTATGGTCTTTAATCGATGTGCAATCATCACAACCGTTTTATCCTTCACTAGTTCTGATATCGCCTGCTTAACTTGTACCTCATTTCTCGCATCTAAACTTGCCGTTGGCTCATCCAATAATAGGATTGGAGCATTTTTAAGGATTGCTCTCGCAATCGATATTCGCTGCTTTTCGCCCCCAGATAGAGTAGCACCCCCCTCTCCAATCACTGTATCATATCCTTCTGGTAACTTCATGATGAATTCATGGCACTGTGCTTGTTTCGCTACTTTTATAACTTCTTCTTCACTGATTCCTGTTCGTCTGAATGTGATATTCTCACGTACTGTCTCATGGAAGAGATATACGTCTTGTAGTACCATAGAGATATTCTCTAACCATTTCTCTTGATTTGATTTTTTTAGTTCTGTGTTTCCATAAGATTATCCCCTTCCATTGCCTTTTCCTGCATTACCTTGTCTATTCTCGTTGCACATACATAATGAATCCTTAGGACAACCGTATATCTGATATAGGTCAATATCGGAATGAGTATTTTCGTGCTTATAATGATAATGCTTAGATATTCTGCAATTTCTAATTGTCCACCCAGCGCTAGATATGCTCCAAAAAAACATACGATAGGCAATGCCAAATTCGCTACCGAACAAGCTACATTCACCAAGGTTCCTACAAAGCTCTCTGTATGTCTGCTTGTCATTACCACGTTATCATATGCTTTTCTTAGATTGTCAAACCCTCTCCCTGTCTGATTATAAGATTTTAATACTTTCATTCCTTGAAGATATTCATTCAGATAGGTAGCTGCTGTATCCTTAGCATCTACCGTAATTTCAGTGAGTTTTCCTGTCATTTTAGTCGAAAGGATGATCATAATGACTGCAATTACTACTGAAATATAAAAAGCTACCGCCATGGTTGGATTGTAAATGATAAAAAACACCGAAGTCATAAGACAGCTGAATATGACACTAAATATACCAGTGAACATTCCTACCATGCTTTGTTCTATTGCTAGAAAATCCGTTGTAAACGTATTGATTAATTCGCCCGAACGTTTCTTCTGAAAATACCCTAGAGGCAATGTACGCAGCTTATGCATAAAGCGTTTCTTATTCTCTGCACAGTTGAGTGCTGCTGGCAAAAAAGTATTCAAATGCGCTTGAATTGAAATCATCGCTTGTAGAAAAAATAATCCGCCTAGCACTCCCGACACAATCCAAAGTGAATCTAACTCGATGCTACCATAGAATGAAGACACCAAAAACTCTATTGCAAATAAGATCGCAATAGACGGAAATATCATAAATAAATTCTCAATTGTTAGCCAGACCACAGGTCTTATCATCTGGCCTGGTTTCCCACAAGTAAATCTTCGAATCATCTCACTCATACTATTCCTCTCCTTCTTCTTTGAAACACAATGTAAAGTCATCTACTTTATGTTGCAGTTCCCAAAGTTCTTTATATTCTGATTCTCGGCTCATTAGTTCCACATGTGTTCCACTCTCTATAATCTCACCTTGTTTCAACACAATAATCTGATCTGCCCCCATTATACTTTGTAGCCTATGTGCAATGATAATAACAGTTTTGTTCTTTGTTAATCGAACCAACGCACTTTGTATTAAGTTCTCGTTCTCTGCATCTGAATAAGCAAGTGCTTCGTCCAAGATAATAATTGGAGCATCTTTTAGGATTGCCCTTGCAATAGATATCCTCTGTGTTTCCCCTCCCGAAAGACGAATTCCTCCATTTCCAAGTTTTGTTTGATATCCTTCCCCTGTACTTAAGATAAATTCATGGCACTGTGCTGCTCTCGCTGCTCTCTCTACCTCCTCTTGCTCATATTGTCGATTCATCGTTATATTGTCATAGATACTTCCCGAAAATATATAGGTATCTTGTAACACATATGCAATATGATCCATCAATCTCTCATATGGGATTTTCTTAATCTCTACGCCTCCAATTAGAATTCTCCCTTCTTCATCATTCACATCATAGAACCTTGAGATTAATTGTCCAATTGTTGATTTTCCACCTCCTGATACCCCTACAAGCGCTGTCATCTTCCCTTGATGTGCTGTAAAACTAATTCCTCGAATCACATAAGTCGGTTGCTCTTCTTCTCGTTGATATGAAAACCTAACATCCTCAAAAGTCACATCACTATGTTCTAACTTCACTGCTTCATCTACCAAATGCAATGATTGCTCTGCAAATACTTCCTCCACTGCATCTAATCCCACTGAAAATGTCACCATCTGGGTTCCATAACTTAAGCATGTCATAAGTGGATCATAGATTGCAGGCGTAATAATAAGAGCCATTAATACCATAAGATATGTCTGTGATGTGGGACTGTGGGAGATAAGGATTAGACCTACGGGCAATATAAATGAGAGAATCGATAGTATGATACTCTTATAAAGCCCCATTGGTATCGCAGATTTTTTATAACTTGTGAACTCCCATTTGCTATACTGATTGATATTTTCCTCCAGTGATTTCGACATTCTACCTGTGATTCCAAACAATTTTACTTCCGCCATGCCTTTTACATATTCCGAGAAAGCACCTGTCATCTTCTGATCAGCGGCAAATACATCCTTCCAAATCTGCTGTGATTTCGGACCAAAGACTGTCATTTGTATGCCTACTGCAACAATTACTGTTAGGAGTACTGTTAGAGCTAGCCATGGACTAAGTAAAACCACTCCAATTACTAGAGATAGAACAACAAAAATCGACCCAATCAAGTCTGGCAACATATGTCCAACAAAATTCTCAATTCGATCCCCACATTCATCTATGGTCTTTTGTATCCCTCCCGATGTTCTCTTATGATAATAATGCATCGGCAACTTCCCTAGATGCTCCATTACACGAACCTTAAAAGCATTGACTAAATTGAATGCAACATAATGGCAGCCATAACTCCCCAGAAAAGAAAAAATCATATTCGTTATAATACTGATTCCTGCAACAATAATCCACTGAATAATCAGAGAATGATTTACCATCCCTGTAGCTGGCATTAGAAACTCACTGGCTATGTAGAATACCGAAACAAACGGTATAATACTAGACATATAACCAAAAACGGCTGACACCACACTCATTCTCAATAATCCCTTATCAACATCTGCAATTGCAAATACTCTATGAATTGCAGATGGTTTTTTTACTTTCTTTGTTTTTTTCAAAATTCCACCCTCCTGACATGATTTGGTTAGTATTCTCTAACTTTTTTCAATATAATAAAGTTTTAACCTTGTGTCAAATTTCAAAAAAGGGTAAAATAGATACGATTCTTATCACAATTTATTAATAATATAAGAAATAGATATATATGAAATAAAATCAGAGCAAAGAGAAGTTATACGAAAAGATACGAAAAAGAGGTGTTGTATGAAAGTTTATGGAAGTTATCAAAATATGTTCCAAGTACTTGAACAAGATGGATGGTCTACCGAACCACATCCCTATGGAACCACTTACCGTCTTGATCCCCGATTAGGCGACGGAACTATGATGCTGTGGGGGGATTCTTCCTCTCTAGGATTTGTTATGCTAGACATCACATATAAAGAGGATACGATTCTAGTTAATTTCAATGATGGACTCGGTATCCAAATCACATTTATTGAAGAGAATGATATGGAGTATTATCAATCGAGTTCTAACATCGAGCGAACTCATTATGGAACCTATTTTTATATCAACAATGCTCCTATTCCCTGGTTTAAAAAATATCCAAAGGATAATAGAATTCGGGCACTCACCTTACTCTTAAATGATGAATTCTTAAAAGAGAATGGAATAAACTTGACATTAGCCCAGTGGAATGATATGGCAAGAGCAATCAATTGTCGTGATACTTCTATTCCACAGATTTCCGCGATTTTAACACAGATAAAAAATGCTGATTTTGATAACGACTTATTTCAACTATACTTAAAATCAAAGGCAATAGAAGCCTTTTTATTATTGTGGAATTATAGTCGTTCACAAGAACGTGTGCTCCGTCGTATTAATGCAAAAAGTCAAAATGCAGTAAAACAAACACTTCATCTATTGACAAAAGATTTTTTATCCCCACCCATCATTACAGATATTGCAAAAATGGTAGATGTTGATAAAAAAACCCTACAATTTGCTTTTAAAGAAATTGTAGGGCTTAGTATTCATAAGTATATTCGTTCCTTGCGGATGCAACAGGCTATTCGCCTGCTTGAATCAACGGATATGCCAATTGAAAGCATCTCAAAATCCGTTGGATATAACAGTAAAATCCACTTTTACAGGGCCTTTGACGAGGTCTTTTCTATGAAACCGACTGAAATGAGACGATTACTGTGATTGCTTGATTGATTTCTCCCTTGCTCTATAAAAAAGTGTCTTCGACACTTCAACACCCCTGCCCCTCAATCTTGAGGGGAT
>CAYIZP010000048.1:0-17729 GCA_964367905.1 uncultured Lachnospiraceae bacterium
TATCCGAAGTGACGGAAGGTTTTACGGGAACACCCGACATCGTGCTATCCTTTGATGTAAAACTCACGGCGGACGGACAGGAAATTCAGCCGAACGGAGGGGTTAAAGTGACGTTTAGCACACCAGGCTACGAAGGCAAAACCCTAACCGTTGCGCATAAAAAATCCGACGGCGAGTGGCAATATTTCATAGTAACGGTTGGTACGGACGGCACATTCTCCGTAAACGTAACGGAATTTTCACCGTTCATAGTCCTTTCAAACCCCGAACTGATTCCCACGGGAGTAAGTTTCGACAAGACAAGTATTTCCCTGCAAGCGGGACAGACGACGATGATAACGGCAACCGTTTCCCCGATAACTGCTGTGGGCGAAGGGGTTTGGAGCAGTTCAAACAGTGCCGTTGCAAGCGTTGATGGGGACGGAAATGTTACGGCAAAAGCCGTGGGTTCTGCACGGATAACCTACACATTCGGAGAAGTCTCGGCAACCGCAAATGTGACGGTAACGAGTGTAACCTCCCCCGAGACGGGAGATAATAGCAATCTCGCATTATGGGTGATGATTGCACTCGTGGGTGCGGTTGGAATTGCGGTTGTTATGAGAAAGAGGTTTGCGAAGTAAAACCGATATTATAGCGGTAACAGGATATATCAGAGGCATGTAACGATAGTTTACATGCCTCTTCTTGTGTAATAGGAAACTTCGTTTCCATTACACAAAACGCTCCGCGAGGATGCACACGAATTCAATATGTGGATGTCACATCGTGACCGAATTCGGCGCACAAAGTGTGCTTCTCCCTCAAGATTGAGGGGCAGGGGTGTTGAAGTGTCGAAGACACTTTGTTCCTTTATAGGAAATTTCATTTCCTATAAAGTGGGGGATGAAAAATGCCATCGATTGATGGGCGCAACAAATAGCGTGTTTTAAAAGAATTTGGTAGATAAAAAAGGTCGAATATGATATTATGTTACTAATGTTTGCTTAGCGCAAGGTAGGAGGAGCGGAAGAATATGTGTAGTCAGCCGTTGGTCACAATGATAATCCCAGTCTATAATGTGGAGAGGTATTTGGATAAATGTATCACTAGTGTTGTAGGACAGACCTATCAAAAACTAGATATTGTATTGGTGGATGATGGTTCAACGGACAACTCCGGAGAAATCTGTAACAAGTGGCAGCAGGCAGATACAAGGATTAGAGTTGTACACAAGAAAAATGGCGGTTTGTCAGATGCGAGGAATCAGGGAATAGAAACGGCTGAGGGGGAGTTTTTATACTTCTTAGACAGTGATGATTATCTAGAAGAGGACGCAATTGAGTCTCTTTATGAATTGCAGCGGGAGCATAGTGCTGAAATTGTCATTGGTACAATACAAAAAGTAGATGAAAATTATAGGAAGATAATAGAAGACTTGGGTGTGGATTTTGCGCTGGGGAGATGGAGTGAGTTGAAAGAAATTATCTTCAATCGTATCTGTGCATGGGAAGCTTGCGGGAAGTTGTATCGAGCAGAGTTGTTTAGAGAAATAAGGTTTCAGAAGGGGATTCTATATGAGGATTTGCACGTATTTCCAAGACTTCTTGTTGAGAGTAAAAAAACAGTGTTTTGCAATAATTTAAAATATAATTATCTTCAGAGAAGTGATAGTATCATGGGGGAGACTCGGATTACAATTAGTAAGGACATGGTATGGATTGCAGAGGATAATGACAGATATTTTGCGTCCATAGAGAATGAAGAGGATGCAAGAGAATTTTTCTTTGTATTCTATATGAATCATATATTATCGAATTATCTGAGAATCCAGAATCCAGAAACTAATATAGAGTTTATGGGTAGATGCAAGGAATTTCTATATAAGAATTTCTGGCGTATCTTGAAGAGTGGACAGATTGGTATGAAACGAAAATTGCGAGTGATACTAGTGTGTGGAAAGATGTTGGGGAAGAAGTATGATTAAGATTAGGATGAATGGCGGGCTGGGAAATCAGCTTTTTCAATATGCAATGATACGAAAAATCGCAGAAGAAACAGGTGAAGAAGTTGTGATGTGGAGTAGTCCAGATTACGATTATAAAAAATTCTTTCAAGATATTTTTGTAGGGAATCCAAAGGTGATTACGACCCAGATGGGGGAGTTGTCTATGAGACAGAAGATAGGTCGACGTATTTATAATAAAATGAGATGTAAGAGTGATTATATGCAGACATACACTTTTGAGAAAAAATATAAGAATCTTTATGCTACTGTGTTTGATATGTTTTATTGTGAAAATGGATATCTCGAGGTGCCTAAGCTGTCAAAAACGGCTCATCTAGATGGGTATTTTCAGAGTGAAAGATATTTTGAGGGTATGCGAGATATTTTGCGTAAGGAGTTACAACTTCAGAAGCCATTGAATATGGATGATGCTTATCTGAGCAAATTGAAGAACACGAAGAATAGTATATGCTTGCATATTAGGCTAGGAGACTATCTCAATCATCCGCTTCATGCGGTGTGCACAAAGGAATACTATATAGAGGCGATGAAAAAGCTAAGTGATGAATTGGAAGAGCCGGTATTCTATGTGTTCTCCAATGATGTCGAGTTGGCGAAGGAGATGTGCCAAGAGTATGAGTGTGTATTTGAACCAGAAGGGTATATGGATTATGAAGTGTTGCATATTATGGCTCTATGCGATCATTTTATACTGTCTAATAGTTCATTCTCATGGTGGGCACAGTTTCTCTCGATGAATGACACGAAAAAGGTGATTGTTCCAGATCGCTGGTTTAATGGCGAAGTGCCGACGGATATTTGGGATGATGATTTTATTAAAATAAAGACGACCACTTGAGGATAGTGAAATATGGAAAAATTAATCAGTGTGATTATACCAGTGTATAATGTTGGTAAGTATTTAAGAAAATGCTTGGATAGTGTGCTAGCACAAGCACAAGAATCGGTGGAGATAATTATTGTGAATGATGGATCCACAGATGAGTCGCCAATGATTATAAGAGAGTATCGTGATAAATACCCAGAAATTATAGTGATAGATAAGGAGAATGGTGGCATCTCGGAAGCGCGCAATGTAGGGATGAGCCGTGCCAAGGGACGCTACATCATGTTTCTAGATAGTGATGATTGGTGGGAAGAGAATAAAATTGCATCTGTCTTGGAATTCATTCAGAAGGAAGAGGCGGATATTGTATTAACGAAGTTCAAAGCGGTAGATGACTCGGGACAAGAAAGTGTCTTTTGTGAGTTGAAGGAAGACGTCTTTCGCGATAAACCTGTTCATGAGGTCGTAAAGTATCTGCTAGAGAACCCCATGCCTTTGTGGAGTGTATGGAAATATGTTTACCGAAGAGAGTTTTTGGAACAGCATAAGTTGTTATTTCAAGTGGGGATGATCTGCGGTGAAGATATGAATTTCGTGATACGAACATTTTTGCTTGCAGGTGAAATTAGATATCTGGATACTTGCCTTTACTGCTATAGAAATGATAGACCCGAGTCGGTGATGAATCGATTTTCAGAAAAGAAAATAGAATCCCTATTTGTCTCTATTAGCGATGTTAGGAGGCTGGTGGAGAGCAATGTTCAATATCAACAATTTGGACAGGCGATCTATAATCGATTGGCTCTAGATTTTTTGGATCAACTATGGGAGTCACGATTGCTCAAGGGAAAACAGAGTGAGAAGATGCAGAAAATTCTTGCAGAGCATATGTGGTTAATTGAGAGAACAGATATTGAGGAAACAAAGAAAATGCGGAAAATGAATCAGTTTATCGGTGCGAGGGCAACGGTTTTTGTTTACTGCAATAGATATAAGCTAAAAAGCATGCTTAGAAGGTAATCATTAATATGAGAATACAAAATACATTAAAAAATAGTATGGCAGGATTTGCAAAACAGGCAATTCTAATGGTAATAAATTTAGTGTCGAGGAAGATTTTTATCGATACGTTAGGGGTAGAATATCTAGGGTTGAATGGACTGTTCACCAATATTCTAGCGATGCTTGCATTGGCAGAGCTAGGAGTTGGGTCGGCAATCACATATAGCCTCTATAAGCCGCTACATGATGGGAATCAAGGCGAGATTTCTGGATTGATGAAGCTATATCGTAGATTCTATAGTGGGATTGCGATGGTGATCCTTGTGCTTGGGATTCTTCTCTCGTTCTTTATTCAGTATTTTATCAGTGATGTAGAGTTTGAGCTAGGGTATGTGCGACTTATTTTTCTCTTGTTTTTAGCGAACACGGTGATGTCTTACCTGTTTGCATACAAGCGTTCATTATTGTATGCTGACCAAAGAAACTATGTGGTAGTGAAGCTAGATATGATTACCAGTGTAGTAGGGGCGATTGCAAAGATTGGGGTATTAATCTTTACAGGCAACTACATTATCTATCTACTTGCACAGATTATCTTCACAGTACTGCCGAATATCGTAGTGTCTAGACAGATTGATAAGGAATATCCATTCTTATCCAAGATGAATACAGATTTGCCAAAAGATCAGGTGAAAAAAATCTTAGGTGATATCAGAAATATCTTTGTTCACAAGGTGTCTTCCTTTGTTGTTTCTTCGACAGATAATATTATTATTGCATCATTTGTTGGGATTAGAACAGTTGGTATATTCTCTAACTATACATTGATCATTAGTACAGTGAGTGGGTTTTTGAATCAGATATTAGAGGGGGTACAAGCTTCGCTTGGGAATCTAGCCTTCTCAGAGGAGAGAGAAAATCTATATGATATATTCAAGAAATATAATTTCTTATGCTTTATTATTACAAGTTTCTGTTCTGTGAGTTTTATTGTTCTGTTGGAGGATTTTATTGCATTGTGGATAGGTCCAGAGTATTTGTTGGAGTTTATTGCGGTATTGTTTGCTGTCATCAATCTTGCAATTGGCGTTATGCTTCGACCGATTTGGCAAGTGATGACGATATCTGGATTATTCAAGGAAGATAAATTCAATGCAATTGTAGAGATGGTTGTAAATTTGGTGCTTTCTATCATCCTGGTTACACAGGTTGGATTGGTGGGAGTTCTGATCGGAACGACGGTTAGTTATCTTATAGCGGGGGCGATGAAGACATATTTGCTCTTCAAGAAATTCTTTCGCCAATCTGCCAGAGAATACTTGATGACATTGAGTATGTATCTGCTTCTCATTGCAGCGCAGATGTGGCTATGTATTATGTTGGGGCGTATGATAAATATACAGAATGGATTCTTAGAATTTGTCGTTAAGATGTTTGTTTGTTTGATAGTTCCAAATGGGATTAATATTTTATTGTTTCATAGAACATATGAGTTTAAGTATTTTAAGGATTTGAGTTTGAGGTTACTGGGAGGTATGCGACGTGGGAAGAAAAATCAAGATTAAGATCTGTGATTTTTGGAACGGATTTGATGTAAGAGACAATATTTTTGTAGATATGCTAAATGAGGAGTACGAATGCGAATTTAGTGATGAGCCAGATTATATCATCTACTCGGATTTTGGTGATGAGTTTGTGAAGTATGATGGTGTGAGGATTCATTATACAGGAGAGAATATCAGATCGAATTTTAATCTGTGTGATTATGGAATTGGGTTTGATTATCTTGAATTTGGAGATCGATATTGTCGATTTCCGCTCTACGAGATGAAGAATTATGGTAGGGATTATAATCGAGCGTGTAACAAGCATTTGAATGTAGAGAGTCTACTGAAAGGCAAGACGAAATTCTGTAGTTATGTTTATGGCAATGCGGAAGCGGATCCGAGGAGAGAAGCGTTTTTTCATCTGTTGAGCAAGTATAAAAAGGTCGATTCTGGTGGGCGCCACTTGAATAATATCGGTGGATCCATTGGGTTTGGGGAGGATAGTAAATATCTATTCCAGAAGGACTATAAATTCGCAGTTGTGTTCGAGAATTCATCTACACCGGGATATGTTACAGAGAAGATTACACAAGCCTTTGCAGCTGGGACAGTACCGATTTATTGGGGAGATCCATTGATTGTAAAAGGATTTAATGAGAAGTCCTTCATTAACTGTCATTCTTTTGATAGTTTTGATGCGGTTGTTGAACATGTGAAGTTCTTGGATGGAGATATGGAAGCGTATGAGGCTTATCTGAGGGAGCCGATGCATGTGGAGACCTATACTAGTTGTCAGATTGCATTGAGGAAGCAATTACTTCACATTGTAGGTCAGGAAAAGGAATTGGCATATCGTCGGGAGCGTTTTGCTACTGGGAAGAAATATCAAGAACGGTATATCCAAGAGAGAGAGCAGATTCAGAAACATAATCGGTCATTGATTACAAGAGTTAAGAGAAAACTAGTTCAATAAAAGGAAAGATGGAAGAAGATGAAGATATCAGTAATACTGCCTGTATATAATGTTGAGAAATTTTTAGAAAAATCTGTTATGAGTGTTATGGAACAAACGTATGCTGACTTAGAGATTATCCTAGTGGATGATGGCGCTACAGATTCCTGCCCAGAACTATGTGATAAATTCGCGGAGCGAGATAGTCGAATTGTGGTAATCCATAAGGAAAATGGAGGATTATCGGATGCACGAAACGCAGGAATTGAAGTTGCCAGTGGAGAGGCGCTTTATTTTATGGACAGTGATGATTATATCGAGAAAGACACTCTGGAAATATTCGTGAATGAGATGCAGAACAGTTCGGTTGATATGGTTGTGGGTAACTATAGAAAGGTGACAGAGGAAGGCGAATTTATTAGTGAATATGGATATGGTGTTCAGAATCCATTGATTCGTGGATCGAATAAGTTTGTTGCCCTGCAAGAGCACGGACAACTAGGCCCTGCATGGAACAAGTTGTGCAGAAAACAGCTATTTGATCGGGTTAGATTCCCAAAGGGAAAATACCATGAGGATGATTTTGTATCTCATCAATTGCTCTATTATGCGGATGTGATTGCAGTGCTTCCAGATTATACGTATAATTATGTACAAAGACAAGGTAGTATTATGAATACAGGATATTCCGTACGACGTTTAGACGGCGCGGAAGCGTATCTAGAGAGAATGGAGTTCTATCGGAAGGTGAAGTCGCCTGAGTTGATTCGATTAGTGATTCCTAGTATTGTGGAGGAATTAGCCACAGCATATGGCAAGCTAGATATGAAGATAGAGAGCAATCGAGCTAGATTAAATGAATTGATGGCTAGATTTATCGCATTGTGCAAAAATGAAGGCAGATATCTTGGAGGAATGAAATGGAAGGTTGCCCTTCTTGGTGTAATGCCCAAATTTTATTATATCATAGTGACTACAATTAAGAAGATAAAGCGTGGGATAAAGAGCATAATACAGAGAAAATGATGAGGTGTAGTATGAAGATTCTTGTGATAACAGAGCTTTCGGGTGGTGGAGTGGAAAAGGCGAATACTTGCTTGGCCAAGGCGTTTATGGAGCGTGGACATGATGTGAAGATGCTATCCCTGATTACTCCGAAAAATATTCATGGAGATAGTTTTGATGGTGTTCCTTGTATGTATCTAGAGAAGAATCGAATCAAGGAGTGTGCAGGGGATTTGATCAATGTTCTGAAACAGGTTTCCCCAGATATTATTCACGCAAGTAATTTGATGGAAGTGTTTTTTTCTTTGCGCTACAAGAAAAAATACAATAAAAATGTAAAAATTGTCTATGTGCAACACAGTGTGTATTCTATGCTTATGAATGCATCTATGAAGACGAAAGTTGTGAATGGGCTGATTCCAAAATTGACTCGAGTATTCAGTAAAATAGATGGTCTGATCTGTGTATCGAACGGTGTGAAGAAGGATTTGGATGCCTGTATGGGTGGGTATAATACCAAGACGAGGGTCATCTATAATCCAATCATGAGTGAAACGAATCAGTATAGATATAGAGAAATTCAGAAAAATCATATCAGGTTGGTTACAGCTGGACGAATCGAAGAGGAGAAGATGCAAGAAACTATGATTGAGGCGGTTGCTCTTCTGGAAGCAAGAGGGAGTAACTGTAGTCTTACCATATTTGGTGAGGGGAGCCGAGAGCCGATGCTGCGACAGATGGCCAGTCAATTGAAGGTAGTAGATTCCGTGGAGTTTGTGGGATTCGTCACAGACTTGGGACAGAGATTGGGTAACTATGATATTTTTCTTCTTACGTCGAAGCATGAGTCCTTCGGTAATGTTCTGGTTGAGGCCATGAACTGTGGATTGCCAGTAATCTCTACGGACTGCATGGTTGGACCGGGAGAAATCTTGAGCAATGGTCAGTTTGGTACCTTGATTCAGATCGGGGACGCCAACGCATTGGCAGATGCCATAGAGAAAAAGGTTGAGATGCATTGTGAGAGTGATGTATTGGCAGCATACGAACGTAGTCAGCAGTTTGATGTAGACACTCCAACAGAATCGTATCTTGAATTTTTTGAAGAGTTGATAAAAGGATAAAAGGTGGACAATGGTTAAGAACAGTGAACAGAGGGTGGAGAATATATCGGTAATTATTCCTTCTTATAACAGACCGAAGATTGTACTAGATACGATAGACAGCTTGATGTCAGGTGAGGTGGTTCCAGCTGAAATCCTGGTTGTGGATCAATCCGAGAAACCCTTGTGTGTGGAGAGAGAGTTTCTGAATTCAGATATTCGAGTTATCTATATGGATAGTCCGTCTGCCACAAAAGCGAGAAATGTTGGGATTGAAGAGGCAAAACATGATGTTCTACTGTTTTGCGATGATGATATTCTAGTCAATGATGATACGCTGAAATTATTGTATGAGAAGATGAGTAGAGAAGAAGTGGCTTTGGTTGCTGCCATTGACTATGATGAGAATCCACGGTTTGCTCAGGTGAGGCAAAATTCTCTGCCCAAGGATGTGGTTGCTTCTCTGATGGGGATGAAATCCTTGAAGAGACATCGAAGTGGCAAGGGTGGATATGTGATTAAGAGCAATATGAGAGGCCGCTATGCAGTTGGGATTCGACAGTGTGAGAATACAGACTGGGCAATGGGATTTTTCTTCTGTATGAAAAAATCATTGTTGGACCGTTGGAAGATACGATTTGATGAGAAGTTGGGCCGATATAGCTATGCCGAAGATTTGGATTTTTCGATGCGTTATTGTGGGAAGGCACAATCACAAGGCTTTTTGACCCTTGTAGAACCTGAACTATATGTGAATCATTTGGTGTCAAAAGAGTGGAGAACTCCGTCAGACGAGAAGACATTTTATGTGATAGCGAATCGAAGATATTTATCGTACAAGAATTTTCCGAATCGGCATTGGTATCGGTTTGCTTTGAATTGGTACGATTCCTTATATGCTTTTTCCCAAGTGAAAGACAAATCATATCGTTTGCAGTTACAAAATTCGATAGCATTGTGTAATCGATATAAAAAGGAGATAAGAGCGGGGGAGATCCAAGAATTACTGAAGGATAAGATTAGTTTTTTGTAAGTTACATTGTTTCACTCCCACGCTAATCACTCCGCTGATTAGCGTGGGCTAGTATGTAAAGCAAGGAATATCAGCTTGTAGATGAGAGAATATAAAATATAATCGGGGCACAACTTGGTCATCTTATATGTAGGGGAGGCAGTTGTGGTATTTATTTCTTATCTTAACTCTGTCCCCTTTGAATTTGACCTATATTTCCGCTAAAAAATTGCTCTAGACATTTCCACCACCTTCTGATATGATAGTGAAAAGCAAGCAAGTTCTAGTAATAAGCAGAAGACTTATTATCTTTCGCCACGGCGAATCGAATGTCAATTCTAGACATCCATTCTTAGCAACTTCGTGCTTTTGATACCCAACAACAAGCAGGAAGTGAAGAGGCAGATTTACTTGAGATATATGTAGCATGTATAATACATATGTTGCTCTATTCGTAGCTTCCTACAATTTAAGAGAGGAAGGGACTGTATGAGTGATAAGAAGCCTGTACGAGATGATGTAAGCCAAAAGATTTTCTTTAAGAACCCCGAACGATTCGCAGATTTTTGTAATGCTGTACTTTATGACGGAGAGCAACAGATTCGGGAGACAGATGTTCAAGAACTAGACTCTGAGGTGTCTGGAATTATTCGAGGGCGCGATGGAAAAGTGTCGCTAGAACGAAGAAGAGATATATTAAGACAAGTACGCAGTGGGGAAATCGTCTCCATTATAGGGATTGAGAATCAAACTCATATTCATTATGCTATGCCACTTCGAAACATGACCTATGATGTGTTGGGTTATATCAGCGAAGCAAAAGAAATCGCAAGCCAGCGTAAGAAACAGCGAAATGAAAAGGACATCAAAGAGTCAGCAAATGAATTCTTGTCTGGATTTGGCAAAGAAGATCGACTAACTCCAATCATGACTATTATTCTCTATTATGGAGAAGAGCCATGGGAGGGACCAAGAAGTTTTCATGAGATGTTAAGAGACATGCCAGAGAAATTTAAGGAGTATATTCCCAACTGTCGATTAAATATAGTGGAACTAAATAGTGATAAGAGGTATGATTTTCACAACGAAGAACTGAAACTGCTATTTGATATCGCACGAGTATTTTTGCAAGGGGATAAAGAGGCGTTAGAACAATATGAAGAGATAGCAATCGATACTGAGCTTGCAGATATTCTAGGAACAATAATAAAATCAAAATTTATAATACAACAAAGTGAAACGAAGGGAGAGGTGAAGATGTGTACAATGCTTGATGAAATGGAACGAGAGGCAGAAGAGCGTGGAGAAAAGCGTGGAGAAAAGCGTGGAAGAGAAGAAGGTGTTCTAGGAATTATTAATATCTTAAATGCTTTTGGACAATCCGATGATGTTATCATCCAACATTTGGTGGCTCAGATGGATTTAACAGAGAAAGCAGCCAAGTCATATCTGGTGCTCTCAAAGAAGAAATAAAGCTACTTACTTGTATATTCAAAGTGGTGGTGTAAAATATTTTCAGCATTATGCACCATAGATTTCATCAATTTGTGTGGGTCTGAAAAGTAACTTTTGTAAACGGTTTAACTGGAGTATATTTTTGCGAAACTTGCAAGTGTGTTCAAAATGTGATACAATGTGTCGGATGTTTTATGCAATGGAAATTACCTTTCCATTGCATAAAACATATAAAGGATGAAGAACATGAAGAACATGAAGAACACGAAGAAGCAAGCATATCTGATTATGGCACATGAGCATTTTGATCTGTTGGAAAAATTACTGTTGTTATTAGAGCATCCCATGCATGATTTCTATATCCATGTGGACAAGAAGAGTGATTTCCGTGAGCAGGAGCGATTCAAGGATTTGTTAACGGAGAGTACTGTGACATTTGTGAAACCAATTTCCGTCCTATGGGGAGATTATTCACAGATTGATTGCGAGATGCGATTGATTAAGGCAGCAGCACAACATAATTATGCGTACTATCATCTGATATCTGGGGTTGATCTTCCGTTAAAGAGGGCTTCCTATATCTACGAATTCTTTTCGAAACAAGAGGATGTGGAATTTGTTGATTTTATCAGCAGAGAGTTCCCAC
Source organism: uncultured Lachnospiraceae bacterium (assembly GCA_964367905.1). Taxonomy (GTDB): domain Bacteria; phylum Bacillota; class Clostridia; order Lachnospirales; family Lachnospiraceae; genus CAUPWF01. Next base: position 11,557 of record CAYIZP010000048.1, read on the forward strand.
AATCATTAGAAGAACGATTTCAATATTATCATTTGTTTAAGAATGTTAGAAATCCGAAACCGTTTAAGAATAGATTAATTCAGAAAAGTAAACAGATTCAGAAACAGTTGAACATTAATCGGGTAAAGAATAAAGATATAAAATTTGGCAAAGGGGCGAATTGGTTTAGTATCACCAACTCATTTGCACAATATATAGTGAGTCATGAGGGATTTGTGAGATCCACATTTGGGCATACCATCTGTTGTGATGAAATCTTTCTACAGACGTTGGTGTTGAATTCAGAATATGTGAATCACCTACCAGACAAGGCATTTGCAGATAATAGTGAATGTATCATGAGGAAGATTGATTGGACGAGAGGGGCGCCATATACGTATCGAAAGGAAGATTTCGAGGAATTGATCTCCACAAAGTGCTTATTTGCACGCAAATTCAATCCGGTAGAGGATTCCGAAATTATAGATATGCTATATAGGCATTTGACAGAGAAAGAATAGAATGTTATAAGGAGCTACAGATGGAAGAACATAAGAGTACAGAGGATGAACTTAAGCAGGGGAATGTAATTGAAAATGAAAATGAGAAGAAGGGCGAGCAATGTGATGAGGCGAGAACGAATACCAAGAGCCGAAGAATCGGGTTTGGGATTGTTGGTGCTCAACTAGTTGCTACGGTCTTTTTTGCGTATATGGTACTGGAACTGAATATACTGCCTACAGAATATATTATAATTATGAGTGTGGTATTGGTAGTGTTATGGGTGGCACCGTTTGTGGGCCAGTATTTTTCGAAGAAAAAGGGGATTTTAGTGAAAGTAGTGAGTTCCATACTGACGATTGCCTTGTTTTTCGGAGGGTTTTATGTATTCCAAACGAGTGAGGCGATTGCACAGATTACTTCACAGGAAGTCAGTATAGATAGTATGGTTGTAGTGGTTCGTTCAGGGGATTTTGCTGAAACTTTGGAGGATGTGATAGATTATACATTCGGTGTTCAGTATGCGACCATGGCTGAGGAAACAGAAACCACATTGGAACATATCGAAGGTGAGCTTGGCAAAGCTCCTATGACTCAGGAGTATGCGGGGTTAACAGAACAATTATTTGCATTGATTGATGGAGAAATCGGTGCAATTATATACAATGAAGCGTATTCGGTGATGATTGAGGAGGTTATCCCGAATTATAGTGATTCAGTAAAGATTATCCATACATACGAAATTATAGAAGAAGTACCGATTGAAGAAGTTGTGGAAGAGGTGATCGAAGAAGAGGAAGATGATACATTTACCGTATATATCAGCGGAATCGATGTATATGGATCTATATCGAAGACGAGCCGTAGCGATGTGAACATACTAGCAACGGTGAATCCTACCACGCATCAGATTCTACTTACTACGACTCCAAGAGATTACTTCGTGCAGATACCAGAGGTGTCAGGGGAGAGCTATGATAAACTGACTCACGCAGGTCTCTATGGTGTGGAAGCTTCAATGGCTACCCTCGGGGAGTTGTATGATACAGAGATTGATTATTACGTGAGAGTGAACTTCACTTCTGTAGTTGAGATGGTAGATGCACTAGGGGGCATAGAGGTATATTCGGACAGTGGGTTCACCGCATTCAATGGATTAAGTTTCAGTAAGGGCATGAATCAATTGTCAGGTCGTGAAGCATTGACATTCGCAAGAGAACGTAAGAATCTATCTGGGGGAGATCTGACACGCGGAACAAACCAACAAAAGGTAATTACTGCTATGATAGATAAGGTGCTATCACCAGCACTCTTGACAGGTGCGCTAGATATCTTAGCTAGTGTGAGTGATAATATAGATACCGATATTCCAGAGGAATTATTGCAAGAATTGGTAAAAACCCAACTGGAAGAGGGAGGAGACTGGGATATCACATCGATCTCCGCAGAAGGAACAGGAGCCATGTCTAGAGAGTGCTATTCGCTGTGGGGGAATAATCTGTCAGTGATTAAGCCGGATGAAACATCGGTGGAGTATATACATGAGAGTATAGAAGCAGTTAGAGATGGGGAAGTGGTTGAAGAGTATAATGAAAGATAATAGAGTGTAGGAAAAATCAGTGAAAATCTTTGAAGGAAAGGCATAAAGTTATTTGTTGAGAAAATGACTCATGAGATAAATTGCTTGAAATAAAAAGTATTATGCTATACAATAACAGTTAAAGGTTTCTGGAGATATATCAAATTAATTTTGATTGAAGTGAGACTAGATTTTAATAAGATTCAATTTAGTAGATAATTAATAAAAAGAAAAGAGGGCTAATAATGATTTCAGTAATAGGATTAGGATATATAGGATTACCTACGGCGCTTATGTTTGCGAAGAGTGGCGTTGATGTAATGGGAGTAGATTATAATGTAGAGTTAGTGAATTCTTTGAGAGACGGCAGACTTACCTTTGAGGAAGAAGGGTTGGAAGAGTTATTTCAAGAAGCGCTCAGCAACGGTATAAAGTTTTCTAACACATATGAAAAATCAGATATGTATATTGTAGCGGTGCCAACACCGTATATAAAAGAAACAAAGAAGATAGATCCAGCTTATGTTATCAAAGCAGTAACAAGTGTACTTGATGTATGCGATAAAGGATCGATTGTTTGTGTTGAGTCAACAATTTCACCAGGTACCATCGATAAATTTATCCGACCAATTATTGAAGAAAAAGGATTTGTGATTGGCGAAGATATTCATATTGCACATGCACCTGAAAGAATTATTCCAGGGAATATGATCTACGAATTGGAAAACAACTCCAGAACGATTGGATGCGATGATAAGGAGATTGGTGGTCGAATTGAAAAATATTATGCTTCTTTTTGTAAAGGCGATATGATTGTAACGGATATTCGTTCTGCGGAGATGTCAAAAGTAGTTGAGAATACATTCCGTGATATTAATATTGCATTTGCAAATGAGTTGGCACAAATCTGTAGAGAAGACGGAATGGACGTATATGAAATTATCAAGATTGCAAACATGCATCCACGTGTAAACATCTTAACTCCAGGACCAGGGGTGGGAGGACACTGTATATCAGTTGACCCATGGTTTTTAGTGGGAGATTATCCGGGGCTTGCTAATATTATATTATCAGCGAGAAAAATCAATGACTCAATGCCGGAGTTTGTATTAGAGAGAATTCATAGCATTATGAGAGAAAATCAGATTAAGGATGTCTCTAAAGTTGGGCTGTATGGATTGTCATACAAGGAGGATGTAGATGATACTAGAGAGAGTCCGACACTTCAGTTGCTAGAAAGTATGCAAAAGCATCTAGCTACAGGTATCAAAGTATATGATCCATGGATTAAAGAGAACATTGTTGAAAACCAATATCAAGACTTTGACAAATTTGTAGATGATGTAGAACTGATTGTTCTGATGGTAGGACATGACCATATTAAGCAAAATATGAATAAGATTGAAGATAAATTAATACTTGACACACGCAATGTGTGTAGTAATGAAAAAGCGTATAAATTATAGAGGAAGATGATAGGTGAATTAGTGATGAAAAAAATAATGCTAGTGTTTGGGACAAGACCCGAGGCGATAAAGATGTGCCCTCTTGTTAATGAATTGAAATCGAGAACATCAATTAATACAGTAGTTTGTGTAACAGGTCAGCATAGACAAATGTTAGATCAAGTACTGACCGTATTTGATGTGGTTCCAGACTATGATTTATCTATTATGGAAGCAAAACAGACACTGTTTGATGTTACGACAAATATCTTGAAGAAGATTCAAGGAGTTCTAGAGAGTGAAAAGCCAGATGTTGTTTTGGTTCATGGGGATACGTCAACTACTTTTGTCACTGCGTTAGCTTGTTTTTATCTTCAGATACCTGTAGGACACGTAGAAGCAGGTCTTCGTACGTATAATATATATTCACCGTTTCCAGAAGAGTTTAATAGACAGGCAGTAGGAATTGTGTCCAAATATAATTTTGCTCCAACAGACACATCCAAGGAGAATCTATTAAAAGAGGGAAAACATGAGTCAACCATATATGTAACAGGAAACACAGCCATAGATGCACTAAAAACAACAGTTAAAGAAGATTATGCTCATCCAGAGCTTGAATGGGCAGCGGATTCCAGATTGATTATGATTACCGCTCACAGAAGAGAAAATTTAGGTGAGCCTATGAAGAATATGTTTAGAGCTATTCGGAGGATCATGGATGAGTATCCAGATGTAAAAGCAATCTACCCAATTCACATGAATCCTAAAGTGCGCGAAACAGCTACAGCAATTCTAGGGGATTGCGATAGAATTAGAATTATAGAGCCTCTTGAAGTAATTGATTTTCATAATTTCTTATCTAGAAGCTACTTGATCCTGACAGATAGTGGTGGAATCCAAGAAGAAGCACCATCTCTAGGGAAACCAGTTCTTGTTATGCGAGATACAACTGAGAGGCCAGAAGGCATTGTAGCAGGGACACTAAAACTTGTAGGTACAGAAGAGGAAGTGATTTACGAAAACTTCAAATTACTGTTAGAGAATACGAATGAATATGAAAAGATGAGTAAGGCGAGTAATCCATATGGAGATGGATATGCTTGTAAGAAGATAGCAGATATTATTAGTTTATGAAGATGTAAGCAAATATAATTAAAGTACTATATAGGAGTGAGAAAATATGTATCAACTTAGTGTAATAATAACCACATATAATGCGGAAAACACAGCGAGTAGAGCAATCGAGTCTGTTTTAAATACATATAGGAAAAATTTGATCGAAATTATTGTTATAGATGATTGTTCTAAGGATAGTACTTTTCAGATTGTGAGTGAGTATGAAAAAAAATATAGCAATATCAAAGTATTTCAAATGTCAGAAAATACAGGGAGTCCTTCTGCTCCAAGAAATTTGGGGATTGAAAAATCTTCAGGTGAGTACATTACTTTTTTGGACGATGATGATATGCTGTATGCGGATAAGATGTTAGATATGCTTAATATGGTAAAGAGCAAGGATTTTGATTTCGCAAGAGGCTATTTAATGACGGATAACAGAGGTCGTAGGACTATTGCAAATAAACTTTCATTCGAACCGAAAAGCCAAGATGAAACTGTAGAAATGATGATACGGGAACAGAGTACGACCCAGGATTTCTTTGTGAAACGAGAGTTGTTATTGCAAGAAAATATTAGATATAGAACTGATATTAAAATAGGAGAAGACATAATTTTTGTATGCAGCATAATCGCTTGCAGCAAAGTTGTTATGTATATTAATGATTTTTATTATATATACAATAAGACTTCATATGATATATCCAATCTATCGTCAACACAAAGTGTTTCAGATAGAGAGGTTATGAATCAAATTGATGCATGGCAAGAAAGTGAAAAAGTTTTAAATTCGATAGGAAAAAGTTATTATAAGCTACGATTACATGCCAGTTTCAGAAATTTATTATTATCTATTGTACGATATTCTAATGGGATATCAGTTGAAACTTATGATGTATTGGCTAGTTTTGCACAGAATACAAAAAAGCATATAGCTCTAGCAATGAATTTATCAACAAGGTATTATGAATTATATCAATCAATTTTAAGTGAAGACTACAAATTATACTGTGAAGTTTCTAAACGAAGACTGCTAATAAATGGATATGACCTTAAGTTTATTACACCACTAGTACCATATTTTGAGAAAGAGTATAATGTTAAAATCGATGAATGGAAAGGCCACAACATACATGATGAAGCTCAAAGTAAAGAATTATGTCAGTGGGCAGATATCATTTTTTGCGAATGGCTATTTGGTAATGCAGTTTATTTTTCTAAAGAAAAAAATAATAATCAAAGATTGTTTATACGGGCTCATAGAGTGGAGTACTCGCGCGATTTTGGTCATAGTGTAAATTGGGATAATGTCGATATGATGTTTGCAGTGGGGTATTATTATTTTGAACGCTTTCAGGCAACTTTTAGTGTTCCTAGAAGTAAGATGCGATTGTTAAGTAATTATGTGGAAGAAGCTATATATATAAATGATAAAAAAGAAGATTCAAGCTATAATATAGGTGTTGTAGGTATATTGCCTAAAAGAAAAGGGTTTTTAAGAAGCTTAGAGCTTATAAAAAAATTGAAGAATCATAATGCTAATTATAAAT
>CAYIZP010000049.1:0-17575 GCA_964367905.1 uncultured Lachnospiraceae bacterium
TCTTTACACACCTTTTCCAAATTCACAATGTGGAAAGGTGCAGTGCTCGCATTTTAGGCATAACCCGCCATGACCGAATCTTGCTATGTCTTTTTTCTCTAGGCGCAACCCAGACATAATTCTTGGTAACACTAGGTCAAATATGGTTGTCTTTGCATACATCACACATCCAGGAAGTCCCATCACCGGTGTTCCGTCTTCGTAATAGCCTAGCAGGAACATCGCTCCTGGAAGCGCCGGTGCCCCATAGCTTATGATTTCAACTCCACTTTCTATAATCGCTGCCGGGGTCACATCATCGGGGTCTACACTCATTCCTCCCGTACAGATGATCATCGTTGCCCCAGCTTCTTTCAGTTCCTCCATCGCTTTTGTAATCATGGACTTATCGTCATTTACGATTCTACTTTCGAGGATTTCTGCTCCATACGACTTCATTTTTTCTATAATAACAGGGGTGAATTTATCCTGAATTCGCCCATAGTAGACTTCACTCCCCGTTGTGATAATCCCCACCTTATAGGTTTTATATGGTAAAACATGGAGTATTTTCTCCCCACCTGCAATCTCTACTGCCTTGTCCAACTTATGTTTGGCAATCGCTAGCGGAATCACTCTTGTTCCTGCTAACAAATCCCCTTTTTTCACTGGGTAATAATTATGACGAGTGGCAATCATCAATTCATCCTGCATATTGATTGCAAGAAGCCTCTCCTCGTCTACCACCAACACGCCATCACACTCGGCATAGATGTCGATTTTTCCTTCTTTGACCTCCGAGCCTATGGTCTGACTTCCCATACAAATATCCGCCATGATAAAAGCTGCATCATTTTCATGTATCATATCCGGTGTATTTTCCCACACATATAGATGTTCTTTTCCCATCTTGAGCAAAACATCGATATCTTCTTCTTTGACGATATGTCCTTTCTTAAAGGCCACACCCTTCATCTCATCCTTGATGATTCTTGTTAGATCATGACAGAGGATATGTCCCACTGCATCGATTGTTTTTATCTGTTTCATACGTCTACTCCACCCTGTTTTCTTTCATGTATTGTACGATTCATCGTATGCGAAATCGTATCTTTTGTCAATATCTTATGGTGCAAATGTACCCGTGCAGTTCGCTGCTAATTTGCCCTCTTTCGTGTACAACTCTGCACCAACAAAGATTATTCTTCTTCCATTGATGTGATATCAAATCGTGTTCCTCGTAATATCCGACTCAATTCTCCCGCGTCGACATTTGAGAAACTTATATGAAACTCTACGATAGTCCCCTTCTCCACTCGATAGGAAACAGAGATTTCTTCTCCAGCTATAATTCCTGATTTTTCATAGGTAAATGGAGGATTTCTCTCCCATGTCCAATGAATCGATCTATACTTCTCATCTGCTAGCTGCTACACAATGAAAAAGGCTGCCCAGACACATAGTCAGAACAACCTCTTTCTGGTAGGGTTATCTATCTTTTTAAACTAGTTGGCTTACTAACTATGGTGTGCAACGTATGCTTCTAGCTCCTCCCTATCTTTTGTGAATACCTCTAATTGAACATCATAAGCTCTTACTTCAGGTCTAATGTTAAGATTACTTGTTGCTTTGATGGTTTCATTATATGCAACACTTATTTAATCCTCGTAATGACCTCTACAAGATAATATCACAAGATTTCCGCCTTCATCTATTGTATAGACAAGTCTATGTTCCTGATTAATTCGTCGACTCCACGCTTTCCTATACTTCAATGGCTCTGGTTTTCCAATCCCATTTGAGATACCATTTCGATGGATATCTTTTATCAATTCATTTACTTTTCTAAGTAAAGACTTATCTGTAAATTGCCAATACAGATAATCTTCCCATGCCTTATCAGAAAAAGAGTTATTCATCCGCCATCGCCTCTAGCTCTTCCATTGTTTTTACAATAACTTTTCCCTGTTTGACTTGTTCCATACTACGGTCAATGCCATTTAAGTATTCTGAATTACGCGCCTTTTTTTGAAGTTCATTCCATTTTTCAAGACTTAGAATCACTACGTTTTTCTCATCTTTTCTCGTAACAATAATTGTTTCATTGTCATCTGTTGCTTTATCACAATAATCCTTAAGTTTACTTCTAATTGTAGTATAATTAACCGCTAGCATAAGTGAATCCTCTCTTTCTTTGTATGTACAATTTATTGTACGCTAAATTGTACGTTTTGTCAATATTCTACGTTTATATTATATCACCCAAAGCATTTTTATACTAATATTCCTCTACAAACTCCTTATCCAAGCTTACAACCGCATCTTAAAGTCTTCGTATCCAAACTCCTTAATCATCTTCACTGCACCACTCTTCTCCAGTAGCGAAATCGATGGCAATGCCATTCCATTGAATGTATTATTTTTTACCATAGAATAAATCGCCATATCCTCGAATATCAGTTTATCTCCGATATTCAATGGTTGGTCAAATGAGTAATCACCGATAATATCTCCTGCTAAACATGTCGGTCCTGTCAATTTATAGGTATATGCTTTCTCCCCCGCCTCTCCGCTTTGATAGAGTGGTGGTCGATATGGCATTTCAATGACATCTGGCATATGGCAGGCTGCTGATGTGTCTAGAATGCATATTTCCATTCCATTCTGAACAATATCTAAAATGGTTGTCACTAGATAACCACCATAGTAGGCTACTGCTTCCCCAGGTTCTAGATATACATCCACCTGATATGTCGCCTTTATATTTTGAATCACTGAAATCAATTTCTCCCGATCATAGTCTGCACGCGTGATGTGATGTCCTCCACCGAAATTCACCCACTTCACCTGGTGTAGAAATTCACCAAACTGTTCTTCCACAGCCTTAACCGTTGTTTCTAAATCATCCGAGCTCTGTTCACACAAAGTATGGAAATGAAGTCCTTCTACTCCTTGCGGTAGCTCATCCGGGAAATTTTCTCTTGTAACACCAAGCCTAGATGCTGGTGCACACGGGTCATAGATCCCTCCGCCTTGTGTAGAATGCATCGGATTTACCCTGATTCCAGAACTCACCTCAAACTTCTTGGCCTCATCCTTGTACCGATTCCATTCGTTCATCGAGTTAAATACTACATGGTCACAGATTGTGAAAATCTCCTCCATTTCTTCTGCCCTATAGGCTGCCGAAAACACGTGATTTTCTTTCTTCATCTCCTCATGTCCTAGCTTTGCTTCATACAAACCACTCGCTGTCGCCCCATCTAGATACTGTCCGATTAAAGGATATAGGTGATACATGGAGAATGCCTTTTGAGCAAGCAGGATCTTACATCCCGCTCGCTTGGAAACTTCTCTTAACAACTTAAGATTCTCTTCTATTTTCCCTTCATCCACTACATAGGATGGTGTATTTATATTGTATAATTCCTTTTGCATCTATTAATCCACCAATACTGGGTTGAAATCTTCTTCCCATGGTAATCCCCATTGATTCAACGCTTCCATGAATGGATCTGGATCAAATTCTTCTACATTCCATACGCCTGGTTTATACCATGTTTTATTCATTACAAGCATCGCTCCAATCATTGCTGGAACTCCCGTGGTATAGGAAACTGCCTGTGATTCAACTTCTTTATAGCATTCTTGATGATCGCAGATATTATACACATAGTATGTTTTTTCTTGTCCATCCTTGATACCCTTGAAGATACATCCAATATTTGTCTTCCCGACTGTACGTGGACCAAGGGATGCTGGATCTGGCAATACTGCTCTTAAAAACTGCAATGGTACAATTTCTTTTCCCTCATACATGATTGGCTCAATAGAAGTCATCCCTACATTCTCTAGGCATTGCAGATGCGTTAGATAACTTTGTCCAAAGGTCATGAAGAAACGGATTCTCTTCACGTTTGGTATATTGATCGCAAGACTCTCGATCTCCTCGTGGTGCAGTAGATACATATCCTTATCCCCTACTCCTTTGAAGTTATATTCTCTCTTGATCTCCATCGGTTCTGTCTCTACCCAGTTCCCATCTTCCCAATAGCTTCCATTCGCCGTAACTTCACGAATATTGATTTCTGGATTAAAATTCGTAGCAAATGGATAGCCATGGTCTCCGCCATTGCAATCTAAGATATCAATATAATGAATTTCATCAAATTGATGCTTCAGTGCATGAGCTGCAAATACACTAGTTACCCCTGGGTCGAATCCGCTTCCTAACAATGCACAGATTCCCGCTTTTTCGAATCTCTCGCGATAATCCCACTGCCACTTATATTCGAATTTCGCCGTATCAATCGGCTCATAATTTGCGGTATCAATATAATGTGTCTTCGTTGCAAGACAAGCGTCCATAATAGTCAAATCTTGATATGGTAATGCTAGGTTTAACACTACTTCTGGTTGGAACTCATTGATTAGGGCAATCAATTCCTCTGTGTTATCAGCGTCTACCTGTGCTGTTTGAATCTTTGTCTTTGTAGTTCCCTGTAACTTCTCTTTTAAGGCATCGCATTTCGACTTTGTACGACTCGCGATCATAATCTCCTCAAACACTTCACTGTTTTGGCAGCACTTGTGTATGGTTACACTGGCAACTCCGCCACATCCAATAATTAAACATTTTCCCATTTTGTTTCCTCCTATTTATCCTATTTGCAATAATATTTCCCTTGTTATCTTGCATGCTAATGCAGTCGATGCACCGCTTTGATCATAATGTGGTGCCAATTCATTGATATCACATCCCACGATGTTTAAATCAGAAAGTTTCAAGACTGCCTCTAGCAATTCCTTGAAGCTAACTCCTCCTGATTCTGGCGTTCCAGTTCCCCAGAAGTATGCTGGGTCTAACACATCCAAATCCAATGTAAAGTAGACTGGTTTCCCTTGTAATTTTTCTACTGTTTCTTGAAACGCACTCAAGTCGAATTTGTGTAGATTCGTATGTTCCTTTGCGAACATAAATTCGTGTCTCTCGCCACTTCGAATTCCAAACTGGTGAATTCGATTATCACCTAACAACTTCCAAACCTGTTTGATGACTCCAGAGTGCGTCAGTTCCTCACCCAGATATTCATCCCTCAAATCTGTATGCGCATCAAAATGTATCACGTGTGCATCTGGATATTTCTCGCAAATCGCTTGAATCACCCCTAGTGAAATCAGGTGTTCCCCGCCCAATACACACGGCATCTTCCCATCACTCAATACTTTTTTTGTATACTCATACGTCATTTGAAGCATCTTCTCAGCACTACCAAATGGCAGTTCTATATCACCGCCATCAAACACTTTGATTTCTTCCAAATCTCTATCACAATAAGGCGAGTAAGTCTCAATCCCAAAACTCTCACTTCGAATGGCCGAAGGTCCAAACCTTGTCCCTGGACGAAAGGATGTTGTCCCATCGAATGGAACCCCGAATAAAACAATATCCGCCTCTTCATATTCTCTCTCACAGCCTATAAAGGTCTGTATATTTTTATTCATTCTCTTTCACCATCTCTTCCACATATTTCGGCAGATAAAATGCACCAAGATGCAAGTATTTCGAATAATATTTTGTCTTAATATTCAATGCTTCCCAGAGGTCTCCATCTACGTCCTCAATTGGATCATATTTTTTCGATGCAAATCCAAAGAGCCAATGCCCCGAAGGATAAGTCGGTATATGGGCTTGGTATACTTTTGAAATCGGGAAATTCTGTGCGATCTTGGAGTGCGCTCTCTGCATCTCCACCGCCTCCCCTTTATAAAATGGACTTTCATGTTGATTCACCATGATTCCATCTTCTGTTAATGCCGAATAGCATTTTCCATAAAACTCATTGGTGAAGAGCACCTCTCCTGGTCCAAACGCATCCGCGGAGTCTACGATGATTAAATCGTATTTGTTATGTACCTTTCGGATAAATTTGATTCCATCGTCAATATATACATTGGCTTTTGGATTATCGAACCCTACGGAAGTTTTTCGCAGAAATTGTTTCGATACTTCTATTACTCGTTCATCTATCTCTACCAAATCAATACTTTCTATGTTCTCATATTGATTCAGTTCTCTCAAGATTCCACCATCTCCTGCTCCGATTACCAATACATTCTTGATATTTGGATTGACTGCCATGGGAACATGTACCATCATCTCATGATAGATGAATTCATCTCGCTCGGTAAACATCATCACTCCATCCAATGTCAAGAAGTTTCCGAACTCCTTACTCTTAAACACACTGATGCGTTGATATTCACTCTTCTCGCTGTGCAATTGCTTATCTATTTTTATAGAAAACTTTACGTTCTTCGTGTGGTACTCGTTGTACCATAAATCATCCATCATCTCGTTTCCTCCAATACATTTAGACTCGAGGCATCCATCACCTCTGGCCCCGTAATAAGGCAGCCTTTCTCTTTTGAGTATTGAATATACTCTATAATCTTCTTCGTGATTCGCTCCCCTGGAGCCAAGATCGGAATCCCTGGTGGATAACACATAACAAATTCCGCACAAATCCTGTTATCACATGCTTCTAGTGGCAAGCTCTCCTTCTCGCCCCAGAATGCTTGTTGTGGTGACATCTCAACAATTGGTGAAATATATTCACTCTCAATCATTCCCACTTTTTCTTTTTTATGTCTACGCCTAATTTCTTCTAACGCTGTAATTAGTCTCTCGATGTTTTTATTTTTATCACCGACTGAGATATAAGCTAGGAAATTACCCAAATCGCCGAATTCTATCTGAATATCGTACTCATCTCTCAGAATGTCATAGACTTCCTTCCCTGCCAATCCTAAATCCAAGGTATTGACCGATAGCTTCGTGGTATCAAAATCATAGACACTATCTCCATTCACAATTTCCTTCGAATATGCGTAATAATCTCCAATCTCATTGATTTCATCTCGCATATATTGAGATAGTTTCTTCACCTTCTCAAATATAGCCTCCCCATGTAAAGCCAAGTTTCTTCTCGAAATATCAAGGCTCGCCATTAGAAGATAAGAACCACTCGTTGTCTGTGTTAGATTGATGATTTGCCGAATATAATCCGCATTGATATTCTCTCCACATAATAAGAGCGAACTCTGGGTCAGAGAACCGCCTGACTTATGCATGCTGACACTCGCCATGTCGGCACCTGCTGCCATCGCCGTAATCGGCATGCCTTTCCCAAAATAAAAATGGGTACCGTGTGCTTCGTCTACAATCACCTTCATATCATTCTCGTGGGCAAGCTCCACAATGGATTTCAAATCAGAGCATATCCCATAGTAAGTCGGATTATTCACCAGAATCGCCTTGGCATCTGGGTTCTCTCCGATCGCCTGCCTCACATCACACAAACTCATTCCCAGTGCAATCCCGAGTCTCGTATTCGTCTTCGGATTCACATAGATTGGAATCGCCCCACATAGTACAAATGCATTGATAACACTTTGATGTACATTCCTCGGCAAAATAATCTTCTCGCCTTGCTTCACCGTAGATAGTATCATTGCCTGAACCGACGACGTTGTTCCCCCTACCATGAAAAAAGCTTGTGCTGCTCCAAAGGCCTTTGCCGCCAAATCCTCCGCCTCCTTGATTACAGACACTGGATGACATAGGTTATCCAGGCATTGCATAGAATTCACATCCACACTCAGGCACTTTTCCCCTAGGAATTCCGTTAGTTCTGGGTTCCCCTTGCCACGTTTATGTCCGGGAACATCAAATGGTACAATCTTATTCTTTTGTAATCTCTCTAGCGCCTGTAAAATCGGTGCTGATTTTTGTTCATTCATATCGTATTCTCCTAAATCAAGTCAATACGAGGCTCGCTCCCTCGCAAAAAAAGGTATGTCGCTAGTGCGACATACCTGAAAATACAACGTAACAAACAGCCTAATCCCTGTTCTTTTAGAGTCTATATAGCAATAACTTACTTTTAATACTCATATTGATTTTTTACAAGTATGTACTAGCGTACAATTCAGGCGCATGAACCCAACAGGCATTAAGTTTGCCAGCTTATAAAATTAACGCTCGACGACGTTATCAATAATGTGCCGATATCGGCAATAGGTAGTTGACTTTTCTACCTTATAGTTTAAGCAAGTATCATTGCTAATCTTCTTATTTAGTCATGTGTTATAATAATACACATCGGCTTTTTTGTCAAGTTTGGGATTTTTCATCGACGACAGCCCCTGTATACATGGTCTTTATTTATTTAAAATATTTTACCTCAAATTTGGTACCTTCCTTTTCATCTGAAGTGGCGCGAATAAGTCCACCCTCTTCCATGATTATCCTCTTAGAGAGCGCCAATCCTATTCCTATACTATTTTTATTGTCCTCATCAGTTCGATAAAACCTCTCGAATATCTTCTTTAGCTTATTAGGTTCAATAACCTTCCCATAATTTTGTACTTCAATTGTCGTATACAATTGATTCTGTTCTACCGAAATCTTCACCTCTGTTCCTTCATAAGCGTGCTCAATTGCATTTTTCACAATATTACTCAATGCTTCTATCTGCCATTGTGGGTCACAATGAAGCATCACATCTTCGGAAACTGCCGTTACAATCTGAATATCTTTCAACTCACTCAACAATGACAATTGTTCTACGACCCCCTCTACAAGGGAAGCTGCTTTCACCTCTTGCTGTTTGAATTCAATGACTCCTGCGTCGAATCTTGCTAGTTTTAGAATTGCAATAATCAAATCATTAATATGCACAATTTCGCGTCTCATCTCTCGCAGTTGCTTTTTGTCTACCACCAATGCTTTCTCTTGATTTTCTATCCGAATCAGCATAGATGTCAGTGGTGTTTTTAATTGATGAGAGATATCTGCTAATGAGTCTTTTAACTTGATTCTACCCTCTTGATTCGTAATTGCTTCCTCTTTGAGCTGTACCGTCAATTGATACAGTTCATTCTTTAATACATTCAGTTCATTGTCGTTATAATCCATCAAATTCATCTCATAAGTTCGATGGTTCATATCATGGATATAGGTAATCAATTCCTCAACTTTTTTCCTTCGCCCACTCATGTAGACTCTATATAAACATAATAACACACTGAGGTAGAGTAAAAGACCAGCCACATTTAACATCCACAAATCTTGTTCCACAAAGGAATCTCGTTCACTATCCAACCCATATCGTAAGAGGATATTCTCACCTCCTTCTTTATCCAAAATCTGTAGAATTTCCTCTTCTTCTATATCTGGATAAGTCGCTACTAAATAAGTTAAAATCCCATCGATTTTCTGGTTCCCCTTTTGATTGTACACTTCGCTTACATATAAATTAATTAAGATGAGCCCAAGAATAAAGATAAAATTAATCCCTAAAAATATTTTAGTATATCTACTTTTCATTGATTTGATACCCCATTCCTCTTATGGTTCTAATCACATCTTCCCCTACCTTCTCCCGCAGTCGTTTGATGTAAACCGTAATGGTATTATCCGAAACATCATTTCCTGTCCACATCCATATCTTCTCTATCAGAAAATCACGTGTAATAATTTGATTTAGGTTACAAAATAATAGCGATAGAATTCTGCTTTCCAAAGCGGTAAGTTCTATACGCTCTCCTTGTTTATATAAGGTGCTTGTCTTGATATCATACGTAATATCATCTATGATAACCGTCTTATGAAAGTTCATAACCTTGTTGATCCGGGCAACTAACTCTTTATTGGAAAATGGCTTTGTAATATAATCGTCCGCCCCAAGTTCCAGACCATACACAATATCATCCTCAAAAGACCTAGCAGTCAAAAAAATCGTCTTAATCTTCTGTTTGACCACTTCATTTTTATAAAAATCGAATCCATTACCGTCTTGGAGTGAAACATCTAATAATATCAAGTCTACATTATGCTCATAGATATATTCCATAGCCTTTTCTACACCCTCTACATAATGAAATTCATAAGGCAATTCTTGAAATAAGCTTGCTAAATTCTTACAGATTTCCTTATTATCTTCTACTAATAAAATATGCATGTTTTTCCCTCTTTTTTTCTAGTGTACTCTATTGCTTCGCATCACTTCCATTGGACTTTCCTTTTCTATACTACGAATCATAAACCAAATGTGTACTACTTGCAATGCCACAACTACTGCAACCACTATTAACACTTGCGCAAATGGAATATCTACTTCTACTTTGATTCCCGTCCCCAACAGCTGTAATACAAGATATGCAATAAATCCAGAGCCAAGCAATGCAAATGTCAGTGCCTTTATCGCAATGGCTAGCTGTTCCAATAATATCATCCGTTTCAAATCATTTTTTCCAATTCCAATGCTATGTAACATGGCAAATTCTTTTTTCCGCAGAGATATATTGGCACTACTTACATTGATAATCATGGAAATACTCATACAACAAATCATAAATAGAAAGAAATATAACAAGAATGAAACCCCTTGTAAGGTAATCAATTGTTCTTCGTATATTCTACTCTCATCCACAAAGTAAAAGCTTGGTTCTAACAACTCTGCCCATCTGATATACTCTTCTGGCTTTTCCGTTTCTATAAACGCAACTGGCTCTCCATATTCATACTGAGAAAAATATTTATTATTCACTACCACATGTGGGGAGATGCCTCTGATATACTCTGCAGTATAAGACAAATCCTCTGTAACATACCCTAATTCCAATGAACATGGTTCGTTAGAGTCAAGTATTCTTCCTTCTATTACATCTCCTGGTTGATATGAAGTAAGATTCCTATATATAACTATTTCCCCATCTTCCTCATCTAGAACCATGTTTACTAGTATACCTTTATCGTGTACTTCTTCATAATCAGCTCCGATTTTCTCTGCATAATTCCGAAAGGATTCATCTTCTAAAGCAAGGGCATGAATTACATTTAAACTTTTACTTGGATGGTTCTGTGTCTTATAAGACTTTCCAATCTCATACTCTACACCATAATAGTTATATCCAATTTCATATCCATCGACCAACTCACTTTCTGTCAATGCGATATACTCTTCTTTTGTAGACATCTCTTCTTCTACACCATATATCATAACATCGTAGCTGATATTATCTATTTGTGCATATAATACATGCGTTATTATCTCTACGGTAAGTAGCGTTGTAAGTATCAAAAACACACTCCCACCTATGGAAAGACTTGTGGCTCGATATCGTTTTTTAAAGACTCTTCGGTTATTCTCAGCCAATGCACCTGATACACCTAGAGCATGTCTCCTATCTACTCTTTTCTTTTTGGTGATCAAAGCATCCACCTCTCCTCTCATCAACCCTACGGGTGTAGATTTTGACAACTTCCATCTGTTGTACCTCACACTCAGCCAACTTGGAATAAATGCCAATCCACCACCCCCGATTAAGCTAATCACCGAGAAGTGAAACTCCAAATCCATCCAATATGATATATAAGGCTGTAATACCCAGATACTGATTATCGTAAGAAGCGTTCCCAAAATCATTCCTGCAAGCACCCCAATACCAGTTAGAATATAGGTGTCAAAGGCTACTAAATACTGAAAGTCTTTCTCTTTCATTCCCATTGCTTTCAATAAACCAAAGGTATGATTTCGCTCTCCCCTTGACAGCTGAGTAATATAACTTAGGGAAAATAAGGTAACAAAAGTAATCAGTACTACAATTCCAATAAATATCCCGCCTCCTATGAGCCATTCATTTTTCGAAAAATCCAAACCATCAATTTTTATGAGATTTGTGTTTTCCACATAATATTCATAATACTCCTCTTCTTTTCCAAGTATTTCCTCTGTTGTCTTTTTATAATCTAGAGGATTCTTATAAGTAACAAACACATCCGCTTTTCCACGCTCTATCCCTGTTGTAATACCGTCATAGTCCAGAAAAAAATGAGTTGGTGCTATAATCCCAACAATCGTAAAAGTATTCACAGTTCCATCTACTGACCATGCAACTTGATCTCCTACCGTAATATCTAACTCACCAAGGTCACCCTCATCTAATAATAATTCACTATTATTTTGAGGAAATCGCCCTTCCATCACTGTAATCCCAATGGCTTTTGCATCCGCCTCTTCCATACTATAGATTCTTACTTGCGGTTCTACTATATTTGCTAATTCTGGTACACTTGCTAGCCCCACTTGATAAGCCTTATACACCATCTCTATATCAATATTAGATTCAAAGTAATCGATATCTTCTACATCACTCACCCCTAGATGATATGCTCCTACTCCTGATACAATGTCCTTTCGCCAACTCCCACCAATAGAAGCAACCATCATACATAGCATTGTAAATAGTAGAGCTGCTAAACAAATGGTAATAACAATACTCCAACTTCTTTTTTTATATCTCAGTATATTTTGTATCGCTAACTTTCGAATTTGTTTATTCATCGACAATTTTCCCATCCTCAATCCGAATTACCCTGTCTGCTTCTAATGCCACTTCAGTATCGTGTGTAATCATCACTATGGTCTGTTTGTATTCTAAGTTCAATTTTTTAAAAAGGGTCATAATTTCTTCTCTATTCTTACGATCCAAGTTCCCAGTAGGCTCATCTGCAAGTACAATGGATGGTTTACTGATTAATGCCCTTCCAATACTCACCCTCTGTTGTTGTCCACCTGACAATTGATTCGGTAGGTGATTTCTTTTCTCTTGTAATCCTAACCGATCTAACAATTCCTCTAAAAACATGTTATCCACTTGTCGTCTATCCAACATCAATGGTAATACAATATTTTCTTCCACCGATAATGCTGGAAGCAGATTGAAGAATTGATAGACCACCCCAATCTGCCTTCTACGAAATGTAGTGAGTAACTCTTCCTCTAGCCCATAGATATCACTCCCATTGATATACACCTGACCTTCTGTTGGCTTATCCACACCTCCTAATAAATGTAGTAGTGTAGATTTTCCAGATCCAGAAGTTCCGATAACCGCTACAAATTCACCTTTTTCCACTGTTAAATCTACTTGCTTTAATGCCTGTACTTGATATTCTCCTCGCCCATACACTTTCGATAAACCTTTTGTTTCAATCACCTTCATAGACACTCCTATCGTGCATTTTGTTCTTTTATAATATAAATTGGTCTCCCTTTGCTCTCTAGATAGTTCTTAGATGCATAGCCTCCTACAATAGAGATAAATAGAAGTTGAATTCCACTTAGAAATAGCAAGACACACATCATGATTCCCCATTCTGAAGTTGGAATTTGATAGACTAAACTGGTAATGGCTAAATAAATCCCATATGCAAACGATAACACAAAACAGATGCCTCCTAATACTGCTGCCATCGATATAGGTGCAGTTGAAAAGGACAATAATCCATCCAATGCATAGCGGAATAATTGTTTCATTCCCCACTTTGTCTCTCCTGCCACGCGCTCAATATTCTCAAAGGAAATCCACTTTGTCTCAAAACCTACAAAAGAGAAAATTCCTTTCATATATCGATTATATTCCTTACATGCAAGAATCGCATCTACCATCTTACGAGACATCATGCGAAAATCTCCTGCTCCGTCATCCATATCAACCTTGGACATACTACTAATGATTTTATAAAATGTTTTTGACAACGTATTTCTAAGAAACCCTTCTCCATCCCTTGTCATTCGAAATCCTGCACAACACTCATACCCTTCTTCCATAACCGCGTGTATCATCTGTGGTAATAATTCAGGTGGGTGTTGCAAGTCTGCATCCATAATCACGGTAAAATCACTCTTCGCCTCGCGAAGCCCTGCATACATAGCTGCTTCTTTTCCGAAATTTCTCGAAAATGTAATGTAATTGCAGCTTTCATCTTCCTTGTTTAAATCTTTTAATATCTGTAAAGTCTGATCTCCACTTCCATCATCTACAAATAGAAAGTTTGCCCTTATCATACCACATTTTTTTATGTGTTTTTTTGTTTCTTCGTAAAATAATCTGACACTATCTTCCTCATTATAGCACGGTACAACTATGGTCAATGTTTTTCTCTCGTTCATCCTTCATTCCCTCCTTAAATATTTTATATTTGCATAGTACATAATTTCCGATTACAGTAATCACACTCACACTCATCTTACTGATTAGTAGAGGCACTCCTACGCCCAATTGCAGTAAAACTAATAATGTATTTTCTATCATCAGTGTTATTAATCTTAAACTTACAAATTGTCCCAAAGACTCCTTGCTCTTATGTATTTTAAAAACGAAGGTTGTATTGATTGCGTATGCACACACTACTGCTACACACCATGCCAATGTGTTGTTAACAACTGTTGGAATTTCTAACATATAGCCTCCACTAAATACTAGATAGTTCACAAGAGTCGTAATGCCTCCACCTATTAGATATCCTATTTTTTCTTTATTCTCTTTTATCTTCATTGATTCTAACTCCTCTCCATATCATCCATCCCCAAAGTGTTATGCTTAATATAGTCATTCCAATTCCAATTCGTATATAAGGAGGACTGAAAGTCAAACTGATTTCACTTTCTCCTTCTTCTAGAGGAATACCTACAAATGCTGTATTCACTGCTTCCACTTTAACTTCTTGCTGATTTACATGTGCTTTCATCCCCTTTTGCATTGGAATTGTAGTAACAAAATATCCTGCTTCTTCCATCTCTATTGTGCCTTTCATTAAAACTTCATCTCCCATGTTCTCATCTTCTGCATAAATAAACTCTGAATACTCCATACTAGCAAATTCTGAACCTTGCATTACCCAGATTTCTAAATCTTCTATCTCGAATGTTCCTTTTGTTTGGATAGGAATCCCTTCCATTTCCTTGATGCCTGAAATCACATAGGTAAATTCATAATTTTCATTTGGATAGGGAGCGTTCTCTGATGCTAATTTATTTCTTGTATTCTGGATATCAATCACTACTTCCTTTCCATCCAGGCTACCCACTTCAAACGCGATATAGTAAATGCTATCTGCCCTCGAATCTGGTAAATATAATTCGTATTGACCTTGTTCTATTTCTCTGACTTCATACTCCTCTTGCTTTATAAATTCGGAATCAACCTCCACCTTCTTGACTTCTTCACTTTGAACTACTGTGGTAGTATTTAATATTTCCATTTGCACTTGAGTATCTAGTTGATGCAACTGTTCTTCTGAAATCAGATTACTTGTACCATATGCCCTTGGTACTGCATTCTGATTCTCAGCTAACACAGCATCTTCCCTCTCTAACACAACCTCATATCCATAGGGAATATAATCTTGCGTTGTCTCTAGATATCTAACTCCTTGTTGTTGTAAGAAAAAAGGTTGAGATACACTAAGTAGTGCCACGCGATTATTGATTCGAATGGGATTATCCATAATCTCATTATAGTAATTGCTATATAACGCATTTCCCGTGGATGTATACATCGAACTCCTTGTAGCTCCTGGTGTGAGTAATTGATTTGCAGTTTGATATTGGTTTGAAAAGCTATCGAATCTATAATTCTTATCTTGGTAGAATTCTTCTCGCTCTTCTTCTGTAAAATGAGAAACCCGTGTCTGCTTTTCTGTGATAAATGTATCTTCCTGATGTATAAAAACACTTCCTCCTACAATTGCTATTGTATATATTCCTATACACTGGGTAATCCTTTTCCAATGTATTCTCTCTTTATTACACAGATAGATTTGAAATGTTATAACAAGAACTACTACAATTACTAGATCTAAAATCATCCAACTTATATACTCTGACTCTTGCTGCGCCCACACAATTCCCATCAGAATTGGTATGACCCATATTACCCTTCTAATTTTTTTCTTTTTGATTTCTTGTAACGTTAGTATGCTAATAAGAATCACAACTGGTAAAAATGGCATTAGAATCTTAGGTCTTGCATACAAAAAACCATTCAATATATAAGGAATCGCTTCTAACACAAAAGCCATACACACAATTCCACTGGTTACTCGATATCTCCTCACTCCAAGCGATAGAAAAAAGAGAGTTAATGTCAGAATTGTTAATCCAACACCATACGGGTCATACAGCACTCCTTCAAAATCAAAATTTATCTGCCATAGATTCACACTATCTGCAGCACTTCCGCCATCCTTTATCCCTACTTGTGATAAGATGACACTGGCTGTAGGCAGTAATAAGAATCCTGCCATGCCTATCCCTAATGCAACCAACTTGATAAACGATGGTGTTGTCTTCCAAAAAGCTTTCGGATTATAAAAATAAAGGAATAAATACAGAACCGCAATACAAGCAATTGCATAATAATAGCTATGTATCAATATCATAAAAATACTAAATGGTAATAGCCATCTTTTTCTCTTTTCTTCCATCTGGGCAATCGCAATCATCCCGAGAATTAAGAATGGCATATAGTTGATAAATACGATTTGTCTATGTAGATGAAAGAAACAATTAGCGGACAAAAATAGTATCGTCCCCACTATCGATTCTCTTTTTTCAACACCAAAGACTCTAAGCAATTGATACATTCCGACTATAGATAATCCATATAGTAGAATCATGTAGCCTGCAATAATATATTCCATTGGCAAAAAGGGTAAAAATAAACTAATGATAATATCTGGACGCAGAATTCCATAATATGAATAATCATAGATATTCGTCCCTCCTCCTAATGGTAAAAGATATGGTATTAATTCTCCTGTCTCATATATTGTATCTCTCATTGTTTCGGCAATTGAAACGTACTGACTGTACCAATCTGTAGTTGATCCAAATAACATATCTACCCTCTCTTTCATTGTTATAATTGAAGTATAAAATCTATAAGTGACTATAAAGTGACACTGATCGCTCTTCCCCCCCTTCGCATTATGCATGATATGTGTGTCTAATTGCACACTGTGCAATGCTCCACATTATTGCAAATCTGTTTGGCGGGATATGTAATTTAAATTCATGTTGCGAAATTGTATTGATTCCCCATTGCTTCATTCTAGTATTATGTGCTAATATTCCCGAAAAAGGGATGTATTTTTTCAACATTTTCCCTAAAATAAAACCTGGAGGTATTAATAACATGAACAAAAAGAACAACAACCGTATTATTTCCATCCTAATAGGTCCTGCGCTATACTTTATCTTAAAGTATGCACTAGTAGGAACCTTTACCCCCGAGGCTGCTAGCGCCATCGGAACATCCGCTTGGATGATTGCTTGGTGGGTATCTGGACCTGTAGGATTAGGTGCCACCGCAATTATCCCGGTAGCAGTAAACGCAATATTTCCATTCGTGCCTATGGAAACTATCATCACTCAATATGCATCAGGGACTATCATCCTGTTATTCGGTGCTTGCTTGTTAACCCTTCCTTGGGTTACTACTGGTCTTGATCGACGTTTGGCCTTAACTGCTTTGCGACTTGTAGGACCGAATGTCAAGAGTCAAATCATTGTTTGGTTCCTTATTTCCGTTGTATTCAGCGCATTATTACCTAATACTGTTGTTGTAACACTCCTTGCACCTGTTGCAGTAGCTATGATTCGATTCTTCGGTGTTGAAGATCTTGGCAAGTGCGATTTCGCTGGTCCAATTCTTCTTGCGATATGTTACGGTGCCATCATCGGTG
>CAYIZP010000050.1:0-17284 GCA_964367905.1 uncultured Lachnospiraceae bacterium
AAAGAAATTTCAGGGTTCGTTGTCTATTGTTCAATTATCAATGTTCGTTTTGTGCCCCCTCGTCGGTAGCAACTTGACTATATTAACATGTCTGTTTTTCTTTGTCAAGTCTTTTTTTAATTTTTTTCAAAATTTATTTTTGTGTTTTCGCTTGTTCCTTTTGGGAACTTTTATAAGTTATCACATTCTAGAATCTTTGTCAACACTTTTTCTATTTTTTTTACATATCGCATTATTCGCAACTATTCAGCCTCAATGTCACTTGGTTAAACCCCTCTTATATTTTATTTTAGGCATTTTTGTGATTGAAAATGCAATTACATGTAAGCCTATCAGGGATTCAATGATTTATCTGTATTTTATGGTAAAACATCTCACATAATGATTCTAGATACATATAAGAATTTATTTGTTATCACCTCTTATACGTAGCCCCGAGCATGCAATTCGATTTCATGGATAAAATTACAGGTAAGTAGACTATAATTCCAACCATTTATCTGCAAAGCAAGATCCACTGCTTATGAATAGGTAAATTGATGACGGAGTGACATCTACATGTCGAATTCATGCACAAAAACGCCATCGAAGACGATGGCGTTTTTGTAACGGAGAAGGAGGGATTTGAACCCTCGCGCCGGTCACCCGACCTATACCCTTAGCAGGGGCACCTCTTCGGCCTCTTGAGTACTTCTCCACGAATGCAAAGGTAATTTTACTACATTTAAAACCTACTGTCAATAGCTTTTTTCAATCCATTCGTTTTTTTGTCACCCCACCCAAGGTGTTAAACCGAATCATTACGCTTTTCACAATAGCACTCCCTACTATAAACAACACCAAGACTACAGCCGAGATTACAATCCCATTATCCTTTGCCGACTCGCTCTCTTATACTTCTCGAACCATCATTTTTTCATATCTGATAATCCTCCCTAGTCTTAACACTACCATTCGTATCATCAATGTATTAAACTCCATGAGAATGAAAAACTCCATTGCGGAACCAGCAGCATAAGCGCGAATGCAACCAAATCACGAAATATAGCTTATATCCAGAAAGGATGGTTTGAATCTGACTTATCAGTAGCAAGTGGAGTATGAAAGTACGATTCCATATATGAATACATTATAAAACACAAGCACATGAAGAAATCATCCGTTTAAGCATAAAATGCAGTTACCAACGTTATTTTGTTGATATCTGCATTTTATTTTATCCCTATAATTTAAACCCTATCTTAAATCCTCTATCTTGAAATGCTTCTTGAAACTCTGTCAAGTCGTAGAATTTAACTTCTGGTAATTGTATTAATTTCTTATCTAATAACTGTAATGCTGGTGGGAACTGCCCACATCTACTTCCGATTAATGTAATCTCATTCACCACATAGTAACTGAGGTCTAATGTCACCCGTTCTGCGTAAGTACTCTTGATGATGATTGTTCCCGCCTTTCGCACCAGCTTGGTCGCCAATTCAATTCCAGATGTTGCACCAGTCACCTCCACCACGACTTCATAACTCATACTTATCTCTTGTGATTCCTCTGTAATATTTACCAACTTCGTCGCCATATGCGCGAATTGACTTAACTTCTCATCATGCTTTCCATATATAGTAAGTGCAATCCCTTGCAGATACAACACACTTGCAATCTGATAGGAAAGCCTACCATCTCCCACAATCGCAATCGACTCATTAGGCTTGAGATGTACTTGATTCGCAATCTGCACTGCTGCTGCAAGAGGCTCTGCCCACAGTGCTTCTTGGTCACTCAACCCCTCTGGCACCTCGTAGACGAGGTGATTCTCCAATGTAATATATTCCGCAAAGCAACCATCCTTCCCGTGAATCCCAAGGACTTTTCTACTCTCGCAATGCTTCTCCCTGCCAGTGGTACAGTAGATGCAAGTTCCACATCCCGCATTCAATTCTCCAACCACGAGCTTTCCTATTAAATGCTTCTCCTTCGACTCCACTACTTCGCCCACAAACTCATGTCCCATGACTCCATGGAAGTCTGGACGATACCCCCTTAACATTTCTTTATCTGTGTTGCAGATTCCCGCATACTTTACCCTTATTAAACTTTGAGTTTCGGACGGACTTGGTTTCACCAAATCCGCCCGATAACTTGCCTCACGGCCATTAAAATATATTCCTCGCATAGTCCTTACCTATTTCCAATTCTTGTAATACATCCTGTAATCAACTTCTTGAACTGTGGTGCCACACGATCAGCCGTCTCTTGCACTTCTTCATGCGTCAGTGGCTCATCCGTCATTCCACACCCCAAATTACTGATACAAGAGATTCCACAGATTTCCATACCCATGTGATTCGCTGCAATCGCCTCACATACAGTACTCATCCCTACCGCATCTGCCCCTAAGATTCTGCACATCTTCACCTCTTGTGGAGTCTCGAACGCTGGCCCTGTCAATTGGATATATACACCCTCTTGCAATTTAATCTCCAGGTCTTTTGCTGTTGTTCTAATGATGTCCCTCAACGGCTTGTCATACACCTCACTCATATCGAAGAACCGAAGTCCAAGCTCATCAATATTTGGTCCGATCATCGGCGATGGAATGAAGGTACTGATCTGGTCTGTAATCAACATAAAGTCCCCTGCTTCAAACTCATAGTTTACACCTCCCGCCGCATTGGTCAAGAACAGAACCTTCGCGCCCATCATCTTCATCAACCTCGTCGGCAATACCACATCTTCCATATCATACCCTTCATAATAATGCACACGTCCTTGCATGATTACCGTAGGCACTCCACCAATCTTCGCGAACACGAATCTCCCCTTGTGCCCCGCTACTGTAGACACTGGGAACCCCTCAATCTCATGATATTCAATCACGGCCTCAAGCTCCAATTGATCAGCATAATCCCCTAGGCCTGAACCTAGCACAAGCGCTACCTCTGGTGTGAATGGTAATTTCCCTTTAATACAATCAAAACTTACTAATAATCTGTCATACGATTTTGTCATCTTTTCCTCCTTAACTTCGTTGGGGACGGGGGTTTTCTTCAAAAAACCACGTCCCCAACGAGAAAAACCCTGTCCCTAAATGATAGCAATTACATCCGGTTTTGTCAATATCGCCGTTGGGGACGGGGGTTTTCTTCGAAAAACCACGTCCCCAATAAGAACATCCCTGTCCCTATTAAGACTAATTTCCCCATCAATCCCTCCCCTGGTTCCGAAATGATCTTCCAATATAAGAACCATTTATCGTCCCCTACAACATTGATTGCAAAATACATAAGCGGTATCATATACCCCACTACCAACTGTC
The DNA here is from genome assembly GCA_964367905.1 of uncultured Lachnospiraceae bacterium. Lineage (GTDB taxonomy): Bacteria > Bacillota > Clostridia > Lachnospirales > Lachnospiraceae > CAUPWF01. Next base: position 3,314 of record CAYIZP010000050.1, read on the forward strand.
CACTAATCGAAACTGTCGCTACACCCAAACTGCCTAAAAAAATCGAATTTGCTATATATCGAATATAAGTATCCACAAAATCAAATTGATTATGATTCTGTTTCATATAGTATAAGAAGACAAGACCAATAGCCATGAGGAATACGAGCGAATGTACGATTCTCTGTAATTTGATTAACTGTATCGGTTCTTTTTTTGATTTCACTAGTTGATAGATATCTTTGTTTATGTCTGGCACTAGCATGGGAACTAGTAATACGATTCCCACTAGGCAGATATACTTTTCAATCACAGAATTCACCTGCATCTGATTCAAGTTATTTGTACCCATTAAAAGTGGAGTTGCTATGCACAGTGCTAAACTAGCTATGATATAGATAGCCAAATTATGCTTGAGGCTCACTTTTGCGATGACTAGTCTTCTTTCCACCAAATTTTATTCCTCCTTTCCGTCTTGCTCTGACAACAAATACCGTACCTATTACAAGAACTATACTCATTAGAAAATATAGAATACGATTCTGAATTAATTGTGATAACATAGCTTGGTAATCTGAATATCCTCCTAACACATTGAATCTTGGCATTAGATTCCACCCTGCTCCCCGTAGATGAAATTTCAGGCCTCCTGACAACGACAAAAACCATAGAATGGTACTACAAAGAATTCCTAGTATCCCTTCTTTTAATGTTGATAAAAAGTATGACAGCGCTGTAACCGTCATAAGGGTTGGCAATAACCAGCCAAAGCAATACTTAGCAAACGCAAAATAGTCTGGATTGGTTCCCAATACCTCCGCATTATAAACCGCTGTCGCCAATGGAATGCAAGATAATATTACAACTGGTATAAACATCATAATAGTCATGGATAGAAAACGACTTAGGATTAATGTTTTTGCACTAATCTTCTTACTATAGATTACATCTGATATCTTCGCATGTCGGTCACGTAATACCCTCTCTGCCGCTAGGAATACTGGCAAGATGCCCAATACAATTCCGATATAGTCGCAGAACAATCTAGCATATGCGCTAACCACATTATCTTCTGCTAGAAACAACTCGTATTCTTCCACTGCTTCTTCATAAGTTTGACTCACACGTATAGATGTGTAAGACGCTTGGCTATACTCACTCCCCGCCCCGATAAGTTCTTCTACCAAGAGCATCTGTTTCTGGAATTCCTCGTAAGTCAATGACGCGCTGATTGTGACCGGCCATTCATTCTCCGTATCGGTAAGCACGGAGAAGATTGCATCCATTTCTTCCATTTGAGATTCTGTAAGTCGTACTTCCTTATAGAACATAGTCGGATAAGTCACGAAGTATCCTCTCTCATACTCTCTATATAACTGATTGACGGTTTCCGTCATGATTTGCTCTGTATCTGTCGTTAGAATGGTGCCATAGCCTCCCTCCATGTTCACCTCTGGCGCCACGATTCCCTCCGTACTCCCCATCTGCGTAGCATAGAACAAAAATAGGATTGCAAGGTATACATAGAAGATGACATTCTTCAGCCACATTTTACATTCCAATTGAATCAAACTAATCAACATGGATCTCACCCGCCTTTCTATTCATTAAGAACATATAGGCATCTTCCACATTCGCTTCAATCAGTTCTGCTGCTGGAAATGGTTTCTTTGAGGAAATAAACCTCACATCCGCCTTGCTTCCGCGAGTAAGTACACCCGTCACCACATATTTTTCCTTCAATTTATCTAGTTCACTCTTAGATACTTGAGCACCATAGATATTCCCCTGTGCCAAATCTAGCAATGCATCGACTGTGCCATTAAACTTCACACAGCCTTTGTCCAATATCACAATATCCTCACAGGTAGCCTCAATATCCCCCACAATATGCGTCGATAAAATCACAATGCGGTTGGAAGCGATTTCGCTCAATATATTACGAAATCGAATCCGCTCTTCTGGATCTAAGCCCGCTGTAGGTTCATCTACAATCAAAACCTGCGGGTTATTAACAAGCGCCTGTGCAATCCCTAGCCGTCTACGCATTCCACCAGACATAGTTTTTACCTTGGTTCTGTGATTATTCTGCAAATTAACTTTTTCTAACAGTTCAACAATTCTGCCACTTCGCTCCTTCTTGGATAGGCCGCTCAATACCGCTAAATACTCCATTGCTTCATACGCTGTCATTCCTCCATACATAGAAAAATCTTGCGGAAGATACCCAATCATATTTCGAATTGTCTTCCCCTCTCTTATATCTACGCCACATACTGTAATTCTCCCCTCTGTAGGTGGATGTAACGTCGCAATCATCTTCATAAGAGTTGTTTTTCCAGCTCCATTCGTTCCAAGAAGGCCAAACATCCCCTGTTGAATCTCCATGTTGACATCTTCCAGTGCTTTTGTTTTTCCATAGTATTTCGATACCCCTTTGATTATAATTGATCGATTCATTGTTTCCCTCCATATCATCTAGTATAACTTTCCACCTTGCTTACATATAGAGTGTAGACTATATTTATCTACACTTTCTCTATGCACAACTTATTTAATATAGAATGTTGCTGAGACAATAGCCCCCCCATCGATGGCATTAATCAATTCAATATATCCCCCATGCTTCTTACTTAACATTTCGCTGATAAATAACCCCATACCAAAATGACTATCATCTGTTGTATAATAAGGTTTTAGTGCCTTTCGAATCGCCTCTTTAGAAAATCCTTCCCCATCATCTTTCACATAAATTCTTAGGAACGCCTCTTCCTGAATCACCTCAATCCATATAAAATCCTCGGCATGCCTTAGTGCGTTGTTTAATAAATTCTCTAACACTTGCTGGATGAAATCCAAATCACACCATATCTCTGCATCCCGTTCCAATTTCACTCTTACCCCATGCCGAATTCCCAATCGAAACGCCAAGACCCCAGCAACCACCTGTTGGATCTGTTCATCCATCTGTACTGCCGACACCTTTTTTCTGTTAATCTCCCACTCCTCAAAACCATTAATATCTTTCATCGTATCAGCAAACCGCTCCAATCGATCCACCTGTTGGAACAATTGTACATATATATTCTCGACTTTCTCCTTCGATAGCTCATCTGAGGCTTCAAATCGCATCAACATCTGCAGGTAACCTTTCATTACCGTCAATGGAGTCCGTAAATCATGTGCAAACACTGCATTAATATCCTTCTGTCTCTCCTTCTCTCCCCAAGCATTTCTATGATTTTCCACCAACTGTAAGCGCATATCATTCAAGCTACTGCAAATCTCTTCCATCTCATCCCCACTCAAGTAACTACAATCAAAGCTCAAGTCATTTCGTGCGCAATAAGCCATCTCCTCACGTATAATCTGAAATGGCTCATCTAATTTTGCACGATAATATAGATGACTAACTATCAAGGACGACACAATACACAAAATCATATAAATTGTAATTTGTGCCACCTGAAATCTAAATGCAATTTCTTCAGCCAACATTGTATCATTAGCGTTCAGCACCATCTCCTGCCACCCTTCCAACAAGTTCAGTATTCCATACATGCTCATCGACACTCCTAAAAAGGCCATGACAACATAGAATGTCATAGCCCTTTTCAACCCAGAATAAAACATATATTTCTTTATATTCTTCCATTTTTCGTCTATATATTCCATCGATACCCCACTCCCCATACTGTCTGTATTACATCTTTGGGTTCCACATTGTTATTCACATACAATTTTTTTATCTTACCTCGAATCCGTCTCACATGTTCCGTGATAATTGCACTATCCCCATCCTTGTCGAATCCCCACAATTTCTCATAGATACGCTCCTTGTCAAAAGTTTGTCCTCTATATTCTATAAATAACTCTAGGATTTCAAATTCTGTCTTTGTGAATTTTTCCGCCATACCATTTAATTCAATCGTTTGTTTATCATAATCAAACTGTAATCCATCCACATTTCTGACATTCTTTTTGAATGCCCCGCGTTCTTCTCTTCTTAGATGAGCCTCTACACGCGCTTGCAACTCCTCTATGGAAAATGGTTTCAAAATATAGTCATCACCGCCCACCATAAGGCCTTGAATCCGTTCCCGCTCCTCTGTCTTGGCTGTAAGGAATAGAATTGGAACATCAACCTGATTTCTAATTTTTTTACACACTTCAAATCCATCCATTTCTGGCATATTCACATCTAACAAGATGATATCTGGATTGATATCCAACCGCTCAATCCCTTCTTGTCCTGATACCGCTATGAACACTTGGTATCTCAAAATTTCAAAAAAATCTCTCAGCATCTGTAGAACATCCCTATCATCATCAATAATTAAAATCTTATGCTTCATAACTATACGTCTCCCCAATGGTCATTTTTTACTATTGTCTTACTATATCACAAAAACATCTATAATTTCACTACAATATGACCCTTTTTACAGGCGAATCAAGTTGCAAGCACATGCCCATTATGTTATGATTTATCCAAATATACAGCAATAACAACGTCAAATCACCTATAAATCTCTGTTAAAATGAATCAAGGAGGCAACCATGCAAAAAAGACAATTAGGAAAAACAGGACTTAATATTACATCCTTATTCTATGGAGGAATCGTTTCTATGAACGAGTCACAGGATGCTTCGGATAAGTATGTAGAATATGCGATTGAGAAGGGAATCAATTATTTTGATGTAGCACCTACCTATGGTGATGCGGAACAGAAGTTGGGAAGGTCTTTAATCCCTTACAGAAAGGACATCCATGTAGCGTGCAAGACCATGGAGCGTGGTTGCGAAACTGCCAAGCAGGAATTGGATAAATCTCTAGAATTATTGCGTACTGATTATTTTGATGTGTACCAATTACACTCCATTACTACTGTTGAAGAAGTGGATACTGTATTCGCAAAGGATGGCGCATTCGAAGTGATTCTGCGTGCGAAGGAGGAAGGAATTCTGAAGCATCTAGGCATTACTTGCCACAGCGAAGAAGCCGCACTGCAAGCATTGGAGCATTATGACTTTGAAACTATTTTATTTCCAACAAACTGGGGATTGAACATAGCGAAGGATTTCGGCAATCAAGTAACATGCGCTGCAAGAGAGAAGGGCATCGGTTTACTCGGAATGAAATCACTCATCCATCGCGCTTGGCTAGATGAAGAGGAACAAAAGGCATCCATCTATCCAAAGTCTTGGTGTATGCCTATCTCCAAGGAATGTCCTGAATTCCGAATCGCCGCAATGAAATATGCTTATGAGATGGGCGCTTGTTCCCTTGTTTCCCCAGGGAACTTTGAATGCTTTTCTTTTGCCGTAGAACACTCAGATCAAATTCTTCAACCACTAACAGAGGAAGATCGCGACTTGCTTAGAGATGAACTCCCTAAGATCAAGGGTCATTATTTCTTCTAGGCAGACAAAAGCAGGGGCTCACCATAGCATAGTCTGTTTATAGTGACAATCGAAAATGCAGGAGCACACTACGTGCTCCTGCAAAAAGTAATAAATCCCGTCCCCAACTGCTAACGTAGATATGATTCTGGGTTGATTGACTCCCCATCTTTTTTCATCTCGAAATATACGTTGACACCTTCTAGGCTATAGTACTTTGTTTGCTCTGCCACTAATCCAATCACATTACCTTGTTCAATCAACTGACCTTCTTCGAATCTCAAGTCTTTTAACTGACCATAAATCGCCTGATATCCATTGCCCATATCCACTGTCATGGTCAATCCGATATCGTGCCTCTCTTCTATCAATTGTACGATTCCCCGACCTGCAGCAAGCACTTCGCCATCTACTTGTCCAGCAATTACAATCGCTGGGTTTCTCTTGAATTGATCCAATGTTTCGAAATAAATTGTCTGTTCCATACTAAAATCCATCAGAACTTCTCCTGAAACTGGCCACATAAGCATGTCCGTATCTACAAAATTCACTGCCTCTTTTGTGAAATCACCTTCTACAACATCTTCCGCAATTGGTGTCTCAGCTTCCTGAATCAGTTCCACTTGTGGCACTGTTATCTCCGGATTTGTGATATTATCATCGCTAGATGCTATCTCTATCGGAATATCTAGCTCCGTTTGTGTCTGACTCTGCGTTTCCTCTTTTGTAACACTTGGTTGGCTTTCTGCTTCATATTCAGCAAGTTCCTGTGCAAGATTATTCTCCACATTTTGTTGATATTGTGTAAATGTATAAACCCCTGCTAATGTAATCACTGCGCAAAAACCTAGTACCAAACCTGTAACTGCTCCCTTTTTGCCTAATTTAGGCATCACATAATTTCTCTTCATATTCATCACCTCTGAAAATATTTTTGCCAGAAATGATGGGAGTTATTCTGTTTTTTCTAAATTTATTTCTTCAAAAGACTTTAACGCTACACCTTTATAAAAATATTGCAAAATTTCTTGATATGATTTCCCCTCTAATGCCATATAATGTGCTGTATTTTGACTCAATCCTAATCCATGTCCCACTCCAGAAGTCGTGATTTTTATTCCTTCTTCTATCTCTTGTAGGACAAATGCCCCTGACGACAAATCCATCAGTTTTCGAAAGTCTTCCCCCTGTAGGATACCTTCCTGCACTCGCACTTCCATTACATAGCCCGCATAATCCGTTGACAATATCTCGAAATCCGAATAATACAAATCACTCGCTCCTAAATCAAGCCTCCCCGCAACTTCATCATAAGGTAGTTCTGTCACTTGCAGTTGTAATTCATGTTCTAGATCCAACGGACAACTAACACTTTCCAAATATTCATATCCACTCGCCCCCAAAACCTCTGCCCCATCTCGCGTCTGCCCTAAACTAAGAAAATGGTACGGACATATAGCAAGGCTGTCGTTGTACATCAATATCTTATCTTCTGTACTCTCGACCGCCTCATTTAACTGCTGATATACCTCTACTGTATTCTCATTTTTCCATTTTTCTTGTACATCCTCTATGTCATAATACATTTCATCATATACGTAATCAGGATCCCAACCAGACTCCAGATATAGCCTGGTTCGAATTATCACGGCTTGCGCTTTCATCGCTTCCAAATCATATTCCAGCGGAATTTCTCTCGCCAATATTCCAACTAGATACTCTTCCCAGAGCACCCCTGCCTCCTCGCCCTCAACCAGAACAAGTTTACCATTCGTAGGTTGGCCTAGATTCACACTTTGTATTTCGGCTCCATTCATAAAAATTGTCAATATATATGGTAGTAATAATATAATTGCGGCAACTGATAATATCTTTTTTCCTAGCTTAGTCATGACGCCCCCTTAGATAGTACTTCGTACTAGGATATGTAGAATAGAAATGCTTTAGAATAAGTTAGGCTAAAAACATTCAGAATCTGCCCTATTTGGGCTACTTCTTCATTTTTTTTGGGACCCAAAGTCATGATTCTTCATGCAAGCATGAAATCATGACCTTGGGTCTCTTGTATCATCATATTACAACTTCCAGATTTCGTCCACGTATTGCTGAATCGTTCTATCTGAGGTGAACTTTCCACAGCAAGCTGTGTTCTTCATAGCCATCTTCGCCCATCCTTCCTTGTTGCGATATGCCGCCTCTACTCGTTGTTGAGCATCTGCGTATGCGCGGAAGTCTCTTAGAATAAAGTATGTGTCTGCTCGGTCTGTTCCATTGGTATTCAACAAAGAATCATATAGCGCTCGGAACATATTTCCATCTCCGTTCGAGTATGCGCCATCTACCAATTGATTGATTACGCGACGAATCTCCTCGTCATTGTTATAGATGTCCACTGGGTTGTACCCGCCATAGTTTTCATATTGGATGACTTCATCTGCACTGAGTCCGAAGATAAATGCATTGTCCATTCCAACTTCTTCTACGATTTCTACATTTGCACCATCCATAGTTCCAATGGTTGGTGCTCCATTTAGCATAAACTTCATGTTTCCTGTTCCCGACGCTTCTTTGGATGCCGTTGAAATCTGCTCACTGACATCTGCCGCCGCAAATATCATCTCTGCATTGGACACACGATAATCCTCAATAAATACAACTTTGATTTTATCATGGATGCTTGGGTCATTGTTTACAACATTTGCTACTGCATTGATCAACTTAATCGTCTGTTTTGCTCGCATATATCCTGCTGCCGCCTTCGCTCCGAAGATAAAGGTTCTTGGATACACGGACAATTCTGGATGTTCCTTGATTCGATTATACAAGTACATCACGTGTAAGATATTGAGCAACTGTCTCTTGTATTCATGGAGACGTTTTACCTGTACATCAAAGATAGAATCTGGATCGATTTCTACACCATTATGCTTCAAAATGTATTTCGCAAGTCTTTCTTTGTTCTTTCTCTTGATCGCCATAAACTCTTCTTGGGCTTGCTTATCATCGATCAATGGTAGCAATCCTGAAAGTTGTGGCAAATCCTTCACCCAACCATCTCCGATATGGTCTGTTACCCAATCCGCTAGTAATGGATTTCCATGTAACAAAAATCTTCTTTGGGTAATACCATTCGTCTTGTTATTGAATTTATCTGGCATCATCTCATAGAAATCTCTTAGCTCTTGCTTCTTCAAAATTTCTGTATGCAGTCTAGCTACACCATTTACCGAATATCCTGCACAGATTGCTAGATGCGCCATCTTCACTTGCCCATCATATAGGATAGCCATTTTACGGACTTTCTCCTCGTTGTTTGGATATTTTTCTCTGATATCTAGTATAAAACGACGGTTGATTTCTTCTATAATTTCATATACCCTTGGTAATAATGTTCTAAATAAATCAATCGGCCATTTCTCAAGCGCTTCTGACATAATTGTATGGTTAGTATATGCACAGGTCTTGGTCGTTACTTCCCATGCTTCCTCCCATTCAAGCTCTTCCTCATCCATAAGCAGACGCATCAACTCTCCAACGGCTACCGTTGGATGTGTGTCATTCAATTGGAAGGTAACTTTCTCATGCAAATCATGAATATCATCATTTAGTTTCTTATATTTCTCCAATGCGGTCTGAAGCGTCGCCGATACAAAGAAATACTGTTGCTTTAATCTCAGCTCTTTCCCTGCCATATGGTTATCGTTTGGATATAAAACTTCCACGATATTTCTAGCCAAGTATCTATGTTCTACCGCTTTTTGATATTCTCCTTTATCAAAGGAATCTAAACTGAACTGATCCATTGCTTCCGCATCCCAGATTCGAAGTGTGTTGACAACTCCATTTCCATATCCAACAATTGGTACATCATATGGAATCGCACGTACACAAGTATAATTCTTCTGATCATAATGAACTCTACCATTCTCATCGCGAACCGTGCATGTAGTTCCTCCAAAGCGAACTTCCTTCGCATACTCTGGTCTACGAAGTTCAAATGGGAAACCATCCTTCAACCAGTCATCTGGAACCTCCATCTGATACCCATTCTCGATTTTTTGCTTGAACATTCCATAGCGATAACGAATTCCACCACCATATGCCGCATAATCTAGTGTTGCTAGCGAGTCTAGGAAACATGCTGCCAAACGACCTAATCCACCGTTTCCAAGCGCTGCATCTGGCTCTTGGTCTTCGATTTCATTAATATCAACCCCTAACTCTTCTAGCACTTCTTTTACTTCCTTGTATGCACACAAGTTAATCATACTATTTCCTAGTGTACGCCCCATCAAGAACTCCATGGATAGATAATAGACTATTTTAGGGTTCTCTCTGTCATATCTTCTCTGGGTTTCAATCCACTGATCCATTACGTATTCTTTTACTGCATAGCAAACTGCTTGGTAAAGCTGCTGTTTCGTCGCCTCTCCAACAGTCTTTCGATACATTGATTTTACATTATCCTCGACAGTCTCCTTGAATTCTGCCTTATCAAATATGAACACATCTGTTGTTCTTGCCATAATAATAACCATCCCTTTCTCAACACATTGGCAACTTTGGACCACCAGGTACAAATTGCCGTGTGAAAAATTCTATTTTTCACACTAACTCCTACTGATTTGCGCGCTCCACGCCTAGCTTTACATCCTCGCCGTTGATGTTCCAGTCCTTCACATAACCAACTGGCTCCGCGTCTTCTACTGAATTTGCCAATACTTCATCTGCTACTGTGCTTCCAAACTTTTCGAAAATAAGATTTGCTTTTTCAGTACCGCTGTAGGTAACCATAATCTTGTCTGTAACTTCAAAATCTGCTTCTTTTCTCATCGTTTGAATTTTACTGATAATTTCTCTTACAAATCCCTCTTCCAATAACTCCTCTGTTAAATTTGTATCCAACACTACTGTAATTCCGTTCTCGTTTTCCGATACATAACCTTCCATCTGCGCTGTTTCAATCAGTAAATCCTCTGTTGTAAGTTCTACTTCCTCCCCACCTACTGTTAATGAAATCTTACCAACCTCATTAAGTTGATCCATGGTTGTATTTCCAGCAATCTCTAATAGAGCCGCTTTAATTCCACTCAATAATTTTCCATATTTAGGACCCACAGTTCTCATCTGTGGTTTAAATGAATACGATGTAAAGTTTCTCACATCATCTGTGAATGTAATCGCCTTCACATTTAATTCTTCTAATACAATCTCTTGATAGAACTCTGGCAATTCCACCTCTGCCTTTACAAACATCTGCCCGATTGGCTGACGATTCTTGATATTTGCCGAGTTTCTACAAGCTCTACCCATAACAACTAGCTTCAACACCTCATCCATATTGATTTCCAATTGCTTGTCAATCATAGCCTCATCTGCCACAGGATAATCGCATAAGTGAATACTCTCTGGTGCACTTGCATCAATGCCGGCTACCAGATTGCGATAGATATCTTCTGTCATAAATGGAATCAATGGTGCTGCAAGTTTTGATACAGTAACAAGTGCAGTATATAGAGTCATATACGCATTAATCTTGTCTTGCTCCATTCCTTTTGCCCAGAAACGCTCACGACTTCTTCTCACATACCAGTTACTCATATCATCTACAAATTCTTGTAATGCTCTTGCACTCTCTGGAATCTTGTAATTATCCAAATTATTATCTACTACTTGAATCAAAGTGTTCAATTTCGACAATAACCACTTATCCATAACACTTAATTTATCATATTCTAGTGAATATTTTGTGGCGTCAAATTCATCAATATTTGCATAGAGCACGAAGAACGCATAAGTGTTCCACAGAGTACCCATGAATTTACGTTGTCCTTCCACTACTGCCTTGCCGTGGAAACGGTTTGGCAACCATGGTGCACTGTTTACGTAGAAATACCAACGAATCGCATCCGCTCCATAAGTCTCCAACGCATCAAATGGATCTACTGCATTCCCTTTGGACTTACTCATCTTTTGACCATTTTCATCTTGCACATGTCCGAGCACGATTACATTCTTATATGGCGCCTTGTTAAAGATCAATGTAGAAATCGCCAATAGTGAATAAAACCATCCACGTGTTTGATCCACCGCCTCTGATATAAAGTCGGCTGGGAATTGTTGCTCAAACAAATCTTTGTTCTCAAATGGATAGTGATGTTGTGCAAATGGCATGGCTCCACTGTCAAACCAACAGTCGATAACCTCTGGTACACGCGTCATCTCCTCTCCACACTCCGGACAAGTAATAGTCACTTCATCGATATAAGGTCTGTGAAGTTCTACACCCTTTCCACAATTCTTAGACATGGTTTTCAATTCTTCCTTACTGCCAATCGAATGCATATGTCCGCACTTACACTCCCAAATATTAAGGGGAGTTCCCCAATAACGATTACGGCTGATTCCCCAATCTTGAACGTTCTCCAACCAGTCGCCGAATCTTCCTTTTCCGATGTTTTCTGGAATCCAATTAATTGTGTTGTTATTTTTAATCAAATCATCTTTTACCGCTGTCATCTTGATAAACCAAGACTCTCTTGCGTAATAAATCAATGGTGTATCACATCTCCAACAGTGTGGATAGCTATGCTCGAAATTCGGTGCATCAAATAGCAAACCACGCTCTTCTAATTCTTTTAAGATTGCCGGATCTGCTTTCTTGCAGAATGTTCCTGCCCAAGGAGTACACTCTACCATCTCACCTTTTTCATCCACAAGCTGCACGAATGGCAAGTCATATTCTCTTCCTACCTGTGCATCATCCTCACCAAATGCTGGTGCGATATGAACCACACCTGTACCATCTGTTAGGGTTACAAAGTTATTGCAAGTTACGAAATGTGCCTTCTTTCCAGTTGTTACATCTACACCAAAAGTAAATAATGGCTCGTATTCTTTATGCTCCAATTCTTTCCCATCAAATGATTCAATTACAGTATATTCCTCAACCAGCACTTTTTCAAGGAGTGCCTCTGCCATATAATAGATATTTGCACCTTTCTTAACTTTTACATACCTTTCGTTTGGATTCACACAGAGTGCAACGTTCGAAGGTAAAGTCCAAGGCGTAGTCGTCCAAGCCAAGATGAATGCATCTTCTCCTACCACTTTAAAACGTACGATTGCCGAACGCTCTTTTACATCCTTATATCCTTGTGCTACTTCATGGCTCGACAAAGGAGTTCCACAACGTGGACAATATGGTACAATCTTATATCCTTTATAAAGTAAATCCTTCTCCCAAATCTGCTTCAATGCCCACCACTCTGACTCGATAAAATCATCGTGATACGTCACATATGGATCATCCATGTCTGCCCAGAATCCTACAGTTGCAGAGAAATCTTCCCACATTCCCTTATACTTCCAAACACTTTCCTTGCAGTGATCAATAAACGGCTCTAACCCATACTCTTCAATCTGCTCTTTGCCATCAAGACCTAGTAACTTCTCAACCTCAAGCTCAACAGGTAGACCATGCGTATCCCATCCAGCCTTTCTTGGAACCATATTTCCTTTCATTGTGCGATATCTCGGAATCATATCCTTGATTACCCTTGTCAATACATGACCGATATGCGGTTTCCCGTTTGCAGTAGGCGGACCATCGTAAAATGTATAGCTCTCTCCCTCTTTACGATTCTCCATACTCTTTCTGAAGATATCTTGATCTGCCCAGAACTTCTCAACTTGTTTTTCTCTTTCTACGAATTTTAAATCTGTAGACACTTTTTGATACATACCTTACCTCCTGTTATGCTGCAGTCTCTTGCTGCAGAATGCTTTGACTGACGAAAACAAAGTTTCTAATTACATAAAAAGCCCGCCCTGTAAAAGGACGAGCTAAAACACCAAAACCACCGATTACACCATACCATCATATGAGTTCCCGATAACGGCGGAAAGCCGGCACCCACTACTGATACATTTAAAACTATTACCTAAATTCATAATTTCATACGTTCGCAGTTGCAACTTCGAAGTGATATTCAAACACGCATTACTCGCATCGGGTTTCCACCATCCCCGACTCTCTTTAGCTTTCTTCTCATGTCTTACTGTCTTCATCATTGTTTTTGTCGCTATTATTATATAAATTTTTTTCCCTTGCGTCAAGTTAAAAGTTTGTAACGCCTTGATCAACGCCTTAGGCGGGGGAAAATATTCAACATTTTCCCCCGCCAAAACGCATCCATCTGTTATCTATTATTTCTCATCTTTACGTCTTTTTAATCCGAAGAATACCACAAACCCGCCTAATGCAAGCACTATACCCGCGCCTAACATTACAATCCAACTGTTATTTTGTACTTCACTTGGCGCACTCGTTGTTGGCACCTGTGTATCTTCGATTTCCGCTGTTTCTTCTTGCACTTCACTCGCTTCCACTTCTGGAGTTGCTGCTTGTGGCACTGCTGCGTCTTCAATCTCTGTTCTTACTGGTGCTGCAACTGTCGAAGGGGTCGATGCAACCGTTTGTGTTGTTGATTGTGGTACTGTCACCAAATTCAAAGATTGTTGATTTGTGTTGCTATCATCATCTTCACCTGGTTGATTTGCGCTGTTATCATCATCTTCACCCGGTTG
>CAYIZP010000051.1:0-17049 GCA_964367905.1 uncultured Lachnospiraceae bacterium
TATGTATCTCATGATTACGATTCCACTCTCACTATTAGCCAAATATATTGCAAAGAAGGTGACTCTATGAATTTAACAATCCAAAATCTAACCAAAACATATGGAAGTCAAACGGTTTTAGACCAAGTGAATCTAGAAATCAACAATTTTGGAACCATCGGAATCATTGGCGAATCTGGTTGCGGAAAATCCACCCTCCTCCGTCAACTTGCTGGAATCGAATCGCCTGATACTGGGGAGATACAGATCAATGACTTATCACCTATTGCAGATCGAATCGCATTTCAGAAACGTATTGGTGTTGTCTTCCAGAAGCACTCTCTCTTCCCCCATCTAACATTGAAGGAAAATGTATCTCTCATCTTACGTAAAGCAAAAAGAATGGATAAAGCTGCTGCCGATGAAAAAGCTATGGAGCTACTAAAAAAATTATTTATTGAAAAAGAAGCTGATAAAAAACCTAGTATGGTATCTGGTGGGCAAGCACAAAGATGCTCCATTGCAAGAGCACTCGTGACACAACCAGAGCTCATCTTCTTAGATGAACCAACAGCAGCACTCGACCCACTTCTAACCAAAGAAGTTTTAAAAGCAGTTACTGAATTGAAAAATGATGGAATCAAATTTATATTTGTCACTCATGAAATTTCTTTCTTAAAAGAATTCGCTGATTATATTATCTTCTTTAAAAAGGGGGAAATTTGTGAACATGGTCCTGTGGCTTGCCTACAAAACCCACAAACCAAAGAATTAGAAAATTTCTTATTGTAAAAGAATCCGTAGGTATCTGTAGACAAGGAGGTATTGATTTGACACAAACAGAACGAAGACTATATTTAATAAATTATCTACTAAGGGAAAATACAAAATACCACGAAATCAAAATTCCTCATAATGAAAACGAACAAAAAGATTTGCTTCGTTCCCTCTTCAATATCCGTCCCCCAGAACCGATATCTGAAGAGTTTTTAGATGTACAAGACGAATATCTAGCGCTAGAAATTGAAAGTCGTGGAATTGTAGACTGTGCTACGCTATTCCCTACCAAATATGACAATCGAATATACCTTTGGCAAGGAGACATTACAACATTAAAGGTTGACGCCATCGTAAATGCAGCTAATTCAGCGCTTTTGGGCTGTTTCCAACCTCTTCATTCATGTATCGACAACATAATTCATACGCTCTCGGGCATTCAGCTTCGATTAGATTGCAACCAACTTATGCAAGCACAAGGCCATGCCGAGGAAACAGGCAAGGCAAAGATTACATCTGCATACAACCTACCATGCACCCATGTAATACACACTGTTGGCCCTATTATCTCCGGTGACCTCACTAATCAAGACCGCATGCTGTTGGCTGATTGCTACAACTCTTGCTTAAAAATAGCTGCTGAAAACAAGGTGAACTCCATTGCTTTTTGCTGTATTTCAACAGGAGTATTTCATTTTCCGGCACAAGCTGCTGCCAAGATTGCTGTGGAAACTGTCTCTAGGTTTCTAGAAGATAATTCAGCAATTGAAAAAATAATATTTAATGTGTTCACCGACAACGATTTAGCTATCTATCATTCACTCTTAAAAGAAGCGAGGTAACCCTTCATGATTTCAAAAGATTTCGAGAAACTTAAAAATCACATCAATGGTGCTGATGCTATCATAATCGGTGCTGGTTCTGGACTCTCAGCAGCTGCTGGCCTTATGTACAGCGGTAAAAGATTTGAGACTCTCTTTCCTGACTTTATAGAGAGATATCACTTCACCGATATGTATTCTGCCGCCTTCCACCCTCATGAAACTTTAGAAGAATTTTGGGGATATTTCAGCAAGCATATCTATTACAATCGTTATGCTCAGGATATCAACAACACCTACGAGAACTTACTCCAACTTGTCCGTGACAAGAATTATTTTGTTTTAACTACCAATGTTGACCACCTATTCCAAAAAACTGGCTTTGATAAGAAGAAACTCTTCTATACCCAAGGAGACTATGGACTCTTTCAATGTTCTGTCCCTTGCCATAAACAGACATATGACAATTCGCAACTTGTACTAGACATGATTACAAAGCAGGAAAATCTAAAAATCCCTACTGAATTAATTCCCTATTGCCCTATCTGTGGGAAACCAATGACTACTAACCTTCGAAAGGATGCCACATTTGTAGAAGACGACGGTTGGCATTCTGCTGCCAAAAAATATGAATCATTTATAAAAGAAAACAAAAACAAGCGTATCGTATTTCTTGAACTAGGTGTTGGATTCAACACCCCTTCTATCATCAAATATCCATTCTGGCAGATGACTTACGAGAATAAAAATGCCATTTATGTTTGCATAAACTCTGGAGATATGGTCTGTGCAAGGGAGATTGTCCCACAATCTATTATGATTGATTATGATATTCATAATGCATTATCCGAGCTGACTAAAAATTCATAATATAAATGTAATGGAAAGCTCCCTATCCAAGGCAACTTCCCATTATATCATCAACTAATGATTCAATTTTTGAATACGTACACAAACACACCCAGGCGGGGTCGAACCGCCGCACCTGCCTCCGGAGGGCAGCGCTCTATCCACTGAGCTATGGGTGCAATTTCTAGCAAAGAATTAACTCAGTGCCAAATACGTTGGAGAAAGCAACGCAAGAAACCGAACAGAGGGATCATATTCTTTGAATATAATTAATAGTTGTTTTTTATTTTAGTTCGGAAAAGCTTGCGCGCTTATCTCATGAGGCTATCATACCATATTTTATATGGTTAGTAAAGCAGTCTTTTCGTTGTGCAGTCGTAGAAATAAGCATGGTCCGAGAGCACATCCTCTTCTGATAAATGTTCATCATTAATCTGCTGAATCATCTCATCCAAAGAGTCTCTCCCTACATCGAAACGTTTTGGCATGACAATCACCTCATGAATACTTGATGGCAGCACATAGAAATCTTCCTTTAACAAATTATTAAGTTCTCCCAAAACACTTGGATACAGCAAGCAGGCTGCACCAAGGTTCGTATTTCGATTGGTTACTACATACATTGTCTCTTCTGATAGCTCTGAAATCATCTCTAATTCTTCAATATCTTGCACCTCACAAATTTCTTCAATCAGCTTGCTCATTGGCTGAATATTTGCTGGTAGCAACCGTTCCGCATTATGCAATGCATCACACAACAGTTTATCAAGCGATACCCCCCATAACTTACATTGCTCTTGATTCACAACTACACTTGCAACACCATGCTCATCTTCATTTAGAAGAATATAAAAGACTATCGCCAGATCCAAGAACCTTTTGTGGGGAATTTCCTCTAGTATCTTCTCATTTTTTTCAAAATTGATTAATTTAAACACAAGTTTATCCTTGATATTGCTATACTCATGCAACATATTAACTTTCCATGACTTTGGAATATCCGTTTTCTTGTACACCTTCACTACTTCTTCCGCCAAATGCTTTATGCCCATTCCCCTCTTAGAATTCTCATAAAACTCTTCTAAATAAATGCATGGCGAGATATCTGTACCCGAACACTTAATTACTAGTCCAACCAACTCCTTTCCATTATTTTTTGTTACTGTACGTAACATCACCTCCTCATTTTTTGTCACTAAATCAGAAACACATTCTTTCATTGCACACACAAATGCTTGATAAGTCATAAACACTTCTCCTCTTTTTTATGAATGTGCTCAACCAATGGATAATTCGCACGAAATGTGCAGAAATACAAGACAAGTGAAGAGTCTTGCGAATAAATATTATGTGATGTTACTATACGCCACTTTTAGACTATTGTCAATAGATAAAGCAAAAAGAAACTGAACTATACGAGCACAGTTCAGTTTCCTTTTGTTTACAATATTTCTGTTAAATTTCTAATAATTCTTTTATCAATTTTATTGGTAACCAAATATTCATACACAGATCTTGGAACCAAGTTTTTCCAGTCTTTATAGAAGCCAATCTTCCTTCTTACTTCAGCTCCCGTCATGCCTTTCTCTGATTTTGGTCGATTCCATAGCACCTCAACATCTAAGCCTAAATTCGATAAAATCATATGTTTCTCTTCACCCCATGCATCATGTATCGTCATAAAATAACGTGCGTCCCGTGGCGCATATGTCAATAATATATCTGGCCTCGATATCGGAAAGGGAATAATATCAAATTGATCTAACGGAACACCAAATTCCATCAGTGCCAACTTTATCATCTCATATCTCTCAAGATATGTCATTGGATTATTAATCTTTTTCGATCTTTCTGGATCGTTAATTGTTTCTCTCGTATATGCATGGTCGGGATTTGTCAATCCTATATACAATTTATCGCATCGCATCTTTGCCGCAAGTATGTATTCAATCTCACGTAAATGCAACACTTGGAACCTCCCATGTACTACGCCAACTCTCTCGTTCATCTTACTCCCCCTTTTTCTTCTAAAATAGTATATCAGAAATTAACACAAAATAATAGTATTTTATATAGGATTTACAAAATTTACATGATACGAACAATTCATTTCTACAAACATATTATATATCAAGAAATTATTATGGAGTTTTCCCTCATGTCTCAATGGCAAAAACTACTAAAACGATTACGTAAACCATCTGTGATTGCAAGTTTGACAGCTGAAGTCATTGCAATTTTAACATTACTTAACCTAGATATCGACATATCGCTTATCGGTGGTGTTATGGCAATTATTACTTCTGCACTTATCACTCTAGGGATTCTATCTAACCCAGATTCTGACAAAAACAATTCCAAAACAGAAGAGTAACCACTCCATCTTCACTCCCGATAATAAGGACATAGTCAAAAAGCTATGTCCTTATTATCTTTTTCCTCACCATTAAACTCATAACATTTCACCTGTATATTCTCCGTAATTAAACATAATTCGAGATATAACTCTTGAACCTTTTTATTCATTTGACTTTCGCCCATCACATACTCCTTCCTTCTCTTTTCTAGCTGCTCTCTCACTTGCATTAGCGGAGCCTTCCTTCCTTCCCAGTCGGGTGATAGTTTATATCTCGTGGAGGCCTCTGTTACAGCTTTTGTAAACATAAGAATGTCATTTTCCAGTTGCCCTGCTTCTCTTGCAAACTTCTCTTCTTCTATGGAAAATTGTTCTAACTTTCGAGCAAATAACTTTACCTCCCTAAACTCTTCCTTCACCCCTGTTATTTTCTCTTCTTTTTGAAAAAAATCATATACTTGAATCACTTCTCCAAGAATATCAAACATATTATTTTTCTTGAAATCTTCATAACTAATTTCTGAACTTTCATATTTTATATTCATAATTTTATCTATAATAGTTACAATATCCTCCTTCTTATCTTTTACCTCCTCTATTTTTTTTACCATCTCTTCGTTTTCTTCTATCTCTTCATTTTCTCCTGTCTCTTGCTTTTTTATATTCTCTTGCTTTTTTATATTCTCTTGCTTCTCTTCCTTATTGTATTTTCCAAAAAATTTAGAAAAAAATCCCACTTTTGCTCACCTCATTCATTCTCTTCTATAATTATGCTATGCAATGAAAGGATTTTCTGTGTAATCTATATTTCGTAATAATTAATAGTTATCCTTCATAAGGTATACAAGCACAAATAAATTGGAGGTAATATCATGGGAATGCCGCAGATTCCTGACGGAAAGAATCGCCCTACATATGATGAAACCATTATCGACTTACTAGAGTCCATCGCCCTTGAAGAAATGGCTATTGCACATATCTTAAATGCTGAGGGAGAAAAATTACAAGAGTTAATTAAACGTTTTTGTTGCTGTGATGTTGGATTTTTTCAATTACATGAAAATTGCAAAACTACAAATTCCCTCATCAACAACCTCATTATGAAGGAATGGCTATTGCTAACAAAAATGAATACTATTCTAGAAATGCAACATGACTGTGCACCCTCTTGTTTTAAAAGAATATAATAAAATGATACCAAGGCATAAAAGGTCATGATTTCATGCTTGCATGAAGAATCATGGCTTTGGGTCCCGCAAAACATGAAGAAGTAGCCCAAACAGGGCGGATTTTGAATGTTTTTAGGATTGCGAGAGCACAAAATGCGTAGCAATCCGTAGGTATCATTGTAAGTATCCATAAAGAATATGAGGAAGTGAGGTATATATATGCCCCGAATTATTACACAAGTAGACCGAGTAATCGGTAATTATGAAGAGATCTTTGTTTTCTCCATAGATGCTAGCTTCAATGGTGTTGAGGGAAGTATTTCATCCGCTGAAATCCGTCTCTTTATACCAGAGTTTTTTACTGTTTTCCCAGGTGATATCCAAAAGCCTTTTATCGATTTTCGCGAAGAAGTTGTCCCAGGCGGAGCAAACTATATCTTTGACTTAGGCAGTATCGAGGATTTAGGAATTGCCGTTCGCCTAGGAATTGGACTTCTCTATCGGACGAGTGCATTGAACGGAACTTCTTATGTCATGACTTCCGAATTATGGATCAATGGTGTGAAGAACACCGAATCTCAAAGTGAGTCCATTACCCTACAAGCAATCCCAAGATTTGAACTGTCACGAGAACAAGTTCTACCAAGCGTCGATGTAGCTCCTGGGGGAGTTGTTTTTTATAGAGTTCAGTTAGAAAATTTTGGCGACCTAGGAAGCGAAGTTCAAAATATTGTCATTCAATGCAACGGCGACATTGATCTGCAGATTGATCCCAGTTATCCCATAACAGGAAGAGATATTTCAAGCGGTGGATTCACAGACGCGTCAGCAGATGGAATTGTTGGAAGCGTGGAAAACAATCAAATCACCTTCTCCATTCCTCAATATCGTGGCACAGTCTACGAATTCATCTATCGCTGTATATTAAGCGATGACATCTTAATTGGAAGTGAAATCAATACGACTATCACATGGGATATTGACAGTATTCCCCAAGAACCTGATATCGCTACATTAGCCTTGGGTGATCCTCTATACGATGCAGCAATCTCTGTCTATGGTCCGGACTATACCCTCCCCAATGAGAGGATTATATATGAATTAAACTTGCACAATACCGGAAATCAGAGGCTACAAACCGTGGTCTTCGAAATGAATTTACCAAACGATGTGCAGTATGACACCTATACTACCGGGACATTTCATATTAGAGCAATCAAGCAAGATATCGACGCTCCCTATACCATTCGCTACACTACTATCAATGGGCAAGCGGACATTTTAGGAACCTTTAATACCTCTATCAATTCCATTGTGGACTTGTCTGCTCTAATAGGAGGAGACGACAACCTTTCGAGTCTAACAATTGAGCTAGCCTCTATTGATATCGGAGTAAGAAACAAAATTTCACCAGCAATTCGTGGAACTGTAACTAGCAATGCACCTCTCGCAACCACACTGTTAAATCGCTTTCAAATGACATGGCTAGAGAATGGGGCTACAATAAATAGAAACGGCAACCAATCTGCTGTAGTCGAAGATATCTGTGTCCTAAATCCATTGTTTTCACAATCTGTAAATGGAAGTCCGATCAGACCAGGCCAAACATTGCGATATACTATTGGCGCCTCTTGTTATAACTCCAGATTAAATACGCCAACACTCGCCATATTGCTTCCTGAAGAATTAGAATTTATCGGAAATGAAAGCATAGCATACAATGAAGTTTTTAATACACAGCTTCAACCCTTATTGCCATTTCCAACTGTCATCGAAGACTTCACTGACAAGAAAGAAACCCTAGTATCTTTCATATTTTCTGATGAATTTTCATTTAACTTGACTCAGAAATCGATTCTACGAATCAGCTTTGATGTCAAAGTAATACCAGGAGCAAAAGGAAGTATCACTACAACCGGGATACTAAATTCCATGGAAAGCAGAACTGAGATACCTTCAGATATTTCCATTTACGAAGATGTTGATAATATAGCATTTGATGAATCGGTAAGCACCTTCTATGCTCAAGCTCCCCTCATTTCCAACGCTATTCTTTTCTTCGTCAGTACGAGTAGTAACAAAAAAGTTCGCGGATTA
This sequence comes from uncultured Lachnospiraceae bacterium, assembly GCA_964367905.1. Taxonomy (GTDB): domain Bacteria; phylum Bacillota; class Clostridia; order Lachnospirales; family Lachnospiraceae; genus CAUPWF01. The sequence goes on from CAYIZP010000051.1 coordinate 8,049, forward strand.
TTAGATACCGAGTATACAGAGGAGCCTCTCATCGGGTCTACAATCAGTGGTGGTAGCATTGACTATAAAATCCAAATTAGGAATATTGGAAATGCAGATTTAGAGTCCATTGAAGTGGTAGATATCTTGCCCTACAGAGGCGATACTGGTGTCATCGAGACTGGAACACCGCGTAACAGCCAATACCCTATCTATAACCTCAGTGAGGTTGTAGCCCGTATCACTGATGATTCAGGCTCAATAAAAGAAGATGTAGCATTTGATATCTATTATTCTACAAGTCGAGACCCTATTCGTTTTGGCGGAAACTTCGACCTTATCGGCACCGATGATAACTGGAGTCTTGAACCTCCTGAAGACCTAACTTCAACACAGGCGATCAAGGTGAAAACATTGGATAGTCTTCTACTACCAAACCAAAGTCTAGAGTTATTCATCAAAGCCATTGCACCAAATAATGTTCCAGCTGATTTCGTGGCATGGAATACATTTGCAGCTGATGTTTCATATTTTGATTTCAATGGCACACTGCAACATATGCTTGCCATTGAACCTGAAAAAGTTGGAATTCGTATTCGCGAAAATCCTACAGATAAGGGAATGATTACCGGATTTGTATGGTTGGATGAGAATCGAAATGGTTTATACGAAGATACAGAGACTAGGTTAAATGATGTTGGAGTGGTGTTATACGACGACATGGGGCAACCACTTCAAGCCACATTCACAACTACCACCTTCGATGAAAAAATCGGATATTACTCCTTCAACAATCTCGACTATGGAATTTATCGTATTCGATTCTTCATCGATACCATTCATTACAGATTTACTAGGCAAGAACCAGATTTTCAAAATGGTAACTTGGCAGATTTCAAAGGAATCGTACCATTATTCAATCTAACAGAAGAAACAGACCAGCAAACAATCATCGCAGGCATTGTTCCAAAAAAAGCTGCCTACGATATCGAAACCGTCTTAAAAATGAATCGTCAGGCACGCAGTACCGTCAGAAATGTACTTTATAGTCAAATGCTATTAGAAGAACGCTTGAGCGATATCAAATAGGGACAGGGATTTTTTCATTGGGGACGTAGTTTTTTGTCAAAAAACTACGTCCCCAATGAACGCCTCCACCGCATCTCGCAACGCATCACAATCTCCATCGAATACATATCCCTGTATTCCATTTCGCATGGCACCTTCTATATTTTCTTCCATATCATCAATAAAGAAACACTCCTCTGCCTTGAGATTAAATTTAGATAGTAATCGTTGATATATTTCATCATGTGGCTTTATCACACCCTCTAATGCACTAATCATCCTACCATCCATAATCCCAATCGCTGGAATATCATGACGATACACATCCTCCAAGCTAAATCCTGCATTTGATAACAAATATACTCGACAACCCTTGTCTTTTAATTTTTGCACAAGTTGACAATTCTCTGGAATCAACTCAATGTTTCGATACCAATTCACTAGGGCTAACCGTACTGGTTCCTGCAGATGAATCGGCAATCTTGGACACACTAAGTCTGCCAAATCTTCTTCTCTGTATTCTCCCCAATCCATCCTAGCCCAGTCGCCAGAATCAAACACCTCTTTTATTACAAGTTTTCTATCATTTTCATCTTTTAAATAAGGAAAAAGCAATTTTTCCTTGTCAAAGTACATTAAAACGTTTCCCATATCAAATATTATATTTCGTACCATTCGTTTCTCCATCTCTTGTTTTTTATACAATCTTTCATCTAGTCTTTAGAAATTCCAATCAAAGCACCAATTGTAGTTGAGATAAAATCTCGATACATCGATAAAGTAGCCACGGAAGAGTCACTCGGAACAATGTAATGACTAAAGTTTCGAACCACAACCATAACAAGCAAACAAAAGATACATACACTTGCCAGTATAATAATTTGGTAGTTCAGTGGAATCTTTCGAAGCCTAGTCTCTTCTGTTTTTCCCACTTTAAACTGTATTTTTTGTTTTTCTTCTAAGTCAACTCCATTTGTAATTCTAGACTCCACACCTTCATTAGTGATATCTGTACTGTCCACCTTAAAACCGACTGCATTTTGCTTATTAACTTCTTGTGTATCAGTTCCCCTCCCCTTTTTATTCATTACACTTTTTATTGACACCACACTAATCAAATAACCGAAAATAGAGGTTAAAGAGGTTCGAAATACAATATCAATCTGTCCCAGCCCCTCTGAAACATCTGAAAAGAACAGGGACAGTGCCGACTGAAGTAAAAGTATAATGAAAATGGTTAGAATACATGTAAACGCGACACCTTTACTACTCACTTGTAATATCTTAGATTTCATCTCTGGTTTCATCTTTCTCGCCACCTTTGGAATTTCTCACTTCATCTTATTGATATATATGGTGGTAGATGAAATGCTATGACTACTTCAAACTCAAACCTCTATATCGATTTAAGCACGCATATATCTCTTCCCGTCTCGGCACAACCAGATTGCCTGGCAAATCTCCTCTCACAATCCCATTCATCCCATGCTTTTCAATGATATTCATTATCACTTCCACACAAGCAACAATGTCTTTCTGTCCATCAAACACCTTATCTTCCAAGTAGCACAAGATACTTCCTAGTGCGTTGGTCTGCTCTTGATCCACCAATTGATCCACCAAACGCAAGTCAATATATTCTTTGTTCAATGTGAATCCATCGGTTCCCATCGCCTTTGTCTTCACTCTGTCATTGCTCTTTAATATCGGACTAGACTTTGGAATACGCTTCCCTTTTTCTACATCTATCGAATCTAGGCATCGTTCATGGTTGGGATATTCAGAAGCAACTTCCTTGGCAAATGTAGTAATGTCCTTCGGCACATATTCATCCATTTGAATGATTCGATCTGCTATATGAAAATATGACCCGGAACTTCCAGCTACCATGATAGTAGAAACATTGAACTTTTGATGTAATTCTCTCGCGCGTTCTAGAAACGGAATAATCGGCTCCTTGTCATTGGCTATCACGCGCTTCATTAGTTCATCACGAACCATGAAATTTGTAGCACTCGTATCCTCATCAATCAGTAGTGCACTTGTACCTGCCTCTATTGACTCTATGACAATTGCAGCTTGAGATGTACTACCACTTGCATCTTCTGTGAAGAATGATTTTGTATCTTTTTTATTCGGCAAGTTTCTGATGAATGGACTAATGTCCACTTTCTTAACCGAACGTCCGTCTTCTGCCTTTATCTTAATCGCACTCTCATCTGTAATCACATACTCTCTTCCATCTCCTGCAACATGGTTATATACCCCACGCTCTAACGCTTGTAGCACTGTAGATTTTCCGTGATATCCACCTCCTACGATAAGCGTGATTCCCTTTTCAACTGCCATGCCCCGAATCTTACCTCTATATGGCAAATCTAATTCCACAGCAACACTTTCTGGACTGATAAATGCAACCGCACCCTTCATCATGCCTTGCTTCACACCACTCTCTCTTGGAAGAATCGATCCATTCGCTATAAATGCCAACAAGTTCTGTTTTTTTAATGCTTGGCGAATTGCTTGCTGATCCACTGCCAAATGCATGACTTCTGCGACTTTCTTTTTATCCTGTCTAGCATAAACCAAAGCCCCGTCTACACATTGTGGTAGAAACTCAAATAAAATCTTCCTTAACTCCTTGGCATTGATTGTTCTTCCATTTGCAGGGAAACCAACAAGAAATCGAACAATAATATCCCCATTTCCAGCATGAATCTCACATCCTGTTCTCTCTAGTATTTCCTGCCCACATTTGGAAACCTGAATCACTCCACTCTTACCAGAACCTTTCGCCATATGGGAAAACCTAGCCGCTTGTCTATAGAAACACCTCAGCAAATAGTCTTGAAGTGCAACTCTCTTATATTTTTCATCATAAAGCTCAGATATAAAACCATTCTTTTCTCCCTTAATCCGAATGCTTAACCTAGACGGTGCTGCAAACGGATCTCCTTGCACATGTTCAATATTCAATTCGTAATTCGGAAATTGATACCTTCCTTTTGTTCCCTTGTATGCCGGATATCCTTTTCGATCAATTTGTCTTAATAGCTCATCTAATTTCTTCATCTTAATTCCACTTTCCCTCTACTTTTTTTAAAAATACATGATTAAAATATGCTATCTTGAGATATGCTTCATCTTTCATAAGCTTACTCTCGATCGCATACATTTTCTCCACCCAATCTTCACTTTTCTGAGTCTCACCACCATGCAAACTCGCAAGCACCCTTGCTCCCGATACCTTGTCAATCATCATCTTACCATCTAACCACTCTAGCAGATCCTGATTTTCATAATATTTAATATCTCCAAATGCACTAGAATAAGAATACCCTCCATCAAGAAGCTTGCTAGCATCTGCTATATCATAATCCTGTACAACTGCCTGTATGATTCTTCCATTCTTATTATGCCTAACAATAGAGAGTACCCCATCATCTTTCAACAAACGCACCAACTCATCCAATATGGTTCTTGGATTCTCCAGAAATTCAAGAACCAAATGACAAGTAATCACATCAAATGTCTGGTCGGGAATATCTGCTAATGCCGATAGGTCGCCATGAATTTGCTCAAATTTCTCTGATTTTTCACATGCAGCAATCATGTTTTCATCCAGCTCTAATGCTGTAACCTCGTTATTCTTAGCCAAAAAATTAGTGGTAAATGCAAATCCACTACCAAAATCTAGAATCTTCTTTCCTTGAAATTCTTCTAGTTGTCCAAAAATCTGTCTGTAAAACAATCTCCCTAATGGCGAGACTGTATAATCATAATATAGTTTCATATCGTTATCCATATTTGCTTCTCCTACTTCTCTCATTTACATGTGAATGTTCCATTCTATCAGCTACGTATAACTGCTTGAATAACTTCTATTATAGCAAGGTTATTCGCAACTCACAACTTTTAGTCGACACAAATATTTGCTTGCATAAATTTAAAACAAAAAATCAATACTAAAACAAAAATACTTGGAAGTGAACTATGAACTTAAATTATGATGCCGTTTATTATGAAAAATCAGCACTTACCTATCCACTTGGAGAGATGCTACAAGAAAAGTTTCGCCACCTAGAGTGGACAGAGATCGAATCTCACAATCGAATCCAAGAGTTTACATCTTCTCCTAATAGAGATTTTACCAAGCTAAAGCAGCATCTCATTGTTGGGGTACGAAAGACTCATCGCTACACAGAGAACGAAAAGGTCTCTGATTGGCTTGTGCCTTTTACTTCGTCAGGCTGCCGCGCTATGTGTCTCTATTGCTACTTGGTCTGCAACTATAATAAATGTTCCTATATGCGTGTATTTGTGAACCGTGAGCAGATGTTGGAAAAGCTCTTGAAGAAAGACAGTTCCTACCAATCACCTAACACTTTCGAGATTGGAAGTAATAGTGATTTAGTTCTAGAGAACTTAATAACGAACAACCTGCCTTGGACCATAGAAACCTTTGCAGCACGAGGAAAGGGTTTCCTAACCTTTCCCACAAAATTCCATATGATAGAACCACTGCTAAACTTAAATCACCAAGGAAAAATCATATTTCGAATGAGTGTGAACCCAGAGTACATCATACAGAAAACTGAGTTTGGAACCTCTCGTTTACGTGATCGAATTTACGCACTCAATCAAATCGCTGAAGCCGGATATCCCGTTGGTTTCTTAATTGCCCCTGTCATTCTCATAGAAAATTGGAAATTCCTTTATGGTGAATTAATCGACCAACTAGCCGCCCTTCTCTCTCCAAAGGTAAAGAAAACTGGCTTCATCGAAATCATCTTGATGACCTATAGCTATGTCCATCATGCAATCAATCAAGATGCTTTTCCCAATTGCATCCCTATATTTGATAAAGAATTAATGACTGGGCGCGGTAGGGGAAAATATGCATATAAATCTTTTGCTAGAGAAGAGACCGCAAATTTTCTCCGCGAAAAAATTTCATCAACCTTAGGCATGAAAATCTTATATATCTCCTAGTTCAAGGAGTTGGAAAGGAAAACCATGGACAAACAATATGTAAAAGGAAATAGTTACTTTATTAGACAAAATAAAACTCTCAAACAATATCCCTACTTAGCCGAGAATCTTGAATGTGAGGTTCTTGTAATTGGTGGAGGTGTTACTGGTGCAATAACAGGTCATTATTTATCAAAAAACAATATCAATACAATCCTAATAGATAAAGGACGAATCGCTCACGAGAGTACCTCTATCACAACCTCCCTCCTCCAATATGAACTGGATGATGATGGCGCTAAACTTAAGTCAACTCTAGATGAAGGAACTATCATTCGTGCCTATGAGCTTGGACAATTTGCACTTGATGAAATCAAGAGCTTCGTAGTAGACTATGGAAATAAGTGTTTTCACAAGTCTGTAGACAGCATTCTTTTTACTGCAAAGAAATCAGAAATGAAACAGATTGAAGATGAATATAACTTTCGAAAAATGCACGGATTCGATGTATCTTATATAGAACATCTAGACATGCCCTTCTCCTTTGACTTCCAAGCTGGATTAATCTCACATGGAGGTGGCGCAATACTTGACCCTGTCTTATTTACACATCAGCTACTCGATGTAGCCAATCAAAACGGAATGCGTATATATGAAAATAGTGAGGCTGTACAAATTCATTACGAAGAAGATTGTGTCCTTGTTGAAACCATATACGGATATAAGATCCGATGCAAGAAGTTGATCGATGCAACCGGCTATAACACCTCGTTATTCACCAATAGAAATTTAGCCACTAAATATACTACCTTTAATCTGGTTACAGAGCCTGCACCAGAGATTGCGAATTACATGAAAGATATTATCATTCGTGACAACGGAAATCCCTACCATTATTTCAGAACTACCCACGACAACCGAATTGTCATCGGTGGAGAAGATATTCCCTTTGATCCGAATTTTAACAACGAAACACTCTTATCTAAGAGTTATGACAGCCTCCACCAGTTACTCTATAAGATTTGTAATATAAAGTTAAAAGTGGAGTACGAATACTGTGGTGCATTCGCAACAACCAAAGACAACTTAGGATATATAGGACCTGACCCCAAACATCCCAACCTCTGGTATTGTCTCGGATATGGAGCAAATGGAATCCTCTTCGCAATTTTAGGAGGATATTTTCTGTCCAAACTGTATCTTGGTAAAGAAGATAAAGATATGAAGCTATTCCAAATTGATCGGAAATGATTTTAACTTAATCTACGAATTTATAGGCCAAAAGCACAGTCAAATGATTGTGCTTTTCTACATTCAATATTAGTATATAAACCAATACCTTGGGTGCTAGTCAAGCTATAAGTAATCCCAAAAAGTAACACTTTTTACAGCTCTGCCACTTGAGGCGAAACTCTTCCATGAATCTATTGCATTGTTACTGCAAACTTCTCGAACTGATATTTCTTAAATCCATCTACATCTACCTGATATGATGAATCTCCTTCTTTTATTTTTCGAAGTGCCCTCAACATTTCATCGAACATACCTCCATTCTGCATCGGTTCAATATGAGAGCAGTATAATTGATATTCTTTATATTTGTCTGCCAAAGTCTCCATAATTGCTATATATGCATCTATATTTTTTTCTGAATTTTCGAATCCTAAGTGAACACAAGTATTCGTAGGATGTAAGATGTCCCCTGTAAATACCAATTTTTCTTCTTCACAGACTAACATTAGGCTTTCTGGAGAATGAACAGGTGTGTGCACAACTTTAAATCTTCTGTTACCCAAATCAAAAATGTGACCATCCTCTATCGTAACAAAATTTTCCGTAGGTTTAATTGAGAACTCCTCAATATCAAATGGTAGTTCCCCTTTATAATTTATAGCTTGTTTTGTAAAGTTTTGCTCCACATCAGCAGCAGTTATACCATTTTTTAGTCTATTTATAATAATTTCATCATTATAGACATGCACTTTATCAAAATAACCATTTCCCCCTAGATGATCAAAATGATAGTGGCTATTGACTACGTACACTGGCTTCTCTGTGAGTTTCTCAACAATTTGCTTAATATCAAACATTCCTAATCCCGTGTCCCATAGCAAACACGATTCACGCCCCTTTATCAAGTAGCTTATCACATCTTGTACATGATACGGTTCACGTATTGCCACTATATCATGTGGCAGTTCTTGAATTTCAAACCATCCCATCTCTATTCCCTCCGTTTCACCCTTTCCTATTTTAGCATCTCCTCAAATATTTTTCCGTTCTGATTTTTACTTTTCTGCTTGTTTGTATTTTAGCCGAGATGCTTTTATTTGTCTATCTATTTTTCCATTCGTATTTTTATAAAAATCTATTGACTATAAACCCCCTTTACAGTTTATAATCATGTTGGAGGTATTGAAATGACAATAAAAGAACTGGAAACTATTTTGGAGATATCGCGTGCCAATATCCGATTTTATGAAAAGGAAGGTATTATTTCTCCCGAAAGGCAAGAGAATGGATATAGAAATTACAGTGATGAAGATGTATCTACTTTAGAGAAAACCCTTATCCTTAGAAAGCTCGGTGTAAGTGTTGTAGAAATAAAAAGTCTCTTTGAAAATAAATCAGACTTACAAGAGATAATCAATTTGCAAATCAAAGAACTTAGCACAGACATAGACCAGCTAAAAAGCTGCCTTGAACTATGCAAAAAAATCCAAAGTGAAAATGTGTCACTTGATCAGTTGAACCATTTATACTTACAGGACATCAAACAGAAAGAAGCTGCAGGAGAAACATATATAGATATCACGAGTGATATCTTGACATTAGGAAACCTTGTATGGGAGAGCATGTGGTCATCTCTCTTCCTCATTCATATGAAACAATATCGTGAAAAACATGGAATAAAATTATATTTTTTCATTATTTTAACCATTTTAATATTACGTGGCATTGGCGGAATGGTCTTCTGGAACCA
>CAYIZP010000052.1:0-10318 GCA_964367905.1 uncultured Lachnospiraceae bacterium
TTTTCTTTCTTCTTTATCTTCATCTTCTCACCTCTTAAATGAAGGGCATATAGGAGAATTCTATATGCCCAACACTTACTAACCTTGTTTAATTATTGATAATCTTATCGACTTCTTCATCAAGATTCGAAATTGCTGCATCCAAATCTGTGTTTCCGTCCATACCGATTGCCAAAGTTTCTCTCATCAATAGATCACTTACTCCTGGTAGCCAAGCATTGTCACCAACTTGGTCAAAGAAGTTTGGAATTCCCTTTGAACTAGACACATATGATTCCACTTCTTTATGTAAGTCTGTGCTCTCGTATTCTACCGGTGTTTTAAGTGGTGTAAATAATTGCTCCGAAGCTAGGAATTGAGCTGCCCACTCTTCATCTTCTACAAAATAACGAACAAAGTCTTTCGCCACTTCTGGGTGTTCTGTCTCAGCACTAATTGATAATCCTTCATTTACCCATAGTGGAACTAGAGGGGTTCCGTCTTCTGTAGGGATTGGGAAGAATCCTGTTTCGAAATCGTGCTCAATCGTTGCGTCAGATCCTTGAATCCAAGATCCAGAAGTATACATCGCTGCTTCTCCATTGAAAAATGCCTCTGAGTTCTGTGCAAATGTTCTACTACTCTTGTCCGATACATTGTAATCATTCATTAGCATAGAATATTTTTCCAAAGCTGATTTAAATTCTGGTGTATCTGCAAAAGTTACCTCGCCTGCCATTCTCTTCGATGGCCAATCTTGGTCTACTGTTAGTAAATCTGCTGTTTGAATCACTGCAAATGGAACGATATGCTCCCATCCATCTTTCATTCCCATGATATTTGCTGTAATACCTGCACCTTTAAATGTATCAAGTACTGTTACAAACTCATCCCATGTCTCTGGAACTTCCACGTTGTGCTCTGCAAACATATCTTTGTTATAGAATACTCCACCTGTCTGAATCTTATATGGCACTACATAGATTTCGCCACCAATCTTAGAGATATAATCTGGGTTTATCATATCAACATCCGCTTCTTCTAATGGTAGCAATGCTCCCGCTGATACGAAATCACTAGGAGTAGTCATTACCATTACATCTGGAAATTGCCCTGTAGATAATAAAGTCTTTGCATGCTCACGAATATCTACATTCGATGATGGTTGGTAGATTAATTCTATCGTTACATTTGGATTCTCTTCCATATAGCCATCTGCTACTACTTGCCAGAAATCTCTCGTTAATAGTGGAGTTTCATTTGCCAAAAACTGTAATGTTACTTCTTCTCCAGCTGCCGTTTCTTCAGCTGGTGCTTCTTCTGTCTCCCCCTCTGCTGGTGCATCCCCCGTTGGCTCTGGCGAACTACAACCAACTGCTAAGCTTCCAACTAAAACTAACGACAATAGAGCACTTACTAATTTCTTTTTCATCTAAATTTCCTCTCTTTCATTTGTTAGTCATATTATAGCTATTCTATATTCAAATAAAAATATGACATACTCTAGATTGAGTATGCCAAATTCCATCACATTAATTTTTTCTATACTCGGTCGGTGTCTTGCCTTTATATTTCTTGAACAATCGAAGAAAATAGTTTTTATCTGTAATACCAACATTATCCATAATCTCATATACCTTCATATTAGTCTCTAACAGATATCTTGCCGCCCGATCTATCCGTTTCTGATTCACATATTCCACGCAAGAAACTCCTAGTTCCTTCTTAAATAAGTAGCCCAGATAAGAAGCATTTGCATAAACAATCTCTGCCATAGAGGTCAATGTAATATTTTCAGTATAGTGCTCATCAATATAATTTAGCGTCTCTTCAATCACCTTGCTGCATGTGATATTCTTGCTTTCTTCCTTTCTTTTTATAACCTCTTGGTAGGAATAGCTGATTTCATCTATTTCATCAACAAGCACTCCGTGATAGCATTTTGTCTGAAGTTTCACCTTCTTAGCAATAATTTCATCTATTAATTTTTGATTTTCCCTGATATCTGCCTCACTTGCAATGCTGTCATATATAATTACAATATCCTTATTGGGATGAACAAACGCATTTCCCATATTCATTCGGTTCAAGATCTTGTTATACATGTATGTGATGGTATATAACACGGAATTGGAAACTTCACTCACCGGATTAACAATCGAAACGCTATACTTTCCATATCTTAAATCACAACCAAGTTGTTCAAATTTTTCTTTCACTTCTAGCCGTGAAATCATTCCTTGCACCATACGATAAAGTGTATTTTCCCTTAAGACTGCCGTCTCGTCAACATAGATATTGTCAACATTTAATTTATCAATCACCGCCAGCAGCACATCGTTGATTTCTGCACCACGAATCGGCTTTAGAATGTAGTCATTCACTCCATGTCGAATAGCAGACTGTAGATATTCAAAATCACTATATCCACTGATTACAATGATGTGTGTTTTGTTATCTCTTTCCTTAATCTTATGAATTAATTCAATTCCATTCATTTTCGGCATTTTAATATCTGTTAGTATAATATCTATCGAATTTTCTCGAAAGATATGAAATGCCTCTTCCCCATTGCTCGCTTCTAGAATCTGATCAATCCCTAGATTGTCCCACTGAATCGTCTGTATTAACCCGCTTCGCACAATCTTCTCATCATCAACAATTAGCGCAGTATACATTGTTTGACTCCTCCTTGTCTCGGCCTCATTTATTCCATAAGTGGTAGTCGTATCTCGATGATTGAACCACTTTTAACATCCAAATTGATGTAGATTCCGAATTGTTCCCCCATCAGAAGTTTGATTCTTTGATTTACATTCCGCAATCCAATGTGGTAGACATTGTCCATTTTATCCATCTTATCAATCTTCTTTTGAATCTCCTCCGCCCTTTGATTATCCATCCCTAGTCCGTTGTCACAAACCAAAATTGATAAATACTCCTTGGTACATTCTGCTTCAATATAGATCTCTAACTCCTTGGTATTCTCGCTCATACCATGCTGTATACAATTTTCCACAATCGGCTGAATCGTTAATTTCGGTATCTCACATGCTCTTGCTTTATGCTCCACTCTGTGCTCACAATACAATGTTCTACCGTATTTTAGCTCTTGTAGCTCAATATAATAGTCTAGATAATCTAGTTCGTCACCAAGCGTAACGATATCCGGCTTTCTTAGATTCCAGCGATACATATCCCCTAGGACACCTACCATGTTTGCACTATCTTCGCTTCCATTTGAAACGGCAACTGAGCGAATTGTTTCTAGTGTATTGAACATAAAGTGTGGATTAATCTGCAATTGCAGAGACTTGATTTCTGCTTGTTTTAGCTTGATATCCGTTACATATTTATCTTCAATATGACTTTCCAGCCTCTGAGCCATACTATTCAGTCCCGATTCTATAACCGTAAACTCATCATCTGATCTAATGGGTATTCGCTTGTTTAACTCGCCCACCTCTAACTCTTGTGTAAATTGCACAATTCGATCTATCCTCTTTCCCATTAGATAAATCGCACATAGAACAAACAAGAACGACACTACAATACTGATAATAATAATCATTCCAATCTGACTTACCATTCTTAGATAATAGTCACTATACATCTGGTCTCTATCAAGCACAGAAACATAGCTCATTCCACTCCATGAAACTAGTGATTTTTTTCTTATAATATATCTATCATCCTCCTCATAATCTCGATAATTTTCTAACAGAGGAATCTCTGTCCCAACTGGCGAACTCGAATAGATGATTTGTCCCTCTTCATTCTCAACCAATGTCAAACCTATTTGATTCTCATCATGAATTCCCTGATGTTCAAACAATGTCTCTGTTGGCACGTTGAGAATCACTGCCGCATCAGATTCTTCATACCCTAATGTATAAATATTTACTAATTTATGTCCGAAACTACATACCTCTCTAATCGGGGTGAATCCAACGCCCTCATGGTTACCCTTGAAGATAATTGGTTCCTCTCCTTTTAAAATTTCCTCTACAAACAAGTCTGAAAACCAATCAAAAGATTCGTAAAAGGATTGCGAAAGAATCTCACTCTTGGTGTAAACTGTCTCTGTCTTTTTATCTAGGATAATCATATCTGAAATATATGGATTTCCGCGAATAATCTGCTCCATATACCGCATTACTTTATCTTCCTCTATCTCATCTACTCCATCGCTCAACAGCAAGGAGACACTATCCAAGTCATCATCAAAATAATAGCCCTGCGTAAACACATCGCCTATACTAATTAGTTTTTCATTTAGCTTATCGCCATTTTGTGACATTATCTCATGCTCATAGTTCTTCTGAGCTTCTACATATTGATCTGCAGTCATTCTTGTGATTGAAATACCCGTTCCCAAGATCACGGCGATCAAAACAATCGTAAACATCAAAAAAACTCTGAGGATAAACTTATGGCGTTTGATTATTTTTCTCAAATTTGATTCCCCCACATTCATCATAATGACATTATATAGTAGGTTCTTGTGTGATTCTAGTATTATTACAAGAAAAAACATAACAATAGTCATACAAGGTTGAAACATAATGATAGGGCATAGGGGACTGCGTCCCCTATGCCCTATCTCTTATAAGTATTCTGCAACCTTTTCACAAGCACTTGATACAACAAGTTTTCCCAAAGAATGCAACACCATATACCAATATGTCCGCATATCCCATCACCTGCATTCCTTCTACATATTTCTTCTCTTCAATCTGTTGTAATGCTTCATCAGCCATTTCTTCCAACCTGGAATATTCCTTCGTTATCTTAAACTCAAATATCACTGCCTTTCCGTCTGCGATTGGATAACTAATTAATAAATCTGGTCGCCCTAGTCCACACTCTACATTGGACTGTACACGATAATCCTTCATCCCCTTATATAAACCACCGATGAAACCATGATAATAACTTTCATTGTAATCGTAGTAACTTATCGTCTCCATCATTGCTCGCTTCAACTCGGCTTCGATTGCTTGTGCATCTCCTAACAGCGTTGCCTCATAGAGTTTGGTCATATCCTTCTGCTCTATCTGCTCCTTTACCCACTCCATGATCTGCATTTCATACACATACTTCACTTCTTCATTCGGTATTTCCAATGTTAGGAACGTCGTTCGGTTCTCAAACCTTGTGCCCACTTTCTTCAAATAACCAGTAAAATATAAGAAGTTCCACAAGTTATCATTACTTTTATAAATATCTACATACGTGATATCCTCATGGATAGGTTTCTCAATACTTCCACCTTGCACAAGTTTTTCTAACTCTTCTTTCGTTTCCCAGTCTGCTCTTTCAATCAAATCTCTTATAATACTATTGGAACTTGTATTAGACCAATATGGTTGTGGAAGATATTCATCATCTTCCATTGCTGTCGCCACATACTTAACCACGCTCCATGGATTGTACACCTGCTCATTCCCAAATAAGTATCCATTGTACCATTCCCTTATGGTTTCTATATGAGATTCCTTGCCAAAATACGCTAGCATTCCTTCAACTTCTCCTGGTGTAAAACCAAAGTATTCTCCATATCCTGGGGTCTGTATGGAGATAATATTCAAGTTATTGAGACCTGTAAATATACTCTCTTTCGTAATTCTAAGACATCCTGTTATTACCGCAAATGCCAAGGAGTCGTTTGTCTTTAATGCTACGGATAACAGCCCTCTAATAAACCCGATCATCTCCTGATAAAAGCCTTTGTAATAAGCATTCTCTAGAGGCACGTCGTATTCATCGATTAAAATAACCGCCTTCTCCCCATAGACTTTCTCTAGGCAATGGCAGAGAAATGCCACAGATTCTCTGTAGTCATCTAATCCACCTGTTTTCTTTACAATCTTTTGAAATCCTTCGACTTCATCTTCTGCTAACAATCCACGTTCTAAAATCTTTTCATGCCTACGATATTCATTGGCAATGTTGCGCTTTAATGAATCGTAAGAACTTTCAAAGGTATCTTGCTTTCCCTCTTTGAAGTTCAACATAATCACAGGATACTTTCCCCTATGCTGCGTATACGCTTCTCCTACAGTGGAGATATAAAGCCCTTCAAACAGTTCCGCGTTGTCTTTCTCACTTTTTTCAAAGTAATATTTAAGCATGCTTAGATTCAGGCTTTTCCCGAACCTTCTCGGTCTAGTAAAGAGGATTGCCTCTGATGGACTATCTAATATTTTTTGAATAAGTCTTGTTTTATCTACATAATAACAATCTTTCAAAATCATCTCTTCAAAATTATCGATACCGATACCAATTCTTTTACGCTTCATATAAACAGTCACCCCTTTCACAGTGTGAAACATTTTTTCACACTATCCTCTTACTTTATAATCGCATCTCATTTATACCATTCAGTGTACACTTTTCTTGTGCCTATTTCAAGATTTTATTCTTGTTTACTGCTTTTTCGGATACCAGCCTTTTTTTACCCTCTCTTCTTGCTCAAACAATTCTTTGATTGTCCAAAAACAAGTAATTCCAAACGCTCCTACAATGCTAGATATTTCATCTAGTTCTATAAATATACTACCAAGGACAGCTATGGTACCCAATATCGCAAACACCCACCATACCCTTTTCCCAAAATGATACTCAACCTTAATGACAATTGGATGGAATACTCCAATTAATAAAAACACTGCTACACCTATGATAATTCCTGTAAAATTCATTCTTAATCTCCTCTTGGTTTACTAGTACATTAACTTATCTCGCAATTGTTTTGATTCTTGCATAAAAATAGTAATGCATGCAGCACATAAGTAAGACCAAGATGATGCGCACATAAATGTTAGGAATCGCAATGCATGAAATAACCATCATTGTTGTCGCTAATATGAGAATACGCCTTTTTGCCTTTTTTGTCATTCCTTTTGTTCGTACATACTCAGCAATATATTTCTTATATATCCAAGTATGCATCAACCAATTATGTACTCTTTCAGATCCTTTTGCAAAGCAATATGCAGCTAGTAATACTAATGGTGTGGTTGGTATACCTGGTACAACTACACCCACACTAGCCAGACCAAGTGCGCCACTTCCAGCTATAATAAATAATGTTTTTTTCATGATGTTTTGCTCCTATATCTATGTGCTGATTGACTTCTGTCCATCGTTAATTAATATACAATGACCAAATGTTGCAATGATTGTAACCCATATTCCAAATATGACTAATGGAACCCCTCTATCGGCTTTCGCTTCTAATGTCACATATTCCATCCCCATCTCATCATAAGACATCAGATAGAACTTCCAGTTGCCATATTGCACAGGGTGATTAACTCTCAGCACTTTCTCAACACTATTTTCACCATTGTTTGAGAAAATAAGCGTTGCTCTATATTCCTTATCTTTTTCATATTTTCTTAGAACATGTCCATCGTCTGTAAATTTCTCCTCTACAAAGGTATTCGCATCCTTTAACTCATCTTCTGTATATACACCATATTCTCCAAAATCATAGCTTCCACTTCTTAAATATGCTTCCTTAACAAAAACCCCTGTCTCACTATCTGTTTCAATTCTATATAATTCGTATACGGGATCATATTTTTCTACTACAAACTCTGATACGCTAATATCAAATCCCAATCCTACATATGTTTCTTCTATCGGTACTTCATCAAATAGCTGTGCTTCATCTATTGGAATAGAAAATGTACTCGATTGCCCTGTTATGGCTCCTATTCCCGCTCCAAGCACAATAACTGCCACTCCAATGTGCATAAACTGGAAAAAAATCTTCTTTTTACTCCACCCATATTTCAAACAATATACAACCATATAAATACAATATACCGCTGTAAATCCCATAAAAAATGGAGTTTGAAAGATTACATTCTGAGCATTATCTGGAAATTGAATAGAGCCTCCCAGAAGATACGCTATCATAATAATAAATAAATGAATTGCAAATCTCATACGTTTTACCCCCCTATATGTAACTATGTATGCTACTTGACATTATCGGCAAATAACTTACACCTAAAAACGTCATCCACAGTGCTAAAAATGCAAGAATATGTGCAATATTAGCATATTTAGTGTTCTTCTTATTTGGTCTATAGTGAAAGTACAGTAGATATAGCATCCATGTAATCAATGCCCATGTTTCCTTAATATCCCATGTCCAATAATTCCCCCATGCTTCTTCCGCCCACACTGCTCCTGACAACATTCCAAATGTAAAAAATGGAAATGCAAACTTGCAAACTTGATACACTGTCTCTTCCCATTTGTTAGAATCTTGATTTTTCTTTTGCTTATAAATTGCTATACACAATGCCAAAAACGAAACTGTAGCCATGGAGTATGCAATCATATAGGCGAATACATGTGGAATGAACCATATCGATTGTAATGCTGGCGCAATCTGCCAATCCAACTGTTTCTCCATAAAGACCACACCTAATATGGGTATCAATGTCCCGAATAAAAATATCGTCTTCATATGTATTAACTGAAATCTTTTCTCAAAATAAATCTCAAACGGCATGAAACATAAGCCTAGAACTGTTAATACATGATAGATTTGGGCGAACGGCGGATGCCCGCTAACATACCAGTTCACAAAAAAGATTGCAAAGTTAAACACCCAACCTACCATCCAGATATTAATCAACTTATTATTCTTTTTTATACTAGCTATTGTAGCTATAAAGTAACAAATTGCAGCTACAATCCCACAAACCGTGATAAGTGTCTCATAAGTCATTTCCTAAATCCCTCTCCTTCTGTAATTTATCCTTACTTTCTCTCTTTATATCTTCTTTTGGATACCCTAATTTATTTGCTTTCGTTCTATGCAATCTTCTTCTCTTTTTTCTTATGATAAAATTTGCTAGCACTGCAACAAACACAATTCCTAAAACAGCAACAATAAACACATAGTTGTTCTTTAATATCTTTAATACATCGAATTCATTCGTCCCCAATTCCTCTACTGCGGCAACCACATCTGTAGCACCTGCCAGCTGTTCTAATATTCGAGCGTTAAACTCATCCACATCACTTTGAGTCACCACGCCATTTAATAACATATCTTCCGCTTGTATAATTGTTTTCTGAATCTCTTCCCATTCACTCGCCTCAACGGTCTCTTCCTGTATTTCCCTTAAACTTTTCAAGTTAGACTGCAAAGAAGATTTATCTACTTCCATGGAGCTATCTGTTCCGTGCATAAAGTCAGCTCGAATCGTAACATCTTCGCTTGGCATCACGAAAACATTTGTAATACTATCTTGTTCATTTATGTATAGTCTTTGAAGAACATAGCCCTCTATTGGCTCTACTGTTACTTCGATTTCGGTTCCAGGTTTTGCCGCTGATACAGCCACTGTTACCTTACCATTTGCCACATCCGCAATATGTATTGCATACTCCTTATTCTGCTCTTCCTCGACCGTAACCAACGTCTCCACAGCTTGTTGCAATTGTGCTACCGCTAAATCTACCTCTTCCTGTGTTGCGCTTGTCGTCTGCAACAATACATAGGCTGCCTCGTATGATGAATCAAATGCATGCCAAGACACCTGACTATACTCTGCCTCCTCTTTTCCTGCATTTTCGTCGACTAATTGTTGCAATTGAGACTTATCAACACTTTCACTTATTGGATTTACCACATCTCCTGCCATAACGCTTGTACTGTTCCATATACTAATAACTAGTACAAACACAAATGCCCAAATCAAATTCTTACACTTTTGTCTCATGATATTCCACCCCTTCCCCATACTATTGGCACATTCTGATGTCATTATACTACACCGCACACACTCTCTCTATTGTCTCTCTCTAATCACCTCGAAAAATACATTCTAACATTGAATATTACAAAAATGCTACTAGCCAAAGCCAGTAGCATTTTCCTCACTTCATTTTCTTAAATTATTCCATGTTTTTTCTTCTTCTGATGAAGATAAAACATCCCGCACTTGCAATGCTTGCCACAATAACTATGATAATAATAGGCATCCAATTAAACCTTGGTGCTTGTACACCAGAATCCGTTGGTAATAGATTTTCATCTATCTCTTGCTGCTCATTCCCGCTTGATGCTTGTTGGTCTGTTCCATCCCCCACACTACTCTCCACTTCAGATTCTACTACTGCTTCGGGCTGCACTTGGGTGATAGTAGCACCTTCATCATCGCTCTCCTGAACAATCGGCCTTACAATAATCGTTGGATTGGAAGGTGTTGTTCCCGAATTATTTGCTCCTTGATTACCTGTTCCTGGACTACCTGTTCCTGGATCATCCGTTCCTGGGTCATCCGTTCCTGGGTCATCCGTTCCTGGG
>CAYIZP010000052.1:10418-16275 GCA_964367905.1 uncultured Lachnospiraceae bacterium
TCATCCGTTCCTGGGTCATCCGTTCCTGGATTTTCTGTTCCTGGATCGGTAGGAGTCTTCTCTACAAGTCCTGCCACTGCTGTTTCTAGTACCCTTGTTGCTGCATCCACTTCTGCTTGTGTCGCATCCTTATCTGCGATAAGTCTTACTGCTTCATCCAACGCACTTTGAAACTTAGCCCAAGAATCAGCTGTATACTTGGATTCTTGATATCCATCATAGGTCTCATACAGCTTCACAAGTACTGTCTTGTCCACAATATCTTCAGGAGGGTCTACGGGTGGCTTTGTTGTCTCACCAATATTTACTGTCGTCGATTTTACTTCATTTAGTGCAAATACATCCCCATAAATATTTGCAATCTCACTTGTTGGAGATAGCTGTACCTGAGTCTCACCCTTGTCAATTGGCATAAATGTAAGAATGATATAATCTCCATCTGACATCCAAGCATTTGGTCCTGTAAGAGTTGTTGCCACTGCAACTTCTCCATTGCTAACTCTCGCATCTATTGCTACAACATTTTCTTTACTCGACTTGGCTAAGTCTGATAATTCCGCTCTAACAAATGTTAGCTTTGAACTATCAAATAGTACAGAAACATCATTCGCTGTCATTGCATTAACTTCTGTTGCGGAAATCGCCACTTTAAACGGAGCGCCCATCTCAACTGATGCTTGAGGGCCTCTGATGTCTAACTTCCCTGCAAGTACCTTGAGTCTAAACTCTACGGTATAGATTTTTGTTGTCAATCCATCTGCTGCCGTCACTGTGACAACTGCTTTTGGATTTTCTTTCGTCGCTTGAACCACTTCTACCGTAGCATCTGGATTTTCTGGTGTTGCTGAAATCCTAGGCAGTGTATCTAATGACTCTACACCTACATTATAGTAGTATTTATATCCATCGAATTCCGCAACTGTAGCATCTCCAACCTTTAAGTCTGCTAATTTTGCATTATCATCCTGCGGTTCGCTTAAAATGATATTATCAAATGTAACGCGTTGCCCCAATCCAACTCCATTTCTGAAAACCCCCACATTTCCAACATCGTGCAATGTATCTTCCGTTTCTAATACTTTTTCATCATTTAGATATACGGAAATTTTATTCCCTTTTACAGTGGTTTTAAAGTTATAGCTTTCTTCTAAAGATAGTGCAACTTTATCATTTGCTGCAATTACACTTGCATTTACATTGTTATTAAAGCGCCAAATAGCTACTTCATTAAATACCTTCCCGCTTCCTCCATAGTTTGGATTATAATGCATCATTACAACATAGCTGTTTTCAAACCCATACTGATTTGGCTCTCCGCTGCGAATAACGAATCCTCCTTGCGACGCATGATCGCCTGGTTCTGTCGACGCACCCTCTCCACCTAATGTGATATCTGCCTCGATGGTCAAGTCTTCTTTCTCTGTCTGCGTCATGTAAGCTAGTACAGGATAGGCGTGTGTGTCTGGATTTCCCGCACCATCTCCTACTAAAGTCGTTCCATCAATATGATAACCTGGCTTAATTGCATGCCAGCCACTCATATTTGTAGTTATTTCTTTGAACTCAACAGTATAGTCTTTTGTAGTAGTGCCATCAACTGCTGTAACCGTGATTGTTGCTTTCTTCGTTTCTTTTGTTGCCTGCACAATTTCTACATTTGAATTGATATCTTCGGTCACTGTTCCAACTACAGGCAATGCCTCTGTATTTTGGGGAATTGGTACGATAAAGTCTGTTGTTGTCTTATCAAAGTTCCCCATTTCAATTCCATCGAGTGTGATTCCTGAAAGATTGGTATTTGCAACCTCTACTGGAGGTTTTACTACACCACTACCCATAACCATATTTTGGAATTCACAAGTTCCTGTCGCGCCATTTGCAAATGTAGCTACATACCCTGATGCACTTGCATCAATTGGAATATCTATGATAGGATCACCTTCAATATCTTTGTGCCATACCTTCAAATTTCCTGCTTCTGCTTTGACTTTAAATTGAAATGCTTCTCCTGGAGTAATATCTATCCCTGTTATATGTGATCCTGAAACTGCTACTCCGTTATTAACAACAAAGACTCTCTTAGCACCTGCATTCCAATCGATTGCATAACCATCTCTATGCGGTGTATGTGGATTATCTGTAAATAATGAAACTCCACCACCTACTGCACCTGGTTTTAGATTAATTGTTCCTGACATCTCCACGCTATCATATGTAGCCTTAGAAAGACGGGTAATTGTAGCACCGGCGGTCTCATTTGTGAATCCGCTCTCTATTTCCTTCCACTTACTTCCTCCATCTTCCCAGTCTATCGGTGTCGCAGTAGGTGCAAAGGTCACATCTGTAAAAGAACTTGCTCCACCATTTCCAAAGGTTCCTACGTATCCTGGAGTATTTGTATCAATAGCAATCTCTATGATTGGGTCTCCTGTCATATCCCCATGCCATACTTTTAGCTTTCCGTTTTCCGCATTTACTCTAAAATCAAAGCTTTCGCCTTGATTGATCTCTACAGGAACTGGTGCACTCACATGTGTTCCATTCTGTATTACAGATATTTGCTTTACATTCGGTGTAAAATCCCAATTAATCGAATATCCTTCTGCATGTGGGTTGTACACTTCTGGTGCATACACAGTGATTCCTGCATTTGCAGCAGCGGCCGTATCAAAAGATAGGCTTCCACTAATATCCACTTTTTCATAGGTCGTTCTACTTAATCTTTTCGAAGAAATTCCCTCTGCCTTTGCATAATTATCTCCATCGACTGTCCACCCTTCATCACTCGACCAATCAATCGATGAACCTCCTGCCGCCTCAACACTCATAGACGGTATCGCAGAAAGACTCACTTGCATCAGCATTGCTGTTACGATTGCAATGCTAAATATTTTTTTCCAAACTCTTCTCATGCTTTCCCCTCCTTACAGTGTCAACACATACTCGGCAAGTTGTGCTACTTGCTCTTCAGACAAATTGCTTCCGAAGTGAATCCGAATCACCTCTTCCATAGTAGTTGCTCTTCCATCATATAGATATGGTGCCGTTCTCCATGATTCATTGAGAGATGGTGTATCAAATGCCCCAACCTCTATTCCTTTAATCTTTTCTTGCGTTACAAGCCCAACTTCATCTTCTGGTATATGGGGTACTTGATGCTTCTGATTATCTGTAGTATATGCCCCCTCTGCCGTTGGATGACAGCCGATACAAGATGCTTCATATAATGTCTTTCCCGCTTCAGCAGCAGGAGTCAATTTTCCATCTACTAAGTATGGGCTTATCTCTGGTTCTAAAGCCTTCAAATATGTGTCAATCTGCACTGCAATATCTTCCGCATCTGATCCCCCATAGAATTGAATGTGCTTCATTCCTGCTCTTACTGCGGTCTCAGCATCTGCACGAATTCCCGTTATCATAGACGCTCCCGTGTAATGCGTATATAACATACTCTTTGTATTCTTTGGATTCCCTACTCCATCGTTTAAGTTATCCCAACTAATACTGTCCGCTCGTGTATCTGGGTGACAGGACGCACAACTTTGCCAATTCTGATAACTTACACTCGCATCATTGAAACGCATCTCCCCTTCGCGCACCGCATTTTCACTGATTAGCTTTGTCGAAAGCGCGATTTGCTCCACTGGCGCATCGGTCTCTTGTAGATTTACCACATCGACTGTATCACTGAAATAGTTTGCTACGAATAGTTTGTCGTTTTTAGCAACTACCGCACGAGGGCCATTTCCGCTTAAGTCAATCCGTTCCTTGAAATCATCGATAAATCCTACCGCATCTGGAATATCTTCCATTCCGTTTGCCACAACAAGGTCAGTACTGATCACCTCGCCTTTGCTATCTTTTCTCGGTAATACACCTGTCTGAACGTCTGTTATCTTTTGATGCATACCTGCTCTGTCAACCAACGTTACCTCATGTGTTCCAGCTGTAGTGACCGCAAGATATTTCCCATCTTCCGTGGTTGTAATTCCCCAAGGGTTTGCTGCACCCTCTGTCATATCGTCTAATTGTACTGTGGTTAAATATTCTTGATTCTTTACATCGATGATGCTAAATCCATTGCTATTCATCCAACCCTTATCTAGCTGAGTTGTAGTTACCCAGTATCTCCCTGTTAAATGACTTACATATGCATAAGTCTCGTCTGGCGCGATATGAATCTGCCTCACACCAGTCGCTCCATCATTCAAGGTAATCTCTTTTACAACACTCATTTCATTCGTGTTGACAACTCGTACCTTGGATGCCACATAAGAGGCATTCGATGGTTGCTCCGCAGCATGATTTGCTATAAATAACATGCCATCACTTGTCATATCCATCGAGACAGGCTCTCTTCCAACATCGACAGTTCCTGTCACAGCCAAGTTCTCTGTATCAATCTGTGATACCGTGCTACTAAAGCGATTTGCTACGTATAGTTTTGTACCATCTTTTGAAAGGATTGGGCTCATCGGCGTATGCCCGGTCTCTAACAACTCTGTTAATTCCCATTCTCCACGTGTATTGAGAAAGAGCTTTTTCACTCCACTTTCCGCACCATCATAAGTGATATACATTTCCATTCCATCATCAGATAATACCATTCCATTTGGGTCTCCTCCGACTTCCATTCTCTCCACAACTTTACCTGTTACACTGTCTATCTTTGCAATTTGACCTGCTGTACTCTCTACAGTATATAAAAAACTACTGTTTCTATCTGCAACGATATAGGATGGAGAGGCATAGTCCTCTAAGGATTCCACTGCTGAGATTTCACTATTTCCAACCAAAGCAGACACGATGAGCCTTGCATCGGATAACGTAATCTTCCCATCTCCATTTACATCATGCTTCGCCTCTACAGATTGATCTCCAATCTCCCTTCCTGTCTTAACTGCAACTGACACTAGATCAAATAAATCCACGACTCCATCCTCGTTCACATCATATATAAAATTGGAAGGGGTCACTGGTGTCGCTGTCACGATAACCGCAGGGACTGCAACCATAGCTGCAAGTCCACACGCGATAGCCCCTGCCATATATTTCTTTTTTAGCATGTGACTTCTCCTTTCTATTCTCCAATCATAAAACTCATATCGTCATTTCTGTCCACATCAGCACCTGCCACAAAATCTATGATATATGGTAGGGGTTGCGAATCCTCCTCGCTAATCTCAATGCCATATGGTTTAAATGGATCCACCCTAGGTATTGATGCCGCTCCAAGTTTTGAGATGTCTCCCTCAACACTATCATCATCCCATACTCTCCTATGTAGATCGTCGGCTGGACCTATAATATCTTCCCAATCTTCGAATCGGAATTCCTCATATGTCATAGCACCAAATGGCCCAATTTCTGGATCATACATCTTCTCACCATTTGCAATTGCCTCACGGAATTCATAATTAATATCTTGACGATAATTGTATAGAGCTTGCCTAAACGCATCCATACCATCAATCTGATAGCCTTCCATATTTACATCTGGTCGCACCTCTAGTGTTTCAGCACCTTTTTCAATAATGGCAATGGCTTGCTTATACTCTGCACTATTCTTGTTTGCATTCAGATTGTTACCCATACTTAAAATTGGGCTTAATTCAGGTCTTTCGAATGTAATCATAGGACCTTTGTTTGTCCTCATATTCCAAGAAGCCGTGTTGCCATAGGTATGATACATTTGATTTGTAGTATGATCGTACCCCCCTGCTATCGTCACACCGGTTAATTGGTTCAATGCCAACTGCTCTCTTGCTGGAATCGGACTTCGTCCAGTTGCATTTTCTCTAAATGGACTTGTGTAGTCTGGATAATAAGTCCCATTTGTATCAATCCATGTGACAAG
>CAYIZP010000053.1:0-16219 GCA_964367905.1 uncultured Lachnospiraceae bacterium
AAATTCATTAAGAAATGTCTCAGAAAGTGTCTTAAATCATGGTACCATTATAATCCTTGGTAGCCTATAAATAAAGACGAACTGGTGCATCGCCTCCGATGCCTCCTCTCACTACTCCACTACTCAATCACTTCTCGTCCATATTCTCTGAAAATATCTAAAATACCCTCTGGTACATCAGAAGGATCCCCCTCTTCAATAACCTTTACATTACTGACACCACTCAATTCAGCCGGATAAGTTTCCATTATCGAACCATCATATGTACTTTCTATTTTGTCCCCAGTACTGATTGTTGGTGGTAATTCGAAGTCACCACCTATTGATAATGGTTCATATGCTTGATATGTGATAGCCGTCATTTGTAAACCTGAATTTTCCGTCATAACTGCATATCCCTCTAATGTAGTTTTGGTACTTTCTATTTCTGTCCCTACCGATGATTCTCCAACAGGTTGAAAAACGGCAGATACAAAATATACATCATTCACTCGAATGGTAACCAAAACAGAATTATGTTCAGGGTGCATGTGAAAATCATAAGCGTAAATTTCACCATCACTAGCAGGGATAGGGAGAAATCCATCAAATGAAAAGCTACCTTCTAGAGTTGAAGTTACATTATCCTTATCATCTAGAACATAAAGATCGTCATTTCCATGAAATTGCACGGTTAACATATTATCGGTATAAGTAGTCGTCATTGTAGTTGTAGATGGATCATATTCTTCTGGTATTCCAACTTGATATTCATAAAGAGAAATAAAGTCCGCTTGCCATTCTTGTTCTTGCCCTTCTATCCCCTGTATATTTTGTGAGAGTTGCTCCACCGCGCTGTTATCTCTTAGGTATGTTATCGCATTTTCCCATTCTTCATCGGCCATGTCTCTAACTTCAATATCCTCTCCATTATTATAAAAGACAATTGCTTTCTCCTCGCCCTCTTCCAAACCATCAGACCAATACATCGCTCCCCCCCTTAGAATATCCACATCAGGTAAAAACGCGTATCCATTTCCATAATAGTTATTCCCTACAAACTGCACATGTACACCATCCTCTTGGTAACTAACAAATGCATTATCGTCATGGTTTTGGTTGTCATTCAATGTCATATCAGATTCAAATTCTTCGAATTCCGCTTCTTCTCCCACTCCCTCTGAGTTCATATCTGCATCCCCATTCTCTTCTTCCTCTGCTTCTGAATCAGCATTCGCTTCTTGAATCTCTGAATTCAAGTCAACTAAGAAAGAGTTCATTGATTGACATCCAGTAAGCGATAGCCCTAAAATCACAACAAATATAATATTACACAATCGTTTCATATACAGTCCTCCTCGTATGAATTTAATCCAATTATAAGTGTTCCAATCTTTACAGTATCAGTATAGGGGATTACTACCTTGGGTTCAAGTCCTGTTATTTTACGAAAGCAGGATCACCGCCTTGGGCGATTTCCATTTTGATGATTATTCGACGGCATCATTTCTCCGTCTTTGGGGTTGCCCGTAGTATTAGTCGATATCTCATTTCCATTTTCGTCAGTTACACTGCCACCAGAAATACTATAGGTTCCAGTAACATCTATATTGCCATCGCCTCCAGAGTAGATTGCATCTACATTAACGATAATATCTCCACCCTCGATAAGCAAGTCGCCATTCGAGTCGATGCCATCGCCCATACATTTAAGATAGATTGTTCCACCAGTAAACTTCACAAAACCAGTATCACTATTTGCGTTGACAGCATCATCTAAAACCGAAACATTTATGTCGCCACCGTTGATTGTGACAGTTTCTCCCTCGATGCCCTCATAACCGTTTTGTACTAATATTTCGCCATCATTTATCACTAAGTCTGTATCAGCGTGTAGTGCGTCATCACCCGATAGTATGTCAAAATCACCTCCGTTTATAGTCAGAACACCGTTTGCATGAACAGTGTCTTCATAAGAATTCAGTACAAAAACACCCGTATTTATCGTAATATTTCCCCCTTTTAGCGAACGCATGCTATCTTCAAGCAAATCAGTCGCAGAGTCTATATTACCTGAACCTTCTCCCCTCGTGATTTCGTTCAGCACCTCAACAAACCCACCACCTGTTGTAATATTAAAATCACCACTATCTATTTGCAGCGTCTGTTCTGCGGCTATTCCATCATGTTGTGCGTGAATCACAAAATTTCCACTTGTGATGATAAGATTTCCCTTTTCGAAATCCTCATCATTCGACGCTCTAATTCCATCCTTGCCAGAGGTAATATCTATGTTCGCATTATCTATTGCAAGTAAATCCTTACCTTCTATCCCATGTTCTACTGCACTCACAGTAATGGTCACATTTTCAATTATAAGGTCATCACGGCTATTGATTCCATCTTGATAAAGCGTCGCAACATCCAAACTTCCATCACCAGTTATAACCGTATCTGCTTTAGAATAAAGAGCCGCAGATGGAAATTCCGTGTCGGTTGTAGTAATTGCACCTTGTGTCACAGTGTTTTCACCTTCAATCACAATAACCACATCTTTCGCTTCGATAATATTGATTGGTGTACCTGTTTCACTCGTGATATTCGCATTGTTTAGGACAAGGTAAACAACTCCTTCATCCGTATCTTTATTTACATTGACAGTGATCGTACTACTTGTATAATCTCCTGTAAATTCATAAGTTCCACTTTGCGTGATTAAAATCTCCTCACCATCAGAAAACGTTATACCTTCGTCTAAATCTTTTGTATAGTCATCGTCTGGCATAGTAATATCTTCGACTGTCGATGTAGATTCTTCTTCTACAACACTCTCTGTGTTTTCATCTGTACCCTCTTGTTCCGGAACTGTTTCTGTCAATATAGAGGACTTATCTGCATCCTCATTTGTAGAACAACCAGCCAGAACAAGCATTGAAATTGCTATGAAAATAGCCATATATTTTTTCATACTCATGACCTCCTAAAGTCCATTTACAAATAACTCCTGTTTTCCAATAATTATCTCAAGATTACCATTTCGACATCTGAGCTCATCGATAAATTGTTTTTCATGGTTTACATCATGAAGTTCTATTTCGTAACTTAGCTTAAACAAGCTTCCCATATTTGTGGTTTTTGCAGATATTAATTTTGCTTCTTTCGTGAATTTCTTAAAAATATCATCAAAAACATTTGTATAATTTAAGTTTTCAGGAATTGTGATTTGAAGTGTGCGACTTACGTTATTTTTTTCTTCACCAAAGTTTGTGATATTTAGAAGATATGCAAACAAACATGCGATAACAGAAAATATTACTGCAAAACCGATATACCCCATACCAACAGTAAGCCCAGTACACATAGCTGTAAAGATTGCAACAATTTCTTTCGCAGTGCCTGGAACAGAACGGAACCTTACAAGGCTAAACGCTCCTGCTACTGCAACACCGGCACCGATGTTTCCATTTACCATAATAATTACCATTGCCACTGCAAGTGGAAGTAGGGCAATTGTTACCACAAAACTCTTTGTACTTTTTGTTTTTAGTGCATACATCTTAGCCATAAGCACACCTAAGACGATTGTAACTACCATACAGATTAGAAAATCTGCGAAACTTATATTCATTGTATCAGTTACATTAAAAATACTGCCAAAAATTTCATTAACCATTTAAATCACTATTCCTTCCAGATGTTTTCAAACTTGCCTTACCTAAACTACTCACAAACTGCGGCATAAAATATGTCTGATATGCCATTCCATATTTGGAAAAGGAAGTCTTATAGATATGATTTTCGCTTATAAAATCTAAAAACCAATTCGGAAGTCCCATTACCGTTTTTACTTCAAGCACTACAGAATCGCTCGATAAAACTTCCATATCATTCTCACTGCTATAAAGCGACACATTACTGTTCCTCGCCATTATGTTAAAATCGAAGGTCAACCTAAAGTTCTCATCAATGGTAGAAAAAAATGCTTCTCTTTCGTAAGAAAGATACACTTTCGGTTTTATCTCATCATAACTTTTCTTAAAATATTCGATTTCGCTAAGTATTTGCGACTGTTCTACTGTACCTGCATCACTATACATGTAAGCAAACACCTTACTTTGCTCAGAATAAACCCTTCTTTTATAGACCACTCCATTAAACTTTTTCTTTAGTTCTATAAAAGCAGTGGTTTCTTCGCTGGGCTCCCCGTAACAACGAACCCTAAGTTTTTCTTTGTACTTTGGCTTTTCCAAAGAACGTCTGATAATCCTGTAATCTTCAGTGTCAAAGTAGATGTTAGAGATTTTATGCCTACCATAGCCGTCAAGCATCATATCGGATGGCATTTGCTCTAGAAGCATTTCGTACTGCATGGTGGTTAAAATATATTTAAGTTCATACCTCTTAAAATTGGTTTGTGTCATTTTATACTGCTCCTTTTTATTTGTAAATCCATTATATTTTCTTAACCTTAAACTTACTTAAAATCTAAAATCAACTTAAGGATTTCATATAAAAATTACAGTTATTATGGTTTCTTTTCCTGTTTTGCTCTCTGCAGTTATTTTAGCCCCATGTAAATCACAGATACTTTTTGCAATAGAAAGACCAATCCCATAGCCTTTTGCTCCGTTGTTTCTTGATTTATCTGCACGATAAAATCTCTCAAACCAGTAGTTGTGTATTCCAATCTCAACTTCTTCGCATTTGTTTTTTATCACAAATATTTTTTTCCGTCCTAATCCACTTAGAGAAATATCAAGCTCTGTATTTGACAGAGAATATTTTATTGCATTTTCTGTTAGAATTGCAATTACATTTCTTATTTGAGCTTCGTCACCATTGTAAGAAATGTTTTGCTCTATATCTGATCGTAAATCAAGCTCAGCATTTTTAATCTTAGAAGAAAACTCATTTACTGTATCAGCTATCGCATCAGAAAGCGAAAAGTCTGTTTTGATTATTTCGACTTTTTCATCAAGTTTTGTTAGTGAGACTAAGTTTTCAACGAGGCTATCAAGCCTTGAAATTTGTGTTTTTATACTATCTGTCCACTCATCCTCTCCATGATCTATTTCAATTACATCACAATCTGCTTTGATGATTGCAAGTGGAGTTTTGAACTCATGGCTGACATTTGTAATAAAAGCTTTTTGCCTCTCAAAACTATCAACTATAGGGGAAACAGCCTTTTTTGATAATATAACTGCTAAAATAAATATTGACATAATCGCACCGATTAGAATGAATATAGAATAATACATATAGACTTCAAACCCCATTAAATCTTCTTCTATATCCAGAAAGAAATATGTGTATCCCATCAGATTTTCAGTTTTCATATACCTGAAATTATCAATCGTTCCACTGTTCTCTCCACTTTGCTTTACAATTGCAATATATTCTACAACTTCATCTGATGAAATATAGCTTATATTTCGTGTGTCTATATGATCAATTTCACCGTTTACATCAGAGTGAGCAGTGAAAAATCTTGTTGTAAATGCAATCTCTTTTGGAAATGGTGAACGCTCCACTAGTGGCTCGCCTGTTTTCAAATTTCCTTCTATCAGCAAATTTAATATTTCATCAGAACGCTCGATAATTGATGAATAGTTTACAATGTTTATTAAAATAGCAATAAGTAGCATTACAACTACACTTATGAAAGTAGTAAGTATTATAAATTTTCTTTGTAGTTTTTTTAGCATGTCACACCTCCAAAGAATATCCAGTGTTTCGTGTAGCTTTGATTTTCACATCACTTTCAAGCAGTATCAACTTTTTTCTAAGGTATGAAATATATACCCACACCACACTTATTTCAGTATCACTAGCATAACCCCATATTTTTTCCATAAAACGTTCTGTTGAGATAATATGTCCTTTGTTGATCATAAGCATTTCCATCATTTGAAACTCTTTACTTGCCAGCTTAAATGAATTTTGGTCGGTATATAATTCAAAGGTTTTTCGGTTTAAGCTTACATTACCAACAGTTAAAATCGATGAACTACTATCACTTACCGTTCTTGTCATTGCACGAAGTCTTGCAAGAAGCTCCTTGGTATCAAATGGCTTTGTAAGATAATCATTTGCCCCTAAATCAAGCCCCGTTACTTTATCGTCCACTTGAGATTTTGCAGTCAGCATAATAATCGGAACCAGATTACCTTTTTCACGAACTTTTTTAAGCACGGTAAGTCCATCCAACTTTGGCATCATAATATCCAAAATCACTGCATCATAATTTTCAGCAGCTAAAAATGAAAGCGCTTCTTCACCATCATAAACCGCATCAACTGAGTAGTTATAGTGTTTAAGTATTTTAGAAAGAGCATTGGATAGCTCTTTTTCATCTTCACATAGTAATATTCTCATAATTTCACCTCTTGTTTCATTATAACACATACTATCACATCAACCTTAAACTTACTTTAAAAGGTTTATCTTATTGCTTTCCACTTTAACTCCATTTCGATAAAGTAGATTTTGTAATCGTATCAAATTCACTACGAAATAAAAACCACCTACCGAAGTAAGTGGTTGACTGTCAATATTTAATCAAAAAAGGGATTGTTATACCCTCAGGTTCAAGTCCTATTATGCATTAAAAAAACCCATACCTGCGGTATGAGTTCTTTTTGAATGCAGGAGATGGGACTTGAACCCACACAAGCGCATTGCTTACAAGATCCTTAGTCTTGCTCGTCTGCCAGTTCCGACACTCCTGCTTATCCAAAGGGGATATTGCATCCCCTTATTGATTATATGATATTTTTAGACTATGCTAATTTTGCTTTTGCTGCATCTGCCATAGCTGTGAATCCAGCTGCGTCATTTACTGCCATTTCAGCAAGCATTTTTCTATTCATATCGATACCTGCTAATTTTAATCCATACATGAATTTGCTGTATGATAAACCGTTCATTCTTGCAGCTGCATTGATACGTGCAATCCATAATTGTCTCATTTGACGCTTACGTTGTTTTCTACCTGCATATGAACTTGTCAAAGCTCTCATTACTGATTGTTTTGCTACTCTGTATTGCTTAGATCTAGCGCCTCTGTAACCTTTTGCTAATTTCAATACTCTATTATGTCTCTTCTTAGCGTTCATTCCGCCTTTAATTCTTGCCATCTCTTACATCCTCCTTCTATACCAATCTTATAGATATGGTAATACTTTCTTCATATTCTTAACGTTTGATGCGTCAGTAATTGTTGATTGTCTAAGAGTTCTCTTTCTCTTAGTGGATTTTTTAGTTAAGATATGGCTCTTGTTCGCCTTATTTCTCTTTAATAATCCTGTAGCTGTTTTTTTGAAACGTTTTGCTGCCGCTCTATTTGTTTTAATTTTTGGCATCTTCTTATCCTCCTTGAAAATAAATACTTATGTTTAACGTTTTTCAGTTAATACCATACTGATACTTCTTCCTTCTAATTTTGATGGTTTCTCCACACTTGCAATATCCTCAAGTGCCTTAGCAAAATCATCCAGAATATGTCTGCTTTGTTGCATATGCGCCATTTCACGCCCACGAAATCTAAGTGTAACCTTAACTTTGTTTCCTTTTGATAAAAACTTTCTCGCATTGTTCATCTTTGTATTCAAATCATTCGAATCAATATTCGGTGATAAACGCACTTCTTTCAATTCCACGACTTTCTGTTTCTTCTTCGCTTCCTTTTCTTTTCTTGATAATTCATAACGATACTTTCCGTAATCAATTATCTTACAAACAGGCGGTTTGGCTGTCGGCGCAATCTTCACTAAGTCTAATTCAGCTTGCTCAGCTAATTTCATGGCCTCTCCAATAGATACAACTCCTAATTGTTCTCCATTTTCTCCAATCAAACGTACTTCTCTGTCTCTAATTTGTTCGTTAATCATTAAATCGTTAATAATTGTGCACCTCCATCACATTCATTTCCACCACAAAGTTAGTTATTCCACTTATAACGTAAAAAGTGGACAGCATAAGCCATCCACTATCAATCAAAATATAATCAAATCCGAAGATAAGTCATAGTTCTGTAAGATATAAAACCATTAGTCACGCTCTTGTGCTAAGGTGAGAGTGGATACTCTGCTTTCAATTACCTTTAAAACTTTATCATAGCTTTCTCATTTTGTCAAGCATTATTTTGGCATCTTAAAAGAACTTTTCAACGAAACAATTCTATTAAACACCAATGCATCTAGTTTTGAGTCTTTAGCATCAATACAATAGAAACCATTTCGAACAAATTGGTAGCTATCATATGCTTTCGCCCCTTCAAAACTTGGTTCTAGATAGAAGTCATTTCTTACTTCAATGGAGTTCGGATTTAGGTTCAGACTTCCATCTTCATTATAAACCCCTTTCTCCTCATCGATTAAATTCTCGTACAAACGAACTTCAGCCTGAATTGCATATGGTGCTGGAACCCAGTGAATTGTCCCCTTTACTTTACGACCTGTGAATCCACTCCCACTCTTCGTCTCTGAATCATAAGTACAGTAAACTGTTGTCACTTTACCATTTTCATCCGCTTCATATCTCTCACATTTCAAGAAGTAAGCATGCATGAAACGTACTTCATTTCCAGGGAACAAACGAAAATACTTCTTAGGTGGCTCAATCATGAAGTCTTCTCTATCGATGTATAGCTCTCTACAAAATGGAACTTTTCTGCTTCCTAATTCCGGATTCTCAGAGTTATTTACTACATCCACATACTCAACTTCACCTTCTGGATAATTCTCAATGATTACCTTGATTGGATCCATCACTGTCATCATACGTGGTACCTTTAACTTCAAATCTTCACGGATACAATATTCCAACATCGCATAGTCTACAGAGCTATTGCTCTTAGAAACTCCACAAAGTTCTACGAACATTCTGAGTGATGACGGAGTAAATCCTCTTCTTCTAAGAGCCGCAATAGATACCAAGCGTGGATCATCCCAACCATCCACCACTCCATCTTCTACCAATTTCTTAATATAACGTTTCCCTGTAACAACATTCGTAAGATACAACTTAGCAAATTCAATCTGTCTTGGTGGATATTCGAATTCACATT
The DNA here is from genome assembly GCA_964367905.1 of uncultured Lachnospiraceae bacterium. GTDB lineage: Bacteria > Bacillota > Clostridia > Lachnospirales > Lachnospiraceae > CAUPWF01. Next base: position 9,050 of record CAYIZP010000053.1, read on the forward strand.
CCTTTACAACCCAATCATACAATGGACGGTGATCTTCAAACTCTAATGTACAGATTGAATGAGTGATTTTTTCCACTGCATCCTCTATCGGATGTGCAAAATCATACATTGGATAGATGCACCATTTATCTCCAGTATTGTGATGTGTCATGCGTGCAACACGATAGATAATTGGATCTCTCATATTGATATTTGGCGACTCCATATCAATCTTCGCTCTCAAAACCAATGAACCATCTTCCCATTTCCCCTCCTTCATCTCCTCAAAGAGACGTAGATTTTCTTCCACATTTCTATCTCTATAGGGACTATTCTTTCCTGGTTCTTTAAGAGTTCCACGGTATGCTCTCATCTCCTCAGAATTCAATTCACAGACAAAAGCCTTTCCCTTTTTGATTAACTTCACTGCACATTCATACATTACATCGAAGTAATCCGATGCAAAAAACAAGTTTTCTTTCCAGTCCGCTCCCAGCCAGCGAACGTCAGCCAAGATAGACTCTACAAATTCTGTCTTTTCTTTCGTCGGGTTGGTATCGTCAAAACGCATATGAAAATCTCCCTGATATTGCTCTGCCAATCCATGATTCAATAGAATTGATTTCGCATGTCCTATATGAAGATAACCATTTGGCTCTGGTGGAAAACGTGTGCAGACTCTTTGATACACTCCATCTGCCAAATCCTTATCAATCTCTTGCTCAATAAAATTTCTAGATATTACTTCTTTTGATTGTTCTTCCATTCTCATTCTCCTCAATGTAAAGTTTATATTTATTTATTATTGACATTTTCTACCCCATGATGTATATTAATATCGTTGCAAATCAATTGCACAGGCTGCTATGGCGCAGTAGGTAGCGCGTCACCTTGGTAAGGTGGAGGCCACGGGTTCGATCCCCGTTAGTAGCTTAAAAACGAGTGTTATGTCTCTGGACATACACTTATTTTTTTGCAATTTTACTAGCCTTTTGCTTAATTCTCTGCAACGCATTATCAATCGCCTTATCATTCTTATCCAACATTCTTGCTATAGTCTTATAATCATTCCCTGCAATATACAGATACAACACTTGACGTTCTAGCTGGCTCAATTCTTTATCAATTTCATCTAAGATATTTTTTTTACTCTGCTCTCCTACATACAAATCTTCTGGATTCTGTAACATCTTAGGCGTTACCCCCAAGGTATACTCTACTCGCTCGAGTGCCGTGGATTCCAATGGTACATAGGAGTTAAGCGGACTATGTTTCTTCCGTTTTGCTGCCTCTATCGCCGAATAAATCTGGCGTGAAATACATAGATTAGCAAAACTCTGAAAGGATGCCCCTGCTTCTTCTTTATAATTCTGAATAGCTTTAAACAAACCAATCATTCCTTCTTGAATCAGGTCATCACTATCTCCCCCAAGCAAGAACATCTCTTTCGCCTTATATTTTGCGACATTTTTATATTTTTCCATGATATAATCAACAATCTCTTGTTCACCTCCACGAAGCATGACAATCAATTGCTCGTCCGTGAAATCTTTATATTCTTTCATAAATCTCACTTCTCCTTTAATCAAGACTATGACAGTAACCTATGACAATCGTTGACGTACCACCTCATATGCTAGCACTCCAGTCGCAACCGAAGCGTTCAATGAGTCAATATCGCCTTTCATTGGAATCGTAGCAACATAATCGCATTTTTCTTTTACCAAGCGACCAACTCCATTTCCTTCATTTCCAATCACTACTCCGATAGACCCTTTCAGATTCAGACGATACATAACCTCACCGTCCATATCCGCACACACGAACCACATTCCTCGCTCTTTCAATTCCTCAATAGTCTTAGCAATATTGGTCACCTTAGCAACCGGTGTATAATTCAAAGCCCCTGCGGAAGTCTTTGCCACCGTAGCGGTCAATCCAACCGCTCTTCTCTTCGGTATGATAACTCCATGTGCACCCGCCAAATTCGCTGTACGAATAATCGCACCCAGATTATGTGGATCCTCAATTTCATCCAACAAAATAAAGAATGGATCCTCTCCTTTATCTTGCGCCAATTGGAACATATCCTCAATGGTAGCATACTCATATGCCGCTGCAAATGCTACCACACCTTGATGATTTCCTGTTTCTGATAATTGTTGAAGACGTTCCTTAGCGACAAAATTTATTATAGTATCAACCTTTCGTGCTTCTCTCACAATCGTCTGAATTGGACCATCTTGGCATCCATCCAATACGAATAGTTTGTCAATCGGCTTTCCTGAACGAAACGCTTCGATAACTGCGTTTCTCCCTTCAATTACCAATGGGTTTTCTTGCTTTGATTTATTATTTTCTTGATTCATCTGTTTTTCCTTCCATACTATCCATACCAATCTTAACCAAATCCACCATTCGTTTGTATTGCTTTTGCAAATACAAATACCCAAGTAAGGACTCAAATCCCGTAGCCCTTCTATAATCGGTCAGCGACTGATTTTTTGCTGGAGAAACCGTCTTCGTGTTTCTGCCCCGACGATATACTTTTAACTCCTCTTCAGTCAATACCTCTTGTATTTTACGCATTATCTGAGATTGTGCCGATGCCTGAACAAAAGAACTGGTTTGCTGATGTAGTTTCTGTACCTGCTTATTTCCCTCTCCTACAACGATGGTTTTGATAATCATATCAAATACACAATCGCCGATATACGCCAAAGTAAGGGGTGAATATTCTTGTACATCCATCTCATTAACTTCAAACACTTCTCTTACATAGGAATCCAATTCCATCGTAATCTCTCTTGCATTGGTTATGCCTTTTTCCATTTCACACCTTCTCTAGTATCTTCAAGAACAATTCCCATATCTAACAATTGTCCACGAATCTCATCTGCTCTTTGGAAATCTTTATTCTTTCTCGCTTCTTGTCGTGCTGCAATCAAAGCTTCCACTTCTTCTGCAAGATTTTCCTTTTCTTTTACCACGATGATTCCCAAGATGTCGGTTAGTTTCACAATCATCTCATATAGATAGGTCAAATAAGCTTTTGAACTTTCCGCATTCGCTGTTGTATTTGCGAATTTCACCAATTCAAACACACTAGAAATAGCATCCGCAGTATTAAAATCATCTTCCATAGCTTCTTCGTATTCACGTACATATTGCTCAATCGTACTTCCTGCCGTTTTTTCATCTTCCGACATTTCATCTGTCGTTACATTTGCCAACAGATGACCTAAATTCTCAACTGCTGTAATAATTCGATCCAAACCATTAGACGACGCTTCCATCAATTCTGCACTGAAGTTCAATGGACTTCTATAATGTGCACTCAACATAAAAAACCTAAGCACTTGTAGGTCATATTTTTCACTAATTTCTCTTACAGTGAAAAAATTTCCAAGAGATTTTGACATCTTTTTATTGTCAATATTTAAAAAGGCATTGTGCATCCAATATTTGGAGAACTCTACTCCGTTTGCAGCCTCGCTTTGTGCCACCTCATTCTCGTGATGTGGGAACACTAAATCCTCTCCACCTGCATGAATATCAATTCGATCTCCTAGATATCTCTTTGACATCACCGAACATTCAATATGCCAACCAGGACGCCCTTCTCCCCAAGGAGACTCCCATGCGGGTTCTCCCTCTTTCTTAGGCTTCCATAGAACGAAGTCCAATGGATCTTCCTTTTCGTCTTGTCCCGATACCAAAAGCGAACGATTTCCGCTTCTCAGATCATCCAAATTCTTATGTGATAGCTTGCCATAATCTTTAAAACCTCTCGTTCTAAAATACACCGTACCATTCTTTTGATAGGCATACCCGTCTTCAATCAACTTGCTAATCATATCAATCATTCCGTCAATTTCTTCTGTTGCAAGCGGATGCTTCGTTGCTTCCTTCACATTCATCGCTTCCATGTCTTTCTTACATTCTTCGATGTATCGCTGAGAAACCACCTGCGAATCCACGCCCTCTTCCATCGCCTTCTTGATAATCTTGTCATCTACATCTGTGAAATTCGATACATAATTCACATCATATCCCTTATATTCAAAATATCTGCGCACGGTATCAAACACAATCATCGGACGTGCATTTCCAATGTGAATATAGTTGTATACCGTCGGTCCACACACATACATCTTCACCTTGTTTTCTTCTACTGGTACAAATTCTTCTTTTGATTTTGATAATGTATTATATAATTTCATACTTCTCTCCCTGCTCTTCGTCTTCATTTCTATCTTCATGCTTTATACAACGCATCTGTTTTTCTAGAGACGCGATTTTCTGCTTCAGCCTCTCATTATCGCTATGCAATGCCCGTAGGTCATTGAGTACTGGGTCGGGCAAATGTACTTGATCCATCTCTTCTCGTGGCACCTTCTGATCACCACGCTTTACAATTCGTCCCGGAACACCCACCACCGTACAATTTGGCGGCACCTCTGCAATCACTACAGAACCTGCTCCGATCTTAGAATTTTTCCCAACAGTAAACGACCCAATAATCTTCGCCCCTGCACTCACCATAACATTGTCTTCTAGTGTAGGATGTCTCTTTCCGATTTCTTTTCCAGTTCCACCAAGTGTAACACCCTGATACAAGGTAATATTATTTCCCAAAATAGCTGTTTCACCTATGATTACACCACTTCCGTGATCAATAAACAGACCTCTTCCAATCGTAGCTCCCGGATGAATTTCTATCCCTGTCTTTCGAACCGCTCTCTGCGACACCCATCGCGCCCAGAAGAAGTGACGATTCTTATATAGATTATGCGCAATTCTGTAATACAACATGGCCTTGAAACTAGGATATAACCATACCTCCATATTCGTCTTAATGGCTGGATCCCTCTCTCGTACTACCTTTATTTCTTCTTTTACATATGCAATAAATCCCATTTGCTTGCCCCCTTGATAAAAAGGTTCTTTCTCTCTATTTTATACAATTTCGTTGATCATGATATTCTTTTTTCCAAATATCTTTTCTGCTAGTGCTTCTATCGTAATCGCCTGCTCCAGATCCACCTCATCTGAAAGTTTCTTACACCTAGGACATGCATACGCCGGAGTAATCTGATATACACCTGTATTATCCTCTATGATTGGATCCACCACATGTATCGTAGGAAACGTTCCATTTTCTCTCGGCATAAGCGGCAAAATCTTCATCACGTCTAGAATTCGAACCATAATCTTCGGTTCTTCCTTCACCTTCAATTCCAATTCAAACCTCTCATCACTCGTAATCAACTCCCGAACTTGACAATAGCCCTCATTTGCAACTAGACAGTATCCAATGAATCTTCCTTCTCGTTTTATCAGAACAATTCCCCCATGTTGGCATTCTTGTTCCTTCAATAGACGCTTATAGTAATCCTCATTTCTCTTCGTGTGGATATCGGCTATTTTTCCAATCTGTCGGTTCGCAAATTCACCGAGCATCCTACAATCCGTTTCCTTTGCCCATTCAAATCCAATGGCGGGATCTTCATGTGCAAACAATCCATCTTTTCGTTCGCCCATATATTCATAATGTGTCTGACCTCCAACTGTGAGAAATCCATAAGGCGAATAGATTGCCTCTGCCGCAGGCATAAGATAGGTAAATGCTTCCCCTCTATCATACATATCTTTCATCGCTCGTGTCAATAACTTCCGCATAATCCCCTGACCACGATAGGATTCCTTTGTAGCCACGCCTACGATATAATTTGCAGAAAAATCTCGCCCTTTCACATCAATCACATAGGGATTGAGATGAAGCATCCCGATAACTCCCTCGGACGAAGTAGCGACATAAATCTGATTATGATCTACCATATGTGTATAATAATAATCTATAAACTCTTTAGTGTCCTCATGAAACACTTCTTCCCATAATGTTCTTGTCTTCTGATGGTCTTCAAGTTGTAATTTTTCGTAGACAAACTCCATCATTATATAACCATCCCTTTCACATTATTCCGCCTTATGACACCCCGTACATCCTGCACAACCTCTCTCGCTCGGTGTCATATCAAAACTATAATTCATTGCCGATTCCAAAACACAAATCGCTTGGGATGATATCCCTTCTTTCGCCCCTGTGAATCCAAGCCCCTCTTCTGTAGTCGCCTTCACATTGACCCTCGTAGCTTCTATCTGTAGTGTATCTGCAATATTCTTCTTCATTTGTTCGATATAAGGAGCCATCTTAGGGCTCTGTGCAATAATCGTAGCATCAATATTTTCAACCACATATAAGTTCTCTTGCAACAGCTCTCCTACATGCTCCAACAATTTTATACTCGATATTCCCTTATATTTTTCATCTGTATCTGGAAAATGCTTTCCAATATCACCCAAGGCTGCCGCACCTAGCAAGGCATCCATAATCGCATGTAACAACACATCTGCATCTGAATGTCCTTTTAACCCCTTTTCATACGGAATCTCAACCCCTCCCATAATCAATGGTCGACCCTCAACTAGGCGATGAACATCATATCCTATACCAGCTCTCATATCCTAATACCTCTCTTCATCATTTTCAATGAAACACTCATTACTCTCCATCATCCATATCACCCATATCGGTTGAAGAACCCACCTCTGATACTTCGTCAATTATCTGTGACTCTTCGATTGCAACTTTCGTGCCATCGCCTTCGTCTGCAAAATCAGCTCTCTCTGTATCATCATCTTCATTATCCATTTGCTCTTCCTGAGGAACTGTGAAGATACTTCTCATCCTAAGAAATACAATTCCAGCTCCCGCTATGATAAATACAACTCCTATAATCATAAAAACAATATAGTTATCTGGTCTATCTGGATTGGTTAACAATTGAATTCCTAGATAAATAATATAAATCCCCGCTATAGATTGAATTAAGCCTCTTGTTTTATCGTTCATCTCTTCTAGTCTCCTTTTTTTATCTTTCAAAAAGCATTTCTAAATATTATACCATATTTTCTATACAATAGGAAAGAATTTATTACGCAAAAAAACACCTTTCAAGGTGTTTTTAGTAGCGGAAACTGGATTTGAACCAGCGACACCACGGGTATGAACCGTGTGCTCTAGCCAACTGAGCTATTCCGCCATATTTAATTTTAACACCTTATAGATGTTAATGGGACCAACAGGGCTCGAACCTGTGACCCCCTGCTTGTAAGGCAGGTGCTCTC
>CAYIZP010000054.1:0-12351 GCA_964367905.1 uncultured Lachnospiraceae bacterium
GGAAATCTATGCAAGGATTGTGCACGTAAGCTCTCTCCATTTTTCGATGATAGGAGAAGCTCTACAGTTGATGAGATTAAGGAACAGCTTTCCTATCGCGAAGAGAATGCACAGAGGGTTGAAGAATTTACTCCGACGAAGGTGATAGGAGGTAGAAGTCTAATTTGTATAGATGAAGACAATAAACTTTGGCTGTTTTCACGTACAAAAAAGTGGAAGGATAACAATCCAGATATTATTGAATTTTCTCAAGTGACTGGATGTGATGTGGATATCGATGAGAATCAACATGAAATCTATAAAAATGATGAACCAGGGAAGAGAGAGAGTTATGACCCACCACGTTATAAGAAAACTTATGATTTCAACATTACAATCTATGTAAACTCGCCATGGTTTGACGATATCAAATTCCAATTGAATGATGATGATATTGAGAGTCGTATGTCGGTTGAATATAAGGAAACTGTGCGTGATGCAGAAGAAATCAAGAGTACATTGCTTGGATTAAGAGAGCAAGTGCGTGAAGAAGTTGCACAAGCGAATGCTCCGAAAGTAGCTGTTACTTGTCCAAACTGTGGCGCTACGACGACTCCAGATGCGAGTGGTTGCTGCGAATTCTGTAGTGGACCTTGCTAGAGGAGCTTTAGGTGAAGAGAGAAGGAGGAAGATGACATGGGATTAATTAAAGCGGCACTGGGGGCAGCTGGTGGAGTTCTTGCAGATCAGTGGAAGGAATTTTTCTACTGCGAGGCTTTAGAGGCGGATATCTTAGTGACAAAAGGGCAGAAGAGGACAACGGGAAGAAGCTCTAATACAAAGGGAGAGGATAATATCATCAGTAATGGCTCCGTGATTGCAGTGGCTGACGGACAGTGTATGATTATAGTTGACAATGGAAAAGTAGTAGAAATCTGTGCAGAGCCAGGAGAATTTACATATGATACATCGACAGAGCCATCCATCTTTTCAGGAGATTTAGGCGAGAGCATCGTGGGGACATTTAAAAATATTGGTGCACGTTTTACATTTGGTGGGCAGCCAGGAAAAGACCAACGGATTTATTATTTCAATACAAAAGAAATCCTGGGGAATAAGTATGGCACTCCAAGCCCTGTTCCGTTCAGGGTTGTGGATCAAAATATTGGGCTTGATATCGATATTTCGATTCGATGTTTTGGGGAGTATTCTTATAAAATTATAGATCCAATGCTATTTTACACCAATGTATGTGGTAATATTGGAGAGGATTATAATCGTGCAGAAATTGATGGAATGCTGAAGACAGAACTCTTAACAGCATTACAGCCAGCATTTGCTAAGATTTCTGCTATGGGAGTTCGTTATAGTGCTCTGCCAGGGCATACGATGGAACTTGCAGATGCCTTGAATGAAGTGCTTACTTCCAAGTGGACGGAGCTCCGTGGACTAAAGATTCAGTCCTTCGGGGTGTCATCGGTAAAAGCAAATGAAGAAGATGAAGCTATGATCAAAGAGCTTCAACGGAATGCGACATTCAGAAATCCTACGATGGCAGCAGCACATCTAGTAGGTGCACAGGCAAGCGCAATGCAAGATGCAGCTAAAAATGAAAGTGGAATGGGTGCAATGATGGGATTTATGGGGATGAATATGGCTGGGAATACTGGCGGAATGAATTCTCAAAATCTATTTGCGATGGGTCAGCAGCACCAGCAACAACAGTATCAACAACAGCAACAACCACAACAAATGCAACAGGCTCCACAAGCAGCAACTCCACAAGAAGCGTGGCTTTGTTCTTGTGGTGGATCAAATACAGGAAAGTTCTGCTTGGAATGCGGCTCTCCAAAACCAGCACCAGCAGAAGGTTGGTCTTGCTCTTGTGGCACGGTAAACAGAGGGAAATTTTGCCCAGAGTGTGGAGGGAAAAAACCTATGGATGCGCCTCTCTATGCTTGTGATAAATGTGGTTGGAATCCACCAGATCCGAAAAATCCACCGAAATTCTGTCCAGAGTGTGGAGATGTATTTGATGAAGACGATACAAAGTAATGGTTTGATAAAAGGATACAGAAATGTATCCTTTTATCAATTTTTGGGTGAATGCTATGATAAAATATGATACACTGAAATCAATGAGAGGTTGTCCATGATGGTAATCTGTTCTCATGGGGAAGGTGTGTGGAATATCCAAATTCAAATAGAAAATTGGAGATTTGGCAAATAAAAAGTCACATTGACATTTTGACAGAATAAAGTTATGATTTATTGTATTAGGATATGCTAACTTGATTTTAAGATAGAGGAGGGAAAAAATGTTACAGAAATTTGAGGTTACAGGGATGATGTGTTCTGCGTGCGCAGCGACAGTTGATAAGGTGGTTCACAAGTTAGAAGGGATTCATACAGTGGATGTAGATTTAGAAGGGAAATCCTTGACCGTTGATTTTGATGAAACAAAATTGAAAGACGAAGACATCATCAAGGCAGTGTATAATGCAGGATTTGATGCAAAGAGCATATAGAGGAAGCAGAAGATGAAACAAAAATTTGATATTATTGGAATGTCTTGTTCTGCATGCTCAGCGAATATTGAGAGGGTATTGAATCGGCTGGAGGGGTTGAATAGTGTATCGGTCAATTTGCTGAATAACAATATGCTAGTTGATTATGATGAAAAGGTCTTATCAGAGGAAGACATTGTTACAACGGTGGACAATGCAGGATTTGAAGCATTGCCAATCAGAGAAGAGAAGAAGGCGAAAGCTCCAGAGAAGAAGGACTTAGCAAAAGTAGAAGTCGATGAGATGCAGAAGAGGCTCATTATTTCTATTTTGTTTGCAGCGCCTTTATTTTATATCTCTATGGGACATATGATGGGATGGCCATTGCCAAGTGGAATGCATGGCACAGAACATGCAATAACATTTGCCTTTACCCAATTTTTATTAGCAATACCTGTAGTGTTTATCAATCGAAAATTTTATGTTGTAGGTTTTAAATCGCTCTACAAAAAACATCCGAATATGGACTCTTTGATTGCGATTGGGACATCAGCAGCGATGCTTTATGGGATTTTTGTAATTTATAAGATCGGAATTGGCCTAGGATATGGAGATTTGGAGTCGGTGATGAGATACTCTATGGATTTGTATTTTGAATCCGCTGCAGTAGTTCTGACTCTGATTACCTTGGGAAAATTCTTAGAGACAAGGGCAAAGAGTAAAACTTCAGAGGCGATAAAAAAATTGATAGATTTAGCGCCTAAGACAGCATTGGTTGTGCGAAATGGAAGAGAAATAGAAGTTTCGATTGATGATTTAGTATTAGGTGACATTGTTATTGTCAAGCCAGGACAAGCGATTCCGACCGATGGAATCTTGGTGTCAGGTAAGACATCGGTAGACGAATCGATGCTGACGGGGGAGAGCTTGCCTATTGAGAAGTCTCAAGGTGACAAAGTAATCGGTGCTAGTATCAATAAATCTGGTTACTTTGAGTTTGAAGTTACCAAGGTAGGGGATGATACAGTTTTATCTCAAATTATCAAGCTAGTAGAAGAGGCGAGTTCTTCCAAAGCACCAATTGCGAAGATGGCTGATAAGATTAGCAGTATATTTGTGCCTGCTGTTATTGGGATTGCAGTTCTTGCTACAGTTGTTTGGCTCTTGCTTGGATTTTCTTTTGAATTTGCACTCTCTATAGGAATTGCAGTTCTGGTGATTTCATGCCCATGCGCACTTGGATTAGCTACTCCGACTGCTATTATGGTGGGAACAGGAAAAGGTGCGGAAAATGGTGTCTTAATAAAATCTGCGGAGGCATTGGAAACAGCGCATACGCTAGACACAGTAGTTATGGATAAGACAGGCACCATTACAGAGGGAAAACCTCAAATTACAGACTTGATTGTATCAAAAAAGATAACAAAACAAAAATTATTGCAACTAGCTGCATCCGTAGAGAAGCAATCTGAACATCCACTATCAGATGCGATTGTGAAGAATGCAGAGCAAGAAGCAATCGAACTTTTACCAGTGAATGAATTCCAAGCATTACATGGACTTGGAATTAAAGCATCTGTAGATGAAACTACAATCTATATTGGCAATAGAAAATTGATGGATGAAAACAATATCGATTTATCCGAGCTAGTGGACAAGGTACAAACATTATCCGATGAAGGTAAGACATCGATGTTTGTGTCAGATGCTACTGAGGTTCTTGGTGTGATTGCTGTAGCTGATGTTGTGAAAGCGACAAGTCAAAATGCAATAGAAGCATTCCAAGATATGGGAATCGATGTAATTATGCTAACAGGAGATAATAAGCGGACGGCCGAAGCCATCGGCAAGAGGATTGGCGTAAGTAAGATTATTGCGGAAGTTCTACCACAAGATAAGGAAAAAGTAGTTAGAACCTTGATGGAATCAGGAAAAAAAGTTGCAATGATAGGTGATGGAATTAACGACGCACCTGCCTTGGTTCGTGCTGATGTTGGAATTGCAATCGGGGCGGGAACCGATGTGGCAATTGAATCTGCTGATATTGTATTGGTTAAGAACGATTTATTGGATGGTGTAAAAGCTGTTCAATTGAGCAAATCTGTAATCAGAAACATTAAGCAAAACTTGTTCTGGGCATTTATATATAATATCATTGGTATCCCGTTAGCAGCAGGTGTGTTCTATGGTATTTTGGGGTGGAAACTTAATCCAATGTTCGCAGGAGCAGCCATGAGCTTAAGTAGTGTTTCTGTTGTATCGAATGCTTTGAGACTTAAATTTTTTCAATCCAAAATCTAGGAAAGATTAGATGAAAAACAGAAGGCTGACAGCCATAATCATCATTCCAGAAACTAAGCCAAGCATGGCAGTGTGGTGTTCTCCATATTCTCTTGCGGAAGGCAATAATTCGTCAAGGCTGATATATACCATGATTCCAGAAACAGCAGCAAATACGAGACCGAATATTCGGTCGTCAATAAATTGCAAGAATAAGAAGTAGCCGACTAAGGCTCCAATTGGCTCTGATAGACCAGATAAGAAGGAGAGTTTAAAAGCCTTTTTTCTGCTACCAGTTGCATAGAATATTGGCACTGCCACAGCAATTCCTTCTGGAATGTTGTGGATTGCAATTGCAAATGTAATTGCAATTCCTGATTGAGGGTCTTCCAAAGCAGAAATAAAGGTGGCAAGACCCTCAGGGAAGTTATGAATGCCGATGGCCAGTGCAGTGAAGAGTCCCATCCTCATCAAGTTATTCTTATGTTCTTGACTTGTTCCATCCATCTCTTCTACGGTATGTGCCTCATGAGGATTTCCCATCTCAGGGATAAATTTATCAATCAATGCAATTAAGGCGATTCCGCCAAAAAATCCACAAACAGCAAATATATTTCCTTGTTTTTCTCCGAAAAAAGGAGTCAGTGAATCGACAGCCTTCGGTAGGATTTCAACAAAAGAGACATAGAGCATCACTCCAGCGGAAAGCCCCAAAGAAAACGAGAGGAATTTCTTATTCGTCCGCTTTGTAAGTAGGGACATAGCACTTCCAATTCCTGTGGCAAGCCCAGCAATCAATGTTAATCCAAATGCAAAAATGATATTATTCATGTGAGAATCCTTTCTGTGTGCATAATTAGTTGTTTATGTTAGTATATGTAGGAAATCTAAGAATTCATTCTATAGTTTATGCTATCTCATTTTGGGAGTTTTGTCTATATGATATTAATATTATATGTTATAATGATGTCAATTGATATTTAAATGAGGGTAAGACAGTATTGTCTGTTGAGAAAGGATAGGCTATCAAGATGAAATTGTTTACAGGAATCTATAAGGGAAAGAGTGTTTTAGGTGTAATTGCAAATGAAGCAAGCAAATGTATCTTGTTTCAGGATTTGGGTTTGAACTATGGGGATTTAAATGAGTTTATTATTTCAGGAACGAAGTCGGATTATGAAATTTTGAAAAGTGCAGGAAAATGCGAAGACAAACTTATCGATTTTAGTGAAATTAAGTTATGTGCACCAATCCTGCATCCATTGCAAGACATCATCTGTCTAGGTATCAATTATCTGGATCACGCAGAGGAGTCTGCCAGATTCAAAAAAGAGGCATTTGAAAGAGAGCGTTCCTATCCAGTTTATTTTTCGAAGAGAGTGAATAAGGCAATTGGGGATGGGGATGAAATTATATATAACAGAGAAGCCTATGAGCAATTGGATTATGAAGCTGAGTTAGCTGTAATTATCGGCAGAGATGCAAAGAATGTGAAACAAGAAGATGCGCTAGACTATGTATTTGGATATACTATTCTAAACGATATGAGTGCACGAGATGTTCAGATACGTCATAAGCAATGGTATTTTGGAAAAAGCATGGATGGATTTACACCGATGGGGCCAGTGATTACAACTGTGGATGAATTTGATGGTATTCCAAATCTGAGAATTACTTCAAAGGTAAATGGTGAAATTCGACAGCAGAGTGAAACAGGTCTACAGCAGTTTGACATTGCACATGTAATCGAAGAGTTAAGTCGAGGGTTTACCTTGAAGGCGGGAACCATAATCTCAACAGGAACACCGGCTGGTGTGGGAATGGGATTTGAACCACCTAAATTTCTACAGGTTGGAGATGTGGTTGAATGTGAGATTGAGAAGATAGGAAGAATCAGGAATAAGATAATTTAAGTTACGGTTATAATGTAGGACGTGGTGTGAGTGATACACATCGCGTCCTATTTTAATGTAACAGGAAACTGCTTATAAATTTACAACTTTGTTACAAGTAGGGGAAGTCTTTGATACGTCTCTGGGTTAAGATGGTAGTGAACTCTTGGGAAGAATATTGATGGAAGTTGTGAGAAAGGGATGGTTATTTATATGAAGAAGACCTATTTGATGTTATTTGTTGTAATCGTTATGTTTTCAGTTGTATCGTGTGCACCCGAGAGCATGAGAAAACAGGAGGAAGAAACTAGAGGAGAAGATGGTTTAGATCAAGGAAGTGAAGAAGATATACAGGAAAAATTTATCCCAATCTCTCAGCTAGCAGAAGAAACTCCAACGGAAATTGTGGATGCAGTAGGTGAGAAGGTATCAGTTGATGCAAAAGTTACAGTGCCAGAGGTGGAAGAAATGGAGAAGATGGGGGCGACCCTCTTAGATATGACGCAATTAGGACTCGAAGAATCTTTTTTTGATGATGTGCCAGAGACAGAAACTCCCGAAGGTCAGATGCCAATTGTTTATGAGGATGAAAGCAGTGAAGTGATTGTACATGAAGGTGGACTGCTTTATAGAAATTACGATGAATTCTATTTTGAATTGATTCGTGACAGCACAAAGACATCCAATGAGATATACAGCGAGTTGCCCACGCTAGGGGATTTGTTTGAAGATAAGGAATTGGAGTTTGCGGATAAACTAGAGGTTGAGAGGGAGGTAGAGCAGTTCTTAAAAGAGATATTTTTCATGGATTTTCATTGTATGGAAAGTTATGGAATAGATAGTCTGGAATTGAAAAAAACACAGGAAAGCATCATTGAAGAACATCGAACGACCTGGTTACACCGAGGAGAGAAGACTGCGGATGAATATACAGAAGAGTATGTAGGAGATTACTCCATAAAAGATAAATATACCGAGGAAGACGAACTCTATGTTATGTTTTTTGCTGGAAGTGTTGAGGACGTGCCAGTAACGACCTATGGATATGAGGTGGAGATTGGTGGAACAGAGAGATGGTGTAATGGAACCATTGTGGAAGTATGGTATTCCAAGGAGGGGATTATATATCTTGATGGTGCGGCAATCTATGAGATGCGAAATACAGAAGAGGTGGATGAGGTCATTTCTGTTTGGCATGCCTTGGATATCTTGTATGAGAGTGAGAACCAGATTATTACAGAGGGAAGTACTGAGATTACAGAGATTAATTTGGAGTATTGGGCACAAGCTTTTTCTACAAATTATGAAGAAGTGTACCTTGTTCCGATGTGGAGTTTTATGGTGCAACGGGAAGCGACAAAAGAAGGGCAAACTTATGAGGTGGATCGGATAATCTTGGTGGATGCTATTACAGGAGAGGTAATCAGGTAGGTGATGCGAATGAGATGGAGAGTATATTGGAATTACTTCAAGGTGGATTGTGCAAGGAGCATGATGAGTATCCCTTTTGTAGTAACTGTTTTGTTGACATTTATTAGCTTCCTATATATGACAATAGGAATGCAAAGAGAAGAAGCATCGATTACATTTCTATTTGTTCAAAAATTCTCAGATGTAGAGATACTGATTAGTATACTAGCTACACTGCCTTATGTGACCTCTTTTGCAGTGGAGTGGAGAGGAGTCTACTATCTACCTACTATTGCAAGAACTGGTGCTAATGGTTATCTAATCACGCGATGCATCACAACAGCTCTTAGCAGCGGGTTTTCTGTTGTAATAGGAGCAAGCCTATATCTTGCGTATTTATGTTTTACAGCTCAATCGATTGTGCCGACGGAAGAAACAAGATATGTGGAGTTAAGTGGATTTGCATTTTCGTCCTGGATGACAGAGCATGAGATGTGGAAGTTTTTCTTGATGAAGTTGATAATTATTTTTCTATACAGTATGGCTTGTGCAGCCATTGGTTTAGCAGCCACTGCATTTGTGCCAAATAAGTATATTGCATGTGTGGCACCCTATGCAACTATCTTTCTATTCAATCGAATTAGCATAGCAAGCAATGGGTTTGAATGGCTAGATTTGAGGAGGATGTTTGCGGCAACTATTCCAATCGATGAGTTTTATGGATGGAGGCTTTGTGGATGGTTCTTGTTACACACATTCGCAGCCTATGCGCTGTTTGTATGGAGAGCTAAAAGGAGGATAGCAAATGGTTAAGAATCAGAGTATTGCGATTATGTTCTATACACTGAGGCAGTGGATAAGAAACCCGAAAATTATAAGTTTGATGGTTATGATGGGGATATATATCTATCATATATTAGTGCCCGTGGGAATATACTGCAATTCGATTGAATATAGAACCAATCTATTCTTGTATCCGTTTATATTTACGAACCCAGTCAATCAGTTGCTCTACTTTTCTGGTGTATTAATCTTGTTCTCAGATGTGCCGTTTTTAGACAAAAATCAACCCTATTTGTTGGTACGTTCGGGAAAGACTATGTGGTCAATGGGTAAAATTCTATACATTATTGTTGCATGCATGTTCTATCATCTCTTTCTATTAGGAGTATCAGTTTTAGCATTACTAGGACACGGGACTCTAATGACAGACGGGTGGGGCAGTGTTGTCCAGACTATGAGCCAAACGAGTGCAGCAGCGGAAATACAGTTGCAATTTGCGATTTCTGCCTCCATTACCAATCAATATAACCCACTTAGTGCCGTCGGATATAACTTTTTACTGCAGGTGCTAGCTAGTGTCTTCTTGGGACTCATGTTGTTTGTTGTAGCAATATATTTTGAGCGAACAAGTGCATTGTTATTAGGTGGTGGAGTGATTGCATTTGACCTCTTGATTATCAATGCGTTGCCGTTTCGTATGAATTTTATTTCTCCGATTTCTATGGGGAGATTAGGAACCATTGATAGACTACAAATTACGATGTTACCATCCATGCAGTATGCAATTACATTCTATCTAATTGGAATCATGGTAATGAGTGGAATGATTGTGTGGAAGAGTAGAAAAATGACAATAGCAATAACTTCAGAAATGTAAGGGGATAGTGTGAAAAATAGAATTTCACACGGCAATTTGTCCCTTTAGGGCCGAAGTTGCCATATAATGTGAAAGGAATGGTTATTCGTATGGAATATATGATTGAAGTGCGGAATGTAACGAAGAAATTTAAGACGGATACGGTGCTAAATGGAGTATCTATTATGTTTGAAAGAGGAAAAATCCATGGTATTATAGGAAGAAATGGATCGGGAAAGACAGTGTTATTTAAATGTATATGCGGATTTTTACCGTATGAAGATGGTCATATCTTAGTTCGGGGAAAAGAAGTTGGAAAAGAAATTGAAATTCCACGGGACTTAGGTATCATCATCGAAGCACCAAGTTTTCTGCCTAATTATAGTGGGTATAAGAATCTAAAGATGTTAGCAGACATCAATGGGAGAATAGACAGAGGTCGAATTCAAGATGTCATACAAATTGTAGGTTTGGATCCAAAAAGCAAGAAGCATGTCTCTAAGTATTCACTAGGGATGCGACAACGGTTAGGTATTGCGCAAGCAATGATGGAGCATCCGGATATTTTAATATTAGATGAACCAATGAATGGTTTAGATAATCGTGGAGTGGAGGAGATTAGAAAACTGCTTTTACAATTAAAAAAAGATGGAGTGACCATCTTGCTTGCAAGTCATAATGCTGAAGATATCAAGCAATTATGTGACACGGTCCATGAAATGGATGCAGGGAACATGGTGCCCCCTTTAATTACAGGTAAAATAGGAACTAAGTGTAATTAAAGGAATCACATAAATTTCTGAACACGTATCTTATTAGGGCTGTCCCCAATTTGCTATCTTGGAAGGACTTTCTTTTCCATATTTTTCTATTATTTTGATGAGCGCGGAACCAACGATGGCTCCATCTGCCTTTTCTTGCATTTTTTTCGCCTGTTCGGGTGTTGAGATTCCGAAACCTACAGCCACCGGCAGGTCGGTGACTTCTCGAACCAGTGCTACCATTGCATCGATGTCAGTGGTAATTGTTTGGCGAACTCCTGTTACTCCGAGGGAGGATACTAGGTAGATGAATCCTTTGGCTACTTTGGCGATCATTTTGATTCGGTCATTGGATGTAGGCGCAATGAGTGAGATGAAGTCTAGCTCATATTCTTCGAATATGGTACAGAATTCTTCTTTTTCCTCGAATGGTATGTCTGGTAGAATTACTCCACTCATTCCGATTTCTTTGCATTTTTTTGCAAATCGCTCGATCCCATAAGAGAAGACGATGTTCGCATAGGTCATAAATACAAGTGGAACTTTCACGTCCAAGGTTGCTACCATATCGAAGATATGGTCTGTTGTGACATTGTTCTTCAAGGCTCTTACATTCGCACTTTGGATGACGATCCCCTCAGCAGTTGGATCTGAAAAAGGTATCCCTAGTTCGATGATGGTAGCCCCCTCTTTTTCTAGGGTGTATATTAATTCTTTGGTGGTTTCCAAATCAGGGTCTCCGCATGTAATGAATGGTATAAATGCTTTGCCTGCTTTGAATGCTTCTGTAATTCTACTTATTCTGCTCATTCTGAAATCTCCCTTCCTCTGTAGCGTGCGATGGATAGACAGTCTTTGTCTCCGCGACCAGAGAGATTGACTACGACGATTTGATCTTTATCCATAGTTGGTGATATTTTCATTGCATGTGCTAATGCGTGGGCGCTTTCAATTGCTGGTATGACCCCTTCTGTTTTGGAAAGGTATTCGAAGGCGCTAACTGCCTCTTCATCGGTAATGGGAACATATTGCGCACGTCCGATATCGTGTAGATGTGCATGTTCTGGTCCAATTCCAGGATAGTCAAGTCCCGCGGAGATAGAATATACAGGCGCAATCTGGCCATATTCGTCTTGGCAGAAATAACTCTTCATTCCGTGGAAGATTCCAAGTTTTCCAACAGATATGGTTGCGGCAGTATCAGGTGTGTCTACGCCGCGACCAGCTGCTTCACAAGCAATTAACGCTATATCTGTATCTTCAATGAAATGATAGAAGGCTCCGATTGCATTGGAACCACCACCGATACATGCTACAACTGCATCTGGTAATTTCCCCTCTTTTTCCATACATTGGTCTTTGATTTCCTGTGAAATGACTGCTTGGAAGTCACGTACGATGGTTGGGAATGGATGAGGTCCCATAACAGAGCCAAGTACGTAATGCGTGTCCTGGATTCTAGATGTCCATTCGCGCATGGTTTCTGATACTGCATCTTTGAGCGTTGCAGTGCCCGAAGTTACAGGAATAACCTTTGCACCTAATAATTCCATCTTGTATACATTTAGAGATTGGCGTTCGCAATCTTCTTGACCCATGAAGATCTCACATTCCATACCGAAGAGTGCAGCGGCAGTGGCAGTAGCAACACCATGTTGTCCAGCACCTGTTTCTGCAATGATTCTTGTCTTGCCCATCTTGTGTGCTAGAAGAACTTGCCCTAGCACATTATTAATCTTGTGGGCACCTGTATGGTTCAAATCCTCTCGTTTGAGATAGATTTTTGCTCCACCCAAATCCTCAGTCATCTTTTTCGCATAATAGAGTCTAGAAGGGCGACCAGCATATTCATTGAAGAGCTCACTGAGTTCCTTTTTAAATTC
>CAYIZP010000054.1:12451-15039 GCA_964367905.1 uncultured Lachnospiraceae bacterium
CTTTCAGCAACGTAGATGATATCCTCAGGGATATATTTTCTGAGTGCATTGGCATTATCCAAATTCACTGTGAAATCCTTTAGGTTCCGATTATTGACACCCAGAATTCTTGCTCCCGCATCTAGGGCGATTCGGATTTCATCTTCATCGTGAGTCTCTATCAGTGCACTGATTCCTAAGCGGTCGCAGATTTCGATGTAAGATGTAATCTGGGACGGGCTTAAAAGGGCTACGATTAAGAGAACACAATCCGCTCCTAGAATTTTTGCCTGATAGATTTGATAATCATCAATGGTAAAATCCTTTCTTAGCATTGGAATGGATACAGCCTCCCGAATCTCTTGAAATATTTTATCACTACCTAGAAACCATTTTGGTTCTGTTAGGACGGACATACAAGTGGCCTGAGAGGATTCATAATCCTTGGCAATTTCTAAGTATGGAAAATCTTCGGAGATGACCCCCTTTGATGGAGATGCTTTTTTTACTTCGCATATTAATGCTGGATAGTTATCTTTCAGTGTTTGTTCAAAGATGAAATTACCTTTGGGCAGAGAGAGAGCTATCTCCTTCATCTCTTCATAGCTTATGTTTTCTTTGTCTCTGATGATTCGTTGCTTCGCATAGCTTGCTATTTCATCTAATATCAACATTATTCCTCCTAACGATTTGAATGATGGATGAATTCACTTAACTTATCTAAGGCCTTTCCACTATCGATGATAGCTTCAATTTCTGTAATTGCCTGTGTAAGTGTTAAATCATCTCTTGTAATATAGAGGGCTGCTGCAGAATTCAAGATCACAGCGTCGCGTTTGGCACCTTTTTCTCCACTCAGAATGTTTTTTGTGATATCTGCATTTTCAGAGGCAGTACCTCCTAAGAGTTCTGATTTGTCATATAGCTTCAAACCAAGATCCTCTGGGTGAATCTCATAGGATTTATACCAGCCATTTCGAATCTCGCATACTTTCGTAGGTGCTGAGATAGATATTTCATCTAGTTTATCGGTCCCATATACCACCATTCCTTGTTTGACTCCAAGCTTCGTGAGGACTTCAGCTAGAGGTTCTACTAAGCTTTCATCATAGACTCCCATGAGCTGCATACTGGCACCGAGGGGATTGGAGAGAGGACCTAGGATGTTGAAGATGGTTCGGATTCCTAATTCCCGTCTGACAGGTGCTACATTTTTCATGGCACTGTGGTAAATCGGTGCAAATAAGAAGCAGATTCCAATTTCATCTAACATCTGCATGCTTTTATCGGGAGTGACATCAATCTTCACCCCTAACGCCTCTAATACATCTGCTGCACCACATTTGCTTGAGGCGGCACGATTACCATGTTTCGCCACAGGAATTCCAGCAGCAGATAGAACAATGGCAGAAGTGGTAGAGATATTGAAGGAGTTGGACTTATCACCTCCAGTTCCAACAATCTCTAATACATCTTTGTCATTTAGTAGCTTTGTGGCATGATTACGCATACTCTTTGCTGAGGCTACGATTTCTTCAATTGTTTCCCCTTTCATAGACAAGGCAGTCAGATAAGAACCGACTTGAATCTGGGAAGCCTCTCCATTCATGATTTGATCCATAACAGAATAGGCCATCTGGGAATCGAGATCTTCTTTGTTGACAAGTTTTAATATCGCTTCGTTAATCATTTCCTATACCTCCAAAAAATTTTTTATCATGATACTTCCATCTGGTGTGAGGATGGACTCAGGGTGGAACTGTACACCGAAAATTGGATATTTGGTATGCTCTACTGCCATGATTTCTCCATCCTCTGTCGTGCCTGTTACAATTAATTCATCTGCGATGAGATCCTTCTGGGCAGAGAGAGAGTGGTAGCGGGCTACCTTGACTTTTTTACTCAGTCCTTTAAATAATTGACTGTCTTTGAGAAGGATTTCTGATTGTTTTCCATGCATGACTTCCTTGGCATAGGTAATCGGTGTTCCAAAAGATTGACAGATGGACTGATGGCCTAGGCAAACTCCTAACATGGGGTATTTCTTGTGCAGCTTTTCAATCACTTCCAAGCAAACTCCCGCATCATCGGGTCTCTTAGGACCAGGCGATAAAATAATATGAGTGGGAGAGAGGGCATCGATTTCTGCCACTGTCATTTCATCGTTCTTGATGACTAGAATATCACTATTATATTCGCCGATTGCCTGATATAGGTTATAGGAAAAACTATCATAATTATCAATTAATAAAATCATTCTTCGTCCTCCAATATAGATACTACAGATTTCGCCTTGTTGATACATTCTTGGTATTCATTTTCTGGAATCGAGTCAATGACGATACCAGCGCCAGAGCGTACAAATATCTTCTTGTTTTTCTTAAATGCTAATCGGATTGCAATGCATGTATCGATGTTCCCGTTGAAGTCTAAGTAGCCGATTGCGCCACCGTATACACCTCTTTTTTCATTTTCCAATTCATTGATAATCTCCATTGCACGAATCTTTGGTGCACCTGAGAGGGTTCCTGCGGGTAAGATGGCATCTAATGCATCGATGGCATCATTATCCTCATTCACCATGCCAGTGACCGTAGAACCGATGTGCA
>CAYIZP010000055.1:0-14711 GCA_964367905.1 uncultured Lachnospiraceae bacterium
TCAAATACACATGAATGCATCCGCCATCATCCACTATAAACAAATAATTCTCTAACCCCTCTTTCCTCAACTCTGAATATAAATCCCATGCTTTTGTGATATCGGCCTGTCCATGATCAGAAAAAATAATGCAATCAGCCTCGTCTCTCTTTCCGACTCTCTCTAAGCATGCTAATATTTTCCCTATCAATCCATCTACAAACTTAATTGCAAATTTGGCTTTCGATGAACTACAGCCATAATAATGTTGCATCGTATCCACCGCGAGAAAATGTCCCATCAATACATCTATCTCCTTCTTCTCCAATACATACTCCATGATTTGCTCTGTCAATTCATCTTGTAAAAAAACCGCATCTATAACCGTCGACCATTCCCCATATTTCTCTATTGGAAAATATGCAAGCTTTAATTCCTCAAAAAACCCCTCACTACACCCGCTCTCAAATTCCCCTTGGCTATAAAACTCTGGAATATTATACTTTATGCTTTTAGCTCCTTGCGTTAATGGCCAGCAAATAGATGCAATCGTTTTGCCTTCTTTATTCATCACATCATAAAATGTTGGTATCTTAACAACTTCTTCTTTAGAAACCGCTTCTTCCCAATAGCATCTTTCACCCTCCTCCCTAAACATATTCCCCTGCACTCCGTGTATATGAGGTAACTCCCCCGTAGACACTGTCGTATGGATCGGCCAAGTCACACTTGGAAAAATTGTCTTCACTTCTTTCAGCATATGCCCATCCATAATCATCTTCTTTAAATTTGGCATCTCTTCTAAATTCAAGTCTTGAAAACTTAACCCATCTATCGATAATATAATTTTCATATCTCTTTTCTCTCCTCTTTCAACGTTTTCATTTATTATATCCCTCTTTTTTTTGTCTTTACATCAAATCCGTGTTAAGTTTGCTTTAAGTTTTTGATATTCTGTTGCTATTTTCTATATTATTTCCTAAAATACAGCTATATTTATGTGGAGGTTACAATATGAATACTAATAGATGTTATATGATTGACTTAGACGGGACAATCTATCACCAAACAAAAATTATACCATTTGCGGAAGATTTTATAAAAATGCTTCAGAAACAGGAAATCCCTTTTTTATTTTTTACAAATAGCTCAGAAACGTGTAAACGTAGATTAAGAGAGAAACTGTCTCACATGGGGATAAAAGTTTCAGAAAAGCAAATACTTACTGCGGGAGATGTTGCAATTGACTATGTAAAAAAAACAGCTACACAAGAACCACCCACTGTTCACGTACTAGGAAGCGAGGACTTAAAAGATACATTCAACGATGCAAATATCCCACTAATTCAAGATAATAGTAAACGTGCAGATTATGTTGTAATCGGCTATGACCCATCACTCTGTATGAAGGATTTTGAGCTAGCCTGTACTCATGTCTTTCATGGAGCTACTTTGATTTCTACGAACCAAGACGAAACAATTCCAACACCACATGGCTTAATTCCCCACACAGGTGCAATTGTATCTTTTATAGAATGTGCAACGCAAAAAAAAGCTCTCAACATGGGAAAGCCTGAAGTTCATACACTATCTACTGTTTTGAAAAAATTAGGATGCAAGAAAAACCAATTGTGCATCATCGGAGATAATCTCAAAACTGATATTTTATTTGCCGAGCAACATGAGGTATACGCACATCTAGTCTTGACTGGACTTACCACAAAACAAATGGTCGAGAATCAAATATTTCCACCTAACATCACTTGCATTAAAGACCTAGGCTCATTGCTATAGCCTAGGTCTTCTCACTTAAACCATCATGTTGTCATAATATACACTTCTTATTTACAGATTTGCCCTATCTCTGTTATAATTGTACTAATAATTCTGATAAATGAAGGGAGGATTCGCCCATGAAACTTCTTGTTTCTATTCTATTTCGTGCCTGTGCTGGTTCCATTATCATCTGTGTATTGATGGAGGCAGTTACTGTCCTCGGCGTTGTGTGCGGAGGAATTGCTGGACTTTTCTTCTCCTTTTTTGCCCATCGTATACAAGACCGCGGTCATCGTAACTTCTGGGGATTTTGGGCATTTCGATATTATGTTTTACTTTTTCGAGATATCATATCCTCTACTTTTGCTGTTATCCGTAGCATCTTTTATAAAAAGCAACCTACAATTTCTATCTACAAAAATACTGCTCATGTTGGAGAACGTGGCAAGGTTCTAGTAGCTAATAGCATTACATTGACACCTGGTACCATTACACTAGAAGAGAGAGATGACCACTACACAATCCTAAGTTTAAACCATTCAGATGGTGAGGATAATAGTCGACACATCTCCGAAACATTTGAAACTAGAATTCCTGAGACACTGCACAAATAAAATATTTGAAATAAATTTAGGAGGGCAAATTCATGATTGTTTTTTCTATTATTTTTATCATACTATGTATCGCTATATGTTTCTTCCTATTGATTCGAAGTCGCGATGCATTTTCACGCTTATTATTCTTAGGTTTGTTATCCACTTTTATAATATGTTCCATTGTGTTGATTGCTGCTTTTACTGGAAAAGGGATGTATCTGGATGTTGCAATAACACTTGCGCTATTGAGCTTTATGGATGTGCAATTCTATGCTGTATATCTGCGACGAAAGGGGGATTTATAGATGCTAGTTCTATCCAATATCTTGATTGTAATTTCACTCATTCTGATGACTTGTGGCATGATTGGACTGATTCGTGCCAGAGGATTTTACAGGCGACTATTGGTTTCTGCCCTAATTGATAGCATCGGCGTTTTGACACTTTTATTAGGTCTGACACTTCGTGCACCGACTCTGTCATTTTCATTGAAAGTAATATTTCTGATGATTACCATATTTTTAATTGCGCCACTCATCACCCACAAATTAGGGCGTTCTCCTTATATGTCTGGCCTAAAGCAAGAAACGGAGGACTCACATGGATAATATATTTTTGTACAGTATCTTAAGTTTCATGGTGATTGCTGCCATTTTGACCGTCATTACAGACAAACTGTTTACTGCCGTGGTTTATTCTGGTGTATTATCTGTGTTTACTGCTCTTTCCTATCTCTTATTAGGAGCACCAGATGTAGCCTTGGCCGAAGCAGTCATCGGTTCTACCTTGGCTACTGCAATTTTACTAGCAACGTTGAGAAAATATCGAATCTTTACAATTTACATTGTTGGCAAGCTAAAACATCCGCTTTCCTCTCAAGTCATACAAACCATATCGAAGACACTACAGGAGTCGGATATTGAACCCAACATCTTACATTCTCAGAGCGATGCCCATTCCTTGTTTGCGCATCCCAACTGTGATTTAGTCGTAGAGCAAAACGGAGATAGTATCATCCTACATGGAGAAATGCATAGCCAGTATTTTTCTCATATTACAGAAGCCCTATCAGACGAAATTATAGCAAACACCGTATTGCTGGAAGATAGCATCAATGACAGTAGCATTCATTATAAAGGAGATGACGCACTTGACTAGAAAACTGACCCTGAATCGAAAAATTATCAGTTTCCTCTTTATCTTAGCCTTAGGCTCTGCCTTTTTTATCGTGTACTTTGCCCAAGGGAACGCTAGCAGCTCACCTCTTGCACGGGAGATCTTTGCTCGCGGAATTCTAGAGACAACTGCTAACAACTTAGTAGCTGCAGTCTATCTGAACTACCGCTTGTTTGACACCTTGCTAGAAGCCTTGCTGCTTCTCGTGTCTGTGATTGGAGTATCGCAATTTGCAACCCTTTCTAGCACGGAAAAACAGCATCCAAATCGTAGTATTCGTCCAATACCGCGAGGATTGAATTCATCACGAATTATGATTGGTTCACTCATTCCTGTTTACATGTTAATTTCTCTCTTTGGTACCTATGTCATCATTACTGGAATGGATGGTCCTGGAGGCGGATTCCAAGGAGGTGCAATCTTAGCCGCAATCGTAATCAGTACGCATTTTGCTGAGGGGCGGCAGTTAATCTCTATTTATGCTGCAACCATTGCCGAAAAATCCATGTATGTACTAATACTTGCCACTGGAATCACATTTCTAGTTACATCCACAAATTGGTCATACGAACACCATCGCTTCTATTTATTACTGATTAATATTTTAATTGGTCTAAAAGTATGCGCTGGTTTATCACTTATATATCTACACTTTATGTCACTTGGATCGGAGGAGACAGATGAATTTAAACATCGTTGAAATTGTTGGTTTATTATTATTTCTAATTGGGTTTTACGGATTGATTGCGCGACGCAATGTCATCAAGTCCATTCTATCTCTCGGAATCATGGATATCGGAATTATTACCTTCTTTCTGGGAATCCGTTATCAATCAGGGATGCAGCCTCCTATCGGAGTAGAAGCCACACAGGAACTCGCTGCTGACCCTATTCCACAGGCACTAATGATTACAGCAATTATTATAGGAGTAGCGGTAACCGCTGTTGCACTTATGATGTTTTCTGCTCTCTACCATCGCTATGGTTCAACAAACTGGAAGAAGGTTCATGAAATACGCAAGGAGGAACAAGAAGACTAATGGAATTATACTTAATAATCGTACTCCCAATCCTAACATCCTTATTTCTATATCTGCTTCCTAGTAAGATAACCACTACCTTATCTGCACTTGTCTATGTGGCTGTCTTTATCTTTACGTTGCAGATATTTTATCGTGTTCGTTTCTTAGGCGAAACACTCTCTACGAATACTGGAAATGAATTCTTAGGTATCACACTCTACTGCGACCACACAGCCAGTGTCTTCTTGGTACTTGTTTCCTTTTTATTTCTATGCATGTTTTTATATACTAGCGTTCGAGAGCGAACCAACAAGCTTTTTTCCTTTTTATTTACCGTCTTAGAGGGATTGGTTATGCTTATCTTCCTCTCTCAGGATCTCTTCAATATCTATGTAGCAATTGAAGTGTCTGCCATTGTATGCGGTATTCTCATCATGTTTAAGCACGAAAGTCGTTCCATCTACGATGGATTGGTCTATCTGCTGATCAATATTGTAGGGATGCTCTTCTTCCTTCTTGGAATCGGTATGATTTACCGTCAATTAGGAGTACTTGACCTAGAAGGAATTGCGGCAGCGATACATACCAGAAATCCTGAAGAGCTGACATTAGCATTCGCACTACTCATGACTGGAACCTTGCTAAAATGTGCCATCTTCCCAATGCATTTCTGGCTCCCCCTCGCTCATGGCACACCAGGCGCACCAACTGCTGTATCGGCAATTCTATCTGGAATCTATGTAAAAAGCGGAATTTATCTTTTTATGAGAATGAAAGAAATCTTCCAGGATGTATTCCCTATATCAGAATTGTTCTTCTGGCTTGGAGTCATCACCGCTCTCGCTGGAATTATCATGCTACTCTGTCAAAATGATATCAAGCTAATCCTTGCTTATAGTACAATTTCTCAAATAGGTTTGATTATAGCTGGTCTAGCAACTGAGGACGCAACAGTAGAAGCTGGTGCCGTTCTTCACATCATTTGTCATGCAATCTTCAAATCATTATTGTTCCTTGCTGCTGGAGTTTTAATCGGCAAATACAAAACACGTAATATCTATAAAATGGAAGGAGTCATGAGAAGTCTCCCCCTTACTGGAATAGCCATTGTATCTGGCATCCTCGGAATTACAGGTGCTCCATTTTTCAATGGCAGTATCTCCAAGTACTTTCTAGCACAAAATGAAGCACTTTTCGTAAATGTTATTTTTACAATCATTAACTTTGGAACAATTCTTGCATTTACAAAATTTGCTCGTATATTATTTGGAAGGAAACAAAATTTCGACTATAGATATGATTTTCTTTCCACAGCAGTGGTATTAGCACTGAGTGCACTCTGCTTACTCAGTGGTATTTTTGCTGAACCATTCCTACAATTTGTGCTAGGATTAAGTTTAGATATCGGTTTTAGCGGCTACATTGGAAAGACCATAATATGGGCTGGCAGCTTCTTGGCTTCCATACTTCTATATCGAACGATATTGAGCAAAAACCAGAAACTCAAGTCTGGTATTAGTTTTACTCTAGACTTCAATAATATTGTATTCTGTATTGGGGGAAGTTTTATGGTTATCTTGATCTACACTTTCTTTTCCGTGACAGGATGACAGGATTCTAGCCGAAAGATCATTGCATAATCATCTCTATTTTGATAAGATATGAGAGATAAAAACAAGGAAAAGAAAGAGGATGATATATAATGAATTCAAACAAACCAAACTATACACGAATCAAGCTCGCATGTTATGCCACGAATGTATGTATGTCCACTGTAATTATCATGCCTGCATTGTTATTTCTCACCTTCCGTGAACTGTATGGAATCTCCTATACCTTACTCGGATTATTAACTGTGATTAATTTTTCCACCCAACTCCTCGTTGATCTAGTATTTTCTTTCTATTCAAATAAGTTCAACATGGAAAAAACAATAAAAAGTATTCCAATCATTGCTATCATCGGGTTTTCAATCTACGCAATATCTCCCATGATATTAGAAGAATATGCTTATTTAGGCTTGGTATTGGGAACGATTATTTTCTCCGGAGCTAGTGGGCTTGCGGAAGTCTTAGTCAGTCCAGTCATCGCTGCAATCCCTTCCGAGAATCCAGACCGCGAAATGAGTCGTTTACATTCTGCTTATGCGTGGGGGGTAGTTTTTGTTACCATCTTCTCTACCATCGTATTACAAATCATCGGGAATGAAAATTGGTACATACTAGTATTCTTACTTTTGATCGTCCCGATTTTTGCCTGTATTTTATTCTTTGGTGTAAGTTTGCCACCTTTGCATGCACACGAAAAAGCTGGAAGTATCCTGAAACTCTTCAAAAACAAGGGCATGCTATTCTGTTTTTTCGCCATCTTCTTCGGTGGTGCCAGTGAGAACATTATCTCTCAATGGAGTTCTAGCTACCTAGAGCAGACCCTATCCCTACCAAAAATCTGGGTTGACATCCTAGGTGTAGCATTCTTCGCTGTCATGTTAGGAATCGGGCGTAGTTTATATGCAAGTCGCGGAAAAGATATACGAAAAACTATGTTATTTGGCGCAATCGGTGCGAGTATTTCCTATTTAATCGTAATTTTTGTAGATATACCAGCCATCACCATTCTTGCATGCGCCATCATTGGATACTTTGTTGCCATGCTCTGGCCTGGGAGCCTTGTTTTGGTACAAGAAAAATTCCCTACCGCAGGAGTCGCAGTATTTGCACTCATGGCAGCAGGGGGAGATATGGGATCAGCCATTGGTCCTCAGTTAATGGGAGCCGTAACCGATTTCACAATACAAAATAAATTTTTAATAACACTCGGAACTAATTGGGGTTATTCTCCTGAGCAATTTGGAATGAAGTGCGGAATGCTAATTTCACTATTCTTCCCACTCGCTTGCGCCCTTCTATTGTTTTGTGAACGTAAGAAGAATAAATCTATTTCCGACGAAACCAAATAGGTAAAACAACCCCCTTTACTACAGATGAGATTGTAATTGCCCACCAAATTCCATTGAGCCCCAATGCAGTGGTACTCAAAATCAGTGCAAGCGGTATTCTCATTGCCGTGAATACAATTCCAACAATGGATGGTGGAAAACTCTTCCCTAAACCTTGGAACGCACCCGCGGTAGTAAGCTCTATACACATAAACACTTGGGAACACCCCATAATTCGTAGATAATCCACACCCTGCTGTAATAATTCAGGTTCTCGAATAAATAATGGAAATAGGTGATAGGGGAAAAATATCAAGATTCCTCCTGTCACAAGTCCCCATGCAAACATAATTCTAAACGCAGTGCTATAACCTCTTTTCACTCGTTCATCTTTTTTCGCACCATAATTCTGTGCGATAAATGTGTTAACTGCACTCCCAAATCCTTCCGCTGTCATCCAAGTAATCGACTCAATCTGACTCCCCACTCTCTGTACTGCTATCGCCGCGTCGCCAAACTCTGTAATCATTCTCGTTAATATCATGGAAATACAGGTAAACAACATGCTCTGAATTCCTACTGGAAATCCAATCTTAACAATATCCTTTGCTTTTTCCATATCGAATTGGTTCACCAAGGTCTTGTTCAGCACCTTCGGAAAAATTTCTTTATCCCTACTTGCCATAAACATAAACACAGTGAACACAATTACTTGTGCAAATATCGTTGCAATTCCCGCTCCAACAATTCCTAGTTCAGGAAATGGTCCAATACCAAATATCAAAACTGGATCCAATGCCATATTAATGGATAGTCCAATCGCAGTCGCAATAAATGTAAAGGCGCTCTTCCCAAGTGCAGTCCAAATCCCCGTCATAATCAGGTTTACAAAATTAAAAAATACGAACCCACCAACAATTCTAAGGTATGCTTCCGCATCACGAATCGTGTTCACATCACTCATATTAAAAAATGCAGTCAATTGTGGTGCAAACACCATGCAGATGAATCCAAATAACATCCCCATCACAACACCTAGTTGCAATGCAGTCTTTGCATAGCCTGCTGCCTCTCTCCCCTTTCCTGCACCCAACTTTTGCGCGATGTAGACCTGACCTCCAACTCGAGCAATAATTGTAAATCCTGCCGATAGCCACATATACATTCCTGCAACTCCAACGGACGTAACTGCCGCACTGCCAATTCGACCAATCCACAACATATCTGTCAAATTATATGCCATCTGCAAAAAAGAAGACGCCATAATTGGGAATGCTAATTTTGTCAATCCCAATGAAATGGAACCCTCTAATAAATTCACCTGCTTACTCATCAAAACCCTCTATTTCTCGTGTAGTACCACTACTTTTTTCTTATATACCGATACAAACAGAGGAACCATTCCTGATTCCTCTGTCTCATGCTTCCCTATTATATACTATATTCCTCTTATTTACAAATTTATTTCACACGGACTTTCTTACATCAACATCATTTTATCCCATACGTTGAAATACATATCCACCTGTGTCTGATCGACAAAATCAACTGGCGTGCCAAATGCATAAAAATAAGTGTGCGTATCTGTGTTGAATACTACGGCATCCCATTGCTTCGTATCCTCATTCAATCCAGTATACCAAGTCGCTAGATACGCTGGATATGTTAACATCGCCGAATAATCTTCGTACTCAACGATTGAAAAATTCTGAGTTTCATATCCCGTGATTTCTGCAGCTTTTTCGTAAAAATAACCTTCTACCTCACCCGAATAAGTTGCATAGGATGATAGGAATCCAGTGTTTATAATCGTAGTCAATCCATCTTCTGTCAAATCTTCATAAAAATAACCACCATTATAATCATTATTCGTTTCAATGATAGTCGTCCCCGTAAATCCAGGACCGCCTGACAGAACTGGTACATAATCCTCTACCATCTCCGCCGTCTGATCTTCCATTCCTTCCTCATCTCCTACAACATCTGCATGGGCAAAGTAGAAACCACTTCCCATATAGGCATCTGCATCCCCAAACATGCTCTGAGGATATAGCTCATTCACGATAAGGTCTACCCCTCCATCCATGGTATAACACACATAACTCGCCACCTGTCCGTCCACAAGAGAATTTGATGTCAGTGTTTTCCATACACTATCCAGCATAAACCAACGCAAATGATCTAGGTCTTGGAACTGAAACTCGTCCGTACTCTGCCAACCCTGTTCTGCGGTAAGCAAAGTCGAATCTGTAGACCAGTCCACTATCACATATCCTCCATCCTCTAGGCGAATATTATTGGTTGAAAAATTCAACCCTGTCAATTCCGTAAGTCCATCCATTAGAATCTCAGGAGTCAAATCCCCCTCGTATTCCATCTCAAATTGGCGAATAGTACCTTCTGGTGGGTCTACATTTCCATAACTCGCATCCGTATAAAGCGTCGCTACACTTAATGGAGCAGACTCCTCTACCTCGGTGATTCCTCCTTTTTCCTCTTCCGCCTGCGCCGGTACATCTGCAACTTCTTCCTGACCACATGCCGACAGAACAAAACCTAATGTTACAACCAAAACAATACATAGAATTTTTTTCCTCATATAACCACATCCTCCTTTATATTGATAAAACAAAAACTGTTATACAGACAGTATAACAGTTTTTCGAAATTATTTAAAATTGTGAAGAAAAAGGTAGAATTAATGTTCAATAAACACATATCCCTTCCCATAACTAGATAATATATCGTAGTTTTTGCTATTTTCGCAGTCTGTTTTCTGTCTCAATTTGGAAATATGTTTACACAATACCCTTGTATCTTGATTTGAAACATTCCCCCACACCATCTCATATAACTCATCTCGAAGAAGCTCTCGATTTTTGTTTTGCATAAGCACGGACAATAAGACAAATTCTGTCTTCGTTAAAGAGATATCCTTGCCTTCAATTGTTGCAATCGCCTTAGCCATATCCAAGGTCAATCTCCCCACCATAATTTCCGTGGACTTCGTCTCTTCTAATTTCTGCTCTCGGTCTAGAAGCCTTTCGATCACCGCATAAAGCTCATCGAAACTATAAGGCTTTGTAATATAATAATCCGCCCCTCTCTTCAACCCCTCTATTCGATCCTTCACTTCGGTTTTTGCTGATAAAAATAGTACTGGCTTATCACTGATTTTACGAAATTCTTCGCATACATCATACCCGCTCCCATCTGGAAGCATCACATCTAACACAAGTAAATCCACAGTATTTTTTTCTAGTATACGTAGGGCATCGGATACATTTGTTGCTGTGAGCACCTTGCAGTTTCTTCTCTCCAACATCCTTTTATTCGCCTCTAATACATCAATCTCGTCCTCTACCATCAGAATACATTCTGTCATAAAACTTCCCCTCTTTTCGGCAAACGAAATGTTACACTCGTCCCTCTTCCTTCTTCACTCTCTATCTCAATTGCACCCTCATGTGCCGTAATAATTTGATGACAAATATACAAACCAATTCCATGTCTCCAGTAATCCTCACTCATGGAGACATAACCTTTAAACACCTCTTTTTTTATCTTTTCTGCCATTCCCGTTCCTGTATCAGAAATGGTCACAGCTTGAATTCCATCTATTTCATTAAGTCCTATCGTAATCTTTCCATTTCTCGTGTGTTTATTAGAATTCGACAACAAATTAATCACCACCTGTAACAACCTAGCATAGTCCGCCGTCACCAGCGGAACCTCTTCTAATTCATACGCGATTTCATTCTTCTTCATCTTAAACTCTGCCGACAGTACCGCAACACCTTCTTGTATCACATCTTCTAAACTTATAGACTCCAGACTCAAAGCCAATCGCCCTTGCTCGATTGAGACCGTATCCATTAGATCCATAAGAATTCTGTCTATGTTCACAACTACACGCTTTACCGTATGTAAATTCTTCCGAATCAACTCTAGGTCTTGTGGGTCTTCCCCTATCAGTTCTATCGTATCCTGGGCTGTTACCGTGATTGCCGTGAGCGGATTTTTAATCTCATGAGCAACTGTCGTCAAGAATGTGGATTTCGCTTCATTGTGTCTCTGCAATTCCTTATTCTTATTTGCCAATTGCCTCTGTTGTTCTCTGTATTCCCTGATATGAAAAAATATCACTGTTCCACACACAATACTAGCACAGAGAAAATCAATCAAGACATCACTGAGAAACTGCTCTTCCGTTGTAAAATATGTAACTGATTGTGGGTTAAAATAAGAATAAATCGATATCCCAAGAAACATAATAATTTCTAATGTAGACATAATAATTGCTTCTACCTTCTCCAACATAAGAACTGTAAAAACCACTGCAAACAAAAAGAAATTCGACATCCCACTATGATACCCTCCATCCGCAAAGAAAATCAGTGGAAAAATCACGAAGAAAACCGTGATGATTGTGATGTAATAACAATGTTTATACTTGCCTGTTTTCTGTGAATACACTAGCATTCCTGCCGAAAAGAATATAGAGATAAAACAGAGAAGTGCCGATGTCCAGTCTGAACCGCTTACGACAGCCAACACAAAGACAACCGCACACATAAGTGTGGCTGCAAGTGCTAAGATATTAAAAAGTCTAACTCGAAATTCCAATGTTGTGCTAAAAAATCGTTCTATAAATTCATTCAAGTTTTGTTTCATTCGTCATGCCCCTCAAGTAGATTTAATTTTCTTAATCAATTTCCTCTATTATACAATATACAATACTATGAACACAAGAAAAAGTGTGTATCTAAGTATTGGACCCCCAATATCAGACACACACTTCTATCTTAAATTGAATTAACTTAGCTTTTCTTTTAATTTTAATACTCTGTCATGAATTTCCTTGATAATCAGCTTAAACTCATCATCATCTTTTCCTGTTGGATCTTCCAATCCCCAGTTCTCTGCATATTCAGAAGGAACATTTGGACAGCTTACATTACAGCCCATGAAGATCACAACATCTGGATCTGGAATGTCATCAATCGTCTTATTGAACTGTGTTTCTTCCATATCTACATCATAGATTTCTTTGATCAATCTCACTGCATCCTGATTGATTTGATTCTTGATAATTGTTCCTGCAGAATAACTATCAAATACATCACTACCATACATCTTGCCAATCGCCTCAGCCATTTGGCTTCTGCATGAGTTGTGATTACAGACAAAGGCTACCTTCGGCTTTCCTTCACATGTTAATTCTGGCTTATAGCTCTCGAAATCGTATTCGATATCTTGTGTTCCATCATCTCCAAAATAGTGAATTGCCCCTACTGGACATTTTTTCTCGCAACCATGACATCCATGCACACAGCCATTTCCATACACAACCTTTGGCTTTTCTGTATCTTCATCAGGCTTATACACTCCATGCTGACACATATCATTACAGACCATACATCCTACACATTTATCATAATCAATTACTGGATACCAACCTTTACTCATTCGTATATCCTCCTTTAAAATCCTGCTTTTTGAAGCAATGTTTTTGCTTCTTCTGCTTTGATTAGTTTTCCCATTGCCACTACTTTGCTATCAATTACTAGAGCAGGTGTAGACATTACACCATATTGTGCGATTTGAGCCATATCTCCGATATTAACAACCTCATCTGTAATTCCCAATTCAGCTGCTGCTTTCTTCACATTTTCAAACGTGTCTGCACTCTTTTGACAACATGCTCCTAACACAATGATTCTAGCCTTCTCAATGTCTGCGATGCTGCACTGTCCTCCACAGCTACAAGTTGCTTCCAATACTGGCTCTTCTTTTTTCTTACCTAATCCAAATAGTCCCATAATAATCCTCCTAAATTTGCCATTCTTTTCTGTTAAAATGCTAGATAAAACATATAAAAACCTATGAGTGCAATTGCTGCTCCCATAATGATTTTCAATAAATTACTGAGTTTTCCATATTTCTCATTCTTCGATAGTTTCTGAACAAACCCAATGGATGTTCCACAAATCACAGCCAAAATACCATGCCCAATCGAATAGAGTAACAATAATAGAATTCCCCATGCAAGGCTACCTTTCCCTGCTACTACTGCTAATAATACAATTAATACGGGTGTAGAGCACGGAGATGAAAATATCCCACCGAGAATCCCAGCTATAAACGCTCCTAAATACCCCTTTTTGTTGTTTTTTGAAATCAAATAACTGGAGGGAATGATTTCATAGATTCCCCAAGTCTGTAAGGCCATCAACATCATCAATGCACCAAGTATCATATACCACCAAGTTGCCTGCGTACCAATCAAACTTCCAGCCATTGTCGCAATTACTCCCAATATGGTAAAGGTAACCGCAGACCCAACCGCAAACGTTAACGAAAGGCGAAACGCTCTCTTTGTTGTTCTTCCCCCAGTTCCTCCAACATATCCCACAATCAATGGAACACTAGATAATGCACAAGGTGTAAATGAAGTCAGAACACCTGCAACCAGCGCTAAAAGTGGTGCAATCCATGCACTTTCTGATATAAGCTGTGCCAATTGTTCCAACATTGCATCAATCATCACTCAACCCCCATATCGGCTAAAATCATCCGCATCTGATCTTCTGTCAAACCACCTTGATGCGCAGTATAGACATGCTCTCCCGATTCGTTATTCGAATACATCGTCAGCTGTATCGCGCTAGCTACTTCCTCAGACGGATAATATGGCGTGCCGTCTGCATTCACAAAAATCTGTGTAGGGACGACCTGAACTGGAAAGTCTTGCGCTGCTTCTGGGCTCTTCCATACATCTACAAACTGTACAATCGCCTTCCCTTGCATCTCTGTATTGAGCGTCTCTAACACTGGAGCCATCTCCTTACATGGTACACACTCATCTGCTCCAAAGTCAATAATAATCGGCAACTCATTCTCTACAAGTGTGGGTAAGTCAACACTCGAGATATGGAGGGCAAATCCTTCCTCCCCATCGCCTTTAACTTCTTGATTCGCCTCTGAACTACTCGCCTGTGTACTGCTCTGATTAGGATCCTTCGCATTTTGTGAAACCCAAATCCCAGCAACAATCACGACCATAGCAATCGGAATCGCAATCTTTAAGAACATATTTTTCTTCAATACCGTTTCCTCCTAACCGCAAAGCGGTCTCTTTCTTAAATCAATAATTTTTGATATAATCATCTTAGTCAAAGCCATAACTTCATTCAGATTCTAACACCATGAAATTATGGCCTA
>CAYIZP010000056.1:0-14569 GCA_964367905.1 uncultured Lachnospiraceae bacterium
GGGAATAACAATACATCTCTAATTGCCGATGAATCTGTCAGTAACATTACCAATCTATCCACTCCGATTCCAATTCCTCCCGTAGGTGGCATTCCAATCTCTAGTGAATTCAAGAAGTCTTCATCTACACTGTTTGCTTCTTCATCGCCTTGGGCCTTAAGCTCTTCTTGCGCCTCGAATCTTCCTCTCTGGTCGATTGGGTCATTAAGCTCTGAGAATGCATTTGCCATCTCACGTCCGTAGATGAATAACTCGAAACGCTCTGTAAATTCTTGATCGTCTGGCTTTCTCTTCGCTAATGGAGAGATTTCCACTGGGTGATCGATTACAAATGTAGGTTGTACAAGTTTTTCTTCTGCATATTCTTCGAAGAATAACGCTATGATATCTCCACGTTTATGACGTGTTTCGAATGCGATGTGATGTTCTTTTGCTACTGCTTTCGCTTCTTCTTCAGTCGTAATCTGTGTAAAGTCCACACCTGCGTATTTCTTAACTGCATCTAGCATTGTAATTCTCTCAAATGGTGCTCCAAAATCAATCTCAACTTCTTGATATGTGAATTTTGTTGTTCCCAGTACTTCTTGTGCTACATGGCGGTATAGGTTCTCGCATAATTCCATCATACCTTCGTAGTCTGTATATGCTTGATATAATTCCATCAATGTAAATTCTGGGTTGTGGCGAACAGAAAGTCCTTCATTGCGGAATACACGGCCGATCTCGTATACACGCTCCAATCCACCAACGATAAGTCTCTTCAAGTATAATTCAAGAGAGATACGAAGGTGTACATCTTCATCCAATGCATTGAAATGAGTATCGAATGGACGTGCAGCGGCACCACCAGCATTTGGTACTAGCATCGGTGTTTCTACTTCCATAAAATTTTCCCCATCTAGGTAGTTACGCATCGCAGAGATAATCTGTGAACGCTTGATGAATGTATCACGAACCTCTGGGTTCATAACCAAATCCACATATCTTTGACGATACCTAGTATCTGTATTTGTTAGTCCGTGGAACTTTTCAGGTAGAATCTGTAAGCTCTTTGTAAGAAGTTTAATTTCTGAAACACGTAGAGAGATTTCGCCCATCTTAGTAGTGAATACTTCACCCTTCAAACCAACGATATCACCGATGTCCATTTTCTTAACACCAGCATACTCCTCTTCTCCGATAATATCACGTGCTACATAACACTGGATATTCCCTTTTAGATCCTGAATATTTACAAATGAAGCCTTACCCATCACACGTTTTGCCATGATACGTCCAGCAATCGACACCTCAGTTCCCTCTAGAGATTCGTAGTTATCTTTCACTTCTTGGCTGTGATGTGTACGGTCATATTTTGTGATTTCAAAAGGATTTTCCCCTTCTTCCACAAGATTTTGTAATTTCTCACGTCTTACCATACGCAATTGATTCAGATCTAATTCTGGTTGCTCGTTATTTCCATTCTTTTGTTGATTTTCTTGAGACATCATCTACACCTCTTCTTCTACTTAATCCTATTTTTCACACTATCTCTATATCCCATAACAAGACTGCCTAGGCAGTCTTGTTGATTTGGTCTAATTTGCTCTTTCAATTTTAAGTACTTCGTACTCTACCATACCCACTTGAGTATCTAGGCTTACCACATCACCGATCTTTCTTCCTAACAATGCGCTTCCTACTGGTGACTCATTGGAGATTTTACCTTCTAGGCTGTTTGCTTCTGTTGAACCAACAATCTTGAACTCAATCTCTTCTTCATATTCTTTATCATATACAAATACGATACATCCGATGCTAATCTTATCTAAGTCAACCTCGTCCTCGTCTACCACTTCAACATTCTTTAATATCTTCTCAAGTTCGTCGATACGTGCCTCGATGTCGCGTTGCTCGTCTTTCGCTGCGTCATACTCAGCATTCTCTGATAAATCCCCTTGTTCTCTAGCTTCTTTGATTTTTTCTGCTACTTCCTTACGCTTGTGAACTTTTAAGTCTTCTAGCTCAGTCTCAAGTTCTCTTAATCCTGTGTAAGTAAGTATCGTTTTTTTCTCGCTCATTCTAAAATCCCTTCCTTTATGTCTGATCATTAAAATGCAATTGATTTTCAATCACACCATTATAACTTACTGAATTTTAAATGTCAACAACTTTTCCAATTCCTCATAGGTTTCTACTTGATTTATCAAACCTCGTAATTTAGCCGAATTCGGTAAGCCCGCAGTATACCAAGCCACATGTTTTCTCATCTCGCGCATCCCCAGATAGTCTCCTTTGTAGTCCATCTGCATCTTTGTATGGCGTAGCATCATATCCACCCGTTCCTCTATGGCAGGTTTCGGTATTTCTTGTCCTGTTCTATCATACGCAAGTAACTCTGAAAATATCCATGGATTTCCTTGAGTTCCTCTACCAATCATAACAGCATCACAACCTGTCTCCCTACGCATACGAACAGCATCCTGCCAATTCAGTACATCACCATTTCCAATCACTGGAATGGACACTGCATCTTTCACTTCGCGAATGATATTCCAATCCGCCTTTCCAGAATAATATTCTTCCCTTGTTCGACCATGAACTGCAACCGCTGCCGCACCTGCTTCTTCAATGACTTTTGCGATTTCCACTGCATTGATATTCTCATCATTGAATCCCTTCCGAATCTTAACTGTAACTGGTTTTTGAATCGCCCTCACTGTTTGATATACAATGTCATATACCAATTTGGGCTTGAGCATCAATGCTGACCCTTCTCCATTTTTTACAATCTTGGGAACAGGACATCCCATATTGATGTCTAGAATCTGAAACGGTCGTTCCTCTATCTGTTTAGCTACCTCACTGACTACATCTGGCTCTGAGCCAAATAATTGAAGCGATACGGGACATTCTCCTGGGTCTATCTGCAGGAGTGCCTCTGTGTTTTTATTCTTATATTGAATTGCTTTTGCACTTACCATCTCGGTGTAGATTAATCCCACCCCCTGCTCTTTGCAGAGCAAGCGAAATGGCAGGTCTGTGACACCTGCCATAGGTGCTAATACATATGGGTTCTCTATGGATACATTACCAATCTTGAACCCGTAATCTTGATTTATATTTTTACTCATAGTTTTGCATTTTTTTCGTATATGATACGAAGTCCTTCTAATGTCAATGTCGGATTATAGATATCAATTGACTCCGTTTCATTTGCAATGATATTCCCCAATCCACCTGTCGCCACGACCTTGATATCTTGTCGTCCTAACTCTTCTTTCATCTGATTGATGATATATTCTGTTTGCCCAATATATCCATAAACAATACCTGCTTGCATGCTGGTAATTGTTTCCTTGGCCAAGATTGATGGCGGCTTAATAATTTCAATTTCAGGAAGCATTGCCGCATTCTCTGTCAGAGAATGTGCTGCCGTACGGATTCCAGGAGCTGTGACTCCATAGAGATAAGTTCCTGTCTCATCCACATAGTCATAGGTTGTAGCTGTTCCAAAATCCACCACAATAATCGCACCTCCATAGATATTATGAGCCGCTACTGCATCCACGATTCTGTCTGGACCTATCTGTCTTGGATTATCCGTATGTATCTTCAATCCTGTTTTAATTCCCGCAGACACTACAATTGGTTTGATATCAAAATATTTTATGATTGCGCTTCCAAACGAGTGCATCACATTTGGTACTACGGATGTGATGATAACAGCTTCAACATCTGCTGGATCATATTTCTTGCGTTCTATCAAACCACATAGCACACTTCCATATTCATCTGAAGTCCTCGGTTGCTTTGTCGTA
Organism: uncultured Lachnospiraceae bacterium; assembly: GCA_964367905.1. Classification (GTDB taxonomy): domain Bacteria; phylum Bacillota; class Clostridia; order Lachnospirales; family Lachnospiraceae; genus CAUPWF01. Next base: position 3,801 of record CAYIZP010000056.1, read on the forward strand.
ATACGAAATTGAGATACCAACTCGCTTCCATCAAACATTCCAACCGTGATATTTGTATTTCCTATATCTATCCCTAATAACATTTTCTTCCTCCCCCTTCTGTCATACTCATCTAGTCATTTCATTATTGACAAAATGTCTTATAGTATAATTCCAAAGATTCCAATAATTCTTCCTTGGTTCTCTGGATTTCCTTCACCTTAAGTTGACTTCCTATCTCATCATAGAGCAAATCATTTTCATCCATCTGCACATTCAAGAACAAGGATCCTTCTTCGTCAAATTCTAGGGTCAAGCTTCCACCTACATCCGCTGTAAAAAGCACACACATAATCTTCAACTCGTCCTTCACATAGTCTGGTAGATTCTCAAACTCGGGATTTAAATAATATTTTTTCTCATATGAATTCGCTCCACATAAAACTACATTCTCATCAAACATAACCGTACATTCCTCTCACTGATACTTCTCCTGCGAAGATTGCTTCACACACTCCGCCTTCTCTCTCCACCAACAGGGCACCTGTCTGGTCAATCCCCAATGCCGTGGCTTCAAACGTCCCCTTAGGGTCTAATACTTTCACTGATTGATTCTTATTCACCAAGAGCTGATTATATTCCTCTCTGATATATGATAAACTTTCTTCTCTGCAAAAATTCTCATATTGGGCTTCGAACTCATTCATTATCTCACCAATTAATTCTGCACGGAGAACCATCGTTCCTGTTTCTTTCTTAATCGACGTACCAATTTCCGCTAATTCAGCAGGAAATTCTTCTATATTACAGTTTAATCCGACACCTATGACTACATAATTGATATAATCAATCTCTGTACTCATCTCGGTCAAAATTCCACAGATTTTTTTCTTATTTAACACAATATCGTTAGGCCACTTAATCTGAACCTCCATCTCTTCACTCTCGTTCAACACCTTAGCGATACTGTATGCCATTACTAGCGTTAACATGGGCGCTTTCACTGGTTCGAACTTTGGTCGAATCAGCAAACTCATAAAGATATTGCTTCCAGCAGGTGATTCCCAACTGTTACCACGCCTTCCCTTGCCTTTCGATTGCATATCTGAAATGACAAGAGTTCCCTCGACACTTCCTTTTTCTCCTAGGAGTTTTGCCTGAATATTAGTCGAATCCACCTCGCTATAATAAACCACTTCTCTTCCCATTGTCTTGGAGAAAATGTGGCTCTCTATCGTTGCTTTATTCATAATATCTGGACTTTCCATGAGATGATAACCTTTGTTTCGAATCGCTTCGATTTCATAGCCCTCATCCTTTAACTGTCCGATTACTTTCCATATAGCAGTGCGAGAAACAGAGAATTTGTCGCAGAGCTCTTGCCCCGAAATATAGCCCTCTGTTTCTCGCAAATATTTTAAGATTTCACTTTTCACTAAAATGACTCCTATTACTCACCTAAAGTTGCAACCATAACTGCTTTGATAGTATGTAGACGATTCTCGGCCTCATCAAACACAACAGAAGACTTGCTCTCAAATACATCCTCTGTCACTTCTTTTCCTTTGACAGCTGGTAGACAATGCATAAAGATTGCATTCTTATTTTCTGTCTGATCCATCAATTGTTGGTTCACTTGATATGGCTGTAACAATGCGATTCTCTCTGCTGCCTTGTCTTCTTCACCCATAGAGCACCAGACATCGGTATACAATACATCGGCACCTTTTACTGCTTCTACTTTATCTGTCACCACAATATATGCACCTGACTCATCTGCATAACCCTTGCATAGTTGAATCAATTCTTCTTCTGGCCATAAACTCTCTGGTGCAACGATGGTGAAATTAACTCCCACCTTCGCACATCCGATCATAAGGCTATTTGCCATATTATTTCTGCCATCGCCTAGATAGATGAAATTAATTCCTTTTAAATAACCAAACTGTTCTTTCACAGTAAGTAAATCCGCTAGGATTTGAGTCGGATGATATAGGTCTGTTAGCCCATTCCATACCGGAACTCCACTATGCTCTGCCAATGCTTCTACATGGCTCTGCTTAAATCCACGGAACTCGATTCCATCAAACATACGCCCCAACACTCGTGCCGTATCCTCAATGCTCTCCTTATGTCCTAACTGTATTTCATTCCCTGATAGATAAGTAGGAATTCCACCTTCATCAACTGCTGCTACTGTGAATGCACAACGTGTTCTTGTCGATGGTTTTTCAAAAATAAGTGCTATATTCTTGCCTTCTAGAGAATTTCCTCTCACTTTATTTTTCTTCTTCGCCTTTAACTCCGCAGATAAATCGATTAAGTATTCAATTTCTACTGGACTATAATCCTTCAATGTTAAAAAACTTCTTCCTTTTAGATTCATGTAAATAACCTCTATTCTTTTCCTACTTCTGCAAGCCCTTTTACTAATCCTGCAATCCCTTGTATTTCTGATGGGATAATAATCTTAGTCGCTTGACCATCTGCTGCCTTCTCAAATGCTTCTAGACTCTTAATTGTAAGAACTGCTTGGTCTGCACCTGCTTCTTTCAAGAAACGAATACCATCTGCATGTGCTTGTTGTACCTTCAGAATCGCTTCAGCCTCACCCTCTGCTTCCTTGATCTTCTTCTCACGTTCTGCTTCCGCACGTAAGATTGCAGACTGCTTCTCCGCTTCAGCATCAAGAATTAACGACTGCTTCTTACCCTCCGCAACAAGGATAGTAGATTCTCTCTGTCCCTCTGCGATAAGAATGGATTCACGTCTCTCACGCTCTGCCTTCATTTGTTTTTCCATCGCGTCTTGAATCGCTGCCGGTGGAATAATATTCTTCAATTCTACTCGGTTTACCTTGATTCCCCATGGATCTGTTGCAATATCTAGAGACGCTCTCATCTTCGTATTGATTGTCTCACGAGATGTAAGTGTTTGGTCTAACTCCAAATCCCCGATAATATTACGAAGTGTAGTTGCTGTTAAGTTCTCAATCGCCATAATTGGATTCGCTACTCCATAACAGAATAATTTCGCATCTGTAATCTGGAAAAATACAACCGTATCAATTCTCATTGTTACATTATCTTTTGTAATAACTGGTTGTGGTGGGAAGTCTACTACTTGCTCTTTCAAATCCACTCTTCTTACCACCTTGTCAATTACAGGTATCTTCAAATGAAGACCTGTATTCCATGTAGCTAGATACGCTCCTAAACGCTCTACTACAACTGCCTGCGATTGTCTTACAATTTTAACCGATGATGCTACTAATAAGAATATTACAATTACCAATGCTACGATTAAAAATAGACCCATTCCTGCTGCTCCCATATCTCATTCCTCCTGTTTACTGTTTTTTTAGTTATATGTTATTATTTCCTTTTAACTAACAATTTAACCCCTTGAATCTCTTCAACAATTACAACATCACCCTTTTTTAATTCCTCCTCTGACTCATGTGTCTTTGCTGACCATTCCATTCCTTCATGTACTACTTTATACACTCCCAAAGCTGGATTGTATTCCTTAGTAATAATCACTTCTTCACCAATAATTCGGTCTGCATTCGTTTTCACTGTCTTCGTATCAAGGTATTTTATTGCAATGGGTCTCGTAAAAGCCAATAACAAACCCGAAACTACGAAAAACAGAATTATCTGAACCATCAAATTCGCACCCAGCATTGCTGCAATAAATGCTATTAACGCACCCCCCGCAAACCAAATCGTTGCCAAACCCATAGTGGCAATTTCTACAACCAATAAAAGTACAAAAAACCCTAACCAAATCCATTCATTCATCTTTCAATTCTCCTTTGCCGATAGACTTCATAGACAAGAATTGTTGTCGCTGTAGCGACGTTCAGTGATTCCACCTGCCCTTCCATTGGAATTTTCACCCATGTATCGGCAAGTTTTGCTACTTCATCACTCAATCCATTCCCTTCATTTCCGATGAGAAATGCAATTTTCTTATCATATGTGACATCATTATAGCACAACTTTCCCTTTAAGTGTGCTGCATAGATACGAATTCGCAAATTTTTCATAATTTCAATTGAATTCACTAAATTTTCCACATAGACACATGGCACACGGAATATTGCTCCCATCGTAGAACGTATCACTTTCGGCTGATAGATATCAGCTGTGTCGCAACTCAATATAATGCCTGTAACACCTGCTGCCTCTGCCGTTCGAATGATGGTTCCCACATTACCTGGATCTTGTACTGCATCCAATATCAGAATATGTGCATTGGGATGGGCTAAAAGCTTCTCTAATTCATAACTTCTCTTTTTCACCACTGCTAAAATTCCTTGTGGTGTCTTTGTCTCTGAAACTTTTTGAAATACGATATCACTCAATATTTCTATTTTTATCCTTGTCTGTTTGTATATCTCCAAGACAGTTGGGTTTTTATCATAAAATGATTCGGTACAATAGATTTCTAGGATGTCCTCTCTCGGAATCTCTTCAAACATTCGAATTCCTTCGATAAGAAACACATTCTTCTCATCTCGTACTTTTTTCTTCTTCTGAAGTTGAACCAACTGTTTAATCTTCGGATTACTCGTACTGGTTATCATCTCTCCACTCTCTCCAAAATCACTACTACTTCAACTGTTGTTTGAATTTCTGCAATGCCTTATTCGATGCTATCAAGATTAAGATACATTTCTCTGGCAATGGTCGATTCGGATCCAAAGTAACTTCTACATCCCCATTCTCAATGAGACCAACCACGTTAATTCCATATCTTTGACGAATACTCAAGTCTAACAATGTCTTACCTACCCAACTTGCTGGAACCTCTGTCTCCACCATACTATAATCATCTGACAACTGAATCCAGTCTGCGAAATCTGTAGATACCAAACTCTTTGCAACACGACTTCCCATCTCTTTCTCTGGGAAGATAATCGCGTCCGCACCAACTCGCTTTAGAATCGATGCATGTAAGTCATTCTGTGCCTTAGCGATTACATACGGTATTCCTATTTCTTTTGCAACAATCGTTGCCATAATACTAGCCTCTAAATCATCAGAAATCCCGATAACTGCTCCATCTAGATTCCTAGCCCCAAGGGAACGAATCGCTCCTACTTCAGTTACATCTGCTTTATATGCATAAGTTACCGAATCTGCTATCTCTTGAATTTTTTCGTGACTATTATCTACAACAATCACATCACATCCTAAGTTCTCTAACGACAATGCTACGCTAGAACCAAATTTCCCAAGTCCTAATACTGCATATTGTTTTTTCATGTTTTATTTCTCCTCTTAACCTACTAGTATTCTCTTTGTAGGTAGTTCTCTCATTGTTCTACTCGCATCTCTCCTATGTCCAAATGCTAAAGCAATCGTTACTGGTCCAATTCTGCCCATATACATCAGTATAATATCGATAACCTTACCTGCCGTACCAATTTCTGATGTCACCCCTCTTGACAACCCTACTGTTCCAATAGCTGATGAAGCCTCATACAAGCTATCCAAAAAGTTCACATTATCAACAAGATTTAAACCAATCGTCCCCAATACTAGTGCAAAAAACGATACAAGAATGATTGTAATTCCAGACTTAATATTCCCTTCTGGTATCCTCCTTCCAAACACTTCAGTATCACTCACACCTCTTAGCGTCGCAATACAAGTCATAATCAACATAAATACAGTAGTCGTCTTCACACCACCTGCTGTACCTGCTGGTGAACCACCTATAAACATTAACACTGTAGAAAAAAATGCTGAAGCGTCCGTTAACCCTGATTGATCTACGGAAGCAAATCCCGCTGTCCTTGTTGTAACAGATTGAAACAGAGCTGCCATCATCTTCTGTCCTGCACTCATATCTCCAATCGTTGCACTATTATTCCACTCCACAACTAAGAAGAACACAAATCCTATCGATAACAAAAGACCTGTCATTAACAGCACAATCTTAGAATGCAATGTAAGCTTTGAATAGAATTTTCTCGCTGGAAATTTCCCTTTTATCATTAATTTCATATTCAGATTTAAATCAGGCCACACGGTAAATCCTAAACCACCCGCGATAATCAATCCCATGGTTGTAAAATTAATAATCGGATTGGTCGCATACCCAATAAAACTACTATCTCCTAGAATATCAATTCCCGCATTACAAAATGCTGAGATAGAATGAAACACTGCATACCAAATTCCTACTGCTCCAAACTCAGGCACAAACTGGAACGCAAAAAGGATTGCACCTATCGCTTCTATTAATAAAGTAATCTTCACGATCTTAATAATCAAGCTAACCATTCCGCTTAAGGTATCCAAGTTATAGGTTTCCTGAATCAATACTCGATCGCGTACAGTGATTTTTCTTCCAATGATTACAAAGAATAATATTGTACAAGCGATGACTCCAAGACCACCAATCTGAATCAAGATTAATAACACAACTTTTCCAAATAGGGTAAACTGTGCTGCTGGAACAATCGTCATAAGTCCCGTCACACACACCGCTGAGGTTGATGAGAATAACGCATCAATAAATGGAATCGATCCATCCACATTACTGATTGGCAACCAAAGCAAGAAAGCCCCTACTAGAATAAGTGCAAAAAAACCAAGGGCCAGTTTTTGCATTGTGGAAAATCTTATGCTCTTTCTCTTTTCTTTCCGTATTTCACCGTACACACTAAAACCATCCCTTCTAAATTAAAACTAGCAACTTTGGGCCATCCGGTACAAATTGCCGTGCGAAAAATTATATTTTTCACACTGATTTCGTGTTATACCCATCAGGGTTTTGAGACTGCCATCTCCAGCTGTCTTGGCACATATCATCCAAAGTCTTTATAGCCTCCCATCCCAACTCAGCTTTCGCCTTATCTGGTGAACAATAGCAGCTTGCAATATCTCCTAGTCTTCTCGGTTTGATTTCATAAGGTAGTTGTTTTCCACATGCCTTACTGAACGCTTCTACCATCTGAAGTACAGAGCAGCCATTTCCAGTACCTAAGTTATAAACTGAAACACCCTCTTTATCCGCTAGTTTCTTAATTGCTTTTACATGTCCAACTGCCAAATCAACAACGTGAATGTAATCTCTTACCCCTGTTCCATCTGGTGTATCATAATCCCCACCGAACACGCCTAATTTTTCTAATTTACCAACTGCGACCTGTGTGATATAAGGCATCAAGTTATTTGGAATTCCTTTTGGATCTTCTCCAATTCTTCCACTCTCGTGTGCCCCTACTGGATTGAAATAACGAAGCAATATTACATTCCACTCATTATCTGAAGTATGTATATCTGTCAACACTTGCTCTAACATCCACTTCGACCAACCATATGGATTTGTACACACTCCTTTTGGGCAATCCTCTGTAATTGGAACAAATGCTGGATCTCCATAAATCGTCGCCGATGAACTAAAGATAATATTCTTAACCCCTGTTTCTTTCATCACTTCTGTCAAGGTCACAGTTCCATGGATATTGTTATCATAATACATCATCGGTTTCACTACCGATTCTCCAACTGCTTTTAAACCCGCAAAATGGATAACCGCCTCTGGTTTCTCCTTTGCAAATATCTCTAACATCCCCTCTTTATTTCGGATATCCTCTTCGTAAAAAACAACTTTTTTCCCTGACAATTCTTCTACGCGATTCACCGCTTCTCTGCATGAATTGTAAAAATTATCTACCACTACAACCTCATAGCCCTCTGCTAATAGTTCTATACATGTATGACTCCCGATATAACCTGCTCCACCTGTTACTAAAATCTTCATAATCCTGCTCTCCTTTTCTACGCTTGACAACCTATTACCATATATTTCAATAATTGCATCTGTATACTGCATTCTTTATCCCCATAATTGCATTGGATATTTTCCTTCTTCCTTCATCTGCTTCACTGCTGCCATTACAACCGGTTTGTCTTCCTTATATGTCACTCCATACCATTTGTCAATGGAAGTCAACACTCTTACCGTCGCTTTCTCTTCTAGTAACAATTCACTTACCACTGTTGGAAGAAAATACTCACACTTCAATGGACTGTTTTTCAATCCTTCATCTAGTGCAAGAGCAAATCTGTCTCGTAATTCCTTCAGAATGCTCTGCGAGAATCCCCACATATTCATAGACACTATAGTCCCCTCATCGAACACTGTCCAGCTATCACCATCGTCTTCTGTATATGCAATTCCATTCTCTGTCTTCTCTATTCTGGTTCTCTCATTGATATCTACAAGATTCCCCTCTTCATCCATGGCACAAACTCCACGTGCCACATGACCATTGTCTGTCACCGTATTCTCCAGTTGATATCCTACCATGGCATAACGATATTTATCATCGTCTTCCTTCGTTGTAAGAAACTCGTATATGTTACGAAAGGCATCTCTACCATAGTAATCATCTGCATTGATCACAACAAACGGTCCATCAATACTGTTGATACAACTGAGGATTGCATGTCCCGTCCCCCAAGGCTTCTCTCTCCCTTCAGGCACTTCATAACCCTCTGGCAGATTATTCAGATCCTGGAACACATATTCCACTTCCATACTCTTCTCTAATCGATCACCAATAGCACTTCTAAAATCCTTCTCATTTTGTTCTTTAATAATAAAGATAACTTTCTCAAAGCCTGCTAACTTGGCATCATAGATCGAATAATCCATAATGATATGCCCTTGCTCATCAATCGGATCAATCTGCTTCAGTCCACCATATCGGCTTCCCATTCCTGCTGCCATAATCACCAAAACTGGTTTGTTCATTCCTCTACCTCCACATGGATAAGTTTCAAATCGCCTCTGCAATTATCTCCTTGCTAATTATAATCTATTTTCCCTGAATTGTCTCCTCTTTTTTTCACTTCTTCCGAATCTCTCTCGTATAGGCTTGGAAAGCTGTGGGAATCGGATATCTTTCTTGAATTTCTTCCACCAGACTAAAGATAAGTTCTCCGAACTCCTCTTCATTCTCCCCGATTTGTTCTAGTTGAATTTCTTCTAGTTCGTCTACCCGAATCTCATAACCTATCATATGCCACTCGATATGACTGAAGATATGCTTTGCCGATTCTAACTTGCGAATTTTAATTGGCATCACCCCGACAAACTTACTATATGACGTCACCTCCTTCATGGTGAGATAACCCTCTACATTCGGAAATTCATACAATCCCGCCAACAATCCCTTCTTCGGTCTTTTTCGGATTGCAATCTTCTCACCATCTTTGAAAATGAGTACGGTTCTCTTCTCAATCCTACGATCTTTAGATTTTGTCTTTACTGGGATTTCATGAATCCGATCCTCCTTCTTCGCCAAACACCATGCTTCAGCTGGACAGTCCTCACACCTCGGTTTTCCATTGGGCACACACACAATTGCCCCAAGTTCAATCAACCCTTGGTTAAAGTCACTCGCTCTGCCCTCTGGTATCACCTCCTCCAAAGCATTTTCAAATCGCTTCTTCACCGAAGCTTTCATGATATCACTATCATCCCCAAGAATTCTAGTTATGACTCGCAATACATTCCCATCCACCGCAGGCTTCGCCTCTCCATACGCAATAGAAGCAATGGCTCCAGCAGTATAGGTTCCGATTCCTTTTAATTTGAGTATCTCATCGTAAGAATCTGGAAATGCACCACCATAATCCTCCATCACCTGCTGTGCAGCCAATTGCATGTTTCTCACACGGTTATAATATCCCAATCCTTCCCACATCTTCAAAAGCTTCTCTTCCTCCGCACTCGCCAGATCTCCAACTTCAGGAAATGCCTCTAAAAAACGATGAAAATACGGTTTCACTGCCTCCACCCGCGTCTGCTGTAGCATAATCTCAGAAACCCATGTCCGATAAGCCGAAATTCGGTTCCTCCAAGGCAAATCCCTTTTATTGCTTCTATACCATTCTACCAAGGACTCCCTCATCTCAAACAATCTAGGTTCTTCCAATACAACCGGCACTTCCTCTGCAATCTCAATGGCATCCGACACCACCTTGCAATCATATGCAATCACTTCTACCCCTTTGCTCTTCGCCACCCTAAGGACATCTGCAAATGCTTCATGCGTCACACGATTCGGAGTGAAATAAGAAACATCCTTCATCTGAACCACAAAAAAGACATAAGCCTCGTATCCCTGCTTCTTCGCTTCCACAAGTTCCTCCACATGCTTAATCGCCCGTTCACTCGGGGCATCTGGAAACTGAACCACTCCATCATTCTCTAGGGTCACACCCTTCACCTCGATAAATATCTTCCGATTCCCCGTCTCTACATACAGGTCAAATCGCGACTTCCCAAACGTCACCTCTCTCCTAAGTGATACCACATCTTCAAAGAGATTTCCCCCTCTAATCCACTCTTCCACCACCACATTCGTAATCTGAGAATCCATATTCACCATACGATTGCCTTTTTGCACCGCAATCAAATCCCACTGCGTTTTCCGCTCTGGATTATTACTCTTCTGCACAAAAACAGTGGCATGATCCGTCAAAAGCTCTGCACAGCGCCCCGTATTCTTCACGTGAACCGTTTCTATTTCACCGTCTATCTCCACATGGGCGATAAATCGATTCGGTCGATCGATAAATCTCCCCACTTTCATTCTTTCATATCTCACGATAATAACCCTCCCCTTCTGGAAGCCAATGTAATACACTCTATTCCCCACTCAAACTATCTAGATTTTAACATACACCAAACAACCCCAATGCGCAAGAGGGATTTTTGTTGCATCAGACCATGAAACAAATTGACAGATTTATTTTTCT
>CAYIZP010000057.1:0-14224 GCA_964367905.1 uncultured Lachnospiraceae bacterium
CATTCATTGGATCTATGACGATTATCTCATCATCACCCGACAAGAATACGCTGCCCATTTCCATCTTACAGAAGAACGATTTACCGGAACCAGGCACTCCGAATACGAATCCATTTCCGTTAATGAGCTTCTTTCTGTTGCCGATATTCACATTCTTGCTGATCTGGTTGATGCCATAATAGTTTCCTGTGCTGTCATTTAATTCCTGCACATTAAATGGCATAAGCACCGCAAGTGACTGGGTAAGAAGTGTACGCATTGTCTCCACCTGTCTTACACCAATCGGAAGTGCTGTGTTGAGTGCCTCCCTCTGCTTTAAGTAGTGTGTGTCAATCGTGCAGCTGTTACGCTTTCCGATAGTCTCTACTGTCTCACATACACTCTCAAGCTCCTTCTTGCTTTCTGCCATAAGAATAATGGTTACTCCTACAAAGAAAAGGCACTGGTCATTCTCACGGACATCATCCATGATTTCCTCAATCTCCTTTTTCTCCGTTCTTTTGGCATATGAGATTTCCGTAGAAAAATCGTTATTCTTATTACGGACTCTCTGCTGCTTAATGATATCCGACTCAATACCAAGGTATTTCTTCTGAAGCACCTTTGTAGTCAGATCCTTTGGCACAGGCACCACATCAATGCTCGTGATGGAATGAACCGGAAGGGAAGTGATCTCATTGATGAATCTGTCTGATAAACTACTCGGATACTTTTTGATAAAAAGTGCCTTGCAGAATTTACTCTCATCCTCAAAATGGTCCGGGAAATATTTCACCATCCCATTGCACAGATCATTTCTAAAATCTGCCCCGACCTTCTTTGCCTTTTTGATATCAAAATCAAAGCTGCCCTCATCTCCAAGATGATAATAGTCATAGAGCACTTTCAGTCTCTCATTGCCATTAAGCGGCACAATCTCTGCACCAAGCTCAATGAAAGCCTTGTGTATCGTTGCCTCAAGGGTTGCAAACTGTGCCTTTGCCTCCTCAAAGTTCTTTCTCTCAATCGTGATTGTCAGGTATCTCTCCTGCTCAATCCCCTGTCTGCCCTCAATAATCTTCTCCTCAATAATGTCATTGTAGATTCTTCTGTAATTATTAAAGCCATCATTTTTCTCAGCAATCAGAACCTTATCACGGAGGTCATCCATGTTTTTGTTCTTATTGTTGATCGTAATCTTATAATTACAGTCCAGCGAATTTAGGAACTTGCAATACCTCTCGAAAATGCCGATCTGCTCATCCTCTGTTGCTGTTGTGTAATTGATGTCCTGAAAGCGGTAGCATTTGGAATACTTATTTTTGCTTACTTCAAAAATGCCGTTTTCAGCCACCGCCATAATCTCTATGGTTTCCTGAATGGATTTAGGTGTCTTATACAAAGGCTCACTCGCCTTTTTCAGTAACTTAAATCCGTCTGTAAATAAACCCATGTCTCTAACCTCGCTTTCTTATAATGAAAGCCCGCCGGGAACTTCACCCTGCGGGCTGTGTTCCCGACCTTGCGGTCAGATACTATTCGTTCCTAATGCATTGCCTTATATGCTGCAATGCCTGCTACTGCCGCCACAATGACTGCGACAAGTCCAAGCAGCATGTTTCTCGTCTTTTTCTTCATTGCTTCAAACTCCTCCTGCTTCTTTACAGCTGAATCAGCTGTTACAGTCTCCGGTTCAGCCTTTCTGCCTTTCTTCTTTACCTGTTCATTCTGCTCTGCTTCTAACTGCTTTATTGCAGGCTCTCCCTCTGTTGATACATAGGTAAGTGCCCTGTTTCCAAACATAAAATGCAGTTTCTTTCCCATATACTCGTAGAAATTCATCCCATTAAAGGAATAGAAACCGCCAAGTGCAATCGGTGCCACACAGGGAATTGCCACATAAGCAGAACCCGTAAGACCGATATACTTGTAAAGAAGAAGGACAATACCGCCACCGACAACTATGCTTGCAATGGAAAATATAAGCTGCCTTGCAGTAAGTCCCATCGCAACCGATTCCTGATAGCGGTCAATATCCTTGTTTACTTCGATTACCATTGTCCCTGCCTCCTATCTTGATAAATCCTTTGTCTCTGGCTTTCTTGTCATTCCGATATTTGCCTCATACTTATCCATTCCATCCGGACACAGTTCTCTAAGCTTATCTACATTGAACAGATAAAGCGGATATTCGCAGAAACCGCTCCTTTGCGTGAATCCTGTAAACTCTCCAATGTCATTGTCTGTAATAAACTTTTCAATATCCGGCATGTCATTCACATTCAGATATCCGCAGTAATTTGGTGCTGCAACCGACAAATTCACAGTCACATCCCCAAAAGGCTCCTCATATCCATCTTCATTACACATAAGACCAATAAACATTGCCCTGTTATTCATATACTGCTGGATATCAAATGTCACCTGCGTTTCTCCGGTTATACTTGAATTATAAGTAACCTGTTTCTTTTCATTATCCATTTCTGCCTCCTTCTATAATCCAAATGCCTTGCTTGTAAGTGTCTGTGCACCCTTCACGCTTCCAACAGTCATTGCTATCGTAAATGTCATTTCACACAGATATATAAGCGTCTGTGCCCAGTCAGCATAACTTCCTGTAAATGCCGGAAGTCCTGCATTGATAAATGCATTACATACCACAATCGCAAGTGCCATCGTTACTGCCTCAAATACGCATGACAGGAAATATTTGCAATAGGTAGCCATTGTATGACTGACCATTCTGTTTCCTGCCATCGTGGAGCAGGCAATCGCACCAAGTGGCACAATAATCAGAATCTTTAAGAACCTGAAATACACTGTGTAGATGATAAAGAATCCACAGATAATAATGATGATTGCAAGCAAAGCTGTAAGTATCAGCATTACCAGACTTTCACCAAATCCAAGTCCCTTAATGATGTCTGCCTGTGTACTGTCGATGGCAAGCTGCGTCGTTGTCCCGGCAGATATAAGTCCTACCAGATTTCCTATGGAAGTAAAAAATGCTTTCATGATCGTGACATTATTTGCAACAAACCATTCTGCAAGTCCCAGTCGGATAAGCATACGCAGGATTGATTCAAACCTCATCTCATCTTTAACATCTATGCTTTCCGAGCAGAAACCGATAACAAAGAACAGCACAACGAGGGATGAGCCGACCGCTACAAAGACCGGCTCAATACCCTCAATGACTGCCCAGGGACCTCCGCCCTTGAAACTGACCGGTGACTGTCCAAGCATTGCAAAGACCAGGGATATCTGATTGTTCCAAAACCCAAACACTGCCTCAAGAAGTGCAAGGATCTTGTCTCCAAGCTTAAAAATATCCATACTTGTTGTTCACCTCTTTCCTTTTACTAAAAGGGAAAATGCATTTCCCCAATCTTAGAAGCCTAAGAATGTCAGAACTGTTGAAATACCAGCCATCATGACACCTGCTACAATTCCTTTCAGAGCGGAGTTCATAGTAGATGAATCCTGCTGCTGGTAGGCTTGTGCGAACTCCATGACATTCTTTGCAAGAATGATGACACCGACCGCACCAATGACTGCAATGATAAGTGTCTTTAAATTCTCAAGCGGCTGTGTTACTGCGGAAGTATCTCCTGCTGCAAAACAAGTAGTGCTCATAAGCATTACTCCCATAAGTGCCCCGGATAATGCCGGAACGAATCTCTTTTTAAAGTGAATGAATCTGTTCTTCATGCCTTTCTCCTCCATCTGATTGTTCTTTGTTGTTGAAATAACCTGTTCTTTTCTCATGTTGTTTAATCTCCTTTTTTGAAGTGACAGAAGCGGAAAAAGCCAGAAAGGAATACACATATTCCAATCCGGCTAGCTTTCCGAACGGAATATATGCATTCCTTTCTGTCCTGTTGATAGTTACTCTATGATAATCAGGCAATGCCTGTTGTACTGGTTAATCGGGCTTTCCCCGATGCGTTTTTGCTGTGACCATCTCCTTTCAAGGTATGAAAAAAAGCACCTTAACCATTGGCTAAAGTGCTAATTTACTCTCAAATTTGCTTTATTCTAAAAGCATTCCATCAATTATTCCAAACCTTGTCTTAAATATAGATCTATTCTGGCAATATCGTAATATGACATCCTGTACATAAGGTCTTGTACAATAACTGTCTACCACAATCTGTTTATCTTCCTCTTTCTCTATCCTCTTAAATATGCCTTTTGCATTCCAATCCGTCTTTACAGCATCTACTAAATCATTACTCATCTCAAGATGTGATAAAATCGTGGAATTCAACTCGGTCTCTTTAATTTCAGATATTTGTCCATAGTCATTAAGTTGCTTCAATTCTCTCTTAATTGCCTCCGTGTAACTTGTCATATTATTATCTCCTATCAATAAGTATTCAGGTGTTACATCTAGTGCCTTTGCTAGTTGTAAAAGATTATACGCACTTGGCTCTTCATTGAGTCTACCTTGTTCATAACGTCGTATACTCTGAACAGATATATTTGTTATCTTACCCAGCTCTTCCTGTGTATAGTTTCGTATATTACGCAACTCTTTTAATCTATCTGCAAAAGTCTTTTCCGTATTCATCCTGTACCTCCAATATAAAATAATTTCTGTCTTTTGTAACTGCTCACATGTTAGTAGTCCAATAAGCTGAAGCATACCATGTGAGCAAATTATATCATATACTCTGTAATATATCTAAAAACATTACTGCTTCTTTCGATAAGTACTCATCTTCTCCACAGTTACCTCCGGATAGAAGTAAGTAAGAATCGTTGCTTTCGGAACTCCTGCGGCAAGTGCTTTCTTCACTTCCTCCTTCTGCTCTGCTGTATATGACCAGTGCAGCATTCGATTTGTGATTGTATCCTCCCACTTAGGCTTTTCCCTCTCAGGATTCCTTACAGGCTTAACACCAGCACTTCCACTAGAAGAGTTGGCACTTTCTGCAGCATCAGACTTCTGCGACTCATCGACATACTCAAGCTCATTTGCCTGTTCTCTATCAATCTTTGCTTTCTGCTCTGCCTCATCCTGCATAGAGAATCTTCTGCTTAATTCCGCATCACCAAGCATCATAAACTGCTCATAGGTAAGAGTGTCTATATACACATTCTCGCCTTTATCCTTCAGCTTTTCATAATACTTAACTGCCTTGTCTGAAAGAATCTCAAATGGCGGACCGATCAGATTATCTGCTCCCCTTATCTGATGAACATAAGGCTCTCCTTTGCCATCTGCTGTCTGATCAAACATCGGATGATTGAATGGTATGAACTTATTATCCATGATAGGATCAAAACCACGGATAAAGATAATACACTTCTTATTATCCAGCTTTCTGACTTCATCCGGTGTAAACAGTTCTCTTCCTAATACATCATAGTTTCTTGAAGAGCTTCCCTGTCTGCCCTTTGTCTCTCCGCTTGACTTCTTATCAATCGTACCTTTTCCAAGCAGCTCCGACACATACTTATGCGTACTCTGCTCATTGCCCCCAAGGTAGATGAAAGTATCACAGTTGCCGGGAATTGTCTCCCAGGTATCTTTGAAAAGTGCCTTTAGCTGGGCAAAGTTCTGAATGATGATAATACTTGAAATCTCACGGCTTCGCATTGTCGATAACAACGAACAGAAGTCATCTGGCAATGCGACATTCGCAAATTCATCTAACATAAAAGTCACATGGATTGGCAGTCTGCCTCCGCAGTTAAAGTCCGCCTGATAGTACAATTCCTGAAATATCTGCGTGTATAACATACCGATAATAAAGTTATAGGATTTGTCACTATCAGGGATTACACAAAACAGTGCTGTCTTTGTCTCACCATCTCCATTTACTCCAATGCCGATATCAGACAGATTAAGCTCATCTTTTGAGAGTAAGCGTAAAACCTGCTTATTCTCAAGAAATGCAAGTCTTGAGTTGGCACTGATGATAATGGATCGGACTGTATCTCCTGCACCTCTCATACATTTGTTGTACTGCTTTACTGCCGGATGATTGGCTCCAAGCGGGGAACTTTCCTCTAAAAACTTCATACGAACATCCAGCTTTGATGCCTTTCCCTGCTCTGTAACCTCTGCCTCTCCAAGAAGCTTCAGTACTGTCTCGAAGTTTCTCTTTGCCGGCTGTACCTCCAGCCACACATAATAAAAGATAGACTGTAAGAACAATCCTTCCGCTTTTTCCCAGAACGGATCACTTGGTGTTGCTCCCTTTGGTGTCGTATTGCTGATAAGGTTTGTAATCAGCTTGACCACATCTGTTTCCTCTCTGATATAGGAAAACGGATTGTAACAGTCTGATTTATCCATCTCAAGTAGGTTGATAACCTTCACATTGTATCCGTTATTCTTTAGCATCTGCCCGCAGCTTCTAAGGATTTCTCCCTTTGGATCGGTACAGATAAAGGAACAGTTATGCGGCATCTGCATCAGATTTGGCTTTACTTCATAAAATGTTTTTCCTGCTCCGGAACCACCACAGATAAGGATATTTCCATTGAGCTTGAGTCTTCTGAAATCCAGCGACATCTTCACATTCTGGCTGAGTATCCGGTTGAAATTCTCATCCTTATCTGCAAGTATCTTATTGACCTGCTTCGGATTTTCAAATCTTGCCGTACCAAATTCCTTACCCGGCATATAGTTTCTCTGACTGGTGTAATACATGACAATAGCCATCGCATAGATACCTAATGCAATGGCTACTGCTTTTACTGTATTGGAATTGTAATAATTGGCAAAGGGAACTGCACATACTTCATTGAATCTGTCCATAAATTCATTAAATGTTATTCCCTCTATCCACGCACCATTTATCAGATAACCAAGATACCCGGCTAACACTGCACCCACAAGAATGAATATCAGTGACGGCTTTTTCTTTGTTGTCTGCATAGGCTGCTACCTCGCTTTCTTTGTGGTAACAGTTTTCTTCTGTGTGGTCTTTTTCTGCTGCTTCTGCACTTTCTCGTAACGCTCCCTGACAGATGACTCCACCTTGTCGTAGTGAGTATAAAGCTCGGTTCCTTTCTGGGTTGTCACCACACGATTCTGCTCATCGTAAAGCTTATAATCCTTGGTGGAATCAAGGAAGGTAAGCATTGTCTTTCCACCATGAATTTCCATGATGTTTTCCTTACGGAGCCATACATATTTTGCCTCTTCTCCCCATGTGCCGGGCACTCTGGTCTTAACAGCATGGTCATTCTCTTCGATAATCAGCTTCTTGCTGATAGTCACATCTGATAAGTTCGCATTCTTTGATGCTGCAACTGCCCTCATTCTCTCAGCAAGGTTCTGATAACCTCTGACACGGTTGATAAATGCATCCTTGTCCATCATGACTGTATGGGTGCCATCTTCATTCTTGCTGCCAAGCACACCGATTGTCTCAAGCTGTCTGATAACACTTTCAGCCTGCTCACCATTGATGCTGAAATTCTCCTTGACCTGATCCACACTGATAGCTTTCTTTTCCATTGCAAACATTCCGACCTTCTCAATCAATCCGTCAATGGCGGAATTAACCTTATCACCTTCTATCGTGTGGCTTTTCTCGTTTCCCTGCTGTTTCTTCAAAAAATCCATCAGCTTGCCAAGGGACTTTTCATCTCCATTCTTCAGATAATCGTCAAATGTGGCAATCTTACCAAACTTGAGCTTCTGTATCATCATATTTACACGTGGAACTGCCTCTGTATGAAAGATTACCTCACTCAATCCGTCTTTCCTGTTACAGTCCGGAAGTACCGAATACAGGATTCCATACTTCTTTGCCATCTTTTCGACCTTTTTCATATCTTCGGTATTAAACTGCAATACCTGTAAATCGCCACCCTTTAAGAGCAGCTTTCTCATAGATGTCTTACCAAGAGACTTCTCATAATCAAGCATCCCTTTTAAGAAATCTATTGCCTTCTGCATGGCAGCAATGCCGCCGCTTCCTACCTTCATAGCAATCTCAATGCCATCATAAGCTACACGGATAATCTGCACCGCTTCCTGAATCTCTTCTGCCATTATCGCACCTCCACTTTCTCTCTGACTGTTGTTTTAAGTGTTTCTGTCTCTGTTGTACGAATTTCCTCGGCTGATACATCAATACCATAAGCAGTCAAAATATCTGCCAGATGATTGATTGCTTTTTCCTCCTCGATACGGTACATTTCAAGTGCCACAAGCAGGTTTTCCACCTGTTCTACCCATGCAGGCTTCATATCATATTTAGACCTGTATGTGACCATAATCTCGTCCGACTCAGCCTTATCCGCTGAATGTGCCAATGCTTCAATAAGAGAAATCGTATCTTCCTTGCTGCCGCTTCTGAATGCGAACTGAACAACAAAGTTTTTCTCTTCCTCTGTAAACTGATGCTCCACACCATTCATCTCTGTTACTGCTTCATTTACTACTGCTAAATTCATAAGTTCCTCCTAATCTGCCATACTGTTTTCAAGCACAGCAATCTCAATGATTTCCTTCATCTTTTCCGCTGAAATGTTGTTGTTTATAAGCTCTACAAGCTGCGACTCAGTAAGTCCCTTTTCAATTGCACTCTTAATCTGCACAAGCTGCGCCGGAACAAGGTCTCCCGATGCAACCAGCTTTACAATGTCTGCTCTTGACTTTTTCTTAAAAGAAAGCCTTGCAAAAAAGCTCGCCACTCCGCTGTTGCTGCTCTTTCTCACACTTCGCTCAATCGGAAGTCTCTGCACCACATTTCCAGAGCCATCAACTACCGGAATCTGATAATAGACCGGAATCCCGTTTGCCACAGCCTGCATATTCTGCGGAACTGCAACTGTATCTACCATCTTTTTATCTGCCTGTTGTACGGACTGGCTTTCCTGCGGCTCTGCCTTACTTTCTGCCTCTTTCTTATTCTCTGTGGCAACACTTATGATCTTATCTTCCAATGACTCTATTCTGTCTCCCATACGCTTCATCTCCTTATCCTTTTTCTCAATATCATCCCTGAGTCTTGCAATCGTACTGCTTGCCTTATTCAGTTCATTCTGCTGGCTGTTGATAAGAGCATCCTTATCCTGGTTCTCCTTGACCAGACGCCCCCTGACTTCCTCATCATCTTTGGAAGTTTCTATTTCAGAAAGTTTCTTATTCAGGGCATCATACCTTTCATTCTGATGATTGATCTTTGCAACCACTTCATCCATCTGAGAAATGAGTGCTTTCACATACTCAGACTCTTCCGGAATCTGTTCCTTGACTTTATTCAGCTGTTCCAGAACTTCCTCATATAATCGGCGCATGGTGATAGGTTTTTCCCCTTTTTCCATGACCTCCTTAATTGTCTGAACAGGTACACCCTTTTCATAAAATTCGAGAGACACCTGCATCTGATGAACCGAATACTTGGTATTCTTGATAATATCAATCACATCTTTTGGAACATCCTTATGCAGACACTCCGATAAAATCTTCATCTGTTCAATGTCGTAGGACTTATTGAGATAAAGGCTGATTTCCTCCTCTGTCAGTCCATATTCATAATCACTTTTTACAAGAGCAATCGTATCCTCGCTGAAATGCTTATTTCGGAGAAGCTGCAATTTTTTCTCGATTGCTATTGCACTAAGCGGTTCTCTGTTTTCTTCCATATATGCCTCCTAACTACTAAAAAAACAGCCTAACGTTCTGGCTGTTCTTTCCTGTCTCGTATTGTCTCTTTGTTGTACTGTGCATCTTTTCCATCTGATACGCTGTCTGGAATAAGACTCTTCCATATAGATTTACCAATATTCAACTCTTTGAATACTGCCCTTTCTTTTGCACATGCTTTGGAATACTCCTCTTTATAATGTTTACGCAATGCTTCCACCTCTTCTAGGCTATATCCCTGTGATAAAAGCTTTTGTTTCAATGTTTCCCATTGCAGATGCTCATCCGTAAAAAATTCATCTCCCTGAAGGAAAGACTTCTCAGCAGGTTCTAACTCTTTCATATCATCTGCTATATCAAAAAGTTCTCGACTTCTCTCCCTAGCCTTATAAATGCGGCTTTTCTCTGCTGAGACTTCTTTTCTTTTATCTGTCAATGAGCTGATTACACTGACAAGCTCCTCCGCTGAATGAATGTCATGATTGACAAGGAACAAATACTCCTCCTGCAGTTTATGCATCTTACGGATATCTTCCTTATACTTCCATACCTGACTGTATGGCTTCTTTTTCAGCTTTCCTATCCGGTATAGCTTTGCATAGTATCTCTTTTGAAGTCCCGACATCTTTGCCCTTCGGTATCTTCTCACCTTACACTTACAAAGGACCGGTTGTACCTCTTTCTGCTGTTCCCTGTAAAATGAAATATCCTCTTTTTCTATCCTTTCCCGGATTGCCTCATCAGAATACATGTCCCCTAATGTCTTACATCTGCGAAATCTCGTCATTCCTTGTGGCTTTACCGCCAGATACTTTCCCTGCTTGACCTCATATCCTTTGTCAGATAACAGTTCCAGAAACTGCTCATAATTTCCAGCCTGCAGGATGCAGGAATCCAGGTCTCTCTTAATCATATCTGCCCACACAAAACTGCCTTCACGATATTCGCTCCAGTCCTTATAGCTTTCATGCTCTTTTTCCTTATTGCCATCATCAACATCAATGATTGAAAGACCATATTCCTGACACAGCTTATTCGTGATTGGCTGGATATACTTTGCCCAGTCTCCCTTTTCATAGCGGTACTTTTTCCCATCCACAAAACTCACACTGTTAAATACAATGTGTGAATGAACATGTGCTGTATTATCATGCACCACATATACTGCCTCGTATGATTTTCCAAGATACTCTTCCACGAATCTGCGGGTTATCTCAAATGCCGTATCAGGATTCACTTCATCTTCCTTAAATGAGAGAATGATATGATATCCCTGCCTTTTATCAACTTTTCCAAACTTTCGTTTGGTCGCTTTCATCTGTTCAAATGCAGAATCAACCTGACAGTTGATTGCACCTATAAGCCTTCCATCCTGTGTTTTCTCCGGATTCATCACATAATCAAGAGATCTCTTCAGATGTTTTCCGTGAAAATGCCCACCACAATCCTTCATATTAAGGATTTTACTGATTGCCAATCTTTACCACCGCCTCATCTACCTTCTGATTCAGTTTTCGCATATAAGCTATCAGCTGTGTCTTATCTTCCTTGGAATACAGCCCGGCATTGCTGTTAAATACTATCTGATTGATGTTAATGCCGATTCGGTTGACCTCATTGATGAGTTCTTTCAGAATCTTCCTTACTTCCGGATAATCATTTGGTTTCTGACTGATAAGAAGACGGATATACTCTGCCTCATTCATTCCATTATCACATGCCTTTTTTGCAAGCATCTTAGCTTCCTCTGGCATTAGTCTTAGTGTTTTCCTAACACAATGAACTTTATCTGCCATAGACTCACCTTCCTCTCTTACCCGTACTATAATCTTTAATTCCTTCTGCAACTGTCACTGCAGCTTTTTCCAAATCATCCCTGCTACATAGATGACTAATGAATGATTCCACCAAAGCAGCTGCCATTTCATCAATCTCCTTTGCATAACAGGTCTTTTCAAACAATCTGTCCAGCCTCTTTTCATCTGCTTTCAAACTGTCATACTTATCCTGATACTCACTGTAATCTTTAAAATCCTTTGTATCATTCCTATGTGCATCAGCATCAAGTATCAGTTCATAATTCCATTCACAAACAGTATCTATAACATCATCTATCGGGTATGGTTCAATTTCACCATTCTCCTCAGCCACATCCTGTCTGTACATCTTCCCATCAGAATCTATGCCAATAGCATAATCATGACCTTCCATATAGTTAAGCAGAATTGCAGCATCTTCTATCGAAGGGTTAAGTAAGATATCAAATGTGTCTGCCCAGGCAATCAGTTCTTCTGGTTTTGAAAATAACGTAACTTCTGCATCCATTGCTTCCTTGCACCTCCTTATCCGTGTTTAGTAAATATTCACCAAAGCTCCAGTCTCCGGTTAGTCCCCGGCGACTGCTAGATACGCATTAGAGACATCTCTGTCCTAATGCCATCTAGTTAGGGAGAAAATCTCCCTAAAACCCTCTGTTTATGGAAGTGGGGGCGCTTTTTGCCCCCACTTTGCTACTTTGGGGGCGCTTTCTGCCCCCACTTTGTTATTTTGGGGGCGCTTTCTGCCCCCACTTTTATACTGACTTTCATCCGGATTTTGTCGTGTCCGAATTGCGGGGGCGCTTTTCGCCCCCACTTTGACATTTTGGGGGCGCTTTCTGCCCCCACTTTGCTGTTTTGGGGGCGCTTTCTGCCCCCACACATCAAAATCCGATTTCTCATGCCCTGACTGGTTCATCTGCTCTCTGTTTCATCTGATTCAGATTAAGCTTTGCCGCCACAAGCCACTCGTTGTAATCCTTATATCCGGCTGGAGGCGGACAGTCTTCTACCTCATATCCAAGCTCATAATACTTTCTCATGAGTTCAGCTGCTGCTTTTCTCCCCGGCTCATCTCCATCAAGGCAGAACCGGATGGAAGTTATCTGCGGATGTTCCCGAAGAAATGTTTCAAGTGGTGCATCTGCAAGCATCCCAAGTGCAAGCTTATTTGATTCATAATCCGTGAAGATATCCACATAACTCATAAGGTCGATTGCAGCCTCAAATACTACAAGCTCTGTACTGTTCACATTTACTACATTAAATCCATAGTTCTTATCATTTCCTGTGACATCACACTTGAATGGCTTGCCCTGCTTATCAAACACTCCCCTCATACTTGCAAATCTTGTCACTCCATTTTTATCATTTCCTTTGAAAACAACATTGTGGTAATGCCGGCTCTCATAAATCAGTCCATCTTTTAAAAACAGATCTATGACAGCCCTGCTGATTCCTCTCTCCTGATTCAGATAGGAAATAAGATAGGAATTACCTCCTGCCGGTTCCGGTAGGACAAATGGCTTTTTCTCCTCTGCCTGCTTCTGCGCTACCTGATGAACAAGTGGCTGCTTTACAGGATTCTCGATTCTTCTGTATCCTGCAAAATCTAAAAGCCAGAACACAGCCTCTTTTACACTCATTCCACAAAATACCCGTAAGAAATCTATCTGTGAGCCGCCATTGTTGCCTTTGTCAAACTGCCTTGACCATCTGTACCAATGGCTTCTTTTATAGATACGGATGGAATCCATCTCCTTTAAAGTGTGGTATTTGCCAATCCTCTTTACTGTATACCCAAGGCTTTCTGCCACTGCACACAGGTCAACACTCTTTGCTATGGTAAGCTCTTCATCCGTAAATCTTCCATCCATGCTCTCACCTTGCCTTTCCCTGTTCTGCTACAAGCGGTGACTTGATATCAAGTGTCCGGTAATCTGTGCTCAGGGTAATCTTAGGATTATCAATCATGCCTTTTTCCCTGAAACTGAAAAATTCACGATTGTCTCCACCGACTATGATATGGTCAATGAGCGGTATTCCCATCAGCTCACACAGCTTGTTCATGCGGTCTGTCATCATCGTGTCTGCTTTGCTTGGGAATACGTTCCCGGATGGATGACAATGGATTAACATCATGCTTGCGGCATTGCTTAAGATACTTGATTTAAACAGTTCTCTCGGATGTGCCATTGCCTCATTTAAAGAGCCAACACTTGCAAAATGCACATTGATAGGTTTTAAATCTGACCTTAGATTGACCACACACACTACTTCCCTGTCAAACTGGCACATACATTCTCCCATGACAGCAGCTATATCAGCTGAATTATTAAAGGTGTGCTCCGAATAAATCGGAGCATCCTTTACAAGTCTTACCGAAACCACATCAAGCTTGAAGTCATTCTTCTTTGGCATCAGACACCGCCTCCTCTCCAAACTCGACACGGATAACAAAGTCACCTTTCTGGCTGTTTATGAGAGCAATGAGTTCTTCCATTGTAAGTTCCTGCTCCATAACTGCCTCCTATCTGGACTTTTCCTTCGCATCATATACAAGGGGAGGTTCTGCAACGATACCATCAAGTCTCTTGTTCGGTGTATCAGTTGCAAGGGTGAGTTTTCTTAAATCCTTATCATAGTGATATACCTGATTGGAAAGTCTCTCGTCCAAAGACACCTCCTGCATATTTACCTCGACTACCATCTGTGCAAGCATCTCAGGACTTCCCATATCTGAAGATACAGCAATAACCTCATGCACACTTGAAGGGAGAATATAAAGGTCACTCTCTAAACTCTCTGCCAG
>CAYIZP010000058.1:0-13379 GCA_964367905.1 uncultured Lachnospiraceae bacterium
TGCGAAGAGGTAGGATAGCCAACAACATATCTTACCATTAGAACTTTTCTGCTTGATTGTATTTTAGCAGAGAGTAATAGATTTGTCTATCTGTTTTTTTCAAATATTTCCTACCGACATAGCAAAAGCACCTATTGAATTAGGATCAATAAGTGCCGTGCATAATTAGCTTAATTTTATCCGTATTTTTGTGGTTTTGATTGGTGTAGGTAAATTGCTCATCGAGCTACTCTTTTATAGTATACTCCCATCTTCTTTGAAGCTAATTTCTATTGTATCTCTCCCATTGGTTAATATGACATCATGCTTTATTCCACTTATATTTATCGGATTACCTTCGGCATTTTCTCCTTCAAACACATCATCTGTAAAATATCCATCATAATAAAAAGCATCTGTCTCTGTGGATATATTCACTAATATAAACTCGTATTCTGTAGGCTTATAATTTGGCTCTGTAAATGTCAAAGAGATGGTATTGTTTTCAAAAATACAGTCTGGAAAGTAAGATTCTTCGTTTTCATCCTCATAAAACGCCCAGATTTCATTCTCATCTTCATCGTAATCTACATAAATTTCAGTAGTGTCAGAGTAGTAATTACCTGTAGTATAGTTTCCTTCACCCTCACCTTCAAGCATATAAAACATTTGAACTTTCCCATTTTTGTTATAAAGAATGTTTTCAAGCTCTGGATGATGAAATTCATAAATTGTCTTATCCAACTCCTCTATTACAGTAAAATCACCATTGTTAATAGTGGCTGTAATTAGGGACTCTTTTTCGTTTAATTGATTGCTTTGAGTTTGTGGCGAATCTTCTCCATTGTTGTTTCCGTCTGAAACATCAGCTGCTTGTATATCTTCAGCTAAATCTTCTAAACTTGAACATGCAGTGAACGAGGTTGTTAAACCTAAGATAAGTAGCAGACTAATCAACTTTTTCATAATAAACATCCTTTCTACCAAATAAATTTGACTGTACATCAGTTGTTTTTTATGGGGATTTCTAAACGAATGCCAAAAGTTTCTCATCCACCATCTTCAATAACTCTCTAATCTTGAGATGCTGAGGACATCTCTCTTCACATGCTCCACATTCTACACAGTGCTGCACCAAACTCTTTGGATGTTCCTTGATGTAAGTCTGATAATGTTTCACACCTGCTTCCTTCAATCCATAGACATTGCAAGTATTGTATGCTGCAAATATCCGCGCAATGTCGATGGATACTGGACATGGCTGACAATATTGACATCCTGTACAGTATAGTTCTGAAAACTTCTTTAAATTGTCAATAGACTCCTTAATCTGCTCATACTCTACTTTCGTCATTGGTTCTTCTATGCTAGCAATGGCTACATTCTTTTTCACCATTTCTATATTCTCCATCCCGCTGAGCGCACAAGCAATGTTCTCGTTCCCTAGAACAAATTTGAATGCAAGCTCATAGGTTGCAATTGGATCTTTCCCTGTTAACTTTTTATAGATATCAGTAGGTGCTGCTAATCTGCCACCTGCCACAGGTCCCATAGCAACGACCCCTAAACCTTTTGACACAGCATATTCAATCATTTCCTCATTCGAGCGATCAATTAAATTATATTGAACAAGCATGGTCTCCAGCACTTTTCCTGTATCAATGATGTACTGTATATTCTCTGGCTTATCATGGAATGAAAATGATATGTGACGTATCTTCCCAGCTGCTTTTAGTCTCAACGCTTCCTCGATTAACCCAAACTTGATAATCTTGTTGTCGAACCCATCCTTGTTGATTCCCCAAAAATGATAAAAATCCACATATTCAGTATTAAGATTCTTCAAACTTCTATCTAAGAAAAACTCATAATCCTCTTTTTTCTTCACATCTCCTAGGGGGCATTTTGTCGAAATATAAACTTTGTCCCTAAAGCCTTTTACCGCTTCCCCTACTGCTGCCTCAGAGTTTGAATGGCAATAATATGGAGCTGTATCATAATAATTCACACCTGAATTATATGCCTCCAAAATCATCTCATTTACTTTCTCTTGATCGATGCTAAATTGCCCCTCTTTCTCGATTTCAGGGAAACGCATACAACCGAACCCTAGGGCTGAAATCTCCACTCCTGTATTTCCAAACTTACGATATTGCATCAATAAATCCTCCTTCTAATTTTGATAAGAATGTGGATAAAATCATCCTATGGATTAGTATATATTCCATAGGATGATTTTACAATGTATTTTTTTTGATTTTTACGCTATAATCACTGACAAGTTCCGAAGTTACTTCGCCTTTTCCCACATAATAATTGGAAGTAAGCACATGTCTTCCACCGTTGACGTAGATTTCAATGATACTATTATCCACAATAATATCCAACTCCAAGAAATCTAGGCTTACACCCTTATCCAATGTCACTGACCGCTTGTTATTCACATTGGCCTCCATCGGATGCTTGTCCAAACGATAGAGACTCTTGCTTCTGTCTACCGTCAATCGATTCTCACTCTTATCATATAGAATGTCAAAAGAACCACAACTATGCTTCAAAAGCGATAGTTTAAATTCCGTTCCACTGCTTAAATCCACTTGAATGTTCAATCTATAATAATCTTGTGTTCCTTCTATTACAGAATTGTACGTTTCTTTCTGGTATCTCGCCAACTGTGACACTGGCATTTGAATCAAGCGATTATCTCTCAATTCTAGCTTACGAGGAATGGTCATACATCCAGCCCAACCATGGTTTAATTGATCTGTCACCATATTCCTCTCCCACATCTGAGCCCAAGCAATCATGATTCGATCTCCGTTCTCATCTTCTAATGTCTGCGGTGCATAGAAGTCAAATCCTGCATCGATTTCATCTACATACTCTACTGCAAACTTTCCTGTCTCAAAATCCATCTCTCCTATATAATACACCGAAGAGCTTAAGTTGTTGAACTTCTCTCCCCTGGATGGCATATCCACAGGTGAACAAAGAATCACATATTTATCACCAAGTTTGAACAGATCTGGGCACTCGTACACAATCCCAAAACTTCCGTCTTCTGGCGCTCTAAGCACCTCTCCCACAAATTTCCATTCCAATAAGTTATCTGAACGATATAGAATGAGACACCCTATCTTCTTCTCTCCTATCATCGCACAGATGATAGAATAGAATTGATTATTATGACGAAAAATCTTAGGATCTCTAAAGTCTGTTTCCGGAACATAATCAGGTGCCTCTTCAATCTTTATTACTGGATTTTCAGACATTTTTTCATAAGACACTCCATCGCCAATTGCAATGCATTGCTGTTGACACATGGACTCGCCTAGAATTCCCTTTCCACTGGTATACATCAAAATATGCTTATCTTCATGTTCCATTGCGCTCCCAGAAAAGCAACCTAACTTTGCTTCATATTCTTGGTCTGGTTTCAGGGCAATTGGGAGATGCTCCCACATGATCAAATCCTTTGATTTTCCGTGGCACCAATGCATTGATCCCCACTTTGTATCATAAGGATAATGCTGGGCAAACAGATGGTATTCCCCTTTATATCTGGAAAATCCATTTGGGTCATTAATCCATCCATATTCACTGGTATAATGATATTTTGGTCGATACAAATTGTTTGTTTCCATCTAAATACACTCCAACAATTCGATTTTTATCTCTCCCACATTATTAAGTATTACATCTGCATTCGGTAGATTCTCATCCGAACCAATTCCTATGCACTTCATCTTTGCATTCTTTGCTGCCTGAATTCCAGCATATGCATCTTCTACAACTATGCTATGTTCGCTAGAAATTCCTAGTGTCTGCGCTGCAAGAGTAAATACTTCAGGGTCAGGCTTTGCTTTCGTCACCTTTGTCCCATCTATTATAGCATCAAAATAATCAATGATTCCAGTTTTTTCTAGGATAATCGTTGCATTTTTACTTGCTGAACCAAGGGCGATTTTAATATCATGTTCTTTTAATTTATCAAAGGTATCCACTACCCCTTCTAACAATTCACTTTCATCAATTTTATTGATGAATTGTAGATAATGGTCATTCTTTTCATTTGCAACTCGCTCCCTCTCTGCTGCAGACATATTTTCTCTTCCAGCCAATTGGCACATAATGTCCATACAAGCCATACGGCTGACACCCTTGAATGCTTCGTTTTGCTCTTCTGTAAATTCAATCCCTAATCCCTTGCCTAACTCTTTCCAAGCAAGATAATGGTATTTTGCTGTATCTACTAACACCCCGTCTAAATCAAATATCACTAATTCAACCTGTTTCATCCTCTATACCTCAACTTCTTTTCCTTCTACAATAATAGAAACCTGTTTCGATCCTTTATTCTCAATGTTTACCATTCCATTTTTCACTTCTACTTCTAGGCGTTGTCCACGATAGAAAATCCCAAACTTGATTCTAGTAATCTGCTTTGGAAGCCTCGGATTGATATGCAATTTCCTATCAATCATTCGAAGCCCTGCAAATCCCATCATAATACACTGCCACATTCCACCATAAGATGCCGCATGGATTCCCGCATCACAAGAATTCATCGCCTGACCGATATCGATAGTTGCCGCCTTTTGGAACAATTCATAACTATACTCTGTATCACCAATATCATTTGCAAGCACACTGTATGTGCTAAAGCTCAATGATGAATCATGTAAGCAAAATGGCTCATAATATTTAAAATTCGCTTCCTTAATCTCGTCATTCCACTTTTCTCCAAACAACAAGAATAACACCATAATATCTGCCTGCTTCGATACCTTCAGTTCACTGATTTGTTCCAAGTTGTAATCCGCCATGATGGTAGCTACTTTTCCTGCCGTCTTATACTTTGTCAGATTAATCTCTCGTAGATTTCTGTAGGTTGTATCTTGATCAATCAGCAGATCTTCTCCAGGATGAGTAAGTGCTACTTTTTCTACCTGTGATTTCATTACAGAAACAAACTTGATAAACTCAGTTTTTTCATTGATTGCGTTTAACAGTTCTGGTTTCGCCTTCTTTAACTTTTCATAGATTTCTAATGCATACTCCATATTCCATTTTGCCAAATAATTCGTATATGCATTATCATCTACATCTTCACAGTATTCATCTGGTCCGATGACGCCATTGATATGAAGTTCATCATCTTCCGAGCTCTTTTCTAGTCTAGAGCTCCAGAATTTTGCTGTTTCAAATATGATTTCATATCCACACTCTTCCATGAATAATTCATCTTGTGTGACATTAAAATAACTATATACTCCAAATGCCACATCCGCTGTGATATGGATTTCATAAAGCCCCGTCTTAATCAGCTCTCTCTCTCCTGTATAGACATCAATTCCACCATAAACTGGTGTTACCTCTCCATCCTCAGGATTTGCTGCTTCCCATGGATACATGGCTCCCTCATACCCATTTTCCTTCGCCTTTCTTCTCGCACCTTCTAACCCATGAAAACGATAAGTCAATAAGTTCTTCGCTGTCTTAGGGTCTTGGAAAGTAAATTTAGGTAACATAAATACTTCCGTATCCCAAAAAGTATGTCCTTTATACCCTTCTCCTGAAAGCCCTTTTGCTCCAATATTCATGCGATTGTCATGGGCTGGTGTCATCACATACATCTGATACTGACAGTAATTAATTGCCAATTGATCAAATGCATTTTCAGACTCTATTTCAATATAACTATCATCCCATAATTTTTTCCTTAACGTTTCGGATGACAGACAGAATAGTTCTTCATAACTTTGCTTCATCCATTCCTTTAGAATTAGATAAGATTCCTCTGGATTTTCACATTTATTCTCCTCACTATCAATAGAGGTATAGTATGTGATGTACTTACTTGCTGTTAGCGTCTCACCTTTTTTCAGACTATACAGATACTGTTGGAATGCCTCTCGTCTTCCCATCAGCGGTTTTGGAATTGACTCGTCCTCAACTCCATCCACGAACATTCTATGACTTGCATTGATGTAAAATGCAATTCTTGATTGTGTTGTAATTAACTTTGTATAAATATAACGTTTTTCGAAGAAACGCCTCGTATCATCGATAAAATGCATATCCCCTGAATTTGTAGATTTACTATCGATTCCTGATATAATCTTAACTTGACAGTCTTTTTCCAATGGTGTGATTTCCACCTTCTGCACTGCCAAATGAATGTCATGCGCCGAAACAAATCTTCTCATACGAAACGCAATTTTATTATCCTTTGTTACATATTGAAATGTTCGAATCAATTCCCCTGTTTTGATATTAAGTGTTTTATCATATCCTTCTACATTATCTTTTGTCAGGAAAAATCGCTCACCGTCAATCTGAATTTCCATGGAAAAACAGTCTGCTGTATTCGGTAACTCTGTCACCTCATTTTCTGTGGGTACATTGAATGTACCCGCAATCATTGTAGTTGCTGTCTTTTTCGCATAATCTTCCTCAGCATATCCTCTCATACACATGTAGCCATTTCCCTGACACATGATAGATTCTGTCTTGCCTAGATTCATATCGTCAAAGCAATCTTCTGTCAGCAAGAAATTTTTATATTCGTCTTTTCCTCTATTATATTGAATCATCTTACATCTCCTACAATCACTTTATATTCTTCATTACTCTTTTTCACATCTATAAGAACTTCTCCCTCTACCCTTCTCAACTCTATTTCAAATTCACATTCTCCTACTCGAAGGCTGTTAATTTTCACATAATCTAACTTTGTCGGAAGTTTCGGGTATATTAAAATCTGCTTATTTCCTGCGTCTGGATAGATCCCTAAAATATGACGGATGAATACATGATGGATTCCATACCCTGACCAAAATTGCATAAAACATCCATCATCTGGAAGAATTTCACTCAATGCTACTGGCATCTCGTATTTCATAGTATCTGCCAACTGTTCTAATAGCTCATATGCCTGATCAAGATATCCATTCTTTGCAAATACTTCAGCCATATATCCCGTATTAATCGACATAGATTTATTCAAAGTATAGATATCATCTACTTCGTCATGCTTATCGTCACACATACATGCAAGCTTCATTCCAAAATGGTTGTAAAACGCAGGTTGGAACATCTGCTTTATCCCCTCTTGTTTGATTTCCTCTGGCACAAACTCTTGCACATATGGGATAATTGTCACCCAGTTTTTCAAGACCACAGGTATCAATTCGTCTTCTGCATACTCTTTCTCCAAAAGTTCATCAAAGTATTCTCCCATATGCTTTGTCAAGGTTTTTGTATTCTTGATTGAGTGAACCAGCAAATCTCTTCCTTCTATGATCTCCTTTTTTGTACAGATTACATCGCCAAAAAATTTGCTTTCTTTTGAGTAGAACTTCTCTAATACTTCTTCTTGAAGTGCAAGTCGTTTCTTCTCATACTCCTCAATTCTGTCCCTTTTTCCTAAAACAGTACACATATACTCTAGTTCTTTATAAGCATCTATTGTAAGAATTGCAATATCTATCACTCGTCCGTGAATTCCTGGAACCTCAATAATTCCACTCCCCACTGGGCAAAGTGAACCAGGTTCTATCATGCTTTCTGCCCACTCCATACCACTTACGCAAAAATCAAACATCTCTTCTAAAAACTCAGAATCTCCAGTCCAACGATAAGTTTCTGCTACTGCAACAATGAAATGCGGCGCCTCCTGAAGATTTCCTTCATTATATACATAACCAAAAGGTGAGACTTCATGTACCACTCTTCCGATTCCATTTGTCTTTAATGAGATATCTTTCAGTAGTCGAAGTGTTTGCTTTGTCATCTCGAACTGTCCTACTGCAAGTGTTCCATGAATTCCATACGTTGTGTCACAGCCAAATAGCCACTGGAATTCTGGGTATCCCGCCGTATAACTCTCACCCACTTCATCTGTTTTTTGTACTAACATGTCATAGTTGAGTTTTAATGCATCAAATGCCTCCTTGAAAGACTGCCCACTCATCTCTAGCTGCGTATGATCTACGAGACTAGCTCTTCTTTCGCGTTGTTCCTGAATGAGGTTTCTTACATTTGAAGTTATGAATTGAACTTCTTCCTTCAGTGATTCCATGGATTCGTTACTTGCAATAATTAAAATATTGCAACTGTCTTTGATATCCATTCTAATCTCTGTACCATTTAAATGAATTTCATTGTCGTTATCTACGACGACCGATACACAATACTTCTCAAACTCATGTTTCACATAGATTACATCTTTATGAGTTTCTACCACTTCCGTTCTACCAGTCTTGAACCCTGCTTCCTCTGCGGTCCAACACCCTTGTAGATTAAGATTCATGGCAAATGTTATGATTTCTTCATTCTTTTTTTCAATATAAATACTTAATGCTCGCTTATTATCGAGTGCATGAATCCCCACTTCCATCTTCGGGTATGTGAATACACTCGTTCCCATATCAAATGCATATTGGCTTGCATGCAGTACATCTTCCCCTTGAGTTAATGTAAATCCCGATGTAATTCTCAGTGGTTGAGAAAAAATTCCACTCATCTCTCCATCTACATGAAACCCCAGTGGTGAAAATGTCCCATCTTGATTCCCAATGCAATACATCCGATTCGATGCCACTACATAATGATCTTTATTTAAATTTTTCGTCTTCGTTACAAACATAATTTTCTCCTATTTGATTCCTGATGTGGAAACACCTTCTATAAAATATCTTTGACAAATGAGGAATAATAGTATCATCGGGATCGATAATAGCATTGCACCTGCCATCGTCTGGTTCGGGAATGAGAAATACTGACTGTTCAAGGAAGCCATACCAACTGGTAATGTATACATATCTCTTGATGTAATTAATAAGTTAGGCATTAGGAAGTTATTGAAACTTCCTGTAAAGGACATAATTGTAATTGTTGTCAAAGCTGGTTTTGCAAGTGGCAATGCGATCTTGAAGAAGATTCCAATACGCTTTAATCCATCTAAGGAAGCTGCCTCTTCTAAACTAATTGGGAATGACAAGAAAAATTGTCTCATCATAAATATATTAAATGCATTAAACACAAATGGAACAATCAACCCTATATGAGTATTAACAAATCCAAAGTTATTCAACAACATATATTGTGGAATCATTGTAATTTGCCCTGGTATCATCATGACTCCTAGAATGCACATGAAGATAATATTTTTCCCCACAAACTCCACACGTGCTAGTGCATATCCCGCCATAGTGCTGAGAATAACACTCAATGCCGTCACACTGATTGCAACAACAATACTGTTGAAGTACCAGATTAAAATATCATTTTTTGTAATCAAATTTATATAGGACTCAAGATTTAGAGTGGTAAAATCCACAGTCAATTTGTACGACTCTGAAGCTGGTCTGAATGATGTATAGATTGACCATAAAAATGGAAATAAAGCGATGCATGCATATCCAATCGTTATGATGTAAAATACAAGTTTTAATATTTTCGGTGTACTCTTACGCATTATTTAGCTCTCCTTTCCATTTTTGCTGGACGTATTTCGAAGAAATACCGTTGTAGACATGTCAGGATAAAAATGAATAGGAACAAGATAATTGCTACCGATGAACCATATCCCAATCTATTTTCTCCAAACGCTTTGTTATATAAGTAAAGTACAATTGTTGTCGTGGAACCCAATGGTCCTCCTTGTCCTCCAGAAATGATAAATGCTTGATCAAACATCTGCAATGTACCAATACTTCCTACTACTAATACAAACATCGTCTTTTCTTTTAAAAGTGGAACTGTCACGTGCCAGAAACTCTGTATCCCCGTCGCCCCATCAATCGCGGATGCCTCGTACACTTCTTGTGGGATATCCTGTAATCCCGCTAGAAATACCAACATCTGTGTACCAACTGTTGACCAGATTGCCATCAACATCGCTAGTGGAAGTGCTAGATTCGGATCTGTAAACCAACTTACAGGAGTAAATCCAAATATACTTAGAAATTGATTCGCAATTCCATTCGTGTTAAACAAGAACATAAACATCGCCCCTACCGCCACTGCTGATGTAACTGCTGGCACATAGTATGCCACTCGGAAGAATGTCTTTCCTTTGATGTTCTGATTTGCTACGGTTGCCAACAACATTGCGATTACAGTCTGAACTGGAACTACAACGATTGTGTATCGTATTGTATTCCACAATGCTTGGTGAAATGCTTTGTCTTGCAATACCTTTATGTAGTTTTCAAATCCAATGAAAATCGCCTCTTGTGGCTTTAACAAATTGTAATTTTGAAAACTAAGTGCGAACGAAAATACTGCAGGACCAATTACAAATACTAACATCAATACCACCACTGGTGCTACTAAAATAAATCCCGCTAAGTTTTCTCGCCTTCCTTGTTTCGCTTTTCCCTTCATCTTGAACCTCCACATCTTCTTATATTTCGAGGGTAAAGAACTGTCTCTTTACCCTCTGTCTGTCATCGAATCTAATAATCTGCTAATGCAGCATCAATATTTGCTTGTGCTTCGTCAAAAGCTTCTTTTACAGATGCTTCTGGATCTAATAATACTTTCTCCATTGCCTTCGCTGCTTCGTCAACAACTGTTGCGGATACGACACCATATCTGAACTCACTCGCTACCGGAGTTACGTCAACGAACACTTGACGTTCAGGATATTTTTCAATAAAAGTCTCAATTGCCGATGTTCTAGATGGAATTGATTTTCCAGCGTCTGCTACAACTAATTGTTGCTCTGTAGATGTTAAAAACTGAATCAATTCTTTTGCTTGGTCTGGATACTCTGTGCTTGCTGACATCGAGTAAGCTACTGTAAATTGCATGGATGCATCTGTTTCGGAAATCGGTACTGGTACAATACCATATTCTAAGTCTGGCGCTAGCTCCATTAATGAAGTTACCATCCATGTTCCTTCAATTGTCATTGCTACCATCTCACTTGCGAAGGCATCTCCGTCCCAACCAACACCAAGTTCTTGTGGAGTTTTTGCATAATCATTCTCAAGTAAGCTTAACCAAAATTCATATGCCTCAATATTCTTCTCGTTGTTGAGCGTTGGAACTCCATCTTCCATCATTGTTCCACCGTTTGAATAGAAGAGTGGCTGAACTCTAGGTAATTCATTTTGAAGAGATAATCCTGTTACTGTATCAGTTGTTAACTGCTCTGCCGCAACTTCTAACTCCTCCCAAGTTGTCGGTGGTTCAATGCCTGCATCCGCAAACATTTGCTTATTGTAATATAACGCCAATGTAGAATAATCCTTAGGCACCCCGTATAATGTTCCGTCTTCTCCTCTAAATGCGTCTAATAATGCACTATCGAAATCGGCTACCTCCTCTTCTGCCAACACGTCATCGATTGGTGCTAATTGTCCAGCATCGATAAACTGAGGTGTTTGGAAGATATCCATATAAAACACGTCTGGTGCATCCTCAGCCACCATTCTAGTCTTAAGAACTTCCCAAATATCACCAGCAATTGGCTCTACAATAACATCGATATTCTGATTCGCTTCCTCAAAAGCTGCTACCTGTTGTTCCACAATCTCAACCTCAAATGGATCTGAAAACGTTCCTAGTGTAATTGTCACTTTTTCTCCACTTGCTGTTTCTTCTCCACCAGCTTCTGTTGCTCCACCATCTGCATTTTCTGTACTTGGATCTGTGCCTCCACAACCTACCATTGCTAACATCATTGTGCCCGCTAATAAAGTCGCCACTAATTTTTTCATCTTATTTCCTCCTTATTTTGCCGAATCGTTTCGGTTCTTGTATTTATAATACTATTCGCCCATAAATTAGTCAATACATAATTTCTTTTTCGCCCTATTGCACAATTTATGCTGCTTTTTATTCTGTGTTTATTCTGTGTTTTTGTTATATTTGCCGAATCGTTTCGGTTTCAATATAAAAGAACACTATTCATGATAATGTTCTCCTATCTCCATATACTCACGTCTTATATGGTATCTCTTATAATTAATTCACATCCCAGAGTAACAATATTCGAACTCGCTTCACTCTCGGAGAATTCCCACAATAATTTTGCTGCTTCATATCCCTTTGCAAAGTCATCTTGGTGTACTGTACTTAGAGCTGGTTTCAAATACCTAGAAATCGGTAGATCATCGAATCCCACCACGGCGATATCTTCTGGCACCCTTTTTCCCATATCCTCAAGAGCCTCGATACATCCCATCGCCATATAGTCGCTCGCACAGAAAAACCCATCAATCTCTGGATGTTCTTTTAGCGCTCGTAACGTTTCGGATTTCGCTTTACGTCGACTGAAGTCTCCTTCATATGTCTCATAATTTGGCATGGCTCTTTTCGCTAATGCAATCTTATATCCTGACTCCCTCTCAATACTAACGGTTGCGTGCGATGTTCCATTAATCATCGCAATGTGCTTCTTCCCCGTTTTTATCATAGCCTCTACCGCCTGTGTGGAATACAGCATATTATTAATAATTACACAACCATTATTCCCCTCATCGATTGGTATGTCGATAAACACACAACGAATATTGCTATTGATTAACTCCAATAATCTCTTATCATCATATTCAAACCCTGAAAGAATTGCCTTACTAATTCCTTTGTTCCTCAAATACTCCACATAGGAAGTCACACTATCTTGAATCATATAAACACTCAGCTCATATTGTTTTTCACTCACCAACTTGTTAACGCCACACAATATTTTATAAATCGGATTATAATCTGAGATATTCTCTTCGTTCTCGAATCCCTTCACGACAACTGCCATCTCATTCTTCACTTGCATAACGAGTTTCTGCGCCATAGTATTTTTAATATATCCTAACTCATTTGCGATTTGGCGAATTCGTACCTTTGTCTCTTCACTTACATCATCATGATTGTTCAAGGCCCTCGACACTTGCGTAACCGACATACCTGCAGCCTTCGCCACATCCTTTAGCGTAATCATATAACTTCACCTCTTTGTTTCATATACTATTTTTGCTCTTTAATGAGTATACCATAAAGTAGCTGGATTGTCTCACTTTCCAATTCATTATTATTTGGAATCTTATTATTTTGAAATAGTTTGTGCCCCCACCAAAATCATTGACGCAAACAGAGATAGAAGATAAAACGTATGGGGAGTATTTTGGATTTACATCGGACGAGGTATATGAAATGCTTTGCTATTATGGCAAAGAGAATCATATGGAGAAGATAAAAAGTTGGTACAATGGATATTTGTTTGGGGCAACTGAAGTGTACAATCCATGGAGTTTGATTAATCATGTAACAGATATCTTGGCTTATGAAGACGAAAAACCAAAACCGTATTGGTCGAATACAAGTTCCAATATACCCTAAAAGGAGCTTGCCTGTTTCCAGGCAGCTCCTTCACTTTTATTTTTCTTGTT
>CAYIZP010000059.1:0-13112 GCA_964367905.1 uncultured Lachnospiraceae bacterium
CCTCTTCATTTTCGTTGCCCTGCCTGATGCCTCGTCCTTCCCTCTGTTCAATAGAAGAAGGCTTCCATGGGCAGTCCACATGATGCATTGCAACAAGGTGTGTCTGCACATTGACACCTGTTCCACATTTGTCCGTTGAACCGATAAGAACTTTCTTTTTACCTGTCCTCATCTCCTTGAAAAGTGCATCCCTTTGTGCATCTGTCTTGGCATCATGGATAAATGCTATCTCATCTGCCGGAATACCATACTGGATAAGTGTCTCCTTCAGATAATCATAGATAGTAAAGTCCTTATCCGGTCCCGGTGTGCCGATATCCGAAAAAATAAGCTGGCAGCCTATATGACCATCAGCATTTCCTTTCTCATATTCTTTCCAGACATTTTCTGCAACCTTATTGAGCTTTCCATCCGGATTGTTTGGTGCATCCTTATCAATCAGTCTTGCATCTGTTCCAAGAAGTCTTGCCTCATGGGTAATCTTTAGGAAGTTATCCACGCTTGGATCAACTCCACCGCCTCTGATACGCTCTGCCCTCACAACAAAGTCTTCCATGACCTGCTTCACATACCAGTCTGGCTCCGACTCCACTATAATAGGCTTGCCGCCACGGAGAGCCGGCACATCAAGGTCGAGCATGTCTGCGGTCTGCACATCTGCTACCTCACGGAAGATATTCATAAGCTCCGGCAGATTCGTAAACTTATTAAATCTGCTCTTAAAACGGAATCCGCTTCCCTCTACAGTAAGCTCCAGTGCTGTTGTCACTTCACCAAAGTTTGCTGCCCAGGAATCAAAGTGATAAATCCCCATCTCTTCAAGTGCCGCTTTCTGTAAGTAAAGCTGCATGACATACATCTCACACATGGTATTGGATATAGGTGTACCTGTAGCAAACACAATGCCCCTGCCATCATTTATCTCAGACAAATACTGGCATTTAAGCTGCATATCCGTTGACTTCTTAGCTCCACTGCTGCTGATACCTGACACATTATTCATCTTTGAAAAAATCGCAAGGTTCTTAAAATTATGTGCCTCGTCCACCATGATAGAGTCCACACCAAGTTCCTCAAAGGTTATAAGGTCATCCTTCCTGCTCTCATCAGATAGAGATTTCAGCTGTTCCTCCAGCTTTTTCTTCTGGCTTTCCATCTGTTTTACAGTCCATCTCTCTCCGTTACGCTCCTTCATCTCATCAATCGCATAGCTGATCTCATCAATCTGCTCATTGAGCATTCGCTCCTTTCTCTCTGCTGAGATTGGGATTTTCTCAAACTGCGAGTGGGACATGATAATGCAGTCATAGTCGCCTGTCGCAATCCTTGATACAAACTGCTTCCTGCGGCTCTTTTCAAAATCACGCTCTGTGGCAACTAAGATATTGGCTGATGGATAAAGCCTTAAAAACTCTGATGCAGTCTGACCGATAAGCGGCTTTGGAACTACCATGATGGTCTTATTGGCAAGTCCTAGTCTTTTCTGTTCCATGCAGGCAGCCATCATCTCAAAGGACTTTCCGGCACCGACACAGTGTGCCAGCAGGGTATTTCCTCCAAGAAGAATTCTTGCCACCGCATTCTTCTGGTGTGGCTTTAGCTCAATCGCCGGATTCATTCCCGGAAACTGTAAGTGGCTTCCGTCATACTCACGCAGACGGATGTTATTGAATGTCTCGTTGTAATACTCCACATACTTCTGTCTGCGCTCCGGCTCTGAAAACAGCCACTCCTTGAACTTCTCTTTAATCATGTTCTGCTTTTCCCTTGCAAGCATTGTCTCATTCTTATTGACTTCGTAATGATATTTGCCATCTCCGTCATCAATCCTGTCCCTTACTGTTACAGTTTTAAGATTCAGCGTATCCTCAAAAATAGAATAAGCATCCATGCGGCTTGTACCATAGGTCTTAGTAGCTGCCACTGAATGCTTATCCATGCTTTTATTCTCGATGAACCATTCCATGCTCATCTTATTTAAGTGTACCTGAATGCCTGTATTGTAATACTGGCTTCTGACTGCCCTTGCCCGCCTTGGCGTATTGAGAAGTTCATAGATAAACTGCTCATAATCAAGCGGTTCAATCCATGTCGTACCAATCTTTACATCAATGTCTGATGCTTCAATCCATTCCGGCTGCACCTTTTCAAGTGCTGCCACATTGCCTGCAAATCTTTCTGCCTGTGGATTGTCTGTATCCGCTGCCATAGCTTTTGCTACACGAAGCTTGTCTCTCACATTTCCGGACAGATACTCGTCTGCTGTCTCCCATCCGATGTCTGGATTATTCTCGTTGTAACGGTCGGGATTTAAGAAAATCAGTCCATCCAGTTCTTCCACAAGAACTGCTCTTCTAAGCTCTACCAAAGCATCATCACTTAGCGTTATCTCATCCGCTGTCTGTCCGGACCTTTCTGCAAGCTCTTCCTTTGCATTAGTAATATCCGGCTCATAGATAGAAAGCATATAGGCAGGGTTTACATATCCAAATTCATTGACGGATACATTTAATGCTTCCACAGCAGTCTCAACCCTGTCTATGACAGCCTTTGCCTTAATCGTCTGCTTATAAAACATATCCGCTTTTTTCACCTCCCCGTCTTCATTTACTTCCTCAAGACTGCAAAGAAGCGGGTAATCGCTGTCATCCCTGAAAGCTATTCTGTTTGCTTTTGAAGTAATGGCTCCATACTGCTTTACAAAAGCATCATATTTTACATTAAGAAGTCTCTGTTTATCAGAAAGCTCCTCCTCGCTGCAGCCATCCATCTGGATATCAATCAGCTCTCTTGTTATCTGTCTGATTTCATCAAGGCTTCGGATTCGCTCCTCGGCAGTCTGTGATACTTCTTTTCTTACCATCTCGGAATTTTCCCTGTAATAGAGCTTTCCTTCAAAAAATGTGTAAGTGTAGTTTCTCACATCCGGATCAGCCGGGATAACTTCCTCCGTCTGCTCCGCCTCATCTGCCACTCTCTCAAAATCTGTCATCTGTGCTTTGATATTACCGATAGCTTTGTTTAATGCTTCATACATATTGAAGTTCTCATCATCATTCACACAGACTGTATATCTGCTGTCCTGTCCGTAAATCCTTGTGTCATACTCCATAGCCCCAAGCATCATTTCCGGATGTTCCGCAAAATAAGAGTTGACAGCAATGCCATTCTCAGTCACACCAAGGTGTACCCAGTCAGGCTCAATATCAATCTTTCTCTCCCTCTTCTG
This sequence comes from uncultured Lachnospiraceae bacterium, assembly GCA_964367905.1. GTDB lineage: Bacteria > Bacillota > Clostridia > Lachnospirales > Lachnospiraceae > CAUPWF01. The sequence continues at coordinate 3,230 of CAYIZP010000059.1, forward strand.
CAAAAACAGGATATCTGCTGTCACTTCGGTTCCTGCATTGTCTTTAAATGCAGTATTCGGAAGCCTTATTGCTCCCACAAGCTCTGCTCTTTCAGCCAGATACTTTCTGATAGTAGGATTTGCCTTGTCAAGCGTTCCCTTTGTGGTGATTACTGCAACCATGCCGCCCGGTCTTACCTGGTCAAGTGCTTTTGCAAGGAAATAATCGTGGATACGGAAGTTATACTTGTTGTACTTCGGATCAAATACCTTATAATCTCCAAATGGCACATTTCCGACAACCACATCAAAAAAGTTATCCGGATATGTGGTATTCTCAAATCCTGTAATACTGATATTGGCATTCTGATAAAGCTGCTTTGCGATTCTTCCCGAAATGCTGTCAAGCTCCACTCCATACAGCTTTGCTTCATGCATTGTTTCCGGCATACTTCCAAAAAAGTTACCGATACCCATGGATGGCTCTAATACATTGCCGCCTCTGAAACCAAACTGGACAAGTGCCGAATTCATGCACATGGCAATCTCCGGTGAAGTGTAAAAGGCGTTATTTACTGTTGCCCTGGCAGCACTGTATTCCTCATCAGATAAAAGTTCTTTCAGTTCTGCATACTCTTTGCTCCAGCCTGCGTTTTCCTCATCAAATGCCTGTGACAGTCCGCCCCATCCGACAAACTTCGACAGAACTTTCTGCTCCCCCGGTGTGGCAAGCCTGTTTCCTGATTCAATCTGCTTTAGAGTGCGGATTGCATCCATATTCCACTGGTATCTGGTCTTGGCTCCACCTTTTTCCATTTCCCAGAGGTTATAGTGGAAGTTGTGCTTTTTCTGCGCCGCTTCATCTGAAACTACATGTCCATTCTCATCAATCTTGGTTTCCCAACCATTCACTATTGCTCTTTCCCTGGTTTCAAGACGATTGGCTTTTACACTATCCTCGATGTCAAAAAATCTCTTATAGACCGGATTCATCTTATCCCTGTCAGTCTTCTGCTTTGTCTCCTGATAATACTTCTTCTGGTCTTCTCCACAGTAAAATGGCTGTTTTACCATATAGGATAAAATCTCGTATAACTCACGCCAGTCGAGAGCACCTTCCTTACGCACCCCATTCCTGTTCTTATAGCTGATCTTCACATACCCGCTTCTGATTGAGTACTCCACAAGACCATACTTATTGTTGGAATATGCCTTTCTTTCTGCATTATCTGTCCCTAATGCAATATCCCTGATAAGGTCAAGTTTATTTGGCATAAATGCAAAATCAGACTGCACCACATCCATAAGGAATGCCCTAAATGGAGTGTAGCAGCTGCAATCTGTTACAAGAATCTCCGCCGCATCACGCAGGTCTTCATCAAGCTCTGCAATACGCTTGGCATAATCAATCGGTGTAATATACTGAAGCTCTGACGGATCTTTTTCAGATGTTTCAGCCTCTATCTCAGCACCATATTCTGCCTGTGTTATCATCCGGTCTTCATCGGCAGCTTCCTGTGGTGTCATGCCTTTTGCACTGACATAATCTCTGTTAGAAGCATAGCTCTCCGGCTCATCCGGTATTGCATAATCATCAATCTCTGATTCTGCCTCTTCCGATTCCACTTCCCGGTATTCGGCATCAATGATCTCATCATCCTCACGTAGTCCGTCCATCGCAAGCTCATCAATACGAGGTGTCTCAGGCTGGTATTCCCCTGTAAAAATAAGGACACCAAGCTCTTTTTCGATATCTTTCCACGAAACATATCCTTCAACCTCTCCATCCTCATCTCGCCACTGAAAACGCAGTCCGTTCCCATGAAATGTGTCATATCCGTGCAGTCCTAGTCCGTCAACCGGCCAGCCTGCACCTCCCTGACCATACTCTGCTTTGATACGCTTTGCTCTGGTTCCTGCATCAATCTCTGTTTCAAAAATCTTGCATACCCTGCCTTTTCCACCAGCAAAGCCTGTACCTCTCATAAGCACCTGTTTGATATACTCACTTGGTACTGTTGCAGACTTTTTTGGGTTCAGGTAATTGTATTTTCCTGCTAATGCCGCTTTTCTGTCCTGCTCGAACTGACGCATAAACTGATTATTGTTTTCATCCTCAGTATGAATGGTGCCAATGCTTGCCTGCCCGTTCTGGTCGAAAAAAAAGGAAGCCTGTGTATATTCGGCTTCCTTACTAACACCCAATGAATTGATTTCATCAAGTTCCCTATTCAGTTCTGTATCATCTGATTCTAGTGGAATTTCATCACTATCTGATGGAGTACCACTTCCTCTGCCTGCATCTTCGCCTGCTCTCTTATCTTCCACATCTCCATTGTCGATGACGGATTCTGTGGCTTGTGCTTCGCCAGATACTGCATCTCCAGCTGGTCGCACAGCTGGTTCGCTTCCTCCTCTACCGCTGACATCTTCTCGTACATCTTCCCGAATCTCATCAGCGTCTTGTATCTTGCCGGCTCGTTCTCCTTTAGATAGTTCATCGCCATCCTTCCGTATTTGCCCAACTTCGTGAGATCCTCCGTCTCGTCCGGCATCTCTATCTGCGGATAAAGCAGTCCGTCCACTTCCTTGTAAGTCATTTCTTCTAACATATCCAATTCTCCTTTCGCTCTCGATTGCCTTTAAGTTACGACTAAATTCTCTAAGAACACTACAGGAGACATCGCATACAATGGAACCAAGACGGTAAATGATCTCTTCGTCTTTGATATTTACGATCTGACTAAAATCCTGTTCTTGCACAGATAAGTCAAATCCGCATCTCGTCCCTACAGCATACATGACACTTGTATATACAAGCTGCTCCATGTCCATTTCCTGCTGTAAGCCATTGCGTTTCTTACTTTCTTCCTTTATCACACTACCTGATAGCTGCATAAGCTCGGTCATTCGGTCTCCGAACTCTTCTTTTATTATAAGCCAAACATCTGTTCCTGTAAACTGTTTTAATATATTTTTTAGAGACTCCCTGTCGCTGTTATCGTACTGCTCAATCTGACCTTCTGACACAAGAAAATCCACATAATCCTTAAGATTTTCCCCCTCAAGGTCCCATGTCAGTTTGACATTCTTCCCTCCGGTGTCACTGATATCAAAGATATACCTCATGCGTGGATTCAGTGCCCTTGACGGGAAGATAGCGCAGCCTTTCGCACCACGCTTTACATATCTTCCCACCTTTTTCCAGGTATCATAATCTGCCATGAGTGTGCTTTTTTCCGGAGGTCTTTGCGCTGTTACCATAACGATATTGTCAAATTCATAGCGGTATAACTGACCTGCGACCTTTAACACATCCTTCCAGTTCTTTTCTGATCTGGTGATGTTACCAATCTCAGAATCGTATATCGCTTTGACCTTCATATCAACGCCCATACCTTTGTCCTCCTCTACTTAAACATCTCTGCAAACAATCCTTTAAATAGCTTTAACTCATCCTTATCCAGCTCGATTGCAAATTCATTGTCGATTGCCTGTTTTTCACATTTATCCTTTTTCTTTGCAATCTTACGCACCACACGAAGAAGTACATAGCACTCCTTGGACTTTGCAATGCTCTGTTTAAAGGTCAGCTCATCCTCATCGACTGACTTCTGTGTCTGATAGATAATCTCTTTTAACTTATCATTGATACCATCTACTTCCTCAAGGGAAATAATAACGGATGCCTTAGAAGCACCCGATCTGTCCCACTCCTTATGAAGTTCCTTTACTAAAAACTCCATGTTCTTAATTACTGTTGTTGAATCACTTTTCATCTTGTTCTTCCTCCGTTTTCTTTTAATGAAGAAGGGAGCTGACCTTCGCTGAATGGTGCAAAATCAACTCCCTTCATGTCCTCTGCTCCAAGGACTATCTGCTCTGCATAATACATATCCATTGCCTTATTGATGGCATCATCAAGCGACTCTGCCTTTACTTTCTGTACTCGTGAAAGCACTTCTTTTATCTCAACATCAAATTCCTGTTCCATATGATATCGCCTCCCGTAAAAATCTCATCACCGGCTCTTTTCTTCCTTTACCTGTCTTTTCTTAAAGCCCTCATCGTACTTTCCATCTTCCAGCCTGTCGTAAAAACAATCCTCTTCAATCGTTCCAAAATCCTCATACATCTGGTGAAGGAAGTCATTCTGCAGCTTCTTTGGTACATCATCATCCTTTGACATATCCTGATAAAAATAGAACTTCTGCTTTAGCTTTGCCCTGTAATCATAGATATCCTCTATCTTTTCCGGTGTGCCATACTCCCTCTTGTATGCCTTGAAGTTCGTAGTTGAGAGTGTGGAACCTAGATAAATGCCATGCTCCCACGATACCCCGATTGTGGTATTGTCCTTTGTAGGCTTCCCATCCTTCGGATAACGCTTATACTCTGTCGCACCAAGGGCGATTGTAAGAGAACCTGACTTCATATCCATCACCACAAGATTTCTTGGTGATAATGCTTCAAGCACCATGTAATCATGATCATTGAAGTTATGAAATGTCTGTCCCCTTTCAAATGAGCGGTTCTCCATTTCATAATGCAGGTTAAAATCATCCACCCAGCCCTTATCGGTCATTCCAATCTCCTTAAGCTTTGCAACACATTCAGAAGAACTGGCTTCTTTATCAAACCGAAATTCTTTGGAATCGTTATAAAGTCCCTGAAGAAAGTGCCCCAGCTGAATATCATCCAGACAGAATCTCGCAGATACAGTTACATTTGCTGCCCTGTAATACTCTGCGAAGTTATCTGCTTCACCAAGTGTTCTTCCAAGCTGCAACAAATTGTCTGCAAGCTCTGACATGTCATCAATTGCTATAAAACTCTTATAATCATCCAGAGTCATCAGCATATTTGTCTCTGTTCCCCTGTCGTTTTCTGTTACCAGTATCATATCTTTTAAATCCATTCTTACCTCCAGTCTCAGAGAGGGACTATACCCTCTCTGCAAATTTCCTGTTATGGTCTTCCTATCACAACAATCTTTCCTGTGCTTGCCACATCCCGGTAAACAACACCAAGACTTTCATTAAGTGCCTCTACCACTTTGCCATTTCCGACATATACTGCCACATGACTGATGTTCTTATATCTTCCGTTGCTTGTAAAACTGTAAAAGATAAGGTCTCCCGGCTGTAACTCATCAAAGGAGACTGTCTTTCCGGCTTCATCCAGTCCCTGTGCCTCCGCTGCCGCTGTGGTTGCACCGCCGTAACTAATATCCACGCCTGCATCCTTCCATGAATAATAGGCTAAGGAGCTGCAGTCATAATAGTTACTGCTGTCCCTTAAATCCTGACTATAAGGGAAGCCAACTCTGTGAAGTGCATAGGAGCAGACTGTTTTCTGCCTGCTGTCTGTAATTTCGTTTAGGATGGCATTGATTTCATCTTCAGTCATGGAGCTTACTCCAGGACTTCCGCCTCCGCCGCCACTTCCGCTTCCGGCATATCCAAGCTGTCCCATAAACTCCGGACTCATGATCTGCTCAAGCATTTCCACCTGATCAGAATTAAATCCATAGACCGAAATCATATCCCTGTACGATTTCAGCGTGACATTCACATACAGAACAGACTTCGTGACAGTAGTCACATTGCCGTCTGCATCTGTTTCTTCCACATCCTTTGTTCCGGTGCTTGTGGTGTATGAACACATATCATTTACAACTGCCTGCAGCCAGCCTTTTGAAGTGTCATTCATGACTGTTGCAGTATCTCCGACACCATGCTTGACCATATAGACTGCCATGATGTCATAGTAATTGCTTGGGTTTTCTTCCATACCTTCATAATCCACATATACAAGCTCTCCAAGGTCATATCCGGTATGCTCATTCACTTTCGTGTTCACATCCCGGTTAAACTCCTGCACATAGGCACTCGTTACTGTCTGCACGGTATCTCCTGATTCAAGTGGTGGCAGGAATAACGCAAATGGAGAATTGTAAAGGATTGCTATCACCGCTATAACCGGAACCGCAATCATGGCAACTACAAGAACAAGTAACAACAGCACCAGTCCGATAATCGGTGCAGCTGCCTTTACCCAGGTAATCGCTTTTCGCACAATCAGATCCTTTACCAGCTTTGCCACGCTGTCTGTCTGATTCTCCTGTGCTTTCATCTTATCCAGAAAGAATTTTATCTTCCTGCTCCGGTTGGTCATCTTTTCATCCTTGACCTCTATGGACACACCTGCAGCATATCCGGCTGCCATGCCGATTGCAGTACCAACTCCCGGTGCAACCGCTGTTCCTGCCGCTGTAGCAGCTGCCTTTGTCGCAGTTTTTGTTGCAACCTTGGCAGTTGTCTTGGCGGTTTCTTTTGCCGTCTCTTTAGCTACCGTCTTGGCTGTATCTTTGGCAGCTTTCTTTGCTGTCTTTTTTGCCAGCTTCTTTCCTGCCTCTACCTTCTTGATACGCTTCTTTGCCTCGGCTGCCGCCTTTTTCCTGAAAAGTGCTGCACCCTTAGAAGCAGTTCCGGTAACAGGGCGGCTTGCTTCATATGCAAGATATGCTGCCTGAGATACCTCCTGCCCGCCTTCCACCTGCTCTGTTACAGCTCCGGCTGCAAGTGCACCTGTTCTTCCTGCTATGTGAAGATTGGTATTCTTGGTCTTGATGGAAGTGTTGGATTCTTTAATGTTTCGCTTGAATCTTGATAATCCCTTACTCTTCGGCTCCGACTGATGAATGGTACTCTTGCGATAGGACTTCTTTCTATCCGTATCAGTTACCTTTGCACCAGCTGTCTTAGGACCTCTCTCTACTGTATAGATGTTACTCCCCTTAATCTTGGCTCCCTTCGGTTCGTGGGCATGAATCTTGGCTTTCTCCTTGGTGTGAATGACCATCGGTTTGTCATCAACCTTTCTAATTTTCAATTTTCTCACCTCCTACTTTGAAAAATAAAATAAGCCGCTAGGGAGCAAAAATTACTCCTTAACGGCTATGTAAAATCATTCAATATTCAATTATTAAAAGCAACATGAAACTGAAATTTCACGCAGACTATTCCTATACCGTAATGTCTATTCTGACCGATGATTTCTTCTCACCAAAATGCTTTATTTCGATATCCTTCATTTCCTCTATAACATCTTTTTCAATTTGGTGAACATCACTTAATTGTAAATCTCGCTTCGAATCATTTACTATTTTTGCTGCCTCATCTACTGAAACAGTTGTATCTGATGTTAACTGTTCAGACATTTCAGTATCGTTTGAATCCTCTGCAACCTGCCCCTTTTCTATAGATGTCTCTACAATTTCCTCTTCTGTTGGCAAATCCCTATATTCTGTACTTTTTACAAATCTTGTGAATGACTCTACAGCTCTAAAAGTATTTCCCATGATACGTTGAGCTTCCTTAAGCTTTTCACTCTTTGGAATATTTGGATTATTCACGATACTTTTTAGTTCTGCCAAATTTCCATTCATCTCATTTACTTGAAGCCTTTGAGCCTCTTCTTTTGTCTTACATCTCTCCAACCTACGCTCATAAGCTTCTTGTTCCATTCTTGCCGCTTTATATTCCATATAGGCTTTAGGGTCTTTCTGACGAATAGCATCTTCTTCTGAAGCTGTTAATTCTTGACCGCTTGCAATCTTGTTATAAATCTGACTATATGCAGAACTTTCTTTGTCTCGCTCAAGTTGCTCTCGGAAATGCTGAATCATGCTTTCTTCCTGACTTGTTACAGTCATACCCTCTTGCTTCTTTACAACATCCCCGGTAGCCTTCTTTTGCTCCCAATCATTTACTAACTGCATCTGATTCACAGCGTTTCGTATTGTACCTGCAATCATAGCACACCTCCAATTCCCGGTTAATGCTACGATTAAATAGTGATATCAAACTTCATACCCTGTGTTGCCTTTTCTTCTGTTATCTTACTCCAATCCAGTTCAGAAATCTTTTCAAGTAATTCTTCTTTTGAATTTGCCTGAATTGTAGTCCGCTTAACAGTTACATCCTTCTTTTCCTGCTTTTTCTCCTCTGCACGTTTTTCCTTTAATTCTTCAAGCCGTTCTTTCTGCTTTTCTGTAATCTTCTCCAAATCAGCAAAAAGTGTCATCTTTCCATCATCATCAAAGGACATAGTTAACTTATTTAATACAGTTCCACTATTGTCTGTCGTTCCCCAAGCACGTTCAAACCCAAACTGTTCATTGATTTTATCTGACATCTCAACTGCAGTTTTTACCGTAGACAATTTTTCCCGTGCATATTTCTCATCGGATGCCATTCTTTCAAGTTCAGCACTTGAAAAAACAACTGTAAATTCCTTATCGCTTTGGTCTACTAATCCTCTGAAATCATCGCCTTTATCAGCAATAATAAAATCGAAATCCGCATTATCCTTACGCAATGTTTCCAGATATTTCTGTGCCTTAGAAGATAACTTATCTTCGCTGGATTTTATTTTCTGTGCATTGGGCTGCACATCTTTTGCTTTCTCTGTGTTATTTTGCTTACTAACAGTATTGCTCTTATAATAATCTGTTACCTGTGTTAAATTAGCTGCTCTAATCATGGTATCATCCTCCTTGAAAATTGATACAGAAATCCGTTTCTATATCTGTAATATCGGCACTTTATATCCAAAAGTTAATAGTGCGTAAAATTCAAATTTTCTTTTCCCTAATAATTACAAATATTCCTTGGAAATTGCTTCCACACCATACATTTCCATAAATGCATCCAGGTCCGCTGCATCCCCAATCAACATATTCTCGTCAAAGTGTACGATATGCATATCTTAAAATCCAGCCACATGTTCTCCGGTACAAATGATACATTTTAGAACTGCTTCCTTATTTATTTTTCATATCGAATCTTATATGCTTTTTTCTTTAAAATAGGGAATATCTAATTTATTATCATCAAGGTCGGACATTCATCCGACCTCTTGATTATACTATAGATTCTATAAAAATTCATCTGTTATCACTGCAGCATTGCTTCTTTTTTCTTCTGTTCCGCAATCTTCTCATGAATGTTGGTATTATACAGCCTGTACAAATCTGTATCCTTACTAATCTGATTATCAAACGGAATCACCACCGAGCCACACTTGATAAGTCCCATTCCCGATGCAGTATTGGTTACGAATCTTAGCTGTGCCTCTGATACCCCGATAACTTCCGCCATCTTGGAACTGTCTGTATTCGCCTGTTTTAAGAGTGCCACAAACTCAGAGTTTGCAAGCATTGTGGTTGCTGTATAGTTCTGCAACAGATCGACGACATTCTGCGTGATACCGGTACAAAGTCCTCCCTGCTTTCTTACTTTCTTCCAGAGCTGCTGCAGATATTTTGCAGAATACTCGGAATTAAGCAGGACGTGAAACTCATCAATATAGAGCCATGTTGCCTTGCCTCTCTTGCCATTCTCAACAATCCTGTTCTGAATAGACTCCATCATGACAAGCATTGTGATAGGACTAAGCTCCGTACCTAAGTCCCTGATGCCATATACTGTAAATCTGTTATCCACATCCACATTTGTCTGATGATTGAAGATATTAAGTGAACCATTTACGAAAAGCTCTAGTGACAATGCAATGTCCTTTGCCTCATCCTCCGGCTGTGCCATAAGGATATCGTAAAAATCACTCATCACCGGGATATACTTCTCTTTGCTCCTTGCAATGTCGATATACAGCTTTCTCACACAACGATCAATGATTGACTTCTGTCTTGAATTTAAGCTGTCCCCGATACACTGCTCACAAAGTCCAAGCATGAACTCGCCTTTTTCTCTTACCATTCCCTTGGAATCATTCGGATCAAGGCTCCATACATCCATCTCCAGCGGATTTACATAGTTATCCGTATAAGTAGACATATTTACTACAGTTCCGCCATAGGTTTCTGCAATATCAAAGTACT
>CAYIZP010000060.1:0-12700 GCA_964367905.1 uncultured Lachnospiraceae bacterium
CAAAATCATCCAAATACATATAATGGTCTAGAAATATTAGTGCCTTATATGTAAATTCAAGAAAACAGAGCATCCAAAATCACCCGAATACATATATTGATCTAGAAATATTGGCACCTTATATGTAAAATCAAGAAATTGAATCACTCAAAATCACCCGAATATATATAATAGTCTAGAAATATTAGCAGGTTATATGTAAATGATAAATAGGCTTATACAATTGGAAGGAGAAGAGTTGCTATGGGAAGTTTACAAGAAGAATATTTAAAATTAGTAATGGAACTGGATGAAGTCTTAGTGGAGTGTGAAAAGATTCTAGAAGGAGCGTCCGAGGGAACTCTACGGATTATTCATAATAAAAATACCGCTCAATACTATCATAGGCAGAGGGGGAATGATACAGAAGGCAGATATATCAAAAAGTCCAATATGGAATTAATAAAAAATCTTGCACAAAAAGATTATGCAGAAAAAGTTAGACATGAAGTTATAATTATGAAACAGAAACTTCAGGCTGCTGCTGAGGCAGCAGATATGAACGTACTTTCCAAAATTTATAAAAAGTTATCCTATGATCGACAACAGATCGTAGACCCGTTTTGGATTAGTGATGATGAATATGCGAAACTTTGGATAGAGAAAAAATTAGAGGAAAAAGAAGGTGAAGAAAAAATAAAATATACGATAGATGAAGATCAATCATTTTTGACAGAAAGAGGGGAAGTGGTTAGGTCTAAATCTGAGAAAATATTGGCGGATAAATTCTATAAGTTAGAGATTCCATATGTATATGAGGCGCCAGTAAGATTAAAAGACTATGGAAGGGTCTATCCTGATTTTCTTCTTTTAAACAAAAAAACGAGAAAAGAATATTACTGGGAGCATCTTGGAATGATGGATATACCAGAGTATAGTAATAAAGCCATCAAGAAAATTGAAACTTTTCATAATAGTGGAATCTTCACTGGAGAATCTCTAATATTGAGTTATGAAACGCACGAACATTTTTTGAATATGAAAGAAGTTCAAAGATTGATTGATAAGTATTTTACATAGATAAATGTTCTTTTTTACATGTTTGTGAGTTTCAATACAGAGTATACTTACAGAAGAAACTATGTTCTCTGGTGCAATTACATCAGAGTGTGAGTAAATACAAACAGAATGTGAGGGAGAAGATGAAAGAAATATTAAAGTTTATAAAGAAACCTATATGCATTGGAGATGTTGTAACAACTGAATATGAAGGTGGATTTAAGTTACAGGTTGGAAGAGAAGGAGGAAGTATCAAGTTTGTTGGAGAGAAGGGAAGTCTAGGTGGATATGTGTGGAGTGAGGATAAGCACATTGTACTACCGTTTCGATATGATACGGTGCACTCGTATTAAGGCAGAGGATATTGTTGCGTTGGAGCTAGTGATTTCGAAATCTTCGTATGAGTGCGAATTGATTCTTTCGCATCCTTATTTGGCGGATCAGACACCTGAGACCTGTCTTGATGTGAAAGCGCAGGTGGATAGCATGGGACAATGAACCATGAAAGATTGGAACGGTAAGATGCAGAGTGAAGCGGAAATGATTGCCTATATGCAAGAGGAAAGAGATGTGACTCTTCCAGATTTCGAATGTAAGTGAAGTCAATATGGTGGCGAACTTTCTATGAAGCGAGAGGGAACAGCTTTTTCGAATTCACGAGGAAGATGGTAGATATTGGTTCTGTGATCCAGAGGGATATCTGATGTTTTCTCATGGAATGGATCTGATTACTGCTACTGAATTTTCCCCCATAATAGGATTAGAGGTGTTATTTGATGAGCTACCACTAAGAGACGGGCTGTATGAAGCTGCTTGGAATCATGAGGGGGGGACTGAACATGTTTCATTCTATACGGCCAATCTAATCAAAGCATTTGGAGAAGATTGGCACCGAATCTGGGAGGAGATGACAACCAAACGACTACGATCGTAGGGATATAATACAGTTGCGAATTGGGCTGAATATGGATTTGGAACAAGAAATAAAATGTCCTATGTAATGCAGGGAGATTTCCAAAGTACGAAGAGTATGTGGCAAGAGGTTTGGCGAATATCTTATCAAAAGGAGCTACATATTCTGATTTGAAAGGATATGAAGGTTTAGGAAATCAGGGATGGGAATTTTTTGGATCTCGTTTATTTGGAATTCCTGTAGGACTTGTTTTGTTTATTATTTTAGCCTTGATTTTTGGTATTATTTTAAAGAAAACTGCTTTTGGTTGGCATGTATTTTCAATTGGTGGTAATGAGAAGGCAGCAAAATTATCAGGTGTTAAAGTAGATAAAGTTAAAATCTACGTATATATGATTTCAGGTGTTTGCTCAGCTATTGTCGGAATTATAGCTTCATCACAATTAGCTGCTTCACATCCAGCAACGGGTGAGTCATGGGAAATGAATGCCATTGCTGCAGCGGTTCTAGGTGGAACTTCTATGGCTGGTGGTATTGGAACCATTGGTGGAACAATTGTAGGTGCTTTTGTAATTGGTGTGATTAACGATGGTATGGTAATGTGCGGAGTATCAGAATTTTGGCAAATGGTTATCAAGGGGCTTGTAATTATATTAGCAGTTATTATTGATCAATTCCAAAGAAGTCTACAGGCGAAAATGGCATTGATGGCAAGAAATGAAAGTAAATAGGATCTAAAAATAAAACATGCTAGATGAAGAAGTGTAACCTGACATCTGGCATGTTTTTACTTCTTTTAAAAAGTGATTGGTATAGAATGGAGGCGTATGAAATGAAGATAGCAGTAGTAGGAAGTATAAATATGGATTTGACAGTTCAAGCAGAACGTATTCCGTTAAAAGGGGAAACGCTGCAAGGTTCACAGCTAAAATATGTTCCAGGTGGTAAAGGGGCAAATCAAGCAGTAGCTATGGCAAGGCTTGGAGCAACAGTCGAGATGTTCGGATGCGTTGGTGATGATAGCATGGGACAGAGTTTACTTGATAACTTGGAACAGATGGGCGTGATTACAGAGAATATCAAAGTGGTTGAAAAAGAATCTTCGGGACTTGCGCTTATTACAATCGGAGAATGCGATAATACCATTGTTATTGTTGCGGGAGCTAATGCACATGTAGATAAAACCTATATTGATAGTATTCAGCACAAGCTTCTGGAATACGACATAATATTACTACAACATGAAATACCAGTGGAGACGAATGAATATGTTGTGGATTTGTGTTGGGGCAAAAAGAATAAGGTTATTTTAAATCCGGGACCAGCACGTCCGATTTCGCAAAATATGATAGAGAAGTTAGATTATATTACACCAAATGAGCATGAGGCGGCTATTATATTTGGAAACGAGGTTAGTACAGATGAAATCTTGAAGAAGTATCCGGGAAAACTTGTGATTACCCAAGGTTCTAGAGGTGTTAGTGTGGGAGTGAGTAGTGAGGAAACATTATTAGTGCCAGCAAGAAAAGCAAATGTGGTAGATACAACAGGTGCAGGTGATACGTTAAATGCTGCTTTTGCCGTGCAAATAGCAAGTGGAAGCTCTATAACAGATGCATTAGCCTTTGCCAATGTAGCGGCTAGTCTATCCACGGAGAAGTTTGGCGCGCAAGGTGGTATGCCAACTATGAGCGAAGTGGAAGAAGCGATGAAAGGTGGTGAATAATTGCCCCAGATTAGGGGCAATTACCATAATAACAATTATTATACTTCTGGAGTTGGTTCTACTGGAGTTTCATTGGCTACTTGCAATGCTAATTCCATTGTGTCTTCCATTTTCATTCCGATTAGCATTTGATTCTTGATTACATCTCTCAACATCTTCTTAGCAGATGTATTTACTTCCATAATTTGTTCGATAGAAGCTGCTTCTGTTGCAGTTTCTAATGTTCCTAATGCGAATTGGATTTTTTCTGCTTCGGCATTTACAATGTGTGCTAAACTGAGTTCTTCCATACCAATCGACGAAAGAATAATGTTTAGTGCGTCGTCTCTTGTAACATCGATTTGTGCGTTAATACTAGGGATTGTTGGCATTGACATAATATAAAATCTCCTTTTTGTTGTTATTTATCTTCCTAGATATAGGATGCTCCATAGTCGTCTACAAATGCAATACTCACAGCAACTAGGTGGAGCATCTTCTATCTGATATATAGTATGGCGAATTCTTATTTTTGTTACGAATATAGTGTGAAAAATAGTGTTTTTCACACAGCAATTTGTCCCTTTTTGGCCAAAGTTGCCAGACAGCGAGAAAGGGATATTTATTAGTGTAGATGATTTGTATAAAATTAACGAATCATTAACAAGTTAACGTGATAAAGTGTTGATTTTTGACGAAATTATGGTATAATAAAACAGATGTAAAAAATAAAGGAGGATTTTTGTGATGTCATATGTTGATGAGATATACGCAAAAGTAGTTGCACAGAATGCAGCAGAACCAGAGTTTCACCAAGCAGTAAAGGAAGTTTTAGATTCATTAAAGCTAGTAATCGATGCGAATGAAGACAAGTATCGTAAGATGGCTTTATTAGAGAGATTAACAGAGCCAGAGAGAGTGTTCTCTTTCCGTGTGCCTTGGGTAGACGATAATGGACAAGTTCAAGTGAACAAAGGTTTCCGTGTGCAGTTTAACAGCTCAATTGGACCATATAAAGGTGGACTTCGTTTCCACCCATCAGTAAATCAAGGAATCTTAAAATTCCTAGGATTTGAGCAAGTATTTAAAAACTCTTTGACCGGATTACCAATCGGTGGAGGAAAAGGTGGATCTAATTTTGATCCAAAAGGAAAGTCGGATAGAGAAGTTATGGCATTCTGCCAAAGCTTTATGACAGAGTTATGCAAGTACATTAATGCAGATCGTGACGTACCAGCTGGAGATATCGGTGTTGGAGCGAGAGAAATCGGATTTATGTATGGACAATACAAGAGAATTACAGGACAATACGAAGGTGTACTTACAGGAAAAGGATTAACATATGGTGGATCTTTAGTTCGTACACAAGCAACAGGATATGGTCTTGTTTACATTGTAGATGAAATGTTGAAGAACAATGGAAAAGAAATCGCTGGTAAGAAGGTTGTTGTATCTGGTTCAGGTAATGTTGCAATTTACGCATCAGAAAAAGTAATGGAATTAGGTGGAACAGTAATCGCATTGAATGACTCTAATGGATATATCTATGACGAAAATGGAATCGATCTTGATTTAGTAAAAGATATCAAAGAAGTTCGTCGTGGACGTATCAAAGAGTATGTTGATACAGTTAAAACAGCAACATATACAGAAGGAAAAGGAATCTGGACAATCCCTTGTGATATTGCACTTCCATGCGCAACTCAAAACGAGTTAGACTTAGAAGACGCTAAGACATTGAAAGCAAACGGATGCTTCGCAGTAGCAGAAGGTGCGAACATGCCTTCTACAAGAGAAGCAACTGACTTCTTTGTAGAAAATGGAATGTTATTTATGCCTGGTAAAGCAGCGAACGCAGGTGGTGTTGCTACATCGGCATTAGAAATGTCACAAAATAGTCAAAGACTTTCTTGGACATTCGAAGAAGTTGATGAAAAACTAAAAGCAATCATGGTTGACATCTTCAAGAAAGCTGATGATGCTGCAAAACGTTATGGCGTTGCAGGAAATTATGTTGCTGGAGCAAATATTGCAGGATTTGAAAAAGTTGTAGAGGCAATGGAAGCTCAAGGAATTGTATAGTAAGATTCAATAGATGCCTAAGATAATAAGAGGAACTCACAGTATAATCTGTGGGTTTCTTTTTCTATACTAGGAAACAGTGTTTTTATTTCACAATCTTAATGTGGGTTATTGATTCAATATAAATGATAAAATAATTATAGTATAATGCGAAAATTAGTTTACAACAATGAATTGTAGTGATAATATTAGGGATAATAGTAGTTATATAACAAAAAAATGGTTTGGAGGAACAATTATGTTGGTGAGTTATAAGTTTAGAAATTTTACATCATTTCGTGAGGAGGTTGAATTTTCACTCCTTGCAGCTAAGAGTAAAGTGAAGAATAGGTTTCCTAACAATTTTATTACCACCAGTATGGGAGAAAGTATTTTAAAAACCTCAGTTATTGTAGGGGAGAATGCAGGTGGAAAATCGAATTTTGTACGAAGTTTAAAGTACTTGCAGTTCATATTAGAGGATCCTCAAAATGCAAGAACAATTCAGGCCCTTGTTAATCAGAATAATATACAAGACAAATGCCATAAGAATAATAATACACATCAAATATTTGAAATTGAATTTATGGTGGTGGGAGAAAAGTTCTACAGATATTGTCTTGAAATTGATAGTTGGGGAGTATGTGGAGAAAAACTTGAAATTTCAAAAAAACAAGGGGGGAAATATAAACTTCTTATAAAATTAGAACGTGAGGAGCTGTCTTCAACTTGTGTAGAAAACAGAGAAGGTGAGTGTAATGATACGGAGTGTGATATGGAAAGCAGCCACAAGTATTCTCTATTTGTAAATGATTTTGATGTGGAAATTGAGAAACAGTTAAAAATGATAGTAAAGGGTGAAAACAATTCGGGAATCTTTATAAACAAATTGGCGGTATTAGGATATGAACATGCAATGATTGCATTGGATTGGATGAAAAATCATCTACAACCAGTTTCAAAAGAAGTGGGCACCAATTTTTATAATACAATAAAAAATGAGGAAAAAAATCTAGCGATAATGAAGGATAGTCGCTTTTTTGAGATATTTAAAATGGTGGATTATAGTATTTGTGATATCGAGGTTGATGATGAAAACCCATTAACTGATACGGTTATTGTAAGACGAAATTCAACAGGTAATGTACTAAGAAGAAAAATTTCAATGGATTCTAGCGGCGTGAGAGAGTTTCTAGCTTGGTCGATTACTATTTTTAAGGTAGTGTTTGAGGGGAAAACAGCAATAGTGGATGAGATGGATAGGGTATTAAACCCAATTTTATCAGATAGAGTGATTGCATATATCAATGGAACAAAACATAGAGGGCAGTTTGTTTTTACTACTCATAATATCTTCCATCTAGATTTAAAGAAATTTATGAAAGAACAAATTTATTTTATTACGAAGGACTCTAGTAGCTTGGAATCAGAAATGTATTCACTTTCAGATTTTCCAGATATTAGATATGAAACTACAAAAATTTATGAGTTTTATATGAAAGGCATATTAGGGGGGACTGCGATTGAGTAGAAAAAAACGAACGCTAGAAAAAACATATAAAGTATTTTGCGAAGGGGATTCAGAGTATAATTATGTTGAGGGATTACGACAAGCAAAAAAGTATTCTATTGCGATAAAACCTGTAAATATGGCTGGGGGAGGCTATAGTAACTTTATAAAGGAATTAAAAAAAGATGCAAATAGCAACTGTTTGGTGAAATTTATCATTATTGATAGTGACAAGGCACTAGAAAGGGTTGAAGAGCAGAAAAAATTATGTGAGCTGATAGCATTTTGTAGATTGCAGAATGATTGTAAAAGAATTCCGCATATACTAGTAATTAATGCACCAGATTTTGAATATATTGCCTGCTTACATGATTTACGATATGATCGAAATAAAAGCACCAAGCTATTCATCGAGAAACAAATGGCATATAAGGACATAGATGCATTTAAGGCAGATAAAAAAATATATCAAGTTTTGAATAGTAAAAATAATTCGATAGAGCATATGTTGAGTCGGTTGGATAACTTTACAGCTGTAATTTGTCATAGGTGGAATCTAAATAAAAGTACATATGATGTTAAAATTAAAGATACAGAAGTAAATATGAATAATATCTACAGAAAAGGTTCAAATATAAATGAGCTTTTTGAAATATTAGAAAATCTATAGGGGACAATTATGTTATCTAATATAAAATATATATACAAACAACTTATACAATACGATAAGAAGATTATATTTCTACAAATTGCGGAAATCATTACGCGAGTGATTGCTCCATTTGCAGGGATGATTTTGCCTGCTTTTATTATCTACATGGTGGAGAGACAATATCCATTGGAAGAGATTATTCCACTCGTATTGATCGCGTTTGCGGTATATGCTTTGTTCTCTTGTGCAAAGGATTATTTGGTGCAGAGTGCACCGATGCGGTATATAGAATTCAGAATGAGGGCTTTGATTCCAAAGTTTTTTACAAAATGTACAGAGATTGATTATGATAAATTCGAGAGTGAGGACGTTCAACAATCTGCGACACAAGGCTATTCGGCAGTGATGGAGAATGGAAATGGTGCCGACGATTTGATTATGTCTACCACATCTTTTTTCGAAAATCTCTTTGGAATCACTCTTTATACTGTTTTTGTTGCGGCAATTAATCCACTTCTAATTCTTGTGTTTTTTGGAACATCGGTTATACAATATGTCGTATATCTTCTGGTTATAAAATACGTGCGAAAACAATGGGGGCATAAGGGGGCAGCGATGCAGACCTTGAGGTATCTCAACACCAGAAGTTATGATCCAGTAAGCGGAAAAGACATCCGAATTTTTTCACTATCTCATTGGATTTTTAGCAAGTATCGTATTAGTGTAGATACAGTATGTAAATATGAATTCAAGAATCGTCTTGCTTTTTTTGGGAGCGACCAAGTTGGGGTTGTAGCACAGATTACCAGAGATATCTTCTGTTATGTCTATCTATTTGCCTTGCTAGCGAACGGACTTACCGCTGCTGAATTTGTAATCTTAATCGGAGCGGTAGCTGGGTTTTCAGTATGGTTTACTGGTCTTGCGAATGCAATTATGTTTTCCCAGAATTCTTCATTTATGTTTTCCATGTATAGGAAGTTCCTAGATATTGAAAATGAGAAGACAGAAGGGACAGTACTCGCAGACAGTAAGACTGGTTATCAAGTGGTATTCGAAAATGTGAGTTTTCAATATCCTTCTGCAAAAAAAGAGGTACTTAAGAACTTGAATTTTTCCATAAATAGTAAGGAGAAAGTAGCCCTAGTTGGAATCAATGGAGCAGGGAAAACAACCTTAATTAAGTTGCTGTGTGGGTTCTACAAACCGTCCGCAGGGAGGATTCTAGTGGATGGTGTAGATATTACGACTTTGAATAAAGAGAAATATCAGGAGCGTATTTCAGCAGTGTTTCAAGACGCATTCCTGCCACATGTGACATTGGAAGAGAATGTCACATGTCAAATTCATGAGGGTGAGACGGGGAATGAGGCAAGAAGTGCTGTAGAAGATGCGTTGAAACAAGGGGGAATCTATGAGAAGATTGCATCGTTGAAACTGAGAGAGAAGACCTATCTTGGCAAGGAGATGAGCGGAGAAGGCGTAGAATTTTCAGGAGGAGAAGAACAGAAGTTGGTGTTTGCAAGGGCAGTGTATCGTGAGTCGAATCTATTGGTTTTAGATGAGCCAACAGCAGCCTTAGATGCCATTGCCGAGCAAGAGATGTATGAGAAATATGCGAATTTTTCTCAAAATAATACTTCTATTTTTATATCCCATAGACTTGCCTCTACGAGGTTCTGCGATAAGATATTTTTGCTAGATGGAGGCGTCATTGCAGAACAGGGAACACACGAAGAGCTCCTAGACGCGCGACAAGGATATTTTGAGATGTTTGAAGCCCAGAGGAAGCACTATGTGGAGGAGGTGGAAGAGTATGCTTAAGAGTATAAAAAGTTTTTATAAGATTTCCTTATTGATTTCTAAAGTGATGTTCATTCCACTGACATTTCATGCACTGCTAAAAGCCGTACTGCCTTTTGTTAGTCTATATTTTTCAGCACAGATTCTTAATTTTGTTCTAGCGAAAAATATTGACCGTGCGATTACATCCGCTATATGGCTTATATCACTGACCGCAGTCATCATGTTGTTCGAGAGTTTTACTATGCATTTTCTCTGGTATTATAAGGCGCATGGAACAGAGAAGGTCGATGCGAAGATTATGCAAAAAGCAATGGAATTTCCCTATACAGAATATGAGAAGGCTGAGACAATGGATACCATACGAAGAACCCGAGTATCTTCAGCAAATTTAGGTGGATTTCACGAACAGATCCAAGGAATGAATGATATCTTACAGAGCCTGTTCTCCTTAATATTTGCAGTATTATTTTTAGTGAATCTCTTTGTGTCCATTGATTATACAAGTGTAGGTGCAATTAGACCTATATTCTTGACTCTTGGTTTTGTGATTTTCTATATAGCACTTACCTTTTTTGCTTATAAAATCTCAGGAGGATTTCAAACGAAATTTAAAAAGTTTATGAAGGATACCGACCATCAGATGGGAGTTGGAATCTACTGGGGACAGTCTATAATGAATCTGAAGAATGCCAAGGATATTCGACTCTATCAGATGACAGCAATGTTACAGAATTATATCCGTCTGGCATTTTGCGGCAAGGACAATCGCTATACGGAATTTGCTAGAAGCAATGGGAAGAATTCTGCACTTATTTCACTCTTGAATCGTATTGCAGAAATGACCGCGTTTCTCTTCATTGTCATTCAAGCAGCATCAAGGGTAATTGGAGTGGGAGATATCATGCTCTACACGGGTGCGATTAACCGATTCTCCTCGGATCTTGTTACCTTGATTGGAACAACAAATACATTCGCCGCAAGACAAGACTATCTGGACGCCTATAATGATTTTCTAGATAAGGAATACCCAGAGGACAGTGGGGACTTGTCCATAGATTTCAGTGATGTGGATAAGCTAGAGTTTGAATTACGCAATCTCTCATTTTCCTATCCAGAGAGTGAGCACTTGATTCTAGACAATTTATCCTTGAAATTTCACTTGAATGAGACGACAGCGATTGTGGGGCAAAATGGTGCAGGGAAGACCACTTTGATTAAGTTGTTATGCCGTCTCTATGAACCGACGAAGGGAGAGATTGTGTTAAATGGAATTAACATCAATCGATATCAAAAGGCGGAGTATCTGAAATTATTTTCGGTAGTATTTCAAGATTTTCAACTGTTCTCATTCAATTTAGATGAAAATATCGCATGTGGGTATGACATGGATGAAGAGAAAGTGTGGAAGTGCCTAGAGGATGTATCCCTTAAAGATAGAGTTCTCGCATTAAAAGAAGGAATCAAGACCAAATTATTCAATGATAATGGAGAGGGTGTCAACCTCTCAGGAGGAGAGGCACAGCGGGTAGCAATTGCAAGAGCCTTGTATAAAGATGCACCGTTCGTGATTCTCGATGAACCAACAGCTGCGCTAGACCCAATTATGGAGATGGGAATCTACGCTGACCTAAAGAATTTGACGGCCAATAAGACATCCATTTTTATCTCACACAGAATGGGAAGCTGCAAGTTCTGCGATAGAATCTATGTACTAGAGGGAGGTAAACTCCTTGAAGATGGAACACATGAGATTCTGATGGATAAGCAGGGACTGTATGCGAAGTTGTTTTCAGCACAGGAGAAATACTATAGATAAATATCAATTCATGTAAAAAGAAATGGAGGTGTGCACTTTGAAAGAAATTATTGCAAAAAGCCTGGTATCGGCAAAAAACAATATGAATATCTATCGGGGCTGCACACATGGGTGTATCTACTGCGATAGTAGAAGTGAGGTGTATGGGAAGACCTATGATTTTGAGAATATTGAAGTGAAGGTCAACGCGGTAGAATTGATAGAAAAAGAACTATCAAAGAAACGGAAAAAAGGTATGATTGTCACAGGATCAATGACAGACCCATATATCCCACTTGAAAAAGAATTAGGAAATACACGAAAATGTCTAGAAGTCATAGAGAGGTATGGGTTCGGGGCAGCAGTCCTAACAAAATCGGATTTAGTTCTAAGAGACATAGATATTCTTCAGAGAATCAATAAGAAAACAAAGTGCGTAGTTCAGATGACACTTACTACTTATGATGAAGAATTATGTAAAATTCTAGAGCCTAATGTATGCACGACTAAGAGGAGATTTGAAGTGCTAAAAGAAATGCAGAAGTCAAACATTCCGACCATTGTTTGGCTCACTCCAATCCTCCCATTTATCAATGACACTGAGGAGAATATTGTAGGTATCTTAAACTACTGCAAGGAGGCGGGAGTAAAGGGGATTCTTACCTTTGGTGTTGGAATGACATTGAGATATGGGAATAGAGAATACTATTATAAGAAGCTAGGGGAACATTTTCCAGAATTAAAGAGGGAATACATGAAGAAATTCGGTACCTCCTATGGGATAAAGAGTCCGAATAGCAGGAAGTTGTCTGCTCTTATCAGGAAATTCTGCAAGGAAAATGACATGCTATACGGAGAAAAAGAAGTGTTTGGATATATATGGGAGTTTGATGAGGGATATCGGCAGATGTCATTGTTTGATTAAGTAATCTATTCACTTTTGGTATTTTCATGCTAATACCAGAAGTGAATAAAATGATTCAACAGTAAGAGAATTAAGAGAATCGCCACTGCGGCTATAAAAAGGAGACTGCAATATAATACAATTCGAAACAGAATCATTCCTATCTTTGGGCGTTTCTTGTAAAGTAAATAAATCGGAATATATATTGCTGATACGATAGCAAAAATGGATAAAGGATAGAAAAATCCATTTAAAAAATTCTGGTTCCAGAAGACCATTCCGCCAATGCCACGTAATATTAAAATGGTTAAAATAA
>CAYIZP010000061.1:0-12289 GCA_964367905.1 uncultured Lachnospiraceae bacterium
GCATCTACGTCCATACATTGTTTCATATAAAATCCTCCTATACTATATACCCGTAAGGGGTATAAGTTGATTATATGAAATTAACCAATTTTTGTCAAATATATTTTAATTAAAAAAACAGACTATATTACAAGTCTGTTCGTTGAAGTGGGTTTCCATTGCAAAAACGCTCTGCGAGGAGCGAACCATGGTGTACAAGGGGTGTCTATCGATTTACAGATTGTCCCATCTTAAAATAAGTATGCCTCTTACCACGGATACATAGAGATAAAGCCATCAGATTCTCAGGATCTGGCATGCGTCCATACCCTCCATCTCCGAGATGATGAATATCTACGCCTACACGCTTATTTGCCAATCCGAATTCACGGATGGTAGAAGTATCAGCACTTTCTTGGCTGGTGCCAACAGCACTGATGGTGAGAGCGCCCATTGCTCTAAGTTTGAATACAATCTCACTTATATCCTTCTCATTTACGCCAGGAACAGTTCCCACTGCTGGAATTAGAACACCATCCGCACCTAATTCAATGAATCTTACAAGGCTTTCCTCAGATACTACTTTCTCATTCACACCAGCACCGTGCATTTTTCCAGCAAAAATCAATCCAGAATAATTGGTTTTAGCAACGGAGATTGATTGTTCAATGCTACGATTTGTCACTCCTGTGGCAGGATTTCCTGTTAGACAGATGAAATCAATCTTTTGGCTCATTGCCTCTAGGAATGCTTCCTTGGTTGCAAGTCTTCCTGGTGGTAGTGTAATCAACTCTTCCATTGCAGTTATATTAGAATCTACTGGCTCAAGGTTGATACCAACAGGTCTACCAGTCAGTCTCTTAATCGTTGCGATAGGGTCTTGATCTCCTTCCATTCCGTTGATATAGCGAGTAAATACATCGTATTCATTGAGTAGAATCATATCTGCACTAAAACTTGCCATCATTTCGGCATTCGTAATTCCCGCAAGCAGTGGGGCAGCAGTTACAACAGTTTCCCCCAGAATAATTCGGCCAGCACTTGCGGCAATCGAATTTTTTAAATCACTTGCTGACATCTGTGCGATGTCACTTGCAAAACAACTAATTAATCTTTTTTTCATAGAAACCTCCTAGTTATATTTCATTGTATCTTTTATTTGAGTATAACTTATGCAACGGGTTGCGTGTCAAGCTGAATTCTATAAAATATATAGAAAATATATTGTAAAATGATGCAGAATAAGTTAACGTATAGATAATGTAATAGAATATTCTTCACGGGAGGAATTGCATGAAAAATATTAATGATATTGCACAAATTACTGGATACTCTAAGTCGACCATATCGCGAGCGTTGAATAATAAAGGTGGAATTTCACAGGAAACCATAGATAAAGTCCTAAAAGTAGCAGAAGAATTGGACTATGCACCAAACAAAAATGCAGTCAAACTTAGTACTGGTAAGAGTAATATAATAGGTGTTATTACACCATATTATGATGAAAATAGTTATTATGATACCATTCTACACTCTATACTTGCAGAGGCATATAAGACAGAATATAAAATTATATTTTTGCCCACGAATTTTAATAAGGAAACAGAAATCGGTTACCTAAACATGTTAAAAACAAAAGAGATAGATGGAGTAATCATACTATCTGCCGCCAATCAGTATGATGTGATTTCTAATTATTTAAAGTATGGAATGATTGTAGGCTGTGAAGAGACAGGGGAGTGTGGTGTGAGTTCGATTGTTCTTGATCGGCTGAATGGGTATATGAAGGTGTTAGAGTATTTAAACATGTCTGGGGATGAGCATATTGGAATTTGCTTTGCTAGAACATTGAGTGAAAGTATTGGAGCAAAGCAGGTGTTTGATTACTTCAAAACACAAAATAATAATGTTAATCAGTCCTCTATATTTGAAAATTGCAAAAATTATATGGATGGGAAATTAGCGGGAAAATACTTCAGTAAGATGTCTAGTAATATAGATGTTATCTTTGCTAATAGCGATGAAATAGCAGCAGGGATTATTAAATTCTATGAGGAAAATCATTTGAATTGTCCAATTATCATTGGTCAGGAAAACAAATCTCTTGGAGAATTTCTCAATATTTCATCAATAGATCTGAAGTTACATGAGATAGGGAGCAGGGCTTTACAAGTATGTGTGCAAGGAACAGAGTGTAAAACATTGATAAAAAGTGAGTTGATTATAAGAGGTGAATGACAATTGTAGAATATTTGCCTTTTTTGATAAATATTTGTTATAATAATTGAAGCGAGAATTAGATGAGACCAAGGAGGTAGATACAATGGAGAAATTAAAAAAAGACGTGTACATATCTTAGTACTTGTTTTAGTTTTTGTGGGGATAAATATATTTACGTTTGTGAGGGAAGACGCATGGAATATAGATACGGTAATTAGAATAGGGATATTTCTTACAGCATATGTTCTTGCATGTCTGATTCCTTGGAAACGCATTTGGAATGGGATTTATCATGAGTAGAGATGAAGTGAGTGGAAAATTAAGGAAAAGGATAAAATATAAACATGTACAATTTTGATGAAGTAATTGATAGAAAGAATACCAATGCACTGAATGTGGATGGTTTTAGAGACTATATCTTCCATGCAGATGAAAGTATGAAGTTTCCCTACGAAGACGATGAGTTCATTCGTATGTGGGTTGCGGATATGGAATTTGCAACACCAGATGTAATTATTGATGCAATGAGAGCACGATTGGATCGAAGAATTTTTGGTTATACCAAAATTTTCGAAGACAGTTATTATGAGACGTTTGCAAATTGGTGTAAGAGACGCTATGATTTTGTCTTTCCAAAAGAGGAACTTGTTACTTCAAATGGAGTGATACCAGCACTCTATGATTTGGTAGGATATATGACCAAACCAGATGAAAAAGTCTTGATTCAGACACCATCATATGCATATTTTAAATACGCAGCAGAGTATCATCAAAGAGAATATGTCTGTTCTGATTTGAAGTATGAGGATGGAGTTTATACCATGGATTTTGAAGATTTTGAGAGGAAGGCTGCGGACGAGAGGACAACGATGTTTATCTTCTGTAATCCTCACAATCCAAGCGGGCGTGTGTGGAGTAAGAGTGAGTTAACAAGGTTGGCTGAGATTATAGAGAAGCACAATCTTTGGGTGATCTCAGATGAGATTCATTGCGATTTACTCAGAAGAAATCAGAAGCATATTCCACTTGGTGTGGTTATGAAGGACTACAAGAGATTGGTGACAGCAATGGCTCCAAGTAAGACATTTAATCTTGCTGGGATGATGATTTCAAATATTATGATTCGTGAGGATACCTTGCGAAATCTATGGTTAGAGCGTCATTTCATTCCAGAGAATCCACTCAGTGTTACAGCAGCGCAGGCTGCATACGAAAAGGGCGAGCATTGGTTATCGGAGTTACAAATATATCTAGACAATAATTTTGAATTGGTTGAAAGTTATCTAGCAGAGCATCTACCGAAGGCGAAATTTCGGATTTCAGAGGCAACTTATCTAGCATGGGTGGATTTAAGCGCGTATTTTGATGCAGATGAAGATTTGTCAAAGTTTTTTGCCTATCAGGCAGGCGTTTTACTAGAAGGTGGCGATATGTTTGTGCAGCATGGAGAGGGGTTTGTTCGATTGAATCTTGCATGTCCTAAAGCAACTGTTCTAGAGGGAATCAGCCGAATTTGTAAAGCTGTAAATGAAAAATAGAAAGAAGAGTATGAGGAGATGAGATTATTAGAAGAAAGAAAATTAGTCGTAGAATATGGAAAACAATTAATTGAGAGAGGGTTAGCAACAGGAACATTCGGTAATGTTAGTATATATAATCCAGAAGAGGAATTGATGGCGATTAGTCCAAGTGGGATGGATTATTATAAGACAGACCCAGAGGATATTGTTGTGATGAAATTAGATGGAACAGTGGTTGAGGGAAATGCGAAGCCTTCGAGTGAATATGATTTACATCGGATCTTTTATCAGAAGCGACCAGATGTACGAGCTGTTGTACATACACATTCAAAGTATGCGACTACAATATCGTGTATGCATAAACCAATTCCGCCGATTCATTATGTAATTGGGTATGCAGGGAAAGATATCCCATGTGCTCCATATGCACAATTTGGAACCTGGGAACTTGCTGAGTCTTGCTATGAAACCATGGGAGATAGGAATGGGGTTCTTCTAGGGAATCATGGAGCAGTAGCAGTAGGTGGAAATATATCATATGCAATGGATACGGCACAGCAGATGGAATTTGTGGCAGAGATGTATTACAACTGTTTAGCAGCAGGTTTCATGAAGTGTATTAATGATGAGAAGATGGAGGAGGTAATGGGAGCGTTTTCCACTTATAGAAAAAAATAACCATTGTTTTTTTAAAATACATAAAAATGCCGTCAGTTTTTGTCATCTCAAGTGTCTATATATATAGAGGGTAAATAAATACCATCGAAAGTATAAATGACAAACAGTTGAGGTGATGAAAGATGGAATTATTCGATTATATTATGATTGCAACAAACCCGTTACAGGCAGTTACGCTTTATTTAGTGTATTATGCTACTTATCAGGACTCTAAGTATGGAAGGAAAGTTGAGGTGTTGGCATATATAGGCTATACGGTATTGATTTCTACGACATTAGCCTTCTTAAATAGGCCGATTATATTAATGGTGATAAATATTGCATGTCTTTTTGCCGTGTCTCTTATTTATGAGGGGAAGCTTCTGCTGAAGTTGATACGTGTGTTTATCCTCTATGGAATGGCCATTACAATGGAAGTGATTGTTGCATTTCTAACGGGATTAATCGGCAGGACTCCGATTGCACGAACGACATATAATTCCATTGTAGGCGTGATTGCAATGAAGCTTGTATTTTTAATCGCAGCTTATATTTACTATAGCTACAAAAATCATAAGAGAGAAGAGCGGGAAATCCCGAAGAAGTATTATGTAGCCCTTAGCCTAATCTTGCTTGGAACCTTATTCCTATTTATCGCAATTCTAAATGCGGATGGCATTGCGATTGAAGCGGTGTTCTTTTGTGCGGGTATTGTGCTGACGGTGAATATCTTCACCATTGAAATCATAGAGAATCTATTCCTATGGTATCTCACAAAGTCTGAGCATGATGTAATGATAGAGAAGACGCAGGCTATTGAGTGTCAACATGAAATTATAATGCGGGCAAATGAAAGTAACTATGCACTTTATTATGCACTTCATCATGAAGAGGAGAGTCACATCGGAGCATTAATTGATTTAAATAAAAAAGGAAATATAGATGGAATACGTGACTATATCAATGGTTTGGAGCAGGAGAGAGAGGGGATACAGCCACCTTATGAATCAGGGAACTATATGTTTGATAATGTAATCAACTCGAAAATCAAGGAAATTCGAGAGGCATCAATCAGTTTGAGGACTCAAGTTAATGTTCCGAATGATATCAGTATTTTGTCATATGATGTAATTACAATTATTGGGAATCTTTTAGATAATGCTATTACAGCATTAAAAGAAGAAAAGGAAGATAGAAAACTTAGGATTTACGCCAATTGTCGAGCGGGTGAACTGATTATCTATGTGAAAAATAATTTTACAAAAAGGTTGCAAAAAGTTGATGGGAGAATTGTTAGCTCTAAAGTGAGTGAAAAAATTTGTGGAAATGGGTTAAAACAGATTAGTGATACGCTGAAATCATATAAGGGTTCCATGGATATTCAGTGGAATGTAGACTGCTTTTCTGTCTGCGTTATCATACCTTATAACGATATATGTTTAGCAGAAAACTATGAAGTGGAAAGCAATGGGTACTGGTTCTTCTAACGTAAGAATCTACATATTTGAAATTGTATTAAAATAAATACGTGGTTGACATTTGTATCAAAACAAGATAACATACCACAAGTAATATGTTGATATATATATAAAATGGAGGAAAATTGTGAAAAACAAAAAATTATTAGGACTTATTTTAGCAGCGGCTATGGCATTTTCAATGACTGCTTGTAGCACACCAGAACCAGCGGCAGAGCCAGCAGCAGAGGACGTGGTAGAAGAAGCACCAGTTGAAGAGGCGGCAGAGGAAGAAGTTGTGGAAGAAGAAGCAGCCCCAGCAGCAGGAACGATTATCCTGGCAACGACAACAAGTACAAAAGACAGTGGTCTACTAGACTATATCTTACCTAATTTTACAGAGCAAACAGGTTATGAGGTAGATGTAATCTCAGTTGGTTCTGGAGAAGCAATGGCAATGGGAGAAGCAGGAGAGGCAGATGTTCTTCTGGTACACTCACCAGCATCGGAAGAAGCATTTGTTGAAGCAGGACACAGTGATGAAACTGGAAGACTTGCAGTTATGTACAATGATTATGTACTTGTAGGACCTGAGTCAGATGCGGAAATCCCAGCAGATGATGCGGTAGGAGCTGTAAAAGCAATCCTTGAAAATGAATTGACATTTATCTCAAGAGGAGATGAGTCGGGAACACATAAAAAAGAGTTGGCTTTATGGGAAGCAGCTGAAATGACACCAGAAGGTGAGTGGTATGTGGAAGCGGCAGCAGGAATGGGTGATGTTATCACAATGGCTGACGAAATGAGTGGATACACATTATCTGATAGAGCAACATGGTTAAACGTTGGTGGAGAAACAGGTCTTGCAATCGTTTGCGAGAAAGATCCATCCGGTGTTATGGATAATCCATATGGAGTTATCTGTGTAAACCCAGAGAAAAATGATTTGATCAATGCAGAGGGTGCAAAGGCATTCCAAGAGTGGATCGTATCAGACGAAACACAAGAATTGATCGGTGGATATGGAGTAGAAGAATTTGGTGGAGCACTATTTACACCAAATGCTGAGTAATCTAATACAAAATAGAATAAATTAATATTTACCCCTGTCGGTTTAGGCGGGGGTAATTTGTGATAGAAAGGAATTTTTAAAATGGATGTAATTATAGAAGGATTCTGGGAGGCTATAAACTTAATATTTTCAGGAGATCAAGAAATATTTGAAGTGGTATCGCTATCACTCTTGGTGTCTGGAGTCGCCTTGTTGATATCTACCATATTAGGAATTCCAGCAGGCATATTCTTAGGTGTTCGAAAATTTCCAGGAAAAAGTATTGTTATTCGGATTGTGTATACTTGGATGAGTTTACCACCTGTTATAGCAGGTTTGGCTTTGTTTCTTATCTTAATGAGAAGAGGACCATTTGGTCATCTAGCGCTCAACTATACTACGACTGCTATGGTAATGGTACAGGTCATCCTCGTGACACCAATTATTATGGGACTTACCTACAATATGGTGAAGGAAAAGGCGGAAACAATTCGAAGGTTGGGCGTGACATTGGGGGCTAGTCGTTTTGCTATCTTGAAATTGATGATTACAGAGATGCGAATTGGCTTGATTGCCGCAGTGGTGAGTGGGTTTGGTAGAGCGATATCAGAAGTGGGTGCTGTTATGATTGTTGGTGGTAATATCAAGGGGAAGACTCGAATGATGACAACCTATATCAGCGAACTAAAGTCCATGGGAGATTATAGTAGAGCCATTGCAATTGGATTAGTTTTATTGGTCATCTCATTTGTGATTAATGCGATCTTATATAATTTTCAGGAAAGGGACGAGAAGAGGTAAGCCATGCGAGTTGAATTTAAGAATCTAAAGAAAGAATTTAAGAGCAATCAGGGGAATCGTGTTGTCCTAGATGTGGAAAAAGGATGGATAGAAGAGGGGATTCGAACTGGAATTATTGGAGCCAATGGAGCAGGAAAGAGCACTTTATTAAATATCATTGCTGGACTAGAGAAAGCAACAGAGGGAAGTTTATATTTCTCTAGTAATGGGGGAGATAAGACGTCAGAGGTAAATCATCAGGATATTACTCTAGTTTTTCAAAGTCCATATATGATGCGAACGAGTGTAGAGAAGAACATCTACTATCCAATGAAGCTTCGAGGTTATGCAAAGGAAGACATGGAGAAACGGGCTAGAGAATTAATGGAGCAGTTTGGGCTTTCGCATCTGAAGAAAGAAAAGGCATGGCTCTTATCTGGAGGAGAAAAACAGAAGGTGGCATTGGCACGTGCCTTGGCATGTAAACCTAAGCTCTTATTACTAGACGAAGCAACCGCAAACACGGATCCAGCAGTGACGGAAGAGATTGAGCGTATATTGACTGCAATCAATGAAAAAGAGCACACCACCATGGTGTTTATCACGCATAATCTAGCGCAGGCAAAGCGTTTTTGCAACCAAATTGTACTACTAGAGGATGGCAAAATCGTTGAAAGAGGAGATACCATTGAAATCATGACATCTCCTAAAAATGAAATTACAAAAAGCTTTCTTGAAAGAGAGATGATATAGTTTTACTCGAATGTTAGCCTCCCGCGACAGGAGGAAAGAGTGCAAGGATATCGCCAGGAGATACATTATCCTCGGGTTTCGAGTGAAAACCATTTATGAGACAGATTGCAAGGTCATCGACGGATATGTTTAGTTCATCCAAGATGTCTTGCACTGTCTTTATTTTTTCAGGAGAAAGGAAGATAATCTTCCCTCTTCCTTCACGAAAAAATGCGAAAAGCCTAACTTCTATCATAGCGTTACTCCTGTTCAAAGTTAAAATTATTTGTATTCTGCAAGCCCCAATCGTTCAAGAGTTTCTACTGTTGGGAATGCCTGATTCCATCCACGAACATCATAATATTGTGGAAGTGTAACATCTAATTTGCTGATCATACCCTTGGACGGTCCATCAGGGATTGCTTCTTCTAGCAATCGCTTTGGAAGACGGTCATCTTCTGGTTTCATTCCTGCGAGTTTGTTAAATAGGCGCTCAATATTATAAATTCTTTCTCCTACTTCCAATAATTGTTCGGCAGTATAGTTGGTACCTGTCGCTGCATTGATCAATGCGGCATACTGTGGTGCTCCTAGCGCAAAGGATGAGAAGAGACATAGTCCCATACTATCAATTACCGCAGTGAGGTCTTGGAATATCTTGCACCAAAGTGCTTTGCCCTCTGTTGTAGTACGATCAAGCTGTTCTGGTAGTCCTAGCACCTCAGGAGAAATCAAATAGCCACGAACATGGCAACCACCACGGTTGCTTGTAGCATAGGTGATACCGATTCCTTGAATCGCACGAGGGTCATAAGCTGGAAGTTCTTGTTTTTTTACACTCATAGAAACTTCTGGGTGACCATAGTATTCGCAGAGACGATAACTTCCGTCTGCCATCAGTTTCGCTAATGGAAGCTTTCCTTCACCCATGCGTTTTGTCCACTCCACGATAGCCTTTGCACTTCCCCATTCTAGAGGCACTCCATCACATTCCGATTCTTTAATCGCTCCGATTTGATAAAGCTCCATAGCGGCTGCAATGGTACATGGTGTGGAAATCGCATCAAGACCATATTCATTACACCAATAGTTCGCTTCATTGATGGCTCCTAGGTCATTGACACTACAGTTTCCGCCATATGCCCACAGTGGTTCATATTCAGGGCCTCCTGTTAGCTCGCCATCAATCTCTACTACACGACCACATCCAATCGGACAGCGATGGCAGAAACTTTGTTTTTTGAGATATTTATCCTTCAGAGTTTCGCCTGAAGTATCATCAGCTTCTGGATAGTAAGCCTCTTGCCAATTTCGTGTAGGAAATGCACCAGTATTATTGATAATATTAACTAAAACAGCAGTTCCAAATGTTGGAAGACCTTGACCGGTCACTCCATTTTCACGAATCATTTTGATACATTCTGTTGTGGCTGTTTTGAGTGCATCTGCATCGGCTGGAGGGATAACACCACGAGAGGCAGTGACAGTAATCGCTTTTAAATTCTTGCTTCCCATAACTGCACCAACACCACTTCGACCAGCTGCACGATGCTTATCATTCATAATACAGGATAGTAAGGAAAGATTTTCTCCAGAAGGACCGATGTTTAAAACGGAGCATTTTGGATAAATTGCTTTCAACTTATCATCAATCGCTTCACTTTTCATCCCCATATACTCGGTTGCATCAAGCAACTCAATCTTATCATCGTCGATGTTTAAGTAGACAGGTGTCTCTGATTTCCCTTCTACGATGATACCCTCATATCCAGCATACTTTAGTTTTGCACCCCAAACCCCACCGGAATTCGATGAGGCAATCATGCCCGTGAGTGGTGACTTTGTTACTACCATATAACGTCCAGCTGTAGGTGCGGCAGTACCTGTTAATGGGCCAGCAAGATAGACTAGTTTATTTTCTGGACTCAGTGGATCGACAGTAGGCACCCCTTCATCGATTAAGAGTTTTGTTCCAAGTCCACGACCACCGACAAACTTTATGGCATCGTCGATGTTTAAGGCTTCCGTAGTAATGGAACCAGTGGTTAGATTAACACGTATCAGTTTTTCACAATAAGATGTTGACATAAAAAATTCCTCCTCGTTTTTGAAAATTCGGTTTCGCGCAAACATGCAGTTACAACCGAAATCCTTTCCAAACACGGGAGGCATCACAATTCTGGCGGATACCCAATGGCTTACTTCCACACTAAGTAAGCTCGGATTTCTATACAGATATATTAATATAATTTGTGAAAAATGTCAATTTATTTATAACTATTCAGCCTTGCGACTGAAAACAAGTGCGATAGTGCTATGTTTACATAGCAACAAGCGCATCTTTATCCTCCCATAGTCATGTGGTTGATTAAGAATTTCATATAAAATTCTTGTTTTGTTTCCGAACCTCCAATCATTTCGAGTGTGGAGCGTCTGATTGGAATCATAAATAAGTTATTTGTACCACAGTCTGCGATTCGTAACCGAACATCTTTGTAGCAGAAGAGATTGGTAGCGAGTCTTCTTACATGCTCCATTTCATGTAGAAATCCGCTTAATTGACTGGTGGAATAGGCTAAAATTTTTTTTTCGATGTCATCCATGGAACAATCACGGAAAAAGATTTT
Source organism: uncultured Lachnospiraceae bacterium (assembly GCA_964367905.1). Classification (GTDB taxonomy): domain Bacteria; phylum Bacillota; class Clostridia; order Lachnospirales; family Lachnospiraceae; genus CAUPWF01. The sequence goes on from CAYIZP010000061.1 coordinate 11,024, forward strand.
ATCTTTTAATAGTTTATAAAAGTGAAGGGCATTGCGCTCTAGTGTAGTTCCTTGATTGCGTCGCTTGCACATGGCTGTAATTTCTTTCGCAAATGCAGATTCAATTCTATCACCGTGTACCCCACAATCCACAAAGGCCTGCAGGAGTAGTGCACAGGTATTCAGTTTACATTCAGTAAAGGCAGGATTATAGGTTGCAGTGAAGGCGATGAGTTGTCCGCAGTCCTCGGCAATATAGCCGCTTCTAGTAGGTGATTCGAAGTCAATGCCGATGCATGAATGGGTGGACTTCTGATAGATATAATTTCTTAGGTTATTATCCATACGAAGTTCTTGGGTTGCATTATGATAGTCTTGGAGCCAAGTGGCGAGGGCAGTCGCCTGCTCTACTGTCATACATTCTACAAGGTCGGCATAGAGAGTACCCTCGATTTCGCGATATCGAAGGATTTGATCTTCTGCTGACAGTAATTCAGGTGTAGCAACTCCAGCTATTTGTAGCCTTTCTATCATCACCTTTTCACGTGAGAAGTCCTCGAAATCTTTGAAGTGTTTTTCGATAATTCCGTTCTGACCAACCACATGATTTCTTTTTGAGATGAAGGTGGTTGGGTTGTTTTTTTTCTCTTCCATAGATTGATGTCCTCCGATTAAAAAAAGCTAAGTATTTATCTTTCCACACACCAATTTATTTGTTGAAAAGAAATAGATGTTGCTCCTGAATTTTGCTTTACATATAAATGTTTGGAATTAGAGTCGCCTTATCTGTAATTTTATCCATGAAATGAGGTCATATTTTTTATTTTACATATAAGGCGTGATAACAAACAACTTCTTATATGTAAAATCGAATTTTTGATCGGATGATACGCTGGAAATTACATATAAGAGGGGAGCCATCTTATAATATTATATGTAAGCATAAAACAATGGATTTTTGTTCCTTGCATTTTTTTCATTAACAATGATACCTACGGATTGCTACGTACTTTGTGCTCTCGCAATCCCAAAAACATTCAGAATCCTCCCTATTCGGGCTGCTTCTTCATGTTTTGTGGGACCCAAAGCCATGATTCTTCATGTAAGCATGAAATAACGACTTTTTATCTCTTGGTATCATAGGATGAGCATAATAAAAATGTCTAAGGTTGTCAATAAAAAAATGACGTGGTAAAATATATTGATGGAAGGAGTGTAGGGAGATGAATGACAAGAAAACTTATATTGCAATTGACCTGAAGTCTTTCTATGCTTCGGTGGAGTGTA
>CAYIZP010000062.1:0-11679 GCA_964367905.1 uncultured Lachnospiraceae bacterium
GAGGCAAGAGAAGCGGTGTATCGTTCCTTTGATATCACTGTATATAAGTAGTTAGTGTATTATAGAGGGGTTTTTCTGATATTGCTTCGGAGAAACCCCATAAATTTTTTTGAATAGTTTGCTGAAGTAAAAGGAGTCATCATATCCTAGGTAGGTAGATAAATCACGTATATTTATATTGTTTTCTTTTAATAGCTTTAGCGCCTCTTCCATACGAAGCTGAGTGATATAAGAGGAAGGTGAAATGCCTTTGTAGTCTTTATATATTTTACTCACATAAGCGGGAGTGAAATTGAATATGGAACATAAATCTTGAGTATTGAGAGGCTCACGAAAATGAGCATTAATATAAGCATCTAATTTAGATAATTGAATATCTCTAGCCTCAGAGGAAGATGCTTTTGTTTCATTAAATATCAGTTCAAAAATGGATTTTAGATTATTATATAAATCCAAATAGTTATAAGAATACGAAAAAACATCAGTAGATAAAGATCCTAGTTCAGAAAAAGTCATACCATCTTTTAAGGCACTTGTTCTACAAGTAGAAAACAACAGATTAATCAGTTGAATTACATTTTCTAAAGACAGATTGTGGTTTTTAAATTCATGAATCAAATCCTTCAAATTTGTTAAAAAGAGGCTATAATTACCAGAGGAATAGAGATTACTAAGCCTCGTGATTTCTTTGTAAAAATAGACACTGTCATAAGAAATTGTTTTACAAGGGGTAAATAGTAATTGTGCTTTTTCCAGTATTAATACCTGTTTTAAGGTTTCTCGTAATGACTGATTATAACTGTATATGTTCTCTATACTAATTGCTGTGGAATTGACGATAATCGTTAAATTGTGTCCAGCTATTTGAAGGGAAGAAAATATTCTGTGCATTGTATTGTGTAAATATTGTTGATTATCCAAGGAAATGATTAAAAATTTTTCATAACTAGAGGAACCATCAATCAACCAAAAATTTTGTTCTGATAATATATTACATAGTTTTTTTTGAAAGTGTGCAGTATAGTAAGATGTGTTATGTGCATCATTGTTGCTTGCTGTAGCATCTTCAATATAGGAGTCAATACATAAAATAGCTAAAAAATATGTATTGGATTCTTTGTTAGGTGTTTGACTTATCATCTTGGGAACAAATTTATTGACACATATTTTTTCCCAGGTTTTTTTTAAAACCAAATCAAGTTCGTTGGCTTCTATAGGTTTTAGAAGATAGTCGATAGCCGATAGCTGAATTGCTTTTTTTGCATAGCTAAAATCATCATATCCAGAAAGAACAATGAATGGAATGTCTGGATATTCTGCTTTTGAATGCTCTATGATATCTAACCCATTCATAATGGGGAGGTTTATATCAGTAATTACTACATCTATATCGTTGTGATAGCGTTCTAGTTGGTCTAGGGCTTCTTTTCCATTTTGTGCCTTGGCAATAATTACATAGCTTGAGCTGATGTTTCTTATTGTGGAGATGATTTCTCTCATGATTGGTGGCTCATCTTCTATAATTAATATATTCATTTTATAAAGTTCCTTTCATAGTGATAATTGTTCCAGTTGGATAGTTTGGACCAATTGAGTAATCCACATTGTATTCTTGGTTCAATTTTAATCGAGACAGTGTGTTCACTAGTCCCATACCACCAAGTGTCAAGTGCGAGATAGAGTGAGAGGGGTTTTCAGTGAATTCAGCAACCAGTTCTTCAATGTTTTTTATTTTCTCAGAGGCAATTCCGCTTCCGTTATCCGCAATTGTAATATACCAGAAATCATCAAGTGTATAGCAGTTAATGAGGATATTCCAAACAGGTAAAACATTCTTGAATCCGTGCTGAAAGCAATTTTCCAAAAGGGGCTGAATAACCAATTTGCTTATATGGATTTCGTCTGTATCCACGGTAGATTCTATATTGATAGAAAATTCAAATTGATTTTCATAGCGAAATTTCATTAAATTTAAATAAAGTTCCGCATGTTTTAGTTCCTGATTTAGAGTGGCTATTTTTTCATCATATGATGAAATATATCGTAGCATTTTTGCTAGGTAATTACAGCAATAATCCACTTGAACATAGTTTTGTTCATGGTTCATAGCCTTTATTACAGTGAGGATATTGTATAAAAAGTGAGGATCCATCTGTGATTGTAGTGCGATTAAATTAGCTTGTAATTCGTAAGTTTTTCGTTTCTCATTTTCATCCATGGAAGCACGCAGTCGGATAAACATATCTGAAAAAGCATTATTTAATAGTTCAAATTCATCAAAAGTAGATGAGACTGTGTTAATGGATAGATTGTTCATGGAAACATCATTTACTTGCTGAATGAGAGCTTGTAATGGTTTTGTGGCACGTATCATAATAAAGTTTAAAATAAGTAATGAAATTATAATTAAAATCAGAAATCCACAGATTAAATAAATGATAATGGGAAGGATAACGCTGATGAACATGCTTTGAGTTTGTACAACTAATAATTTCCAACCATTGTTTAAGGTTACGACTGAATAGGCATTACCTCGTGTAAAACCAGATTCCATGCCTAGGAGATTATCTATCTCTGTATCCGATAAAGTGTTTAGATGCATAGCGTCTGCATTGGTCGCATTTGACATCAAAAGGGTTTGCTCATCGTCGAATATATAGGATTCAATATTATTATCTTCAAATTTGATTAATTCGATAAAATCCTCGCTAGGAAATTGAATCATCACAAGTCCAACTTTGAAAGTGGTTGTGGAGGAATCAAAAATTTCTCGGTACATTGTGATGCTTTTTGAGTCAGTATTTGTCCATGGGTCGTAAGTTTCAAAAACAATAGACTTATTATAGGGTATAATTGGAAGATTTTGATACCATTCTTTATATTCTTCCGTATACAAAAAAGAATTTGTATACGAAGTAGAGGTAGGAAACCCTGTGGTTTCGAAAAAATTATTCCCATTTAATATGGAGATTCGATAGTCTGACGCACTGTTCGGAACAGTAATAGAGGTTAAAATTTCCAGAATAGGGTTACTGTACATAAAAAAGGAATTAGGCGCTTCATCGCTATAGTAAAGGGTGCTCATGGTATCTCGCACGGCGGGATTTGTAGAGGCGTATAGAGCAAGCCTGTTCATCTCTTCTAGTAGGTTGTTTAAATTAATTGAAGTAGAGGTTGCTAATTCCTGATTGGCGTTTAAGGTATCCTCGGTTAATTGATTGTTTATCATAATAAAAGCGAAGCAACCAATTAGGCTCAATAATATTGCTAAACTACTTGCGATATATAGAAATAATTTATGGCGAAAAGATGTTATATTCTTCATAGAAACCTCGTTGTTATTTATAATAATAGTGGTATGATAAAGGTGAAATTGTGTTTTAATTCCATCTAGATAATAGTTTATTTTTTTTGACATTTCAATGCCTTTTAAAAAAAATACATCTTTTTGTCTAACTTTTTCCATGTAAAGTTTGATTAAATTTGATTAAAATTGACTTACAAATATAAAACTGAAGGGAGAACAGAATGAAAAATCAAGTAGTGAAAAAAATGGTAGCTATAATGCTAACAGGTGTTATGACGTTCGGATTGATGGCTTGTGGAACAAGTGAATCAGGAGGAGAAGTTTCTGAATCAAGTTCAGGTGAAGCGGCTGAAACCTCGGGGGAAGACTCGAATGAAACTGCGGAGGGGACTTCTGGAGAAACTCCAACAGATATGGAGGCTTTAAAGGAAATTCTAGAGGGTAAAACAATTTCTTGGATGACAGCTCAGGGAAAATATTTTGAGGAACAGGGATTAATGGCGGAATACATAGAAGAAACCTATGGTTGTACCGTTGATTTCCAGATTTCGCCAGATGATGAGTTCTTTACATTACTTAAAGTTAAGCTATCGACAGGTGAGGTTCCAGATGTTTTTGAATACAACTTACCATTACAAAACAGAGAATTAGGCGTAGTGGAAAACTGTGTGGATTTGAGCAATGAACCATGGAATAAACAGTTGATTAACCCAGAAGTCGCAGCAGACCCAGATGATGGAAAGATGTATGCACTTCCAGCAAGTTCCACAGGTGGAATGATTGCTGCATTCTATAACGCAGACGTGCTTGAAGAGTGTGGAATCGTTGATCCAAACCCAAAAACATATGATGAATTCCTAGAGATTCTTGATACGGTTGCAGAAAAGGGAAATGGAGTGACACCACTATATCAAACAAATGCAGCTGCATGGACAACACAAGTATTTATGACAGCAGGTATTCCGATTATGATGGACGACCCTACGACCACATTTGAGCAAGCTTTATCGGGAGAAGTCGCAATTACTGAAATCCCTGAATATGAAGAAGCTTTAACATTGTATAAAGGATTGATTGATGCAGGATATGTAAATGAAGATCATTTATCGGTAGACTATGAAACTGCAGCAGAAGCGATCGGAACAGGGGAAGCAGCTATTTACATTATTAATAACGGATTTGCAACGGATGTATCTGCTAAGTACCCAGAACTGAATTTAGGGTCATTTGTTATTCCTTATGACGACAAAGATGTCTTATCAACAGCAGGCCTAGTGCAAGGGTTGTTTGTGCCATCTCAGGGCGGACAAATTGATGTGACAAAGGCATTTTTACAGGCTTGGTCAACACCAGAGTGCCAGCAGATATACTTCGATTCACTTGGCGGTTATCCAGCGTTTGAAGGCGTAGACGGCGGAGAAATTGTTCCTGCATTAAAGTCTTTGTATGATGAATATATAACCACAGGAAAGACAGAAATTCAAGCAAATGACTATTTAGCAGATACGAGTGCGTTACAACCGGAACTATTCACTTTCTATGTATCTGTTGCAGCAGGAATTAGTACTCCAGCAGATGCAGTTGCAGATTTTGAAAGAATATTTAATGATTATCAAAACCAGCAGGGTGTAGAAGGCTTCTAAAACACGAGAATTTTAATGAATCCATCTATGATAAAGTAGATGGATTCATTTATTTAAGATAGGAGAGTATGGAATGAATAAAATTAGTAGTGTGGCTAGAAAGAGCTACCCAATGTACTTTACAATACCAGCATTGCTTGTGTTTGGTGTATTTTATGAGATCCCTTTAATCGCTAGTTTTATGCTAGGATTTACAGATTGGAATATATCAAGAATACTAGAGCCTCAATTTAATGGAATCGAAAACTTTATCTATATTTTTTCGGATGAACATTTTTTGTTAGCTGCTCAGAATACATTTAAGTTTGCTTTCTTTACGACAATTACCATTATAGTCTTAGGGTTATTGCTTGCACTTGCTTTGAATACTGCTGTGTTTGGAAAGAGATTTTTTAGAACAGTGTTTTACTTACCTGCTGTTTTGAGTTTGATTGTAGTTGGAATTATGTTTACATCAATTCTGAAAATGGATGGAGGGATTTTGAACAATATTTTAATCTCTCTGGGATTGGAATCATGGACGATGGATTGGCTCGGGAATGCAACCACTGCATTCAATTCGGTTATTATCATGCAAATTTGGAAATGGACAGGATTTTCGATGGCGATTTTCCTTGCAGGATTACAAAGTATTCCATCTGACTATCTCGAGGCGGCTCGAATCGATGGTGCAAATGTATGGCATCGATTCCGTTATATTATATTTCCGTTGTTGGCACCTGCTTTTACAATCGTTGTTACGACGAATGTAATTGGTGGATTTAAAGTATTTGAACAAGTATATGTACTTACAAGTGGTGGTCCTGGTAATTCAACACAAGTAATGGCAACCTACATATATAAAGAGTTTTCACGTGGTACCCTAGGAAGGTCAACGGCAATGGGATTGGTGCTCTTTATTTTGATTTCAGTGATAGCTTTAGCATTGAACAAATATCTTAAGAGAAGGGAGATTAGTCTATAATGGGTATGAAGCAAAAAAAAATAATCGGAAATACAATTTTATTTATAGTATTAATAGCTCTTTCTCTGTTAATTATAGTTCCACTGATGATTATCATATTGGGATCGTTTAAAAACTCGACTGAAGCTCAATTGTTTAATCTAGCTTTGCCAAGTGAGTGGCATTTTGACAATTATGTTTATGTTTTTCATGAAGGTGGTATTGCACGAGCATTTTTTAATAGTGTATTGATCACATCATTAGTTACACTTGGAGTAGTGATTTTCGGTAGTATGTGTTCGTTCATTATCTCAAGGCGTGTCACAAAGACTACTGCATGGGTTTATAATCTATTCCTATTAGGAATGGTTGCACCACTTCAGATTGTAACGACCTTCGGTCTGTTGCAAGTACTTGGAATTTCGGGTACATATTTTGCGGTTATATGTATTAAGATTGGGATGCAACTGCCCTGGGCGGTATTTACAATGTATGGGTTTATGAAAAGTGTACCAAGGGAATTAGACGAGGCTGCAATTATTGATGGAGCGAATCCTTTTGTTCTGTTCTTCCGAATCATAATACCATTGTTAAAACCGATTTTGGCTACAGTTGTTGTAACAATTGCAATGGGAGCATGGAACGAATTTACAATTCCATTATACTTCTTTAACTCTTCGTCGAAATGGACAATGCCTCTTACAGTGTATAATTTCTTCGGGCAATTTTCGAGTGATTGGAATTACGTGTTTGCTGATTTGGTACTTACAGCCGCACCAATTGCTGCTTTGTATTTGTTCTGTCAGAGATATATTGTTAGTGGATCTACATCTGGTGCAGTAAAAGGCTAAAAGATTTGTTTTGGAAAGGGGTAGTAAATGAGCAGGAAAAATATTGTTTTTGTTTTGACAGATGACCAAGGGTACGGAGATTTGGGATGCACAGGAAATCCATGGTTACAGACACCGAAAATCGACGCATTCTATGAAGACAGTGTGCGTATGTGCAATTATCATGTGGGACCCACTTGTGCTCCAACAAGGTCTGGTCTAATGACAGGACATTATGCGAATAGTACGGGTGTATGGCACACGATTGGAGGCCGAAGCTTATTGCGAGAAGATGAATGGACGATTGCATCTGCACTTGGGGAGCAGGGGTATCGAACAGGAATATTCGGAAAATGGCATTTGGGAGATTCTTATCCGTATAGGCCAGAGGATAGAGGATTTCAGGAGGTCGTAGTCCATGGAGGAGGGGGGATCTCTCAAACACCAGATTATTGGGGAAATGATTATTTTGACGATACTTATCGCACTAATGATGGATATCACAAGTTTGAAGGTTATTGTACAGATGTCTTTTTTAGAGAGGCAAAGAAGTTTATCAAGGAAAGTCATGATAGAGATGAGTCGTTTTTTTGCTACCTTGCTACAAATGCACCTCATATTCCATATAATGTTGAAGATAAATATGCAGATTTATATCGAGGCAAGGTACAAGAGGACAGGGCAAGATTTTATGGTATGATTACGAATATTGACGATAATTTCGGCGAATTAAATGATTATATCAAAGAATTAGGACTCGAAGATAATACCATTGTGATATATATGACAGACAATGGTTCATCGAATTCGCTATCTTATGATGAACAAGGAAATATTTTGGAAGGCTATAACGCAGGATTGAAGGGCATGAAGAATTCAGAGTATGACGGTGGTCATAGAGTGCCATTTTTTATTCGTTGCCCTGAGTTGAACCTAGAAGGGGGAAGGGACGTCAGTACACTATGTGCGAATGTTGACTTTATGCCATCTATTCTAGAGATGTGTGAGGTACCATACGAGCAGAACCAATTTCACGGGAAGTCTTTGTGTAATACGATTTTTCATGAGTCTAAGGAGCTAGAAAAACGTTGTGTTGTAACAGATTCACAGAGAGTAACTACACCGATAAAATGGAGAAAAAGCTGTGTTATGCAAGAGGAATACAGGTTAATCAATGGATACGAACTGTATAATCTGCAGAACGATTGGAGCCAAGAACATGATATAGCGAATCATATGCCAGAAAAAGTAAGAGAATTAAGAGAAGCGTATGAAGAATGGTGGGGATTAGTTTCCGTGAAATTTGAGGAACCTATTCCATTGCATATACACAAAGAGACTAATTTATGTGCGCATGATTGGCGTGGTGATGAGAATAATTGTGTGTGGAGTCAAGGTCAAGTGAGAGAAGGTCAAAGAACACATGGATTTTGGGAAGTGCTCGTAAAAGAGGATGGGAGATATCGTATAGAGTTTTATCGATGGCCAGAAGAAACAGGATACGATATAACACAAGGAATTATTGGCAATGATTGTGATTATCATGAACAATTTGTTCAGCCAGAGTTTCATAAGGTATATAGAGATGGTAACGCATTAAATATTCATAGGGCAGATTTCATACTAAATGATGAAATACTAGAAAGTAAGGCGGTTACATCGAATATGGATAAGGTGGTATTCGACTTTTATTTGAATTCAGGCATACACAAGATACAAGGGATGTTTACAGATGTGCTGAATCTAGAGGTTGGGGCATATTATGCCAAGGTTTATATGTTATAGTTACTGAAAGGTAGCTCATGCATATTTGGCTTTATATGAAGTGATAAGATGGTTGAAAAGGAGACTCATGGAGAATAAATACATATTGAAACGAGATTACCCTGCAAGTTGGTGGAAAGAAATGTGGCGAGATGCTATGCCAGCAGGAAATGGAGAGCTAGGAGCGGCTGTATATGGAGGGGTACATTTAGAAACGGTTTTGTTGACTCATAGCAGGTTGTGGTGGAAGGCAAAGACCCTACAACTTCCTAATATTAGTGAATCTTTACAGCGGACACGTGATTTGTTACTAGAAAACAAACCTTTTGAAGCAGATAAAATTTTACAACAATGCTTCCAAGAAGCTGGATATGATCCGTCAATTGGACTGCCACTTCCCCTTTGTGACTTATTGTTAGAAATGGAGACAAAGAAAGCATTTAGCCAATATGAAAGAGTGCTGGACATGGAAAGTGGAGAAATCAGAGTCTCATGGAGCGACGATGACAGACGGTATCATAGAAAGTTAGTGGTTTCACGTCCAGATGACTTGATCGCTTTCTATATTTCGGAAGAAAAGAGCTTGAAATTTAGTGGTGAAATGCGATTAGATTATCACGACCTTGCAGATATACCACCTTATGTAACAGATATAGAAGCGTATTTGCCTAAGGTTCAAGAGCAAAAATATGAGGATGGATTTCTAACATTCGTGGCACAAAAAGATGATGGAGAATGTTATGGTTGCGTGGCGAAAGTGTTGTCAAAAGACGGAGCAATATTTGAAAAAGAGAAAGGACTAAGTTTTTCCGATACAAGTGAATTGCTCGTTTTGATAAAATTATTTGTTGGAGATATCTCTCAAAGCGAAAAGTTGAAGAAGGAGCTTTCTGAGATTCGCTATGACTATGCACAATTATTGGAGAGGAATCGAGAGATTCATGGGAAGCTGTTGACTGCTACAGAGTTAGAGTTGTATCCAGATACCGCTCAAACTTCGAATGAATTGCTATTGCATGCGACGTATCAAGATAAAATGCCTCATGAAATGATTGAAAAAATGTGGGGATATGCCAGATATTTATTGATTTCTTCATCAAAAAAAGAAGGCTTGCCTTGTCATCTATATGGGTTGTGGTGCGGGAGCTACGAGGGAATCTGGGCATTTAATATGGCAAATGAAAATTTGCAGATGATTTATTGGCAAGCTTTGTCTGGGAATATGCCTGATTTATTGTTGGCGGTATTTGACTATATTGATACGATGATGGAAGACTTTAAGGTAAATGCAAAAAATATTTATGGTTGCAGAGGCATTTATATTCCAGCACCATCTACACCTGAAAGTGGGTTGTTAAAGGTATTGCTTCCTCATATCATACACTTTACGGCGGCAGCGGGATGGATTGCACAACATTATTATGATTATTTTTCCTTCACACAAGACAGAGAATTCCTAGAAAAACGTGCAATGCCATTTATGGAGCAAGTTGCATTATTTTATGAAGATTATTTAATAGAAGATGAGCATGGAAAGCTGATGATTTTACCATCCAATTCACCTGAAAACACTCCTGGAAACTATTGGGATGGAAAAGAGGGTATGGGAGCAATCATGGAGACTACAATCAATGCAACAATTGATATCGCAGTGATTAAAGAAGTGCTCACACACCTAATAGAAGGGAATCGTATTGTAGGCGGATATGATAATAAAATAATTACTTGGCAGAAGATGTTAGAGAAACTCCCGGAATATGAAATCAATGAAGACGGTGCAATCAAAGAATGGATACATCCTTATTATAAGGACAATTATCGTCATCGTCATCAGTCACATATTTATCCAATGTTTCCAGGAAATGAGATTCGTCAAGAAACTCATCCCGAGCTATATGATGCCTGTGTAATTGCGATTAACAAACGTTTGGTAATTGGGTTGAATCAACAGTCGGGTTGGTCGTTAGCACATATGGCCAATGTGTACGCAAGAATGAAAGAAGGTGAATTAGCACTTGAATGCTTGAATCATATGGCAAAATCTTGTGTGGTTCCAAATTTCTTTACCCTTCATAATGATTGGAGAAATATGGGGATTGGGGTAAAGAGACCAGAGCATGCACCAGTACAGTTAGATGCAAATATGGGGTTTGCGTCGGCAATCAATGAGCTGTTGGTGCAAAGTTTTGAAGATTATATATTAATACTTCCAGCATTACCCAAGGATTTCTCGAAGGGAAAAGTAAGTAATTTATTGGTAAGGGGAAATATTGAAGTGTCAATTTCGTGGGATGCAGAGCAGAAGCAAGCAAAGACTCGTATGTGTGCAAAAACGATAAACTTGAAGAGACACATAATCGTTCCAACTGATGTGGTAAGGGTAGATGGATATGAGGTTGAAAACGGTATGATAAAAGATGTCAGGCTTATTGTTGGCAAAGTGGTAGAGATTGTGTTAGACCTGAAATAAATAAGATGGTGGAGGCAAATAGGTATGCTAAATACATTGTTTGATTTAGATAATAAAGTTTTTAGAATTCTTGGAAAAGTGGGAGATATTATATGCTTGAATATTATATTTCTGATTTCTTGTATACCGATCGTTACGATTGGTGCTGCAATCACAGCACTGTACGATGTTGCAATGAAATTAAGTGTGAACCATGAATCATATATTATAAAAGGTTATTTTAAATCTGTCAGAGAAAATTTTAAGAAGAGTACATCCATATGGATTGCCATATTGGGAGCATATATAGTAATTCTCTTAGATATAAAGGTTGCGAATATGTATGATTCTATGGGCTGGTCGATTGTACATTACTTGTTAGTGATTTTATTTATACTTTTAAATATGCTGGCATCCTATATATTTCCAATGCAGGCCAAGTTTGAAAACACCTACCTCAACACCATAAAAATGGCTTTCATTATGTCGATTAAGCATTTGCCGACTACCATTATGATATTGATATTTAATGCAATACTGCCGTTTTGTCTGATTGCAAGTAACGAAAGCTTTTGGAATGGGCTAATAGGATTTGGTTTCTTTGGTTTTGCCTTGGTAGCGTATCTGAATTCCATGATATTACTAAGAGTATTTGAAAAGTATTTGTAATACGTAATATGTATTCTATTGTATATAAGTAGTTAGATATTTTTTTGGTGTTACTCCTTTGTATTTTTTAAAAG
>CAYIZP010000063.1:0-11607 GCA_964367905.1 uncultured Lachnospiraceae bacterium
GATTTGCTGAAAGGGAAGCAGCCGTTTATCAGGCAGTTTGACAACTATGTCGCAATAGCCAAGGGCTATCCGCCTGAGGCATGCAATCAGAGAGGGATTTGCGGAATTCAAAATGTGGTCGAAGCAGATGGAAGTGTCTATCCTTGTGATTTTTATGTGTTAGATGATTATAAGATCGGGAACTTCAACGAGGAACGACTCAATGCGATCAATGAAAGGCGAGTTGAATCAGGGTTCTTGCAACGGTCGCTGCAGTTGGACGCAAGGTGTGGAGAATGCAGATACTATACCCTATGTCGTGGGGAATGCCAGAGAAATAGAGATTATAATCAGGAAACACAGACATATAGCAATTATTTTTGTGAGGGATACAAGATGTTCTTTGAGCATATCTGGGACAGGGTGCACGAAGTGGCGGATAGCATCAGATAAGAAGTGAGATTTTGTAAGTGACAAGATGGTTCGCGAAGAGATGTTACGAAACGCGAAGTGGGATAGAAAAAAGATGTAGAAAGTGAAGAGGAAAAGAGATGAAATTAAAGGATACAGGTTTAACGGCACAGGAAATCAAAGATATGGCAGCGAAATATATGATTCAACCGTATGAGCGTTTTGATTTTATTGTGGAGTCGGCAAAGGATCAATACGTATATGATGAGAATGGAACAGAATACTTGGATTTTTACGCAGGTGTAGCAGTAAACTCGGTGGGGAACTGTAATGAAAAAGTAGTGAAAGCAATACAAAAACAAGTGGAGCAGGTGATTCATTCCTTCAACTACCCATACACAGTGGCGCAGGCACTTTTGGCGAAGCTAATCTGTGAAACAATTGGGATGGACAAGGTGTTTTTCCAAAGCTCAGGAACAGAGGCCAATGAAGCAATGATTAAGATGGCACGTAAGTATGGCGTGGAAAAATATGGACCACACCGATATGAAATTGTGACAGCGAGAAAGAGTTTTCACGGAAGAACATTTGGGGCGATGGCTGCGACAGGGCAACCAGACAATGGATGTCAGATTGGATTTGGACCAATGACGCAAGGATTCTCTTATGCGGATTATAATGATTTGCAATCCTTCAAAGATGCATGTACTGAGAACACGATAGCAATCATGATTGAGCCGGTGCAAGGTGAGGGTGGGGTATACCCAGCAACTCAAGAGTTCATGAAAGGGTTACGAGAATTTTGTGACGAAAGAGGAATGTTACTCTTATTGGATGAGGTTCAAACTGGTTGGGGAAGAACTGGTGAAATCATGGGCTACATGAATTATGGAGTTAAGCCAGATATCGTAGCAATGGCAAAAGCATTGGGTGGTGGAATTCCAATCGGTGCAATCTGTGCGACAAGTGAAGTGGCGAAGGCATTTACACCAGGAGCCCATGGAACTACATTCGGTGGCAATCCAGTAAGTTGTGTTGCCGCACTTGCCACAATTGAGGAAATGCTAGATCGTGATATGGCTGGAAATGCAAAAAGAATCGGTGAATATTTCATGAAACGATTACAAGAATTGCCGAAAGTAAAGGAAGTTCGTGGGCAGGGACTTATTGTTGGGGTGGAATTCGAAGAATCAATTAATAGTGTAGAAGTCAAACGTGGGTGTATCGAAAGACGTTTGCTTGTAACAGCAGTAGGAACTAGCATTATACGTATGGTGCCGCCATTGATTATCACAGAAGCAGATTGTGACAAGGCGATTGAGATATTGAAGGAAACAGTGGAAAGTTTACTATAAAAATTAGATAGAAAAAATGAGATAGAAAAAATTTACAAAAAGTTAGTTGACGCAAACTTTGAGTTGTGATATTATGGGTTAGCAGAGGGTAACTCGATGTGAATTTTTTCGGTTAAATGAAAAGGAGATTCTTATGAATTTAATGGAAGCAGAAATAGGAAGAGAATATACAATAACCGAAATACTAACAAACGATGAAGAGTTAAACAGTTTCTTGTTCACATTGGGATGTTATCCAGGAGAGAGTATTGTTATTGTTTCGAAGATGGGTCATAATTTTGTTGTGGCAGTAAAAGATGGTAGATATAGCATCGATGAGGAATTAGCAGAAGCAATAGCAGTCCAATAGAAGAATGTATGAGAGAGATTCTGATGTGGAATTGCAGGAGGTAAGGAAATGAGAATTGCGCTTACGGGAAACCCTAATAGCGGTAAGACGACATTATATAATGCGCTTACAGGTAAGACAGAGAGAGTTGGAAACTGGGCAGGTGTTACAGTTGATAAGAAAGAAAGTCCGATTAGAAAGCAGTTTTCTGAGGGGACAGAGGAATTGGTTGCAGTGGATTTGCCAGGGGCATATTCAATGTCACCATTTACATCTGAGGAGAGTATAACAAGTACATATGTAAAAAATGAGAATCCAGATGTTATTATTAATATTGTGGATGGGACGAATCTAAGTCGAAGTTTATTCTTTACGACACAGCTCTTGGAATTAGGTATTCCAGTAGTCGTAGCTTTGAATAAAAAAGATATCAACGATAAGAAACAAACGAAGATTGATGTTGAGAAATTAAGTGAAAAACTTCAATGCCCTGTCGTTGCAACAGTATCTACAAATGCAAATGATAAAGGTCTAATCGAATTAGTGAAGAAGGCTGAAGGGTTAAGTGGAGCGAATCAAGAAGCGCCATTTTATCAAGCGGATATTGATTTGAGCGATAAGAAGGCAGTGGAAGAAGCAGATAAGAAACGTTTTGAATTTGTAAATGGAATTGTTTCAAAAGTAGAGAAACGTAAAGTGTTAACAAGTGAAAAAACCACACAAGATAAAGTGGATGGGATACTTGCACATAAATGGTTTGGAATTCCGATTTTTGCAGCAGTGATGTGGGCAGTATTTGCAATTTCGCAGACCTATGTAGGAACATGGATTGCAGACTTTTTAGTTGGTTGGATTGAAACATTCCAAGGATATATTGGCGGTTTAGTAGAAAGTGCATCTCCAATTCTACAGGCATTGCTTGTGGATGGAATCATTGGTGGTGTGGGTGCAGTCGTTGGATTCTTACCACTTGTTATGGTTATGTATTTCTTAATTGCATTATTAGAAGATTGCGGATACATGGCACGTGTTGCAGTTGTAATGGATCGTTTCTTCAAAAAAGTTGGTTTGTCTGGGAAATCCATTATTCCTATGGTAATCGGAACAGGTTGTGCGATTCCAGGAGTTATGGCTAGTCGTACCATTCGTAACGAAAGAGAGAGAAGAACCACAGCAATGTTGACACCATTTATGCCATGTGGTGCAAAGATGCCAGTAATCGCTTTGTTTGCAGGAGCATTCTTCGGTGGAGCGACATGGGTTAGCCCAACAATGTACTTAGTAGGAATTGCATTGATTATTCTTAGTGCATTGATGGTGGTTCGAATTACAGGACATAAAAATAGAAAATCATATTTTATTATGGAACTTCCAGAGTATAAAATACCAAGCATCAAGAGAGCTACACTTTCAATGCTAGCAAGAGCGAAGTCTTTCATTATCAAAGCCGGAACAGTGATTCTTGTTTGTAATGCACTAGTACAAATCATGCAGACATTTAACTGGAGCTTCCAAGTAGTTGCAGAAGGAGCAGAGAATACATCTATCCTTGCAACGGTAGCGAGTCCATTCGCATTGGTGTTGATTCCATTGGGATTTGGAACATGGCAATTAGCAGCGGCAGCAATCACGGGATTTATAGCAAAAGAAAACGTGGTTGGAACACTTGCGGTTGTATTTGCAATCACAAACTTTATCGACCCAGAAGCATTAGAATTAGTTGGTGGAGCAACGGATGTTGCCTCGACAATGGGAATGACTTCCGTAGCAGCATTGGCATACTTGATGTTTAATCTATATACACCGCCTTGTTTTGCGGCAATCGGTGCGATGAATGCAGAGATGCAGAGTAAAAAGTGGTTATTTGCAGGAATAGGACTTCAGTTAGGAACAGGATATGTAGTAGCATTCCTTGTATATCAAATTGGTACATTAATCACAACAGGAACTGTAGGAGTAGGATTTGTACCAGGGCTAATCGCAGTCTTGGCAATGCTAGCAATCGTGGTATATCTGATGAAAAGAGGAGATGCCAAGGTAGCAGAATATAAGATTTCACCAATCAAAGGAAGTAAAGCCTAGAGGAGGTGTTGGCGATGACGGATATCATATTAATTATTGTGGTGGCTTTAATATTAGGTGCCTCAATTGGATACATCATCATGGCAAAAAAACGTGGAGACAAGTGTATAGGTTGTTCTTGTGCAAGCGGAGCTTGTAGCGACAAAGAAGGGCAATGCGGTTGTAAAAAAGATTAAAAAACAGAGAACTGTTATTTCTGAGGTTGAAGAATCTTGGAAATGGCAGTTTTTTGCTGTTTACAAAAGGGAAAATATGTTATGATAACGGGAGACAAGAGATTCGGTAGGAGTATGCAGTAGGTGAGTGTGAAAATAGTATTTTCACACGGCAATTTCTACCTGACGGTTCAAAGTTGCTGGTATATGGAGAAAGGTATGGTTATTATATATGAAAAATAATATATTTTTAATTGGATTTATGGGGACGGGAAAGAGTGCAATTGCAAAGCAAATCAATAAAATAGAGGGTTATAACATCTGTGAGATGGATCAGATGATTGAGTCTGCTGAGGGAAGAAAGATTACCGAGATATTTGAAACAGATGGAGAAGCATATTTCCGTGAAGTGGAAAGTAAGATATTGGAGCAATGTGGTAGCGAAGCAAATCGTGTTGTTTCTTGTGGTGGTGGTATTGTGCTAAAATCGGAGAATATTGAGTTTATGAAGAAAAATGGAGTGGTAATCTGGCTTACAGCGACGCCAGAGACCATTTTTAATCGTGTGAGTAGGAATAAAAATCGACCACTTCTTAACAATAATATGAATGTTGAACACATTACAAAGATGCTAGGGGTGAGATATGAGAAGTATCAAGCGGCAGCAGATATTCAGATTGTGACGGATGATAAATCACCAAGAGCAATCGCGGAAGAAATATTAGGGAATTCTAGAATAAATCTTGACGCAAAAATAGTGCTTTGATAAAATGGAAAATAAGAAATTTACCAGTAATTAAAAATGTTTACTAGAAATATTTACCGGAAATTATTTTATGTGAAATAGGAGGGGTTCAGATTGACATTAACATTTGCAGAACAAGTGAAGCTGATATTAAGCCGTAAGAAGATGACAATAAAGCGATTGGCCGAGGAGATGGAGGCTGAAACAGGGATCAAGATGTCGAGGCAAAACATGACTCAACGTTTAAAGAGAGATAATTTTCAAGAGCAAGATATGAGAATTATTGCAAGAATACTGGGATGCCAATTTCAATTAAGCATTCTAGAACCACTTCCTGAAGTGATAGAAGAGGAAACGGTAGAAGAGGTGCTAGCAGTTCAAGAAGAGGAAGCAGTTGAAGTTGAATCGGAGGCGCCAGAAGAAACCGAGGAAGAGATTTCGGAAGAGATAGGGGAAATTGCAGAAGAGATCGCGGAAGTTCCAGAAGAGGAAACGATAGAAGAGGTAGTGGAAGGTTCGGAAGAGGAAATGGTAGAAGAACTAGCAGAAGTTCAAGAGGAGGAAACTGTAGAAGGGGAAATAGAAGAGTCTAAAGAGGAAATAGTTGAAGAGCCAGAAGAGGAATTGGAAGAAAGGGATACAGAGACACCTGAGGAAAAATCCAATGCGATAGAGATGGAGAAGATTCGAAATGTTGCAATCGAAGAAGTTGTGGAAATTGCACCTCATTTTGAAGAAAATGCGGAGCAAGGAGATATCAACCCATATACACAGAGAGAATATCTACACAATAGTGTAAGGGTTCATCCAAAGCTGATCGGGTATGTTCAGGTGTATGATCGAACATCCCACGCTTGGGTAGAGATGACGGAGTGGGCGTACCTAGGATTCCAAGAGAATCAGAGGCGTATATTAGGAAAGAACTACGTTGAACCGAACTTCTTAGATTAGGAGGGTTATTGTTATGGAGTGGAAGAAATTACTCTGCTGTCAGAGACAGAGAGAAAGCAAGAACACATACCAATATAAGTCTACGGATTTGAGAAGTGAATTTGAGAAGGATTATCATCGTATTATCGGAAGTGCATCATTTCGTAGGCTGCAAGATAAGACGCAGGTATTTCCGCTGGATCAGAGTGATTTCATACGAACGAGACTGACCCATTCCCTTGAGGTGTCTTCGGTTGCTAAGTCTTTGGGGCAAAATATTGGAGCAAATATTCTAGAACATAAAAAGAATTCTGGATTTGAAAGCTCTATGAAGGAGGATATCTGCAATATATTGGAGTGTGCAGGTCTGATTCATGACATTGGAAATCCTCCATTTGGACATTTCGGAGAGACTGCGATTCGGAATTGGTTTCGGGAGAATCTGTCGAAGTTGAATTACAATGGACAGAGCATTCATGATATGCTTGAGACTCAGATGCGGGAGGACTTCTATAATTTTGAAGGAAATGCACAGGCACTTCGCCTGGTTTCCAAGTTACATTATCTCGTGGATGAAAATGGGATGAATTTAACGTATGGACTATTAAATACGATTATCAAATATCCAGTATCCTCAACTGGGATTAACAAAGCCAGTGGTAATATCAAGGATAAAAAGATGGGGTACTACTATGCAGAGCGTGACTTGTTTTATCAGATTCAAGAGGCCACAGGAACGAATGGTAGAAGGCACCCCCTTACATTTATATTAGAAGCGGCAGACGATATTGCATATAAGACGGCGGATATAGAGGACGCCTTCGTGAAGGGATTTGTATCCTATCATGCATTGCGTGAAGCGATAAAGCAGATTAAAGACGATAAGTCGAAACTTGATTTGATTGCCTTGTTAGACAAGCAGTACGAACGGGGGCTTAAGCTTGGATTGGCAAATGTAGAGGAGTATGCGGTGAAGAACTGGATTATTCGTCTTCAAGGATTTATGATTCAATGCGCAACCTATGGGTTTACCTCGAATTACAATGCGATTATGGCAGGCAACTATTCTTACGACTTGTTTCATAATACATTCGGAGAAACGTGCATGAGTATGCTAGGTGATTTGGCATATGATAAGGTGTTTACATCAAGTAATATATATAAATTTGAAGTGAAAGAATCCGTGATTATCAATCACTTGATGAATCTGTTTGTGTCATTGGCAATTAAATATGATACAGAAGAGAAATTAGATGCAGTCGATGTTCGCTTGCTTTCATTTGTTTCGAAAAATTATATAAAGGCATATCAACATCATGCGGCTGGAAAAAGTGAGGCTGAAAAACTATATCTGCGTCTATTGTTGGTTACAGATTACATATGCGGAATGACAGATAGTTACATTCTTCGCTTGTATCAAGAGATACAAGGAGTGTCTCAGGTATAAAATTCTAGGAATAAATAAACACACCCGTGAATAAACTTTAATAAAAGTTAAAAATGAGGTGTGTTTGTCTATGAAGCAATTAGTGTGTTATATCTATGAATATGAAAACAACAGACAAAAACGTAATGTTGGGTTTGTGAAATGTATGAGACAAGAAGGTAAGATGATAGTGGAGATGCATGGAAAAGGAATGAATTGCGATGCGGGAAATGAATTAAAGATGTATCTCTTATCGGCGAAAGAAGACGGAAGTGAAATTGAAAAAGTGGGGCTCGTGGAAGGCCAGAACAGGGTGGTCAACTATCAAATGGAGATAGATGACGTTTCGGAAGACAAATTCAAAGAATACGATGGGGTTTACCTTTGCTCAAAACAGGACAACGTATATATCGCAGTGTGGTCAAAGAGAAAACCAGACTTGGGTAATGTCTGGGAGAAATCTGCGCAGGAGATATACGATGTGGGTAGTGAAGAAATTGCAACGGAAATTACTTTTGGAGAAGAAGATCTAGTAGATGTTACGGAAGAAGAGGAAGAACAAGAAGTAATCGAGGTGTTAAAAGAAGAAATTGAAGAAGTGGTTGAATCAGGTGAACAAGTAGAAGAGGTGGATGCCATTGAATATGAGAAAATAGAGAGGCAGATGCTTTCGGTATTGCCACAGAGGGAGTGGAGACTTGCAAATAACAGTTTCTTATTACATGGATATTATAATTACAAGCATCTATTATTTATTCGAGAAAAGGGGAATCTATTTTTGGGTGTTCCAGGAGAATACCATTCAAAAGAAGCCGAGGCTGCAAAAGCATTTGGATTTCCTCAATTTCACAAGGCTCCATTGGATACGGTGAATTTAAGTGAGGGCGAATATAGTCACAATGAAAACTTCGGGTATTGGTGCAGACCCGTAAGTCAGAGAAAAGGCACTGAAAGTTGAGGGTGAATATTTGATATGACAAATGATGAAAAATTCATGAGAGAAGCACTGAAGCAGGCAAAGAAAGCATATGCCTTAGAGGAGGTTCCGATTGGGTGTGTTATAGTATATGAAGGAAAAATTATTGGACGAGGATATAACCGAAGGACAATTGACAAGAATGCACTGGCACATGCGGAATTAATGGCGATCAAAAAGGCGAATAAAAAAATAGGGGATTGGAGATTGGATGATTGCACGATGTATGTTACCCTTGAGCCGTGCCAGATGTGTGCGGGTGCAATTGTTCAATCAAGAATCAAACGGGTAGTAATGGGGTGTGAAAATCCCAAGGCGGGATGTGCAGGGTCGATATTGGATCTTCTGGATGTGCCAGCATTCAATCATCAGGTGGAGAAAGAATTTGGAGTATGTGGAGATGAGTGTAGTGGAATGCTGAAAGACTTTTTTAAGGAACTGAGACGGAAGTGATTGGGGACGGGGGAAAACGACGTTTTCCCCCGTCCCCAACGAAGAGGGCGTGGTTATTTTGACCACGCCCTTAATGACGTCCTCTGATTTCTTGCATATCATAATAGAAAGTCTTTTGGGAGGTTTGTGATGAAACGTTTTTTTGCAGCAGCAAATACTTGTACAGGATTTGTAAGTTACTTTGAGAGTGTTTTTCGAAGAGAGGACTGGGAGAAAATTTATTTAATCAAAGGAGGATCAGGGGTCGGCAAGAGTACAGCGCTTAGAAAGATTGGCGAGTTTTTCTTTGAACAAGGGCGGGCGGTGGAAGAGATTCTCTGTTCCAGTGACCCGAATAGTTTGGATGGAATTAATATTCCGGAGTTAAGAATTACGTTTTTAGATGCAACGGCTCCTCATGCAATGGAGGCGACAATGCCAATAGCGCTGGAAGAAATTATTGATTTTGCACAGTTTTTGAATGAGGAGAATCTAAAGAAAGAAAAAGAAGTGATTGGTGAATACTTGCAGAAGAAAAAACACTGCTATGCTTATTGCTATGATTACCTAAAGTGCGTGAAAGTGATTCGGGAGATAAATGAGAAGATATATCTTTTGTATATTAATTCGTCTGCAATTCAAAAGGCGGCAAAACAGATTGGTAGAAGTCTCTTAGAGGAAAGGCGAATAGCGCGGGAGTGTAGTGACAATAGAAAATTATTTGCAGAGGCTTTTAATGCTTCAGGGATTACAGATGTGGGAGTGGGGTTGCTAGATGGGCTAGATGTATATACTATCGAAGATAGTAATGAATATGCGAGTGATATTTTCATGAAAGAGATTTTGCAAATGGCAAATTCCAAGGGTTATAAGGCTGAAGTGTATTTGTCCGTATTTGATCCAAATAAGATTAAAGTGATCGTTATAGAAGAAAGAAGATTGGCATTTGCGACTCGACAAGAGAAAAATTCTAAAAAAATTGACACTGCAAACTGGATTGAAGATGGAATTGCAAGACATAAAAATGAATTAGAGCAAAATGAAATTCTAATAAGAACCATCTTAGAAAAGGCGAGGCAATGGCTAATTCAGGCTAAGGATGAGCATGAAAAACTCGAGAAGATATATTCTGGAAACATGGATTTTGTGTCTCTTGATCAATATATTCTCGGGCTTTTGAAGCCTTATGAGGGGAGGTAAGTATGGGGATTATTCATTATGTATATCTATTGTTTATTGTATTGGTGTTTGTGGCATTGATTTTGAAGAAAGAAATTGTAATGCCGTGCTTTGTGGGAATTTTTACAATCGGATGCTTGGTTAGCGAAGGAATACTAGGGGGAGTATATGCGCTGTATAATGCATTGATTTTAGCTGGGAGTGAATTTTGGCCGATTATTCTCATTATATCATTGGTTGTGAGCATGAGTCGAAGTTTAACACATGTTGGAGCTGATCTTGCGATTGCATCCCCGATGAAAAGGTTTATGGTGAATAAAGAGATTACCTTTCTGGTGATTGGATTTATTATGCTTGCATGTTCTTTGGTTATATGGCCGAGTCCGGCAGTGGCGCTTGTTGGTGCAGTGATGCTTCCGTTGGCCTCTAAATTGGGTTTGAATCCGATATGGATTGCAGTGGCAATGAATATATTTGGTCATGGAATGGGATTGTCAGCGGATTTCTTTATACAGGGAGCGCCGACAATTACGGCCAAAAGTGCTAATGTGGAGACAATTGAAGTGATTAAGGCGTCAGTTCCGATTTGGATTGTTATGAGTGCAGTAACATTAATTGTTGCATTTGTTATGATGCGAAGAGATGTTAGGCGAGATGCAAAGAAAGTGAAAGAGGTAGAGGTGTTTCATAGAGAACAACGGATTTCTGTGAAGGCAAAGGTGCTAGCTTGCTTTACGATTGCAATATTTATAGTGGACTTATTTTTGTTAGTGAGCTTGAAACTAACAGGGGGGGATGCGACTGCTCTAATAGGGGGGAGTGTTATTATTATAAGTATTGTATGTGTATTTGCGAGTTATAAGCCAAAAGAAGCTTTAGATGTATGTGTGGATAACTTGAAAGAGGGGTTTACGTTTGGAATCAAGGTGTTTGCGCCTGTTATTGTAATTGGTGGTTTCTTTTTTATTGGAAATGAAGAAATGGCTGCAAAGATATTCGGCGGTAGGGAAATAAGTATATTGAATGACATTAGTTATGCATTGTATTCGAAAGTGGGGCTAAATTCGGTAACTGCAATTTTGACACAGGCTACAGTTGCAATCACAGCAGGGTTGGACGGTAGTGGATTTTCTGGTCTTCCGATTGTAGGCACATTGGCTTATAGTTTTGCTTCTAATATGGAAATCAATGTTGCGCAGCTAGCGGCTTTCGGGCAAATTGTTACAATATGGATAGGCGGAGGCACTGTGATACCGTGGGCTGTAGTGCCTGTGGCAGCAATATGTAAGGTGTCGCCAAATGAGTTGGCTAGACGGAATTTAGTGCCAGTTCTTGCTGGGCTTGGAGCAACCACAATTTACATGATTTTAACTCTGTAAAAAAGATGTAAAAAAAATATAAAAAAGTGTTGACAAAGGTCGAGGGGTGTGATAATCTATAAAAGTTCCCAACAGGAACAAGCGAAACAAAAAAATAAATTTTAAAAAAATTTAAAAAAGACTTGACAAAGAAAAACAGACATGTTATTATAGTCAAGTTGCTACCGACAAGGAAGCACAAAACGAACATTGATAATTGAACAATAGACAACGAACCCTGAAATTTCTTT
>CAYIZP010000064.1:0-7594 GCA_964367905.1 uncultured Lachnospiraceae bacterium
CCTAAAAGGAGCTTGCCTGTTTCCAGGCAGCTCCTTCACTTTTATTTTTCTTGTTTTTGTTCTAAATCTCTTTGAATATCACCCATATATTTATCCAAGTTCATTACTAATGCTAGAATAATACAAGCTGCTGCTAAAATCGCACCATTATATCCATATGCAAATCGAATTGCATTGAGCGCTGATTCTGACTGCATTTCTGCCATTCCATTATATCCACCTATCGATAATATAGTTGTTCCAACTACTCCACCTAGACCAATTCCTACTTTCATACCAAATGAGGTACAGCTACTAATCAATCCCTCTGAACGAATACCTGTTTTCCATTCGCCATAATCAACCACGTCTGCTGTCATTGCAAATACACAGATTAGACATGGTCCTGTACCAAATGCTCTCACTGCAGTCCCCACTAGAACCAATGTCAAGTTATTACCTGCCGCTCCAACAAGGATAGAGCCAACTGCTAACAGCACACATCCTAGAATTAGAAACTTTCTTTTTCCTAGTTTTGAGATGAATTTAGGTGCTACCATGTTAATTAACAATGTTGGTACGGTAGACGCAAGTGTAATCGTTGCTATTGCACCTATATTTCCTAGAATGTCTTTCGCAAAATAAAATGTAACAGATCCAATTGATACCGCATAAATAAATTGAAGAATAAACATTAACGCCTGCATAAAAAAGAACTTATTTTTAACTAATGCTTTTACTGCTACCTTTAACGGTATTTTATCCTGCTTGGCTGTTTTGCCTTCATCCATTCCAACATGTTCTTTCACGCCTAGGAACGAAATGATAAAAAATACTAGTGACACAATTCCATAAAGTATAGAAAGATTTTGCCATCCAAGCGTAGTCAACATAGACACCGTAACTGCATTGATAATCAATGTAACAATTGTCGTCATAACCATTCTTATGGATGTAGCTGATGCTCGATCTTGTACATTTAAGGTTAGTCTTGCTAACAAAGTATTATATGGTAGATTGTTCGCTGTATATACAATTGCACTTTGGAAGAAATATGTAATATACACATAGATCAATTTCCCATTATCTGAAAAGGACATCGGCACATTAAATAACAAAATAATCGACAATGCCATAAATGGAGCTGACCATAATAACCACGGTCTAGCTTTTCCCCACTTCGATCTTGTATTATCTACGATAATACCCATGATGATATCTGAAAACCCATCTAGAATTCTAGCTAAGAGCATCATGGTTCCGATCGCACCTATCGCAATCCCAACTGTATCTGTATAGTATGCTGTTAGATATGTCGCTATCAGTGTTGTTGCTACTGTAGCTCCACAATCTCCTAGCCCATAACTGACTTTTTCTCCAAATTTTAATTTGTTCGTATTCATCTTAATTTTCTCCCTTACATTTTTCTATAAATGCTAGTAAAATTTCACGTACATTATCATCCCAGAAACATGTTCCGCCATGATCCGCACCGTCCAAACAATAAAATTCTACTTGCTTTCCTTTTTCTTTTAATGTTGTATATAAATCCACGCTTTGCTGAAATGGAACCAGTCTGTCCTTATTGCCATGAACGATTAAAACAGGTGGGATTTGTTTCTCCTCACTAATATACTGTTTGATTACCGTCGGTTCTGCCAGCTGAGGGTTTTTTACCACATCTTTTTTCCCGATCAACCAGCCTTCTGGCGAATTCTCATCCGAGTGATTCACTTGGGAAGGATAATTCCCCATTTCTAGAATATCTGTTGGACCATAGAAATCAATAATCCCCTTAATTTTATAGTCCATTGTCTTTTGCTCCTCATTTTCAATGAGCTCAGTATTTTGTGTGATACCCGCTCCAAGCACTGTATGAGCTCCTGAAGAATCTCCAAACAACACCATATGATTGACATCGATATGATATTCATTTGCATGTTTTTGAATATAATTGAGCGCATGTTTCAAATCATAGATCTGTGTTGGGAAATACCCCTCATTATCTGTTGAACAATACTCGACGATTACAATTACATATCCTTCTTCTGCAAACTTATATAACGTTGGTACACTATGTGAAGCCTGTTGTTTATGCCATGCGGACCCCGGTACATATACAATGGTTGGATATTCCTTTTGGTTCATATGCGCTCCAAAATGAACATGGTCCTTGACGCAATTAGGCACTAGAATTCTTAAGTTCAATTCCACCCCATTTCTTTTGTGATACACCACTTCTTCCTTCACTTGAACATTATACTTATTTAGATTCGCTTCTACCGTCTTCATGCCAATAATCTCTTGCGTATATTTTGGGAAATCCTCATAGGTACAATTTGTTAACTCTACCATCTTCTTTCTCCTCCTTCTTTTGTTAAACTTAGTTTATCATACTGTGACGAGGCCACTCCCTCAATTCGTATCTTGTTTTTATGTAATTTGTGATATGAAATAGATTTCTTATTTCATGAAAAAACACTGCAAAACCAAAATCTGGATTTTACAGTGTTTCTTTCATGTTCATTTTTCTATATTGTGATGGCGAGATACTGTGCGTTTTCTTAAACCAATTATTGAGATGATTTAAATCAGAGAATCCATGATTAATTGCAATCTGCAATAAGGATGATTGATTCTGATCCAATTCCTCTTTGGCCTTCTCCAACCTATAACGCATCAAATACTCCTTAAATGTTAATCCTGTTTGAGCTCGAAAGAATCTGGAAAAATACTCTCTCGAAAAATAAAACTTATCTGCTAAATCTTGCTGTTTCAATTCTTCGTTATAATGCTCATTCATATACATAATAATGATTCTTATTCTCTCCATATCCTTTTGAATATTGATGGGAATAAGCTGCTTGTTTTTACTACATTTCGTATACAAAACAAGCAACAAGTCACAGCAACACTTTAAAATTTCAATTCCTGATTCTACACTCCCCATCTTATTAAATTCATAGATTTCTCTAATGATACTTGCTATTTCATCTTCTACTTCTAAAGAGTCTATCTCAAAATATATCTCCTCATAATTCGGAATCAACTCTTCAATAAATTCTCTACTAATTTGAACCGTTACGCCTTTCGTCTCCTCATCCGAATATTCAAAGGAAAATTCTGGGACTGCATGATGCATCTCTTTGGAATTCACGATATTCACACCACCGTTTACAACCTCACTCCTCACTCCATGATTATAAAACTCACATCCCCCATAAAAAATGCACGTAAGCTCTAGTTCATCATGCCAGTGACTATATATAGTCGTTCTATCTTTCATATGATGTGGATAGATGGTGATTGGGAAGTATTTTTTCCTGTAATCAACCACTTCCATTCCGTTTTCCAAAAACATGTTTTGATTTGCTCTCATCATAACGATTCGTATACCTTTCAAAATAGCAAACTATCTCCTATGGCAAGATATTTCCTGCTGCCATGTACAATCCATACCATTCATCACGTGTTAGTTTCACATCACAAGCAGAAACCATCTCTTCTAATCTGCTAAACTTTGTTGTACCTGCTACCACTTGCATATTTGCTGGATGACGCAAAATCCATGCCGTTGCAATTGCAGTCTTTGTTACATTGTACTTCTCAGCCAACTCTTGCATCTTAGTGTTTAGCTCTGGATATTCCGCACTATCTATAAACACGCCCTTCCAACCTGGTATCTGGAATGGTGACCATGTTTGGATTGTGATATCATTTACTCTACAATAATCAAGTACTTCTCCATCTCGATCCACTGCTCCATCTGTCGGCATGTTCGCTTCCAAACCAGCTGTAACCATAGTAGATGCTGGGATACTGAATTGAAGTTGATTCGCTAATAACGGCTGCTTCACATATTTTTTCAGCAATTCAATCTGCATCGGCTTATGATTCGAAACCCCAAAGTTGCGAACCTTTCCACTTGCCACCAAAATGTCAAATGCCTCTGCCACTTCCTCTGGCTCAACCAATGTATCTGGTCTATGTAATACAAGCATGTCTAGATATTCTGTTTGTAATCTACTTAGAATTCCATCCACAGATTCTAGGATATACTCCTTCGAGAAATCAAATCTTTTTCCTGGTACAATTCCACATTTCGATTGTAAGATCATCTTCTCACGAAGAGATGATTCCTTTGCAAGAACTTCTCCAAACTGTCTCTCGCATTCTGTTCTTCCATAGATATCTGCATGCTCAAAGAAATTCAATCCTATATCCATTGAATTTTTCACCAATGCTTCGATTTGTCCACTTTCCAAATCTAATAATCTCATACATCCTACTGCGATTGCAGGTACTGCTACTCCACTGTTTCCTAATTTAATTGTCTTCATACTCATTCCTCCATAATATAACAACTGCCCATTTCTCACTGTCTGGCAACTTTGGACCACAAGGGACAAATTGCCGTGTGAAAAATCTATTTTTTCACACTATCTCTTTCTAAATCATATTTTACTACACTCAACTCCACTTTTCCATCACAAGAAAAAGAAATCTGTTCCGCCTCTTCTTCTGTCAAAACTAAAGTGGTAATCGCATGTTCTCCCTGGTTAATAAAAATCTCTGCACTATATTTATCCAATATCACTCGAACTCTCAACTCATGCTGGGAGGGCTTGATCTCGCACTTTCTCTCATGCAAAATCGCTCGTCTAGATCCTGAGTGAGTTCTATCTACACTCACAAGGTTCTCAGATGGCAGATAAGAAAACTCTGTATAGGATTTCTCATCTTGTGCAAAATACATGGAGAATTTCTCATATCCACTCTCACAATCCCAAGGTTTGATAACCATCTCTAGGTCGATGATTCTTCCAGATATCCCTTCTAGTTTTATGTGATCTGCATTGTCTAACTTGACAGCTTCATGTTGGATTTTATTTACTCGATACTCCTCTAGCTCACGGATTGGATATTGAATCAATCTACCATCTTTTACTGATAATTCTCTTGGAATTGTCATCTGTCCAATCCAGTCCACTTCCCCAAATTGCAGTTGATAGGTGTCCCAGTTTTGCATCCATCCAATCATGATTCTTCTGCCGTCTGCCGACATAGTTGTCTGCGGTGCATAGAAATCTATTCCATAATCAATGGAATGCTGGGTCGTTTCTTGCAATTGCTTTGTACTCTCATCTAACTGCCCGATAAAACAGATGGTTCCATTTCCTCCAATGAATTCGTGCCCCTGAGGCAACATATCCATCGGACTTACAATCAGGATATGGTTCCCATCCAGTTCAAAGAAATCAGGACACTCCCACATCGTTCCATAACGGTTACGATTCTTCAAAAGTATACTTTCATATCTCCACTCGATTCCGTCTGTACTGCTATATAAGAGGATTTGTCCATCCTCGTCATCCGCCCGATTTGCGATTACACAATAGTAGATTCCTTCTTCGCTCTTCCAAATCTTCGGATCACGAAAGTCTCTCTTATAACTTCCTTCTGGTATCATATCACTTGATATGACAGGATTCCCTTCATACTTCTCATAGTCAATCCCATCTCCGATGGCGATACATTGCACCTGTGCATTGGATTTCACTCCATCCACTATGCTACTTCTATCAACTCCTGTATAGAGTAACAGATGTCGCCCATCCTCTAATTCAATCGCACTTCCAGAGAAACAACCATCCACATCATAAGATTTATCTGGAGCAAGTGCTACTGGCAAATATCTCCACGTCAATAAATCCTTGCTTACCGCATGCCCCCAATGCATTGGCCCCCATTTTGATTCGTATGGGTAGTACTGGTAGAACATATGATATTCCCCATTGTAAAAGCAAAATCCATTTGGATCATTCATCCACCCCACACGAGTGGCTAGATGAAACTTCGGCTTTTGATTCTCCACTGCCTTTTCATTTTTCTCTTCAAACAAACGAGCTTTGTTTAAAAGCTCGCTGTTCTCTCTGTTTACATTATCTATCACAATAATCAAACCTTTCTATATTCACTCTATCTATTCACAAAACACCTTTGCTTCATATGGACGTAATGTGAGGTGATTTTCGTTCCGAATACAATCCGAATAGTTCGTAATTAATACGGTATTTCCACCCTCAAACTCACTCGGTAGTTCATAATCAATCTCCGTATCTGTGAAATTACAAACACACCATAGTTTTTTTCCATCTAATTCTCTACTATAGAGGTAGACCTGTGCATTCTCTTCATCGTATAATTTATACACACCGTACACCATAATATCATTGCTATGACGAAGCTCTACTAAGCGCTTATAGTAATGAAATACGGAATCCAAATCATCGATTTGTGACATTGCATTGATTGTTTCATAATTCGGATTCACCTCAATCCATGGCTCTGACTTCGAAAACCCTGCATACTCACTTCCATCCCATTGCATAGGGAATCTAGCATTATCTCTACCGATGGCATTCACAAATCCCAACATTTCCTCCTCTTTCAGAACTCCTGTCTCCACATAATCGCGGTAGGCATTCTTAATCTCGATATCTTGGAAGATAGAGAAATCTTTACAGATACGATTTGTCATCCCAAGTTCTTCCCCTTGATAAATATACGGTGTTCCCTTCATAAAATGCATGCATGTAGCCAGCATTTTTGCTGAGATTTCACGATATGCCTCGTTATCATTCCCAAACCGTGAAACACAACGCGGTTGATCATGGTTGGACAGATATAAACTATTCCATGCCTTTCCCTCTAATCCCACCTGCCACTTTGTCATAACTTTTTTGAATTCCACAAGATCTACTTTACCATCACTCCACTTGCCATACACTGTTTGCCCAATGTCAACATGCTCAAATGTAAACACCATGTTCAACTCTGTATCATCGTAGTTTGCATAGTGAATCGCATCTTCCACCTTAGCTCCCGCGCCCTCGCCAACAGTCAACCAATCATATTTTGATATCACTTCCTGATTCATCTCTTGTAGGAATTCGTGAACACGAGGCCCATTTTGAACATAAGGTCCAAAATTTCCATATGGTGTGTTTGGAACCAGTTCTCCGTCTGGATAAGATTGTACCTTTGAAATCATAGTGATTACATCCATACGGAATCCATCAATCCCAATATCCCCCCACCACTTCATCATATCGTATACTTCTTGTCGAAGTGTTTCATTCTCCCAATTAAGATCTGGCTGTTTCTTTGAAAACATATGCAAATAATACATCTGCGTACTTTCATCGTATTGCCATGCCGATCCACCGAAGCAAGATTGCCAGTTGTTTGGTTCTCTTCCATCTCGTGGTTCCTTCCATATATAATAATCTCTATATGGATTCTCTTTGCTCTTCTTACTCTCCACAAACCAAGCATGCTCATCCGAGCTGTGATTTACCACCAAATCCATGACTATCTTGATTCCACACGCATGAGCTTCCTCTAGCAAAAGTTTAAACTCCTCTAACGTGCCAAACTCACTCATAATTGCACGGTAATCACTGATATCATATCCATTATCATCATTTGGTGATTGATAGATTGGAGATAACCAGATAACATCAATCCCTAATTTTTCCAAATACCATAGCTTTTGGCGTATTCCACCAAGGTCACCAACTCCATCTCCATTGCTATCGCAAAAACTTCTTGG
>CAYIZP010000064.1:7694-11389 GCA_964367905.1 uncultured Lachnospiraceae bacterium
TTATGTCGTTTCTCTTTTTATTAATTCTACTGGTAAGATTGTGCGTTTTGCAACGATTTTTCCACTTGAAGCTGCAACCAATAAATCAACTGCTGTTCTTGCCATTTCCTTAATCGGTTGGTGAATCGTTGTAAGTTTTGGCGAAATCAATGATGCCAGATTCACATCATCAAATCCCACGACTTTGATATCTTCTGGCACTCGTTTTCCCAGTTTCGCACATGCTTGTATGACCTGTGCCGCAATAATATCACTGCTGGCGAAGATTCCATCCACATCCGGATTCTCCCGTAGCTGTGCTTCGATCTCATCGTAATAATCTAGATGATTATACTGATTGAGGTTCGTGATAACAGGTTTGTACGCAATGCCATGAGCTTCACACACTCCACCAAAAGCCAAAGTTCTCGTATCCGCCGGCATGCTATTCTTGAATATCCCACTAAAATTCAATAGGTTCTTACAACCACATTTTATCAAATGCTCCGCAACAAGCCTTCCACCCTCTTCATTATCACACTCCACTGCTGCACTTCCATTATCTAAGTAGCGCTCGATGGTTACGATTGGAAAGTCACCACCATCGAATTCATTCAATTCTACACTTCCACTGCAGAGTATAATCCCCGCCACACGATTGCTACTACACATGGCGAAATATTCTCGCTCTTTTTCGTCGCGATCCTGTGAATTGCACAAGAGTATCTTATATCCTTTTTTGAATGCATAGATTTCTAGATGACTGATTAACTCTGCAAAAAATGGATGGGTAATATGTGGCACAATCACACCAATGGTATTTGACTTTTGTCTGGACAAGGAACGAGCCACCTCATTGGGTCTATAATTCAGTTTTTTCATTGCAATATGAACCTTGTTCCTTGTACTGTCACTAATGTATCCCCTATTATTTAATACCCGTGATACCGTCGTAACTGTCAAGCCCGATTCCTTTGCCACGTCCTTTAATGTTGCCATCATATTCCCTCCTAATGCATCAACAGTTCTCTAGAATCTCATATTCATAATTCTCAAGATTTGCTATTAATTCTACACTATTTTCTTCCTTTTTCCAAGTAATTCTCAGCTCACAACCAGAACTTTTCATCTCGATGATCGCATTCTCTGAAAATACTGGACACTGATTTCTAAATTGAAGCAATTGAATCTGTTCTTTCACTACATCTTTTTGAAGTGAATCTTCAACCTGATTCAAGGATAGATTGGTACGATTGATTTCTTTATGTCCTCCATCTCCCGCTCTCTTCACCGCTTCGTGGTCATTTTTCCCTGCAAATAAATCCAAGTACCAAACTTGTGGCTTTCCAGGCATGAACAGTTGAATCGCTCTTGCCAATAGCATTTTCTTATCATCTTCACCAAGGGCACTATAATAGGTTGCATTCACTTGGTAATACATATTTTTTTGTCCATGTAAGTTCTTCACATATCCCCCGCGATTTACCACGGTTTGAATCAATGATTCTATCCTCTCATCTGAGATTAATCCCTTCAGATCTAATAGTGGAATCCCATCATGACACCCTAACATATTCACTACTTGAATCTGCTGTTCTAGAATTTCATTCCCCCATTTTACAAGCATCTCTCCAGAGTGCTCCTCAAATGCATCGATGATCAAACCAGGCAAAAAGAAGTCATAAACAGCATAGCCCTTTTCACTGAGGATTTGATATGTTTTTTCCCCATAGCTAGAATGGATTTCTGGTAATAATTGTACCCCATACTTATCGGCTATGGATTGAACTTTTGCCAATACATCCCATGTATCAGGTTCGTTCATAAAATTTCTCATCCCAGGAGTCTTCGGTGCATATGCAAATGCATCCAATCGTACAATGCTTGCTCCATATTCTGATAGTTTCTTCAGTGTTTCCTCATAAAATTCCCATACCAATGGAGACTTTATATTCAAATCCATCTGCCCTAGATATCTAACACCTTTTTCAAGGTAACTTATGATTTCATCACGATATCCCAACAGCTGCTCTTGTGTAAGTTGACCTAGTTTATTCCCAGATTCAACCCAATTGTTTACCGTTGTTGCAATTACCTCTCCCGTCGTATACTGAACCCCCACTAGACTCATCACATCCTGCGGATCTAGCTTCGGATATTTCATCTCTTGATAAAATGTATTCCAATACGGAACCTTCTCCCCATTTGGCATCTGAGCCATCAGGATTGGGAGCCCTGGTTTTCTGAAGAACATATCCTTAATCAACTCTTGCCTTGGCTGAATGTATCCCTCTTCTGTCAATTCTCCACAGCCTTCCCAAAATTGATTCCATTGGATAAAGAAATCACAGTACTTGGACTCCTGACCTTTTGATAAGATATCTTGAAATTGTGGCGATAATACCGATGCATGATTCAAGATAAAATCTAGTTTCAGATCAATCCCCATCTCTTCTAAGTTCTGCAAATCTTCACGTTTCGCTGACATCTCATTTAAGTCATAACTTACAACAGAGAACCCTCTATCTAAGTCCGTATTAAAGAGGCTTGGCAAAATATAATACGATTGGAATGTGCTACTCAACTCTTCCTTCTTTAAGACACTTACAACATCCCCCAATGTTCCTCCCATGCTATCAACATAGGAGTTCAACATCGGTTTTATATTCATTGACTTTTTCATCGACCTAAACACTCCTCTGATTCATTTGCTCGTAGCTAATTCTTTCACCTTTTTTTGAAATGATAATCTTAGCTTTCTTCGCTTGTGTTGCAAGCAACTTCTGTTCCAATTCTAACACGCGCATGATAAATGGACTGTCTACTCCACCGTCTCTATTTCTCATTCTGCGGTGTTCCAATGTTTCCTCCGGAGTACTATTCAACAAAATCGGAATGTCTACTCCTTCTAGATTATCATTATTTCCATGAGTCCACTCAATCACTAATACATCGATCTCGGTGAAATCCACGGCATCATACCATAATTCTGTATCGGTTCTACCCATGCGCTTTAATAAGATTTCTTCTTTTCCTTGCTTAAACTCTTGTATGATCGCATTGAGCTGGGAAAAATTGATTTCATTTTCTGTCCCTAAATATCTGCTCAATCCATCACAACCACCATCTATATAGAAACTGTACCATGGGTGTTCTCCTTCGTAGTCTTTGCTGGCATCTAGATTATTCAACTGGTTTTCATGGATAATCTCATATCGCTCTTTTGTATATTCACCCGATTCAATCATTCCTTGCAATCCACTGTTTCGAAAGATTCTCAATCTTTCAGCATCATTATATTGTGGGATTCGAAGTGGGTAATTATCTCCCGATAACGTATAACTCTTCAATCCTAACTCCGACAGATAGAATGAGATCAGTGAGGCTGTCTCTGATTTGCCGACTCCAGACCCTCCACACACCGAGATTACTGGCTTATATCCTGTTGTTTCTACTGCCTCTTTTAGCATTCCTAACAACTCTTCGAAGATCAATTTCGCCTTCTTGATATGATCCTCACCAATCTCGATTTTATCTCCTGGCATATCTCCATATGGAATATTGTCATTTAGTTCAGGAAGTATTTTCGTACTTGCTGCTTCTAATTTTTCTATAATTTTCCTTGTTGTTTCACTCATTTCTATTACATCCTTTTCTCTCTTATGACTTAACCGCACCAGCTACAACTCCAC
Organism: uncultured Lachnospiraceae bacterium; assembly: GCA_964367905.1. Lineage (GTDB taxonomy): Bacteria > Bacillota > Clostridia > Lachnospirales > Lachnospiraceae > CAUPWF01. The sequence continues at coordinate 11,366 of CAYIZP010000064.1, forward strand.
TTATAATTTGCTTCTGCAAGAACA
>CAYIZP010000065.1:0-11298 GCA_964367905.1 uncultured Lachnospiraceae bacterium
TTATGAGATTCGGATGTTTATCTTCTCCACTCTCTTCTCTCTTACATCACAAGCTAGGTCTCCTGTTAGCCCAGAAGCATCTACTGCTACCACTTCTCCTGATGGATAAGTAAGTTCTACCTTCTCTATCTTGTAATCTCCAGCAATATAATCTTTCTCCTCGGCAAATTCATATTTCACCATAGTATGTCCGAGGAACATCGCTTCTACTTTCTTCTCTGCCCCAATTAACACCTTCGGAAGAGTCGGATTAAATTGTAATCTTAATTCCCCATTCTCGTATTCAAAGTTATTCTCTCCAAACATCATTAACTTCCACATCTGTAAGAACTCCACCGTAGAACCACTCAATCTCGCTACGAATCCCTTACCATGATAGCTCGGATTCGGATTCACGCTACTTGCGATGAATGATGAGTTCTCGTATATGCTTCTTCCATACACTTCTGGATCCAAGAATGGAACTGCTGCATTTTGGAAATCTTCCAAGAATTCTTTGTATAGTCCATTTTTAATCAATTCTAATAAGTACTTATATTCCATATGCAACCAGATTGACTCATTTTCCAACCAGCCTGGTGTGAATGCCTTCGCTCTACCAAGTTCAAATGATGCAGATTCTAGTGATGCATTCACTTTGTACATCTTAAGCTTCTTATCATACAATCCATTCGCTTTTACTGCATTGTATAACTTCTGCTTTTTCTCCATCGGAATGTCAAGCTTCATATATCTTACTGGACCTTCTAGGAAATTTGGCAAAATGATTACATCGAATTTCTTCGCCTTGATTCCCGCTTCTGTTTCATCATACTCTACTAAGTCGTACGCGAAATATGTCGGCACTACATCACCTGTATATTCTAGTGCTCTTTCTATTCCTTGTGCCACTACATCAATCATATCCTTCGTAATCTGACACAACTCTGCAATATCACACTCTACTTTCTCTCCAGAAATTCCTTTGAATACTTTTGCCACATACTCTTCTTTCAGATCATTTCTTAGACTCCAGAATTCAATACATTGTTCTTTGCTTTCCTTTACATCCTTTGGTAATTTATCCAAATATGATGTCGTTATTTGTGCAATCTCATGAATATACTCCACAACCTCTGCAGTAAGCTTCGCACAAGATCCAGCTGCCATCAATAACTTCTCTGTAAATTGTAGATTTCTATATAATTCATACGTTTCTGCCATAGAAGATCCGAACAATCCTGGTAGACCATTCAACGCATCATACCAACCCGGTTTCCCACCTTCCATCTCCACTCCCATTCCATGGGAATCAAGTGCCATAAATTTGGTGGCATTTAACACAATCAGTTTCTCTAATAAGGATACCTTTACAACTTCTCCTGTGCCATAGGTTTCACGAACAAGCTTTTCATTCTCCTCATGCTCCGACTCTTCTCCCAAGAAGTTATATTGTCTCACTCCATTTTCTGTCTTCACATATCGCTGTTCTCTTGGCAAAATTGCTGCACAAGATTTAAAATACGTGTATTCTTCGGTTTGCACAATGTCCTTCATCTGCTCAGGATAGATTGCAAGATAGTTCTCAACTAGATCCAGATTGTAAGTCCAGTGATCTGACCAATATCCCTCACCAAAATCACAATTGAAATTTTCCCTAGCATTGGTAATTACTTTTGTGAATAGTTCTTCCTGCGTCCTCTCATCTCTGATATCCGCCTTATCCATCATCTTAAAGAATCCACCTGGGGTGAAAGATGTAGTTACATAATCTAGAATCTCTTGACGTATCGTAGCCTCCACATTTTCTAGCGCCTTCTCTGCCTCTGCTTTGTCTAGCGTATAGGTTACCTTTTCTACTGCCAATGGATTATATCCGTCTAATTGTATCATACTATAGAACTTATGAATATTCTCTTTCTGTACTTGAGATGTGAAAAAATTATCCATTCTACGGTTCTGATTTACATCGCGGAAATTTCCATTTCCCTGTGAATAGAATTCAGGAAGCATACGGAAATAGTTATAATCTCTTTCAATGTCTCCATGCTTTCTCGAATACACATAGAAGATCTTGCCCCCTGGTAACTCAATTGGGCGTCCCCCTCTTAGCACATTATCCATATAAGTATACTTGCAATATGCATCGAATTCTTTATGCCCTGTATTAGTATGAATCACTTCGCACAATTCTTCTGTAAGACTTGTGGCAATTTTTTCTTTCTCTTGGAAATAATCTGCATCAATCTTCTTCTCCAAAAACCTCTCTAGTGTCTCTCTTCGATCTACCTGTCCGATAATCTGATACAATGCAAATTCTTCACCTTCCCTTAGTGTAGCTTCTGTTCCGTAGAAGCTACAGAAAAGCTGATTCGAATGAACTTGATCCTTCTGATACAACCCTTCTAGTCCCTCATTTTTGAAACCGTGCGCTACTTGCATGGAATTATCGTATTGGAACACAATCTCTGGGTCTATAATTGGTGCCAATTGCTCGTTTTTGTCTGTCATACACAGGGAATAATTCCCTCCAAAAACAGGTGTCACTGTTGCCGTGTCATCTGAGCTCGCTCTCGCCTTAAAATACGGCACCTTGGTATCTACATGCTCCACTTCCATCCAAGCCTTTACTGTCTGACCCATTTCTTTTAATGCATCTAATCCGATATCATAAGGAATAATTGCAGGCATACCATCTAGAACTTCCAATGCAAGTGTATCGTTCGATATATTCCTAAATGTCACCTTACGAACCAAGCCACCAATCGACTCATTCGGCAAAGTTATATACGATACCTCTGTTGTAATTCCATGTTCTTCATCTCTCTCCTCTATAGTCAGGCGATTCATCTCAATACTCATACGATGTGGTTTCTCTTCATTCGAAAAAGCCTCAAAATACTCCCCATTCTTTTTTATAAACGTACGAAACCCTGTAGTTTTTACATTCTGATATGCCTGATGCGCTGGGAAAAATTCCATAATGGAATGATCTTTATCTCCCACTCCAAAGCTTACAACAGCTTGACCACGATTGACATAATAGCACCAGATAGGAATCCCCTTCTCTCCACTAATTCCTGGTAAGAAACTACTGAATGTAGATTTTTTTGCATAATTCTCAAAACTAAATTTTTCTGTATTTTTCATTTCAATACTCCTTCACAAATACTATTTCTGTTAACCATCATACGGAAATTCATATCAGATTTAAGTATGTTCTTTTTTAGATAGGTATCATTTTTATATTTTGTGTATTTTCCCTTAGAAAACAAAAAACATATGACCAAAGAATTTTCTTTGAAATCATATGTTTTCTGTCTATTATTCAATTAATACTCTTACTAATCTTTCGTTTTAATCACCATTCTGTTTTACACTAGTTTCCATAGAAGATTTCCGCAATTGGTGAATCCTCCGACAGGATAACTGTCTTATTATCACCAACCATCGAAGCTTCTAGTGCATCTAAACTTCTTACAAATGAATAGAATTCTGCTTTGTCCGGATCTGCATAAGCATCGGATAGGATTTTCATATACTCTGCCTCACCCTCTGCGCGCAATATCTCTGATTCCTTTTCTGCCTCTGATAGGATAATATTTACATCCATATCGGTCGTGTTCTTAATCTTCTGAGCCTCTGACTCTCCTTCTGCAGTATAAGTAGCTGCAATATTCTCTCTCTCTGAAATCATTCTCTGATATACTGCTTCTTTATTATCCTCTGGTAAATCCAATTGTTTTGTCTCTATCTCCACGATTTTGATTCCATACTGCTCGAATTTGTCTCCAATATTATCCACAATCGCTTGCGATAACTCCCCATCTCTTGCAGATATTACATCATCTTGCAACATACTACTGATGACATTCTTCACAGAGTTATATACGATTGTATCAATACGACTCTCTGCATTAATCACTGAGCTATTCAATGATTGGGCAAACTTGAGCGGATCTTCAATCTGCCATAAGGTAAAGCTATCTGTAATCATGGTTTTTTTATCTTCTGTAATTACATCCGATGGTGCCAAATCGTATAATAATATCTGTTTCGGTAGCGTCGATGTTGTTTGAATAAATGGAACTTTGAAACTGAGTCCTGCCTCCGTTTGTACATGAGTCACTTTTCCAAATTGTCTTACCAACGTATATTCATTTTCTTGTGTAATTACAACCGATGATAATCCTAGCACGACTACAACCGCCCCTAATACTCCCAATGTAATTGCTTTTATTTTCTTCATATTCTTCTCCTTTGCACACTCACTCTATTGTTCTGTTTGATCTGTTGTTTCTGTTGGTATTGCTGACTCAGTCTGTGGTGCAACTTCTACTGTAGATGTGCTATTTTGCTCTGTCTGCGATTGTACAAAATCATCTAATGGCAATACTTTCTGCACTCCATCACCACCATCAATGATTAGCTCAAGATCTGGGAGCACTTCCTCCATTGCTTCGTAGAACATTCTCTCCTTGGTTACCACTGGAAATTTGCTGTACTCCTCATACATTGCATTGAATCTTGATACCTGACCTGTCGCTTCGTTGATTCTCTGCTCTTTGTACGCTTCGGCTGACTTGATAATTCCATCTGCCTCTGCTTGTGCATTTGGAATGTTTTCATTTCTGTATTTATTGGCATTGTTAAGCGCTGTGTCTTTTCCTTGCTTCGCAGTCTCTACATCCTTGAACGCCTCCATAATCTCTACTGTTGGCGGTTCTGCATCTTGAATACTGATATTCACTAATTGAAGACCTATATCATTCTCCTCTAACTTCTCGATAATCATCTCTTTGATTACTGACTGAATCTCATTCTTCCCTGTGGTAAGAACACTATCGACGTCATACCCACCAATCACGGTACGAATACAACTCTGCGAAATATTCTTTAATACCAGAACCGGATCTTGTGATGCATATACTGCCTTCACTGGATCCGAAACCTTGTACTCCACAAAAAAATCCACCTCTACAAAGTTATAATCACTAGTAATCATTACTGCTTCTTTCTCAATTGTTTCCCCTGTTTCTAGATCATATCCTATAGAAAATCCTTGAATCGTAGTATTTACTTTCTGTACATTTTGAATCAGTGGAATCTTAAAATGTAATCCTGGTTCTGTCACCGACTCCGCCTGTCCAAATGTCGTAAGCACTGCCTGTTCTTGTTCTCGCACCTGATAGGTTGCTCCAAAGATAATCACCGCAACTACAATAACCACTGCACCAATCTTCACGATATTCCCAACCATATCTGGAACTTTAATTTCCTTACCTGCCTTCTCTTTTTTCTTTTTTGACTTCTTTTTCTTCTTGCCTTGCTGAATTTCTTCAACTGCCTCGACCTCTTGGTCAATCTCTTGAGCTGCCTCGACTTCTTGATTTGTCTCTTGTTGATTGTTATTTTCTCCCATAAATTTCCCTTCCTCTCTCTGTACCTAATGTACTGTTGTAGTGTGAGTAGCATATGAAATGAGTAATTTCTTATATATCAAAAAAAATGACCTTTATTACAAAATAAATTGTAATAAAAGTCTTGCTATTTCATATACGATGCGGATTAGATTAACTAATCGTTCTGACGCATTCGCAAACACCTGTAAGATGTAAGCTACTCCCTCTTATTTGGTTGACACCTATTCAATTGTCAAATGTTTAAGCGCTTCATTTGATATACATATATTAGCATATTTTCTGTATTTTTTCAAGATTTATTTACAAATTTTTTTAAAAAACCCTCTCACTTATTTACTTGATTGCGCCATCCAAAATTTCTATTAATTTATTGTAGCTGTCCGCAAAAAGCTCTTTGTCGTATTCAATATCATCAAGGTTAAGCAAATCATCAAGTACTGTTTTATCAAAAGAAGTGTTGTTGTCTGTACAGATGATGTATGGAACAACATGAAGAGAATTTTCATATATCCCTGTACTCTTACGACTAAGATTATCAAAAGCAATACAAGCCGTACTTGATACAGCTGAAAAAAGCATACCATGAAGACGATCAGTTATCACAAGCTTATATTTTGAGAAATGGGTTATTATATCTGTAACCAGTTCATTTCTTTCCTCTAAAGTATAAATTTTCTGATCTATAATGGTATTCCTATAGTCTATTTTATATCCAGCTTCGATCAGTCTTTGTTTAATTTCATCAACTGCCTTTGTCTCTAGTTTTTCTTTGTCCGTCCTTAAACAAAAAAGTACATTCTCTCTCTTTAATTTTGGCAGTTCAATTTCAAGAAATGTAACCAAATCGCAGTTTAAGTGACATATTTCAGTGTTTTCAACCACTTGTTCAACCATGAAGTTATATGATTGTTTATCTCTTACAAAGATTTGTATATTTGAACATTTATTTATTTTTGTTTTGAATTTTGCTAGCTCTTTAGCACCGTTCTTATCCTTGCTAAAAAAGATTGTTTGAGGCATAATAATCACTGGATTATTTACTCCAAATTCAAGCGCTTTCAGCACAGATCGTTGTTCTATATTATAAAGTGTACCAATAAATCCTCCGTCACTTATAACAATGATATCATCTTTTTCTATGTTATCTCTTATCAATGTGCTATTATCAAGACATAACTCAGTAGAAATATCTATTATATTATATCTGTCAAGATATCTGCTAAAGATCTGTCTTTGTGCCATTAAAATAGCATGATCTCCAAGATTACCATGTAGCGGGGAATTAAAAACAAATATGCATTTGCCTTTCTGTGCTCTTGCAGCTTCTACTTCTTTTATAAAATGATTTTTTAAAAACCTGCTTTCCTTGCACCCTTTAAAAAAAACCATTTTAACAATTTTATCAATGTGATATGGAAGTATCATAATTATCTCCTTAAATATTTTCTTAAATATGTTATAGCATACAATATAGAAATCCACAAGTACCTTTATATCGGTATAGGTTCTAAAAATAATTGTTCTCGCTTCCTATGATTTGAAAATGCTTTCTTGTCAGAACCGACTCGCTGTGATAAAATTTTCTCAGAAGGAGTGTGTTACCTATGAAAAAACCTAATTTTAGCAAGGAAGAAATTCGCCTATGCTTCCTCCGAAGCCTCTGCGTTGCACTTTATGTTTTGTTTTGTTTACTTATCGCACATCAGTTTGAAGATAGCATTTGGATGGTTTCTCTAGCAGCAAGTTCTTTTATTGCATTTGCATTTCCTAAAGCCGATTCGGTTCGCGCTAGTGTCCTCGTTGGGGGATACTTATCATCTTGCATCTGGGGAGGATTATTGTCACTTACCCTACTCCACATCGGTCTGACCTATACTAATACAATCATCTGTTGTGGGATTGCAATCTTTCTGACCTCATTCTGCATGACTGTACTAGATTTAGAGCACCCACCAGCTGCCGCATTAGCTATAGGGATTGTAATCTCTTCAAAACCGCTCGAGCTAGCAGCTGCATCGATGTTATGTGTTATCGTTCTCTGTCTCATCAAGAAACCACTCGCACGCATCGTGTTGCGTGAAAAATAAACTAATAAATATATTTCATTTATGGTAAGGAAGATATCCACTATCTTCCCATGCCATTTCAATTTGCACACTGCTTGCAGTAATACCTTCTCCACAGATTCTACCATGTAGATTTATAAAATAACCACTGTAATCCCACCATTTTTACCGTTATTGGTTATCTCTAGCTTTTGTGTTCTATAGAGTGTTAATCCTAGAAAGTCTAAGATTGGATCGTAAAATTTCTTCGACTTGTGCTCTTGCTCAATCGGTGTATGCAGTCACCTTATAGGCATTGGAATAAAATAGTCCTGATAACCCCAATGTCGCAACCACTAGTATATCCCATCCCAAGAAAGATAAATCAATTCGGAAACATTTCCATTTATTTCCATTCATCATTTTGCGCGATTGCGTAATTGCCTCCCTCGCCGAGAGCGTCGGATTCTCTGATAAAATATATGGAACTAGAAAATAGGAATAATGCTTGATGATTCCCCCCACACCAAATACCAATGACCATAAGATATGGTAGAAGCTTTTCACAAACATTACCTTAGACACGTGTCCCCATTCCTTGATATAAAATAAAATTTTCTGAAGTGAAACTTTTTTATACACTCTACTTTCAAGAAAAATTCTTCTAGAAATAACATGATACATATTTCCAATAAGAAACCAAGCTAAGAATAGTGTAATTGCTCCTAACATCGGTACAATACTAAATACTCTATACATACCTTTGCGCTTCAAACGACTCTCATCTTCTTCATTTTCACTCTTCATAGCCTTAGCTTTTGTTTTCTCATCTTCTTCCTCTTCATCCTTCTTTTTGTTCTTGAAGTATGTGATTAGAAGACAAACACTCATAAGACCTGTAACTACTGTAAGGATTAAGTCTAATAACGACCATGCTCCACCAAAACCTGCTAATGGCACATCTGTTTCTTCAATTTCCACAGTCTCATCTGCTCCAGGTGCGGCTGCAAGTGGTGCATCCGCTTCTGGGATATCCATCGCCGCTGGCTCAGCTGGTGTTACTGGTGCTACTGGTGTAGCTGTAGCTGGTGTTGTTGTAGCTGGTGTTGTCGTTGTTGTTCCACCATCTGGAGTTGTTCCATCATCTGGAGTTGTTCCACCATCTGGAGTTGTTACTACCAGTGTTCCTGGCTCATAGCTAATTGCATAGTTTGCTGTTACGTCATTTCCACTTGCATCTAAAATAGTAGCATTAGCCGGCAAATAAGTAAGTCCTGCGACATTCAAATCTACACCCACTACTGTGTGTCCTGCTAATAATCCTCTATCTTGACCTAATTGCTCTACAGTATAATCGTTTATTGCTGGTACTGATACATTCAAATCCAAACCAGAAATCACGATTGGACGTTGTGTAATTTCAACATTGACTGTTTTTGCTCCTACCGCCGAACTTCCTGCTGTTGAACCTTCTGCCAACATCTTGAATAGCATCTCATACGCTCCTACATTTGCAGAAGTTGTATTACTATTTAAGAATGTTAAACTGTGTTCATCTAATGCAGATGAACGTTCTGGGAATCTTGCATCATTGCTTTCAATTGTAACACTTTCTCCATCATATACTTTTGTTGTATCAAATCCGTCATAATTTACCACATCAAATGCGGAGCGCGATGCACTTGGCAATAAAATGTAGTTCTTCTCTGAACTTGGTAGTGTAATCACTAATTCTGTATGATCCCCTTGATAGTAATCTGTCCCTGTTGGCGCTGGTGTCATTGCCATCATTGCCTCTGCATCAAGTGGTACAATTGCTGTTGACACTTGCCCTGTTGCATCTTGATTCGCTGCATATGGAAAGGTTGTAAAATTTCCTTGGCTGTACAGATTGCTTAGTGCCGATGAAATTGGAGTACCTACTGGAATGCCATTTACATAGGACAGACCTACTCCCGTCTCATGTTGTGCTGGTTGTACTTGGATTAATGTAGCATCTCCCGCTGCTGTATAGTGACTATCAGCACGATATTGCAGTAATGGTTGTGGTAACATGGTTGCATTTACAACACCATTCTCCTCAACAACTTTTCCAGATGTTGTTACTGCTGTTACACTAAATCTAACAGAAATTGGGGCTGCCATATCTGACAGTGTAATAATTTGTCCATTTGAGCTGTCGCTTCTCCTTACATCAACAATATTCATCGCTTCCAATGCTGCTACATCCTAAGCATTTAATGTCACATCAATCGATGAAGCTTGTGAAAAATCTGTTCCACCTAATGTTGTTAATTGTTTTAATATATATTCTTCTGTTACTTTTAATTCATTCTTTCCATCATAAATTTGATATAATGGGTATTCTCTATCATATTCAGATGGTTGTTCGGCTTCTTTTTCCTCAATTGTTCCTGTTAGATTTAATGGTTCAGTATAATCACTATGAATAGATAATTCTTCTTCTGTCCAAGTTTTTCCATATTGATCTACCCACTTGTATTCCACTTCAATTGTTTTTCCATCTGCATTTCTTATTGGTGATGGAATATGAGGCAAGTAGTTAACATTGAAATTTAATTTATCCAATGTTGAATTATACATTGTATAGTATGTTTCCGTTATCTGGTTTTCTGTTGGGACATAGAATCCATTTGATTGCTTTTCAAATGTTTCGTATTCTAAATTTACAGGATAGCCAACAACTGGTTCAAACACTGCGTTTTCTTTATTGGCTAATAAATTTGTAAGCAGAGCACCGCTCCAGTAAAGCAGTGAATCACTTCCTGTTACGTTCGTTTTCCACCCAAGGAATACATTGCTACCATCTGCACTCATTGTTGGAGCTGTTCCTTGTGTTTCAGCTGTTTGTGGATCAATAAAGCTAGCTAATGGACTGTTCTTAAACCATGTCGAACTTCCTCTTTCCGCTTGAAACTTGTGTGTTGCTCCTTCCATATCTTCATATGTATAGTTATACATCTCTGTTTGAGCTCCAGCTTCATAAGAATAATCAATTGGTCTAGATCCGTTAATTCCAGGTATACTGTAAAAAATCTGCATTTGTTTTGTTACAACTTTTGAACTAACTGTCTCTGTTTGATTCATTGTATAGACAAGAGGGTTTTCAGATGAAGGTTGCGAATTTGCAACATACACAACTTTTAGCCCGTCAACATTGGAATTAAACGTTGTTGTTACTGTTAAACTCACTTTTCTCTTTCCTTCGCCTACATCTACACTTGAATTGACCTTCACATCGACTTTTGCAATTTCCTCATACTTTGCATTTACAGTAATGTCTTTTGTAATTGTTTCTTTTACATCAAACGCTGTAATTCTAATAATGCTTAATTCTCCTGTGAGTTGTGACACCATCTTTTTTACTTGCTTATTATATCATTCTTATGGTCACGCTACGATCACGCAAAATCTCTTTTTCACCTGTTTTTAACAGATTTTTAGCTCCTTTTTAGTTCGAGTCTCAAAGCAATACATTTTTCGTTATTTACATGTGACCAAATCACCTTGTTTTTCTATCAGCACCACTTCACTGTGACTAAATTTTCTCATCTATATGACCGCTTCGGGTATGCAACGAATGAAAGTTTTTCGAAATAAGATAGTTTTATAACTAAGATGCGGAAATATACAGAAGTACAAAAAAAATAGCTTCCATAAACGGAAACTATCTCTTATTAAGGCGCCAACCAGATTTGAACTGGTGATCAGGGTGTTGCAGACCCATGCCTTACCACTTGGCTATGGCGCCATATATAGTGTATTAAAATTTTTAAATGACTCCTACGGGAATCGAACCCGTGTTACCGCCGTGAAAGGGCGGTGTCTTG
>CAYIZP010000066.1:0-11054 GCA_964367905.1 uncultured Lachnospiraceae bacterium
CTTTCACAGCTTCAAGGCTGGCATTGTCTATGAGTAATACGTCCATATCTTTGCCATCCACATCCATGCCGCCGTCTACTAAGATATCTTCCATATCCATACGAATGACATCATTACCACTGCCGCCAAGTAATATATCACTACCCTCGCCACCACTTAAGTAATCATTGCCTCCAAGGCCAAGAAGAAGGTCATTACCGGAGCCACCATAGAGATTATCATGACCGTCAGTATCACTCTCTAGGGCAGCAGCAGCTTCAATGAGGGTTCCCACATCGGCAGCTTGGGCGGCGTCATGCAGATTAATAACAAGGTCTTGAGCATCATCGCCAGTATTTTTTAAAGCTTCAGAGCTATACGCTTGGCTTTGTTCAGCGCTCATGCCTAACTGCTCGGCAAAGTCTTCTAAGCTATTGACATTACCATCACCCATAAGAATATCATTGCCACCTTGACCATAAAGAACATCATTACCACTGCCGGCAATTAAAGCATCAGGATCGTTCATGGCTGTGTCGGTGGTAGATTGTTCAAGAACCCATTCAGGCTCATTTTTCATAAATTCGGCTAACATTTGATCGCTTATACTATCAACATCTTTACCAATCTCTTCAGCAAGAGCTTCTTTCAACGCATTCTTATCAATTGCACCAATGAGGATATCATTACCGCTTCCTGCCACACCAACACTTAAATTAAAATCAGTGATATTCACATCGCCTTTGCTGAGTGTAAAATCAAAGATGTTCCCATCTTCAATATGCTCGAGGGTATCTTTATCAGTCTCACCCTCTTTGTTATCACTGTTAAGTATCATCTCAAGCGTATCAAGGTCCACGCCGGAACCAACGCCCAAGGCATGTAATGCTCCATCTTCTCCAATGGCATCTTTGAGAGCGTTAAAACTTTCAATGATATGTTCAACTCTTTTATATTCAACGGAATTTTCATTAAGAGTTCCTGCAAAATAACCTTCAAATTGCGCCTTAGTAACAACCTTACCGTCTAACACGGGTTCGCCATCAGTCACTAAGAAAACTTCATTCATGGCATCGCTATTGGGATTTTTCTCTGCGAGTTCTTTAAACCACTCTGCAGCCGTGTCAAAACCGTGGCTATAGTCAGTACCCCAGTTAAAGAAAGGGTCACCGCTGGTATGGTTTCTGAAATCACCTACAGCATTGCCATTTTCGTCTATGTAAGCGCCATCTTTCATCTCATCTAATATGATTTGTTCAAGTGTTGCTTCTATATCAACGCCATTTGGATTTTCAAGCACATCTCTGATATTGATTTCTAAATAGACTTCCTGACCACTCCAGAAAGTCGTGACAAGCAGATTTACATCGCCTCCCAGTAGATAATCTTTCGCATGGGGAACAAGTTCATCCATGACAAAGTTGGTAATACTTTCCACTGCAACTTCAAGACGGGTAGTCGTTGTTCCATCCTCATTTTTAATAACGCCATTGTGAGCAGCGTTATACATAGAACCAGAAGTATCCAATAAAATTGCAATATTATAGTCAGTTCCCGGTTGAATTTGACTTGCTGAGCCCGTAGCAGAGTCCGTATCATCTGAAGGAGTAGCTTGCGCACTGATATGAATGTCTTTAGAGTCACCATCAGCGTCGGTAACCGTAATGGTCTTATCCGTGGACTCGCTAGCTTCGACGCCATCAATGGTTACGGTCCATATATCCTTACCTTCAACATTGCTCAGTGTCATATCACCTGCGGTAAGAGTGATGGGGTTACCAGGTTCTACTGCCCCCATGGGGTCGTTAGTTTCCCAGCCATCTTCACCATAAGTAAATGTCACTCCATTAAATTCAAGCGTCTTATCTGCACCATCGTCAGCACCAAAATCAATGGAAATAAAGGTTTCGGCAGTGCCATCATCGTTAACAATATTTGCATTAATGGGTTTCTCCACAGAGGACTCAGGAACCACAGGGCCATCGTCAGTGATAGTAACAGAAATTTCTGCTTTTAAACCTTCGGTGGAACCCGGCAATTCAGTGCCATCTTGAATAAGCACATCAAAATTTTCAACACCAGCAGCTTTTTCAGAAGACATAGAGTTATCTGCATGCCCTAAATAAGAATCTGTCTGTGTATAAGTAAAATTCAGTGAGAACGAGCCATCGCCATTGCTTGAAAGAGTAACATCTGAAAGATTTCCTACAGCTCCGTCGACAGTGGCAGGCCCTGTTAAGGTAAAGGTACCATCACCATTTTCTGTTACAGTATATTGCTGTCCACCAATGGTGATGGTGCCGCCATCCATACTTTCAGCAGAAGTAAATGTGATAGAACCAGAATCTGTACGACCATTGCCTTCATTACTATCATCAAACGTTTCAAGTATAGTAGACTCAGAACTGTCTACTATAATTTCAGGAACATCATTGGTACCTTGCGCTGTGATGGTCAGCGAATTGGAGGAACTATCCCCGTCTTTGTCGGTGACGGTATAGTTAAAGGTAAAATCTTCTTTCTCCCCCTCCGCTAGGCTATTATCTGTATAATCAAAGGTATAAGAGCCATCGGGATGAATGGTAATGGTACCTTTGTCTGACTCAAATTTGGCCAACTCACTGTCAGAGGCCGTCCATCCATCGGGTACGCTCCAGCCTTCCATGCCGGACTCGGGCAAGGTTACAGAAGTAAGTTTTCCACCATCGGCACCCATATCATCATTATTTAAGATATTTCCGTCAATGGCAGCATCGCCTTCGGTAATACTATCGCTATCTTGCGTAGTCTCTGGGGCATCGTCCACAATGGTAATGACAATATCTTCAGAATTGGTGGAGTCGCCATCTTCATCGGTTATGGTCACTTTGAAAGATTCAGTGACGGTGTCATCCTCTGCCTTGCTATGATCAGCACTTTCATTTTGCACATACTCATATTCAAGGGTGGAGCTACCATCTTCACTCGGTTCAGTGGGGCGCGTAAAAGTTATGGTTCCGGATTCGGTTTCAACTTTTGCTTGATTGTTTTCATCAAATTCTAACTCATGCTCGGTACCATCTTCAAGGGTGATAGTCACTTTTTGGTCATGAATTCCACCATCACCGGGGGTAAATTCCAGCTTGCCTGAAGCGGACGGCCCTTGCCCCACGGTGTCATCGCGACTGGTAAGATCTACATCCGTGCCAGTAATGCTAGGAGCTGTATCGTCTGCATCTTCTGGGTTGCTAGTATCTACAAGGGGGGTATTTTTTTGCTCTTCATTTCTTTGAGCTGTGGTTGAAAAGCGTGTTTGATTAGTAAGTTCAGCCAAAGATGTAGTGCCACTGGAAATAGCACTAGCTATAACATCAGGATATTCTTGATCAAGGCGGCCCGTGCGGTCAATGCCGTCAAGCAAAGTTCCTTGCACAAAATCCACACTAGAACCACCACCTTGAGCGCCGCTGGCACCGGCTGCAGGCATAAGGGATTCATCAAAAGCAGCAAAGAAGGATTCGCCATCCACCTCAGTGCCTTCAATAAGGAAAGTGGGCATATTATCAGAAGAATACGTCTCATAAAACCCTGTAAGGTTCACAGAGGATCCATCATCAAAACTTATAACAAGATTGTCACCGTCACGAGAAAGAGCGGCTTCAGTGGAGTCAAAATCAAAAACGAGGCGTTCGTTGCTTTGAGGGCTAAGGGTGATAGATTGACCTGCAGCAGGTTTTTGTAATGCGATGTCAGCCATGGCTAAATCCTTTTCTGAACTATGTCTTTATTTTAAGCACGCAAAAAGACATTGCTAGGACGCAAAAAATAAAGACATCTAGTATGTCGTTAAATATTTGGATATATAGGGTATATGATGCGGACACCACATAACGAGGAAGAAATCCCCAGGCTACAAAAAAGATTTTGCAACCCGTAAGCAACGCTGTAAAAAACGAGACTTGCAAACAAAGGAGCTTCACGGCTCACACGTACTTGTACGTAGTCCACTCATAGATGTGAATGCTGTCATTGTCAATACATTTTTGATAGAAATGCTAAGATTGGAAAATTTACCCAATCATACCATTTACGAATTGTATGTCTTACACAACACACAATGTATATAGTTATTTCCTAACAGGTATTTAATAAATATTCCTTTATTCGCAGTAACTCCTATCCTCTGGGAGTAAAATTAAATTTTTATAGTTCATTATACGGAATATATAAAAAACACATAAAAAATGTAATAACATGAATAAAATACTTCAAAATCATAGTTCTTCACCCAATAAAACAATGTATTTAAAAGGAACAATACTGCTCACAAAAATTATAGATATTACTGTTTCTTTCTTCAAATATATAAATGTGTATCACATTTTCAAAATGTAATGTTAAATTATAATTCTAAACTATTTATTATTAATAATTTTTCATTTTGTTATAACACCCAGTATGCAATGATATTTTTAAAATGGTACTAAACTTACAGTAGCCTTTTTTTAAGTTTTGTACTAACATTGATTCACTTATATTTTGCAAAATGCAAGTGGATTTATGGCGCTGGTAAACATATGCAATATGACACAGTTAAATAACCTTTTAATTAAGCTAGTTATCTTTTTATCTGAGAGGCACCATGTCAAAGATTTGTACAAATTGTGTTATGGACACAAGCGCAAAGGAAATAAGATTTGACTCTAAAGGCGTATGTAACTTTTGCTATAACTACTATTTTCTTGAAAAAAACATTCAAATTAATGACACATACAACCCTAAAAAGCTACACAACGCTATCGAAACCATGAAAAAATTAGGGCAAAATCACGAATATGACTGCATAATTGGACTCAGCGGTGGCCTTGATAGCTCATATTTATGTCACATTTTATATAAATTAAATGTCCGTCCTTTGGTTATCCATGTAGATAATGGTTGGAATTCAAAAACTGCAGAACATAATATACAGTGCATTATTGATAAAACAAAGTTTGCATATGAAAGAATTAAATGTGATGTTGAAGAATTTATAGAATTGCAAAAAGCTTATTTTAGGGCTTCTGTATGTGACGTAGAAGTACTTACAGACCATGCAATGATGGCCTTATTATATAAAAAAGCAGAAGAATATGATTTAAAGTATGTCATCATTGGAGATAATTATGCAACAGAACTTACAATGCCAAATGGATGGAATTTTAACAAATCTGACTTCTATAATATAAAAGATATTATAGAAAAAAACTCTACTATAACTATAAAAAACTACCCTTTCTACAATACTGCAGACATTGATAATAAATTTATCCGTATAGCTCCTCTTAATTATGAAAAATATATAAAAAATAAAGCTACTGCAATTTTACAAAAAGAATATGGTTGGAAAGCTTATCCCTATAAGCATTACGAAAGTATTTTTACTTGTTTTTATCAAGCATATTATCTACCTGTCAAATTTGGCTTTGATAAACGGCGTAGTCATTTTTCAGATCTTATTCATTCAAATCAGATGAAACGTAGAGACGCGCTAATAGAATTAACAAAACCAGCATGTTCTGGAGCCGCTCTAGAACACTTAAAATCCATTGTAATTAAAAAATTAGGATTTAGTAAGCAAGAATGGGAATATATTATGCAAGCTAAACCAGTTTCACATTTTGACTATGCCACAGCACCCTATACATCACCTCCAATTAATCAAGAAGATATTTAAATTATATTTGAAATATGATTTTATGACTGTGCAATAAATTTTCATAAGCCATGCACTACAAAGTAAAACATTTTATAGGTAAATTATTCCGTAAGGCATTTTGAGGGAAAAATGAACAACGATATAAAAATTTCTACAATTAAAATACTTTGCTTGATAACTCAAGACATTGATATATATTGCCAAGAAACCCTTATCGATTATTTTTTAACCAAAAAAAATGTTTCCTTAACTATAGCAATTTTTGCATCCAAAAAAAATAGTTTCAGTAAAGAAATATACGAGTATATAAAAAACAAAAAGTGGAAAATAACACTTTTTACAAAATCACTTTTAGATAAACATGAATCTATGTTCATTTTTTCTTCAGATCCAGAATTTGATTATTTTGAAATGATTGTAGAGAAAAAGCATAAAATTTTTTTTATTCCATATGGTTGTTCTATCTCTGGCGAGCCCTATTCAAGTTATTTACAATATAACAACAAAGTGCATAATTATGCTTGGCGTATCATTACAATTTCAGAACATCACAGATCATTATATAAAAAGAATTGCAAAAACTACACTGATGATAAAATATTAATATTAAAAAAGCATCCTAAATTTGATTTTGTTTTATCAAAAGGTGAAAATTTCATACGAAAAGATACTACCTTTACAATATTTTGGTGCATTCATTATTCAATTCGTAAATCTATTTTTTGCGACAGACAATTTTCCACTTTCTTTCAATATGCAGAAATAATTTTATTTTTTATAAAACGTTATAACGTAAAGATTATCATAAGTCCTCACCCAGCACTTCAGTCACGTCACAATGAAGATAGAGATTATTATGTTATTATGTCTAAATTTTCTAAACTTAAAAATGTTGAAATTCTTGAGGGAGCTGATTTTCATTGTAATAGATTCTTTAACTCAGATGTGATGATTACCGATTTAAGCACTACAGCTTTAGATTATTCTGTCACAAAAAAACCTATTATTTCCATGTTTGGGGATAACTCAGCACATTTAAATACATTTGGAGAAAATTTTTTCAACAATATGACGTATAAAGTTTATTCTCCAACTCAATTAGTAGAGCGATTAATTGCACTGATGCATAACAAAGATGAACATTCAAATCATAGAGAAAAATATGTCAATTGTGATAATGGATTATTTAATATTAATGATTCCATTGAAGATATCATCTATAAAGAATTGGAAAAAGCAGACAGCAATTAATTTTGTGTTTAAATTTAAAATACAATTTCTAAAATCACATATTAATAATTTATATTTTAATACATAGCGACTAAGAATTTGACCTCAAGTAGCAATAATCAGCTAAAATTTGGCTAGAATCACAAATAATATATTTTTCATTTTTTTTAAAAAACTCATTTATTAATATAGATATCTCTGTACAGCCTGAAATAATGCATGTTCCACTTGGCAAGTTCATCGATTCAATGTAATCAAATAAATTTTGCGCAACTATTTTTGGGTTAAAACCTTGTTTCGCTGCTGTAATTATACTTGAAATATAATTTTGGTCGTGGGGAATTTCATAAGGAATATTATAAAAAGACAATTCTTTTTGATATAAATTATGTGCGATAATCTGTGTAGAAGCCAATATGAGAGCACACTTAACTTTACGATTATAACATTCCTTAACAGTAAGTTGGACTATATGAGGTATCTCTACATCTAAACCCTGAGTGTATTCATCATAAAGTATGTGAGCCGTATTACAAGGGATGGCTATAACTTCGGCCCCCAAGCTAACAAGCGTTTGTAGATCTTGTTTTATATAAGAAATTGGATTTGTTTCATTTAGCTCTAAATATCTACCGCGACTTGGAATTTTTGGATTTGAAAACAATATAACTTGAGGATGCAGCCAATCTTTTTCTAAATTCCTAGCGCACAACTTTTGATAAAAATCAGACGTAGCCAATGGAGCAACTCCTAACACTCCAATAATTTTTTGCTGTTTATTCCAATAAACCATTTCAGACATGGGACCTGTAGCAAGCTGCATAAAATTCCCTTATAAGGTAAATGAATAAAATCGCAAACGAGTTTCAGAATATTTGTTCAAAGGACAACCATCATCAAAAACATTACCATCAAACTCTAGCTTCATTCCAATATTATTAAATAGCTGCACATATTCATTTCTTGTTCTATAAACAGCTGAGTAGTCAGATGAAAGCGTATCTGAAAACGTATTATTGATTATGTATCGCTCAGGAAGAATGCTTGTTCCATCACGTAAAAAAATTCGCGTATTTTTCTTTAAAGCCGTCCGCATTCTTTCCAAAAGTTCACTAACTTGAGAATCAGTTAAATAAACAAATAACCCTGAAATAAAAATCAAATCATTTTTTTCTATAAAATCATACTTTTCTGCAGGAGAAACGACAAATTCAATATTGCTCAATTTCCTTTTTGCAATCTCCAAGTTAGCTATCTTTACCAGTTGCTCTGTATATTCAACCCCAACTATTTTTTTCACTTTTGGGGCAATTCTAAAGGTCCACTGTCCACAGCCAGCACCTAAATCTAAAACATTTAAATTTTGATTAAGCTGTAGCATTGGTAATATTTTTTCTGTTTCAAGTTGAATTTTTAAAGCAAGCAACTCTGTGTCTTCTTCAAGATTAGCAACACTTTCAAAAGGAATTTTTGTATATTTTTTGCTACGATTTTCCCAAAATTTTTTGACACTTAACTCGTCAATCATAAAATTCTCCGAAAATATTAACTGAGCAGATCTCTTTAACTAAGCAATACTCTCTTATCAATGGGGTGATAAATCGTCTTAGTTACCTCAAGGAGGTTAAAGGAAATTTAATCTTTTCTTTTATAAGTGGAAATATACATTTTACCGTCTTGTAAGGATATATTTTTTTTGTATGCTTAATTTCTAGAACTTTTTCCTTTGATACTTCACAGTCAAAAGGCCTGAGGCTAAAGATTTTTATCTGTGACAAATCAAAAATAAAGGCTGGAACTTTAGATAATCCCATTTTATATGCAGCTTCTAACCTATGCTGCCCATCTAGTACCAAACCTTCCGAAGTTACTTTTAAAGGTTCGGTCCAAACGCCCTCTTTAATAATTTTTTCGGTCAACCAGTCCACTCGTTGTGTATCAAAATCTTCAATATGTGATAATTCATCAAGATCAAAGAAATTACACTCTAAGTTTTCTACAGTATCAACTTCCAAAGAAAGAGCTTTAATAGCGGCACTATATTCATCTAGTGTGTTAAATGATGCTGCATGAGTGTGACTTATATCAAAAAAATTTATTTTTACAGATGCATCATTTCTTAGCCATGGTTCGATGTAATAGTAATCATAATTTTTAAAGCAAATACTCTTCAATAACTCAAGTATATTAGTAATAAACTGGGGAGCAATATAAAAAACTCCTAAATTTTTATACCATGTGGAAAATTTTTCATCAAATTTTGTATAAATCATGTTCTGCATATTACCTGCATCATCATAATTCATAATAGCACCCATTTGATTTTGGTGAAATTTTCCACATGTAACAAATGAGCATGAGTTCTTCCCAACAAGATTTAACAGGGAACAAATACCTTCATCAGAAAAAATAACATCACTCTCAATAATTAAAGCTGCTTTATCTTTATCAAGAGTCTCTAAGGCGCAACAGGTAGAATATATATTTTTATCTTGTGAAAATTGATCATTTCTACAAAATTTTACTGTAGAATATGCTGAGTGCACAAAATTCTTGATGTCATCTTCTTTATATCCTGTGACAACAGTAATATCATACAAACCAATCTCGTGTAACTGACGAATAGTTCTTATAAGAAGCATTTCACCACGGACAGGAGTTAATTGCTTGGGGACTCCAAAATGATTTTGAAGTCGCGTTCCTTGCCCTGCTGCTAATAGTACGACTTGCATATATATCCAATATTGTATTGTTATTGATAATTGAAAAATATTATTATGAAAAATTCATGCTTCACTATTGACATTTTGTATTATTTTATATCTAATAATTATAAAATACCATTGTATTCATGTCAAGCCTAAACACTCTATAAGCTAACACAAAGCAGTAATTTTCCAATTATTTTTTTGTTTTCGCAAAAGGACTACAACTGACCACATCAAAATGCATGATATATTAAATAGTTATCTATTTTCCTTGATATACTCCTTGGAATTCCCTCATATCTGTTCAAAAATGACAGATAAAATTAATAAATATTTTACAAAAAAACTATACTACCAAGACAGCTTAACATATTTGAAAATTTTGCAGGCCTTGCTTCTCTTTACACTTTACTTTATGTATATCTTTCTTGACAAAGATATACACCATAGACAGCCCAAGGAGACAGCTTTGCCAGAAGATCGCGAAAATAAAATCAGTTGCAGTAATTTCACCAATGAGATGGAAGTAGCTCTTGAAGTTATTTCTGGAAAGTGGAAATCCACCATCATATGGAATCTCCACCTCGCGGAAAAAATTCGATTTAACGAATTTTTTAAAATAATTCCAGGCATTACACAAAAAATGCTTACCCAACAATTGCGCAAACTCGAAGAAAACAAATTGGTAACGCGCACCGTATACCCATCCACACCGCCCACAGTTGAATATTCTCTTACACCGTTGGCTCAGGATGTGATCCCCATTTTAGAAAGTTTAAATCAATGGGGAAAAAAAGTTATACAATCTTACACCCGCTAAAACCACATTTCACGCATCGCAACTCACTAAATTACCACACATTCACTAGGCACCAAAAAGTGCCTTTCCTACCTTTTTGTTTTTACCAAACAATAAAGTGCCTTCTTGTGCACTTAGTTTTTTATGCCTATATAGCATCAAACGCTAAGCGTTATTTTTTACAAAGAGGACTAATGATGAAAAGATTTACCATTCCAAGAGATGTATACTTTGGCGAAAATGCTTTAGAGCAATTAAAAAACCTTACAGGGAAAAAAGCCATCCTCGTTATCGGTTCTGAGAGAATGATTCAAGACGGTACCACAGGTTTAGTACAAGCATACCTGAAAGAAGCTCAAATAGATAGCACCATCTTTTGCGGTATTGAAGCAGACCCAAGCGTTGCCACCGTCATGCGCGGTGTAGCTGCCATGAATGAATATCAACCAGACCTCATCATAGGCATTGGCGGCGGTTCTCCCATTGACGCAGCAAAAGCCATGTGGATTTTCTACGAAAACCCAGAATTTACCTTTGAAGAAGCAGCTAAGCCCTTCAACTTACCTACATTACGCAAAAAAGCCTCTTTCGTAGCCATTACCACCACCAGCGGCACTGGCACAGAAGTAACCGCATTTTCCATCATTACCGATGAAAAAAC
>CAYIZP010000067.1:0-8074 GCA_964367905.1 uncultured Lachnospiraceae bacterium
CACCAAAGGCAGGGTCACCACAGTTAATCATTTTATCTACGTTTTCAATGATAGAAGAACGTGGATGTAAAAGATAAATCATTTCTTCATAATGGTCTTTAAAAATGGATTGTAATAGATTCATAATTACATTATGAGGGAAAACGTAACAAAAAGAAAGCCCAAATCCCCTCAAGATTGAGGGGCAGGGGTGTTGAAGTGTCGAAGAAACTTTTTTATAACATCTTCAATCCATTCACCTGAGGTTAAGGACTCTGTTACTGATGTACAGCTGTCAATACCATTATGTTAGTTACCGTACATAATCCAAGTATAAATAATTTCTTCATTACGCCTGCTCTCCCCCATTCTCTATAAGCATTAATCCGTATCAATTCCACCTAGTGCTAAGAAAACATCTAGCACTTCTCCTGATTCCATATCTACCATAATTGCATAATATGGATTAAATATTGAATCTATGGAACCATAACTTGTAAGAATTCCAAACTCTAACTGGTAACACTGTTTCCCTTTGTGCATAACTTGGGCTATCTCGAGCTGCTGAAAATCATCAATTGTTTCAACATATATCTCGTATGTTGGCAGTTCATTTTCCATAACAGGTTTCTGTTCCTCGTCTTCTAACTCCATCTGTTCTAAGGCAGCTTTTTCTGCTATAGCTTTTTGTTCTAAAATGTATATTAGCACTATCTCTTTTGCCTCGCTTTCACTAATTAGAGGCTCGTTTTGAAACATTTCTTCATTATTGTAGGTAGCAAATATTGAAGTAATTTGTCCATCATAAGCTATACTTATAGACGCAGTATTTATTATACTATTATTTTTTATTTCTTCTATCATATAGATATACTGCTCAATATAAGATCCTGTCGGTTCTCCACCAGTAATTCTATACTCTTTTTTATCATAATCTGAATATAATTTTCTCATTATATCCGCAGTAATTTTATCTGCATCTTCGGGAGTTATGGATTCAGGTTCTTTCTGTAAATAAACATCCTCTAATGATTTCTTTGTGTCTTCCGTCATAACCACACTTATTATGTTATTATCAATTTCGCTTACATAATATTCATAGTTTTCATCTCCATATACTATATTCGTACCATATTCTTTTTCATCCTTACGTAAAACAGTAAGTTCTTTATTTCGAGCACCTTCTAAATCTAACAGGGTGTCAACACCTTTTATTTCTGATGTAAATTGATTTGATATTTCTGCTTCACCAGCATGGTTGGAGCAACTGGAAAGAAATAATACACCACTAACAAATAAAAGCGCAGTGATTTTTTTTCTATTCATATATCCTCCGATCCTACTTATGTTTTTTCTTAAGTAACGTTTAAAAAGACCTTGGTTTAGATTATTGTATTTCAATAAATTCTTCCATTGATACCATCTCTTTGGTCTCAGGATTTAATACGCGAAAAACTCCTTCTTCTCCTTCGAATACTTCAAATGATAGGTACAGAACTTGTTGGTACACGGAAATTGTAGCAATTGTAGCCTCATCCTTATTTGTTTCAAATAGTATTTCTGCTTCCCCATTACTTCTATTCCATCTTATAACCTGTAACACTTCATTGTCTATAATTTGATGACCATATATATAATTGTCATCAAATGTTTCTAGTGGATTGCTAAAATAATCTAAAAATCCACAGAATTTCTCACTCTGCTTTGTGTTGTAATTGTAAAATTCTAATTGCTCATTCTTGTAATGATAAACTCCCTCTGGAACAACCATAAGCGCATCTTGTGTATCGAATAACACCCCTTCCTCTTCACCTGCACTATTCACTAAGGTTACATTTGTACTTCCTTCATCTCTATATGTATTTTGAATTGTTCTTCCATCTGCATATTCATATATGTAATTGGTATACTCACCTGATTCTATATAGTCTCCAACTGTTCCATCTTCGTTATATAGGTATTCTTCTACTGTTAGCAATGCTGTTTTGAATAAAATTCTATCCTCTGTCCTAACAATCTCGTAGGCTACTACATCTTCAATTACAACTGCTTTCTCACCAGTTACTAAATCGTATTTGAAGATGGTACCCTCGGATAATTCTGTGTATTCTGAGAAAAACAAAACTCCATCAATAACTGTAGTCCCCATAATCTGTCCTGTTTCTGCCTGATATAGAGTATTCCATTCTTGTGTTGCCTTGTTCATGCTATAAATAATATCCATCGCAGTAATATAGACAAATTCATCATCTTCACAAATATAAAAATTATAATAATTAGGATCCATAGCTCCATCTAATAAGGTTCGATTCATTTCCGTTTCATCTTCCTGCTCCATCACCAAGACCTCAGCGCTGCTTTCTTCATCAGTGCTTTTTTCATCAGCACTTGCTTCTCCCGAAGTAGATGTCGTCTCATCTGTTCCTGTACATGTTGTCAATATCAACAAACTGATTACCATGCATAGACTGAACGTGATTAATTTTTTCATTATAATTCTGCCTCCCTTAATTTTATAATATAAATATTATAATGAAGTCTTTTGATAATTTCAATAAAATTGTTTATGAAATGACATTTTTTAATGATTTAAATGAA
Organism: uncultured Lachnospiraceae bacterium; assembly: GCA_964367905.1. Lineage (GTDB taxonomy): Bacteria > Bacillota > Clostridia > Lachnospirales > Lachnospiraceae > CAUPWF01. The sequence goes on from CAYIZP010000067.1 coordinate 2,578, forward strand.
TTTCAAATCTTGAAACTTGAAATCATTCTTTAAATATGCTTATTTATAACAAATAAGAAGATACAACTCTTAATGTCAATCAATTTAATAGAATGAGAGGATAATATTACTTTGAATCAATCCAATAACACTTATGAATTTAATACAAAATATGACGAAGCAACTATATTAGAATTATACCATTTAGAAGGCTTCTTGATGTCCAATGACTACGATAAAGATATACGAAAAGCCCTTTTTTTACTTCCCCTATATGTAGTGCTATATATAATCATATTACATTTCATGTCGGATTTTTTTCATGTCATAGGCATTTATCCCTTTTTCATATTTGCAATATCCTTTTTTTCTATAAAGTGGTTTTATTGTGTTTTATTGTGTTTTAGTATATTTCACAAAAAGGATTATTTTCCTAGAAATTAAAATTAAATACATCTCCAATCTACTCGTAGAAAAAATCTTAATAAAAGCAAAGAATTATAATAGCATGCTCTTCGATATCACCGATACAATAGGATTAGACTCTCAGTATATAATCTCTATGAAAGATAATGATTTAATAATTGAAGATTATCATAAATCAAGTTTTTACAAAACCAAATGTTCTTTATCTTCTCTTGATACCTATATTGTATATAAGACTAATATTTTTTTATTTAAACGGAGCACCCACAAGTATTTTATGCTACCGATTAGATGTGAAAGCATCCCACACACAGAAATCGAAAGTTTCAAATCAATTCTTAAAAAAAACAATATCCGTGAAATAACATCTAGATACATCAACACCCCAGACTGGAGGTAACGCTTATATGAATTATAATTTTATATCACTGACTCCTTCTTACAAAGAGTATCCTTTTGTTTGCGACTTCATGTACGATAGAAAATATGTCGCTTCCCTTGCTGATTTTTTAACTTCAATATCTGAAAACAAAACAAATTATAGAGAGTTTATTAGGTTTTATTTTCCTATTCGAAGGCGCTATGGCACCTTTTTTAACTGGATTTTTCCTTGTACTTTAAATCGATCCGTTCGCATATGTCTTAATTCAGAAAAGGCAATTATCAAGTACAAAGATAGCCCACTGGAACGAGAAGTAGAATGGACACAATTTGACAGCTATTATATTCTTAATAATATAATGTTTATTTATAATAAAAGTGAGAATGAGCATGTATTACCAATATGTCTAGACTCATTTCAAATAGGGAAATCTAAGGATTTTATTGATTTTATAGATGGACTACATATCATTAAGCAACAAATTATTTGAATAAGAATTGAATTTGCTGTCATATCCTCCTAAAAGGCTACATCACAATGTGATACATCTTCTCTCCCATCTCCAAGGCAACCTGTGAGATGGCCACTGTATTCGAATGAGTAGTGATACCCATCAAGATTGCAAGCATCCAGATGTGGTAATCCGTTATCCACTTTCGAATATTCTGAAATGAAATCAATATATGATTTATTAAAATTATCGATGAAAATATTATTGAATAGAAAACGTAATTCCTCCATAGTAGTCTACTGTAAATTCATTTTCAATAATTTGCATAACTTCCACTGTTCCATCAATAAATTCAAAAGTTAGTGTATCTCCGTCGATATGCCACACTCCATCAAGTAAAAGATTTCCGGTGTCAATGTCATCTTGAGGAAAAACTGTAAACGAATCATTATAATAGTCAAAACTCAGAAGAAGATTGTCACCACTCCAATCTCCATCAGGGCAAATCATCGCAAATCTTTCCATAAGCAAATCAGCTTCGGGCGAGCCTAGGGCTTCTTCTCGCACGTAATAAGTAGCAAATATTCTATTATATAAAACAATATCGTCTATGGATAAAAAACTTAGTCGCGCATCGATACCATCTGAGGGGAAAAGTCGAACTTGTACCTCGTCTTTAGGTATTGGATCATCATGCCAATAAGTCGACACATATTCCACACCCCAAATTCCTATTTGAGGATATCCGTCTAGGTCAAAACCTTCATAATCATTATCACTAAATTTATAATATTTGTTTGTAGTATCACCATTCAAATACCAAGTACCTGTGTAATTTTCGATATTTTCAGCAGTTATATCAGAAACAGCTCTCCCATAAAGTTCTTCCCAGTCTTTTCTGTCTTGTTGGTGATCATTCTCATTCGAGAGAGTTTCGTTAGTATCTATAGCTTGAGTTGTACCAGTAAGAGACGCGCCATTATCTTCATATTCCTTAGGTGTTATAATAAAAGACATAGATCTAAGATTAATAAAGTGTTGCGGTTGCACTTCTTCGTTCTTAGCATAATCTGGAATTAAAGTAATTTTATAATCTCCTGCTGGCAATCTACTCGATAAACTGTCTTCTATTCGTTCATATTTTGACCAATCATTATCCGAGGTGCTTGTAGGTGTAAATCTTATACCCATAACGGAGCTATGTCCATTTGTACCCTCTATTAAAACATCTCCCCATACAGCAGGTGCATTGTATCTTGAGTATTCCAGTTCAAGTTCAAATTGTATATCTTCTTCAAATGTAACATTCCAAAAAGGCATATCACCTTCTTGCCAACCACCTAAATTATCAATCTTATCGGTCTGCTCTACCATTATATTAGGCGCATTTGTCAAATCAGCATCTTCGGGGTAGAGATTGACTATATTGCTATCGTCTGAACAAGAAACAAGAACTGTGATTACTAAAAAAACTGACATCATTAATAAAATTATTTTTTTCATAATTTTCCCCTTTCTTAATATGTATTGAATCACATTCTAAGGAACTGTGATTCAATACTGCTTTTGTTTCAATAATAGGTTTTTTATAGCATGTTTTCCATATGCCTATATAGACTCTTTGATACATAATAATTAATAACAGAAGGGAGAAAATGCATTCATTACATTTTCTCTCCCAGATATTAACGTTATAATAAAATCACTTATGATTAAATAGAACTTCATATAGCTCTTCTGCACTTACTTGTCCATTCTTATCATCCATTACCCCGAATATTTCGCTCACCAGTTTTTCATCGCACTCTAAGAACTGAGCCAAGTCATTGGAATTCATCTTTCCATGTTTTTTCATAATTAGTTTTATTGTATTTAAATATTCTCCTCGCTCTATTCCTCTCTCCATCACATCACAATCATGTGCATATAAAGACATATATTCTCGCCTCCATTCTCTACTTTCTTTTATCTGTTTCACTTCTTCATTTATCTTCTCAACAAACTTGCTGTCGATTGTCTGATCCTTGATATATTTTAAAAAGGCTCTCAATTCTTCGCTTACATCTTCTCCTGTGCTACTAGCATTGAGGAAGATTTTTGATGATGTGGTCTCTTTGTTTCTCATCTACACTCTTTGTCATGAGTTTCCTCCTTATTCAGTTGTGCTGCAAGGAGAAGTTATTTCGAATGCAGAAATCATTGACAAATACATGAATTCTAACTTTTTCACACTCCTTGCTCTACTATGGGGGTTCAAGCATGAAGTTACTGAATGGTTACAAGTGAATGTAATGTTGAATTTCACTTATCATTCTTAGAAAAAGGACACCACATGTCGTGGTAAAGAATTGAACTTGTATGCTTACATTAATAATAACATGACTGGTTTATATTGACAACACAAATTCCAAAGGGACTGGATTTTCCCCTTGTACAATAGAATTTTCTATTCATCACACCTAAAACTCTACTTCAATTACCTTTCGAATTGGAAAATAAGAGATTGGAAGATAAAATTTATCATTCTCTATCATCTGATTTACCTTATCACGATTCACCCCCATATCATAAGATGATGGTATGAATGGTATTGTTACATCTGCTTCTGTATCTTCCCTCAAACGAATAAATGGGATTCCATCAAAATTCTCATCTATAAGTTCCAATGTCTCAAAATCCACGGATAGATTCAAGGACTTATCATAGAGTGAATAATTTAATAATGGAATGCTGCCATCTGTATTTCCATTGTTTTTTAAAGTGAGATGCAACAGACAAATATAATCCGGAGCTGGATATTCATCAGAAAAGTTTTCTTCGTACGAAGTATTTTCATCGTTCACCACGCCACCATGCAGCTCTATATATTCCTGATAATCGACCAGCTCTGTTCCATTTACTCGCACAGCATATCCATCTAAATTCTCCCCTGTATCCAAATAAAAGTTTTCCCCGATGCCAACCATCTCACCTACATGAAAAGTTTCTATCTGCTGTTTGTATGCCATTTCATTTGTGATGTGGAACTGATTCCACCACAAAATAAATACGACCAATATCACACTTGCTATTAAGACAAAAATATAATAGTTAGATTTCTTAGAATTTCTCTTCATATTGATTGTCTCCCTGATTTGTATTTTACTAGTTCTCCTTTACTCTTCCACTTTCCATGTGGTAGATGTCGTCTGCCAGTTCATCTAATATCTTAGTGTCGTGACAGGAAAGTATAACCGTCGCTCCACGTTCTTTTTCTTCTAATACAATGGATTTTACCAATTCCACGCCAGCTTCATCCAGAGAGTTCGTAGGTTCGTCCAATATGACAATATCTGGTGCTTCCATAATTGCAGCTGCAATTCCAAGCCTTTGCTTCATACCGAGTGAAAATTTTTTATATTTTTTTCTTCCATTTTCTTTTAATCCTACTCGTTCCATCACCTCATCGATTTGTTCCTTATGAATGACACCTTTTATGGAAGCAAGCATGGTCAAATTATCATACCCATTGTAGTCATTGAGAAATGATGGATTCTCCAACATGATTCCAATACTTGGTGGGAAACTGATATCTTTTCCTAGACGTTTGCCATTTAAAATCACTTCTCCTGATGAAGGGTAAATTAACCCTGCAATCAACCGCATCATCATTGTTTTTCCAGACCCATTAATCCCTTGAAACCCTATGATTCGATGATTCTGCAATGTACAATTGACATGTTCGATTACTGTATGCTTATTTAGCCTTTTTGATACATCTTGAAATATAATTGCCATAACCTACTCCTTACTATTTAAAATATTGTATCTTCGAAACACCCACAATCCACCTAGAATACTCACAATCCCTAGACCAATTGCATATAAAACTCCAAGGAAACCATCGAACCCATTTGTAATGAACTGATTGCTTCTAATAGCCATCGCATAACTACCAACGAAAAATGGATTCATATAATATGTCGATGCAATTAAGATGATAACGGAAATCAGATAGCTAACAATTGGTTTTACTAGCAAGCATAAGAACATTTGCATCAGACTGATCGCTATAGTGACGAAACATGGTAGTATTATCGTTTCTAATAACAGTGTTTTCCCTTGTCCTACATCTCCGATTATTTGGTGCTCTCCCACAATCATAAATTGGGACATAAACTCTGAGATATCTAATCCTATGGCTTGTTGATTCACGGCTAGAAGCACGAGAATCATCCCCCAAGCGAGGATATAAAATAGCAAAACTGCCATCATATTGC
>CAYIZP010000067.1:8174-10628 GCA_964367905.1 uncultured Lachnospiraceae bacterium
ACGAGAATCATCCCCCAAGCGAGGATATAAAATAGCAAAACTGCCATCATATTGCAAACACATTTCGCTAACCACCATAGTGTTCTGCTTTCGGAACGATAAATGAACTGCTGACCAAATCCAATCAAATCATCATACATATAGTGAAGTGTGAAAAACAAGATGACGATATGATTCAATAGCCAGAGATACGGAATCACAAACTCTTCATTTGGGCTTGGGACATATTCTTTGATGCCTCCATACACATAATACAAACAATCTCCCAGGCTGTAGGTCATGACATTTGAGATTTGCAATTTCAAGCTAAAGTCATACCAAGCCAACAGAATAAAGATAGAAAATAATAGGTATTTCTTATATTGTTTTACAACTCCCCGTTGCATATCTACCTGTAACAGCTTAAAGAACTTCATCCCTTTTCCCCTTCACATATATGATTGCAATCGTAGATACAATCAATAGTATTGTAATAACCACAACCCCGATTCCCTGTGTATTGGTTCTCGAATGCAAGAAATTCGTAGGTACAAAATCAGGTCGAAATGTCGAATTGAAATTTTCATATGCAATGTGTTGCAAATAGTTAGCAGCTACCATCATAAGAAACGGTAAAAAAATCACGGTAAATAAATTTTTAATGAAAAAGGACAAACTGAAACTCAGTAGTGCGAATATTCCACCATATAGAGTGCTCATTCCTACATATAAAATAGTATGGAGTAGTGGATTCGTATACAGGATGTCCACCCACATGCTTCCAAACAACAAATGGTTATAATAGATATAGCCCACAAACAGATTTTCTGTAGGAATATACGCACTTACTAACATAAGATTTGTAATCAAAGGGACTAGTACCACCGCTGCTCCTGAAAAGAACACAGCAATGATTTTCGCACAGAAATAATTTCGCTTATACACCCTTGTAAACACATTTCTTAAGTACCCTGTTTTTCGCTCTATATGAAAAGACCATGCAAAGGGAAGTGCTGCCCCAACAGGAAGCAATGCATAGAAAAGGCTAGAAGCTAAAGATAGTTCTTCGCCTCCAATCCATGAATTATATAACCCAAACATCTCTAGGTCTGGATTACTTACAAATTTGCCATCTTCCATGCAATACGCTTCGATTTCTTGCGGATTATAGTTTCTTCTACTCTCTATCATATAACCAGCACTGAAGATTGCAAAGAATAGAAGCAAGCCAATACTCAAATAAAACCATTTATTAAAAAAGGCTTTTTTCAATTCAAGTTTTATTATATTTTTCATGATAAATTCTCCTCATTTATTTTATCAGCAAATAAATCGAGGAAAGTATGAATATTATCTCCACTATCTGGGTGCACTGTAGAAACTTCCATATAGATATTTTCACTCTCTATGAATTCTTTGGCTACTATAATCCCAATTTTATAGGTTTTCTTTTCCCCGCTCTTCATTGTCGTCCGACTATATATTTTAGAAAACTCAGGGTCATCTATCGGTAAGTGTTCACTACAATATATAACTAAAGGTTCTATACTGTGGTTTTCTGGCAATGCTCCCATCCGCTCTCCAAAGTCCGCATTTCCTTTTTCTTCATCATAGTAACCAGTAAACGAACTTGACAAAGCTACTGTAATTTCATCTGCACCGCCCTCAGGAGCCATATAGCTTGCTTCCATCTCCACTAATATAAATCCATTAGCTTGAAACATTTCTTCACTTCCATAAGGAAGCTCCTCGGGCTTAATCGGACTCTCATAGAGGGAGTCAAAGATTTCTATGCCATTCATCGTATACTCTAATCCTTGGATGCCCTGTTCCCAAGTTTCTCCACTCATGTCTGTACGTATAACATAATCAGACACTGGCTCCCCGAATCCTATATAGACCTTCTGCTCTTCTGCTACAGGTTTCGGTTGAGGTGCAACATCTTCTGGTGCAATTGTTGTCCCATCCGGTGTCACATATACCTCTTCCTCTTCTTCTCCCTCTGTTAGATTACGAATTCCCTCTTGTAATGAAGTATCTATTTCGGTAAAAGAACACCCTGTACTGATTCCGATGATAGATATAGCGATGAATACATGAATGATAGGCCTTTTATTTAACATAATACACCTTCCCTTTCTCGCTGCTTAGCGTCTTCTAACTCCTTCTTTTATTTAATTCTAGTTCATGGACGTATCGTAGACTTCACAAACTTGTAAAATAGTTGTAACTTCTTAACATAAAATCAATAAAACAAAAAAGAGAGAAAATGCAATGTGATACATTTTCTCTCCCAGATATTAACGTTATAATAAAATCACTTATGATTAAATAGAACTTCATATAGCTCTTCTGCACTTACTTGTCCATTCTTATCATCCATTACCCCGAATATTTCGCTCACCAGTTTTTCATCGCACTCTAAGAACTGAGCCAAGTCATTGGAATTCATCTTTCCATGTTTTTTCATAATTA
>CAYIZP010000068.1:0-10454 GCA_964367905.1 uncultured Lachnospiraceae bacterium
AATATACCTTATATATCCTAATCTGTCAATACTTTAATTTTGTGTGCAACTAATCACGTCCATTTACAAGTCGCCTTACGGCGAGGGACGTGATTTATCAGTGTGCCCAGCATGGCACACCACAAAAAAAGGACTGCCGGTCAGACAGCCCTTCTTTTATAGTTATCTAAAGGAATGAGGGGGATGATAGCTAAGTTGTTTCTCTTAACTATCTATACATAGTATAACCCGAAATCATGTCCAAATTATGTCCTCATCCTAAAAGAAATCTTAAATTTCTTAAGTGTCGCTTAAGAAATTGTCGACTTTTTGTTTTCTTTGTTGTATCCTATCATTATCATACAACAAAAGAGGTAAAAATATGCGATTAAGAAATATCCCACATGCCGACGAATTTGTCGCAAATCATAAAAAAGCAATTTTAGAAAGTCAAAACAAAGAATTCAAAGGACACTGGAACCAAGAATTCGGCAATGCCAATCCTATTCATACCGAAATCGGAATGGGTAAGGGGCAATTCATCCTAACCCTTGCAAAACAAAACCCAGACATTAACTATATCGGAATTGAACGATATACTAGTGTTTTATTACGCGCGCTTGAAAAATATGACACCGATGATTTCTGTGAACTAGAGAATATTCGTTTTATCTGTATGGACGCTAACAACCTCTGTGATATGTTTGAAGAACAAGAAGTTTCTAAGATTTATCTGAATTTCTCAGATCCTTGGCCAAAATCCAAACATGCAAGTCGTCGATTGACATCGAGAAACTTCCTTAATATATATGATAAAATATTACAAGCGGATGGAACAATAGAATTCAAGACCGATAACCGGTCCCTATTTGACTTTTCACTCTATGAAGTGAGTGAATCAAAGTGGGCTCTGGATCAATCTACTTTTGATCTGCACCATAATCCAGATATGATGATTGGAAATGTGATGACTGAATATGAAGAGAAATTCTCTTCCATGGGCAATCCCATTCATAAATTGATTACCTCTAGAATAATCTAGAACAAGACCGATTCACAACCGAGGTGGTTTCTTTGTCGAATCCTTTTCAATCTGGCAGCTGCCAAAAAAGTATAGTGAACTTCCTATACACCAAACCAAAACTTCGCCAGCTCTTCACGCAGATAGTTCTCTCATGGCGCGAGGTTTGTCGTGTCTTAAATAGAAGGGGATGTTAACAGGGGATGGGGATAGTGGTGAGTATTCCGCTCACATCTCCCCCATCCCCAATTATTTACTCATCTTGAAGAGCTTCATATCCAGATTCTCCCGTTCTAACTTTATATACATCATTTACTGGGCAGATGAATATCTTACCATCTCCAATATTTCCTGTTTGTAAGCTGTTGATTGCAGCGTCTACCACTGTCTTAACAGGTACCTTGCAAACAACGATTTCCACTTTTACTTTTGGCAATAAATTGAAGTCTACTGGAACCCCACGATAATATTCCGAAGCTCCTTTTTGTATTCCACAACCCAATACTTGTGTTACTGTCATACCTGTAACTCCAATTTCATTCATTACAGATTTTAATGCCTCAAATTTGTTTTGATTTGTCAATATAACAATCTTGCTAATTGGTGTATCTTTATCGTCTAATATGTTTGCAGGATCTGTTACTGTTACTTTATTTGCAACTGGCAGCACTTCTTCTTTGGCTTTCTTAGCAACCTTCGAAGGTTTTCCTACATGCATGAAGTCTGCATAACTTGATTCCAGACCATGTTCTTCGATGTCAAGACCTGTAATCTCTTCTTCTGCCGAAACACGAAGTCCCATTGTCTTGTTTACCAATGTAAATACGATTGTCATAGTCACTGCAACCCATGCGATAACCGCACCAACTCCGATTATCTGTACAATTAGGAAGTCTGCACCATGTCCGTATAATAATCCAGAATCCACTGCGAAGAAACCTGTTAAGATTGTACCAACTGCACCACATAAACCGTGAACACCTACCGCACCTACTGGATCATCAATCTTAAGAACTTTATCAATAAACTCAATACCAAATATGATTACAAATGAAGCGATTAAACCAATCGCAAATGCACCTGCTGGAGATACGTAATCACATCCTGCTGTAATTGCAACCAAGCCACCTAGGGCACCGTTCAATGTCATAGAAACGTCTGGCTTACCATATTTGAACCATGTAATTACCATTGTAGCCGCTGCTGATGTCGCTGCCGCTAAGTTTGTTGTAACAAAGATGCTTGACATCGCAAGAAGTGTTTCATCACCTGTAGCCGATACGGTAGATGCCCCATTAAATCCGAACCAACAGAACCATAGGATGAATACTCCTAGCGCCCCTAATGTTAAGTTATGTCCAAGGATCGCCTTAGGCTTTCCATTTTTTCCATATTTTCCAATACGTGGTCCTAGGATTTTTGCTCCGATTAGAGCAGCAACACCACCAACCATGTGAACTGTAGTAGAACCAGCAAAATCATGGAATCCCATTTCAGCTAACCAGCCACCACCCCAGATCCAGTGTCCTGAGATCGGGTAAACCACTGCACTTAATACTAAACTATAGATACAATATGCCGAGAACTTTGTACGCTCAGCCATTGCTCCAGATACAATTGTTGCCGCTGTTGCGCAAAATACTGTCTGGAATATCAAGAATGCCATAGTCGGATATGTACTGCTATAGTCTCCTTGAACAAAAAAGTCTGGTGTTCCAATAAAACCTCCGATGTCAGTTCCAAACATAAGCCCGAATCCCAACACCCAGAAAACGAGGGTTCCTAACGAAAAGTCCATTAAGTTTTTCATAATGATGTTTCCCGCGTTTTTCGCTCTTGTAAATCCGGCTTCCACCATCGCGAAGCCTGCTTGCATGAAGAATACTAGCGCGGCCCCTAGTAGGACCCATATAGTATCTACTGATGAATATAATTCCATAATTCTCTCTCCTTAATCAAATAATCTGCATTTTGTTTTGTTGACGGGTTACAAATACTTCTCATAATATGCATTTTGTGTCATTTATATGTTTCGTATAATAGCAAATGGGGCGTTACAATCCTCCTACAAAAGAAGAAACGTAACACCCCATTGTGTTATTATACAAATGCATATTATTGATAAGTATGAAATGGAACGGTGTTTCTATTTCCAATGATGTAAAAAATAAAAAATGGCACCATAGATTTCTCTATAGCGCCGTTGCCATTTCATAGACCTAGTATATAACTCCTCCACCGATATGTCAATCGTCACTTGTGTAATTTATTTTTTTGGTTTTTTTGTTTTTTTGTGCAAAACTAACAAAACACAAAATGGAATTGACTAACACTATTAAAGTGCCTATAATTAAATGTAAGAAAGCCGTTTTTGTATCATAACGGGTTTTTTTCGTTTAAATGAGAGCTTAAATATAGAAATTGGAGGTAGCGAATTATGAGTTATACTGTAAGCGAAGTACTGGATTTCGTGGAAGAAAATGATGTAAAATTTGTAAAATTAGCCTTTTGCGACTTGAACGGGGTTCAGAAAAACATTTCGATTACTGCTGAATCTCTTCCAAAAGCATTTGAAAAAGGGATATCGATTGACACTTGGGCGATCGATGGATTTGTCAAAATAGAAGAGACCGATTTACTCCTATTCCCTGACCTATCTACGGTTACCATTCTACCATGGAGACCACAACACGGTCGTGTCATGCGTATGTTTTGCAGCATCAGATATCCAGATGGCAGACAATTTGAAGGTGACGGACGATATATTCTAGCTCAAGCAGTCAAGAAAATGGCAGAAGCTGGATATCGTTGTAATATCGGTACCGAGTGCGAGTTTTATTTATTTGAATTAGATGAAAAAGGACTTCCGACGAAGATTCCACAAGACAATGCTCAATATTGTGACATTGCCCCTCTAGACAAAGGCGAAAATGTACGTCGCGACATCTGTTTTACTCTAGAAGAAATGGGGATTGTACCAGAGAGTTCACACCATGAACAAGGACCTGGACAAAATGAAATTGATTTCCGACACAGCAATGCGATTACAGCTGCCGACAATATGACCTCCTTCAAATCTGTAGTCAAAACCATCGCGCGAAAGAACGGATTGTTCGCATCTTTTATGCCAAAACCTTTTAAAAACAAGAGTGGAAATGGACTGCATGTCAATATTTCATTAGAGAAAAACGGAAGGAATATCTTCCAACCGCAAGATGATAGCGACTACAGCCAAGAAGCTGAATTCTTTATAGAAGGAATCCTAAATCGAATAAAAGAAGTGACCTTATTCTTTAATCCGATTGTAAATTCTTATCGTCGTTTGGGCGAGTTTGATGCTCCACGACATATTACTTGGTCACAACACAATCGCTCGCGACTTGTTCGAATTCCAGCAGAGTCTGGCAAGTATGGAAGAATGGAATTGCGCTCTCCTGATCCAACTTGTAATCCATACATTGCATTTGCGCTTTTGATCTATGCTGGACTAGAAGGGTTAGAGAATAAAATACCACTTCGTGAGCAAGTAGATATCAAAGCTCTAGCAAGAGACAACGATAAATTAGATGAAATCGATAAAATTCCACATAACTTAGCAGAGGCAATCCAATGTGTAAGGGAAAGTGAATTTGTGAGGTCTCATCTACCTGAAAAAATGTTGAATGTCTACTTGGACATGAAATCAGACGAATATACACAATACAACCAAGGCTTAACTTCTGAGCAAAAAGACGAATTATATTTCCATCGTGTTTAGTTCAACCGAGACACACGTTAATCTTAAAACAGAAGGGAGTAGCACATGAGCCAGAGATTGGTTGTATCAAGTTCTGAAAAAGGCCAAGAATTGTTGCTTTCTCTATTAAAAACAATGGACAACACCACGAATTCTGTTGCCAACAATGCAAGTGAGGCTCGACGATTGATGATACAGAATGACTTTGATGTCATCATCATCATCGCACCTTTAAAAGATGAATTCGGTACTGAATTAGCTCAATACATCACGAGCAATAGCCAGTCTGGTGTCATATTAATCGGCAAACAGGAGATTGCGGATCAGATCTCAGCCCAAGTAGAAGACTATGGTGTTTTGGTCGTAGGGATGCCCATTGGAAAAGCAACGTTTTATCAAGCCTTAAAGATGGCTTCTGTCATGAAGCGACGCATGGAACAATTACGTGCTGAAAATGTAAAATTACAGAACAAATTAAAGGACGTCAATAAAATAAGTAGAGCCAAATGCCTCTTGATACAGTATATGAACCTGACCGAAGAAGAGGCACACCGACAGATAGAAAAGCAGGCAATGGATAAACAAAGCACTCGAAAAGAAATTGCCGAAATGATAATCGAAAACTATGCAACATAATAAATTCACATACTGAATAGATGTTGTTATACAAATCACAAAAAGTCAAAGGAGAATAGTATGACAAAATATATTTTTGTTACAGGCGGAGTCGTATCTGGCCTAGGAAAAGGAATTACCGCAGCATCTTTAGGACGCTTGCTTAAATCACGAGGACTAAAGGTTGCAGCACAAAAACTGGATCCGTATATCAATGTAGACCCTGGAACTATGAGCCCTTACCAACACGGCGAAGTTTATGTCACTGAAGATGGTTGCGAGACCGATCTAGACCTAGGACATTATGAGCGTTTTATCGACGAAGATCTGAACCAGTACTCTAATCTAACAACTGGAAAAGTCTATTGGAATGTTCTCACAAAAGAGCGTGAAGGCGCTTATCTAGGTAACACTGTGCAGGTTGTTCCTCATGTAACCAATGAAATTCGCGAGTTTATTCACCGCGCTGCTAAAACAACAGAGGCAGATGTGCTCATTACCGAAATCGGAGGAACAACTGGTGATATCGAAAGCCTTCCATTTGTTGAAGCGATCCGCCAATTTTCCTACGAGGTCAAGAAAGAAAATTGCCTATTCATACACGTGACTTTGGTTCCTTACCTTGAAAGCTCTAAGGAGCACAAGTCAAAACCAACACAACACAGCGTAAAAGAGTTACAATCCCTAGGAATCATGCCTGATATCATCGTTACGCGTTCCGATCATGAAATCGATGAAGATGTGACCAAAAAAATCGCACTCTTTTGTAACGTAGACGAGGATTGTGTTATTGAAAATCTAACACTCCCAGTACTTTACGAAGCACCTATGATGCTAGAAGAACAAAATTTTTCCAATATCGTATGCCGTAAGCTAGGCATTAAAGCCCCAGCTCCTGATCTAACAGAATGGACAAATGTTCTTGAGCGAATCAAAGGGAGTGACAAAGAAGTCAAAATTGCATTAGTTGGAAAATATGTAAAACTCCATGACGCCTACCTTTCTATTGCAGAAGCATTGAAACACGCGGGTTACGATTACGGCGCGAAAGTTGATATTCAATGGATTGATTCAGAGGACTTAAGCGATGAGAATATTTCTGAAACCCTAGATGATTGCAAAGGAGTCCTAGTTGCTGGCGGATTTGGAAGTCGTGGAATCGAAGGAAAGATTGCAGCAGCAAAATATGCTCGCGAAAACAACGTCCCTTATTTCGGCATTTGTTTAGGAATGCAGATTGCGGTCATCGAATATGCACGAAACGTATTAGGATTAAAAAATGCAAATTCTAGCGAGTTTGTGAGCGATGGTGAATACTCTGTCATCGACTTAATGCCAGACCAAGAGGGCAATCTACCAAAAGGCGGAACCATGAGACTAGGTGCTTATCCATGTAAGTTAAAACCTGGAACAAAATTACATGAAGCCTATGGTCAAGACGAAATCCAAGAGCGCCATAGACACAGGTATGAATTCAACAACAACTACAGAGAAGAATTTGAGAAGGCCGGAATGACAATTTCTGGAACATCCCCAGACAACCGCTTGGTTGAGGCCGTTGAGATTACTAGCCACAAATGCTATATTGCAGCGCAGTATCATCCAGAATTTAAGACTCGACCAAATCGACCACATCCTATGTTTAAATTCTTTGTAAAATCTTGCATCGACTAAAAGGCGACGGGAGCGACAAGGGGACGGGGGAAGGATGAACTTTACGTTCATATCTCCCCCGTCCCCTTTTTCGTCCCCATTTTTAAAATTCGAAGATAGCAACACCATATGGTGAAAGTGGATATTCTAGATAATAATCTCTCCCATCACACTCGCCCTTTTGTGCTTTGTACTTCTCCTGTAATACTTCCTCTTCTCCACCAAATTCTTGACTATCCGTACTAAGAATAAGTTTGTACTGTTTATTCCTCGGCACTCCAACCCTATAGTCTGACCGCTCCATCGGTGTGAAATTACACACGAACAGTAGATTTTTCTTTCCATCCTTGGAATGTCGCATAAAACTATAGATGCTACGATACATATCATCCGCATTAATCCATTGGAATCCTTCGTAATGATTATCCAACTCATAAAAGGCTTTATTTTTCTTATAAAGCTTTAATAATGCTCTCGTAAAATTATTTACATATTGGTGTTCCTTCTCTTGCAGCAATCCCCAGTCTAGCTCTCTAGCCTCACTCCACTCACTCAACTGAGCAAAGTCCTGCCCCATAAACAAAAGCTTTTTCCCAGGATGTCCCATCATATATGCATATCCAACCATTAGATTTCTATATTTGTCAATCCCTAGCCCAGGCATCTTATTCAGCATAGAGCACTTCAGATGAACAACCTCATCATGTGACAACACCAATACATAATTTTCACTGTATGCATAGGTCATAGAAAACGTCATACTATAGTGATTGTGCTTTCTGAACAACGGATCCAACTTCATATATTCTAAGAAATCATGCATCCACCCCATGTTCCACTTCATACTAAATCCTAAACCGTTATCCTCTGGATCTCCCGTCACCTTCGGCCACGCAGTAGACTCCTCGGCTATCATCAATACCCCAGGATGCTTTCCTTTGACAACGGAATTCAAATGTTTAAAGAACTCAATCGCCTCTAGATTTTCATTTCCACCGTATTTGTTTGCAACCCATGCGCCATCTTGCTTCCCATAGTCTAAATAGAGCATCGATGCCACTGCATCCACCCTTAGTCCATCTATATGAAATTCCTCGATCCAATATAAGGCATTTGCAATTAAGAAGTTTTGTACCTCTGGCTTGCCATAATCAAAAATCTTTGTACCCCAATCTGGATGCTCTCCTTGCTTCGGATCCGCATACTCATAAGTTGGCGTTCCATCAAAATTCTCTAGTCCATGTAAGTCTCTCGGGAAATGCGCAGGCACCCAATCTAAGATGACCCCTATCTTATTCTTGTGAAAATAATCAATCATATATGCAAAGTCTTCTGGCGAACCATATCTTGAAGTCGGTGCATAATATCCTGTAACTTGATATCCCCAAGATGCATCATATGGATATTCGGCAATTCCCATCAGTTCAATATGCGTGTACCCCATATCCTTCATGTATTTTACTGCTGAGCGTGCAAATTCTCTATAGTTATAATAACCTTCTTCCCCCTCGATGATGTGGCGCATCCACGAACCGATATGTACCTCGTAAATGGATACTGGACTAGTCATACAGTCCCAGTCTTTTCGCTTCTTCATCCAATCATTATCTGTCCATTTGTTTTTAGACAAATCAACCACTTTCGAAGCTGTACCAGGCAACCTCTCCGTGTAATTCCCGAATGGATCCGCCTTTAGAACATAGTCTCCTTTTTTTGACTTCACTGAATATTTATACAGCACATCTTCTCCAACCCCAGGAATAAAGCAAACAAAAACACCCAAAGGCTCTTGTCTTTCCATAACATGACTGTCCTTATCCCAAAAATTAAAGTCTCCCACTACCGAAACTTCTTCCGCATTTGGCGCCCATACTGCAAAATAAACACCCTGCTGTCCATCTTGCTCCACCAAATGTGCCCCCATTTTTTTATAAATCTCATAGTGATTTCCCTGTCCAAATAAATAATGATCAAATTCTCCAAAAAAACAATCGTTCTTAGCTTCCATCCTCATCATCGCTGCACCTCTTTTAAATTATTTTCAAAAAGACGATGCAACTTTTATATTACATCGTCTTCTTTATTAATGCTTAAAATCTTTTTCTGTCAATACTACTTTTGATTTATCTTCTGTATCTCTCTTGAACAGGCGTTTTGCAATTCTCTTCACACCCATTTTTTGTGAAAAGTCAATCGCCTCATCCATAATTTCTTTTACTTCTGCAACGGATACTGCATGATCCTCTCTCTGCAATGAATCAATTCTACTATAAAGTGCTAGAATACCCATTTCATCAATCTTATATCCATTTTCTTTGGCATATGTTTGACCAAAGGTAACCAATTCATCATTAATAAACACTGGAACTTCCAGCCTAGATGTGAATTTTTGTCTAAACTCGGCATTCGAAGACAACAATCGATCCAATGGTTTTCTTTCATCTTCTAGGATGAATAGCATCTCTCCGGTTTCTCTCTCCATCGCCTTATTCAAGCGAATGATTGTTTTCTCACTCATTTGATTTGCTTTTTCGATAATGAGTGCCCCACCGTATAATTTTCCGATGATATCACTTATCTTCTTACGATTTAAGGACTCCCCTGTTACAATTGCAACCTTACCTTGTCTAATATTTCTATTCTTTTGAATAGCCTTAACAATATCAACAGCAAGCACCGTCTTACCAGATCCCTTGTGCCCAATGACCAAAAGATTCCCTGTGCTCGATGTGCCCTTTCTTCCAGTGCACTGTCTATCTCGCTCTAGAACGTCTACCAACTGGTCACTCATGCCTCGAACTGGAACAAAATATGAGAACATTTTTTTCTGTTCTTCTGAAAGCCCAGCCCTTAATCCAACCTCACTTTGTGCATCCAAATCATATCTAGCTTGGACAATATATCCTGTATCTTGTCCAATTGCTCCACCAGCTGCCACCATTTTCGCAATCTCAGCCGTAGGTAGTTTTGCTGTTTTTCCCGTTGCAACCGCTTTCGCCATCTCTATTCTAGATGGAGCCACTTTTTCTTCCTCTAAAACAAGAAGTTTATCCCCATCTTGCTTCAATTGAAATTCTTGATCTTCCACTGAAATTTCTTGGCTATTCTCTGTCTCATGCAATGCATCTTCTTTTGATAGTAAGTCATCAATTGCATTTTCACTCCAAATGTTTTCAAAATCATCTTCAGCTTCTGACTCGCTTACATTCACGGCGCCCAAATCGATTGGTTCTAAATCTTCAGGAATATCGATGGATCTTGCTTGCTCTATGCCATGCTCAAAGTCCTGTACTAGACCTTCTCTCTGCTCACCAAAATCTTCAGCTTCTACATCTTCCTTATAGTCATCATATGTTTCGTCTTCTAGTTCTTCCTCATAGTCATCATATGTTTCATCTTCTAGTTCTTCCTCATAATCTTCATATGTTTCGTCTTCTAGTTCTTCCTCAT
>CAYIZP010000069.1:0-10409 GCA_964367905.1 uncultured Lachnospiraceae bacterium
TTCTCACACGCGTGATATCTGCACCATTTCTTCTCAAGAATGCTGCCGCCTCGAATGTGCGTACTCCGGTTCTGTTCTGGAAGTTGCTTGTATCAATGAGGATTCCCGCATACATACAGTCTGCCTCAATCCCATCAATCTTAATATCGTCCACGATATATTGAAGTACCTCTGAAATCATCTCGCACGCGGATGATGCATACGGTTCTATATAGGATAGTACCGCATTCTCAATATTACCACTTTCTTGTCTATGATGATCAAATACCGCAATTGTCTTTGCCTTTGTTAACAACTCCTGGCAATCACACAACATTGGTTTATTCGTATCTACCACAACAACCATGGTATTCTCCGTCAAATAGTGCATTGCCTCCTCCGAAGTCAAGAACATATCCCCTGGATAATCCGGGCTATCTACAAAACTATCATAAAACGGTTGAACCGACGTGGTAATCTCGTTGATAACAATATATGCACGCTTTCCTAGCGCTCGTGCTGCACAATAGATTCCAATCGAAGCTCCAAAGGAGTCGATATCTGCCATCTTATGTCCCATAGCAATAATCTGGTCTTTTCCTTCTACGAACTCACGGAATGCTTCGGCTTTTACCCGCGCTTTCACTCGTGTATTCTTCGCCACCTGCTCATGCTTACCACCGAAATAGGTCAAGCCCTCTATTGTTTTGAATATCGCCTGATCCCCACCTCTTGCCATCGCAAGATCAATCGCTACCCGTGCATGATTATAACTCTGTGCATAAGTATCCGTGCTCAATCCAAGCCCCACACTCAATGTGACGATACGATTGTTCCCGAGGTTAATCTCTTTTACATCATCGAGCAGAGAAAATCTATCTGCCTTGATTTTTTCAAAATATTTCTTTTGAAGAACAATAAAGAATTTATCCTTCTCTAATTTCTTAATCAAGCCATCCATCTCTCCGATGTATTGATTTATCTTCTTCTCTATCACAGCAGTCGCTAATGCCTGTTTATATCCTTCGATGCTGTCAATCAGCTCATCATAATTATCGATATAGATGAGTCCTGCAATCAGTCTTTGCTCATCTACCAGTCGAATATTTCGATTGAGTTCCGTAACATCTTGGAATGAAATTGCAATAAACCCAGCATCTTGTGAATTCGCATCAATCAACTGTTCATGGCGAGTAAGGTGGCTGAGTCCTACCTTTTGCAGCTCTACCGTATATTCAACACCTGCAAATTCCAACTCCAGACGCTCTTTATCCAACTCATTTAGCGGAAACACATTGCGGTTAATGCTTGGAAATATCTTATTAATATATTTCTCACGTCTACTCGCCTTGCTAATCCGTTCACGAAACGCTTCATTACTCCAAATGATTTTACCATCATCCAACACAAGAATATATGGAATGTCTAGTCCCTTTAGTAATTGGTTTTGCACCAAACCATATTGGGTGGCAAATTCAATCAGGTCGGCTACAATAATCTCTCGATTACGAAAGTACAGGATAAATGCAATCACCAAATATAGACCTAAACAGCCGGTCATCACAATACCTGCTGTTAAGTCTATCATGTATATCCATATATTCACCCCAAGTAGAAACAGTGATATAATAAACGGCCACTGCATATACAGTTTTAATTGCCCCTTAAACCGAACCTTCTTGCTAAAGTCCATATTGCACCCCTCAATATTTATCGCGATTACTTATATGATTCTAAACACTCTACTTTATCTAGTTTCTCCCATGGAAGATCTAAGTCATGTCTTCCAAAATGTCCATATGCCGCTGTTTGCTTATATATCGGACGTCTAAGATCTAGCATCTTGATAATTCCAGCTGGTCTTAGGTCAAATTCTTTTCTAATAATTTCCACCAACTCTCTCTCTGCTACAATACCTGTTCCAAATGTATCCACCATAATAGATGTTGGTTGAGCCACACCAATTGCGTAAGATAACTGAATTTCACAACGCTTCGCTAAACCAGACGCAACAATATTCTTTGCCACATATCTTGCCGCATATGCCGCAGATCTATCTACCTTAGTGCAATCCTTTCCAGAAAATGCACCACCACCATGACGCGCCATACCACCATAAGTATCTACAATAATTTTGCGCCCTGTCAATCCACTATCTCCGTGAGGTCCACCGATTACGAATCTCCCCGTTGGGTTGATAAAATACTTTGTCTCGTCATCTACTAATTCCGTTGGTAAAACCGCATCAAATATATGTTTTTTCACATCTGCATGAATTTGTTCTTGTGCAACTTTATCGTCATGCTGTGTAGAAAGCACAACTGCATCAAGACGAATTGGGTTTCCATTCTCATCATACTCAACTGTCACCTGAGTTTTTCCATCTGGTCTCAGATAATCAAGAACTCCATCTTTTCTAACTTCTGTCAGCTTGCGTGACAACTTATGTGCCAATGAGACTGGATATGGCATATATTCCTCTGTCTCGTCTGTCGCATATCCGAACATCATCCCCTGATCTCCAGCTCCAATCGCCTCAATTTCTTCATCCGACATTCTATGCTCTTTTGCTTCAAGAGCTTTATCAACTCCCAATGCAATATCTACCGATTGCTCATCAATGGCTGTAATCACGCCACAAGTATCTGCATCGAATCCATATTTTGCACGGTCATATCCTATCTCCTTGATTGTACTTCTTACAATTTTCTGAATATCCACGTATGCATTCGTTGTAATCTCTCCCATAACTAGGACAAGCCCTGTTGTCACTGCTGTTTCACAAGCCACACGACTCATCGGATCCTTCTCTAGCAATGCATCTAATACTGCATCTGAGATTTGATCACACATCTTATCTGGATGTCCCTCTGTTACCGATTCTGATGTAAATAACAATTTTTCCATACTAATTCTCCTCTTTTAACACACCTTGAGTTTAAACTTTCGTATATCTCGCTCCGATGTCACCAACCTGATTTCCGCTCCAAGTCCCCTTAGTTTTTCATCAAAACTTTCATATCCTCTTTGAATATACTTAATATCATCAACGGTACTAATACCGTCCGCAGCAAGACCAGCTATTACTAGCGCAGCTCCTGCTCTTAAGTCAGGTGCCGCTACCGCTGCTCCGGTATACTGCTCCACTCCCACGATAACCGCCGTGCTACCATCCACCTTTACATTTGCGCCCATACGTGCCAATTCATCTAGATATTTAAATCGATTCTCGAATAAATTCTCTGTAATCGTGCTCGTTCCTCTAGTCAGTCCAAGCACCACGCCAATCTGCGGTTGCATATCTGTCGGGAATCCAGGGTACGGCAGTGTCGTAACATGAGTTGCTTTTAATCGTTTCTTCGCAACCACGCGAACTGCATCGTCAAACTCCATCACCTCACAACCCATATCTAATAATTTTGCTGCAATAGACTCGAGATGTTTTGGCACCACATTTTTTACCGTAATATCCCCTCTAGTCGCAGCCGCTGCATACATGAAAGTTCCTGCCTCTATCTGATCTGGAATGACCGCGTATGTGGTCTTATAAAGTCTTTTTACACCCATAACACGGATGACATCCGTACCTGCACCACGAATATTTGCGCCCATACTGTTCAAGAAGTTTGCCACATCAACAACATGTGGCTCTTTTGCCACATTTTCTAAGATGGTTTTGCCTTCTGCTAGAGTTGCTGCCATCATAACATTGATGGTTGCACCAACACTCACCTTATCAAAATAAACATGTGCTCCCCTCAACTTCTCAGCCTCTACAGAAATCTTACCATAACTGATATTAACACTTGCTCCAAGCGCCTCAAACCCTTTGATATGAAGGTCAATTGGTCTGCTTCCGATATTACAACCTCCTGGCAGTGCAACTTCTGCTCGACCATACTTCGCCAACAACGCACCCAAGAAATAATAGGATGCCCTTATTTTCTTTATACAATCATAATCAATACTGATATTTTGAACTGTTTTTCCATTTATTTCAACCATGTTTGGATTTATCCGTCTTACCACTGCTCCAATTCCTTGCGCAGCCTCTAATAATACGTTTACATCATTTACATTTGGTATATTCTCCACCAACACTGGTTCATCTGCTATAACAGCTGCTGCTAAAATTGCTAATGCTGCATTCTTAGCA
This sequence comes from uncultured Lachnospiraceae bacterium, assembly GCA_964367905.1. Taxonomy (GTDB): domain Bacteria; phylum Bacillota; class Clostridia; order Lachnospirales; family Lachnospiraceae; genus CAUPWF01. The sequence goes on from CAYIZP010000069.1 coordinate 4,136, forward strand.
CCACCAATCTCCACTTCCCCTACTAATGGATTGCCACCATTGATAATATATTGTTCCATTCACTTACCCCGTTTTGCTTTTATTTTCGGTCTTAATTTTAAATCAATCACACTACATCATATACCATTTCTAGATTTCTGTCAAATTTCGAACCATTGCTAGCGTCTCGCTAATGGTATCTTCTATGCTTTTTCCATCCTCACTAATTGTAATATCTGCATAACGTTCGAACAAAATTTTCCGCTCCTCGTACAGGTCTTTTAATTCCTGCCCCTTTCGGAGAACCACCCCGCGATTTTTCGCATCTTCAATCCGCCGTTCAATTTCAGCATAACTTACATGTAGATAGATTATTGTTCCGATTTCCTTGAAATGCTGCATTGCTCCCTCGCAATATACAACACTTCCCCCCGGGGCAATAATGGATCGTACAACGTCCAAGTCTCGGTTTACTTGATTTTCAATCTCTAGAAAACCATCAATTCCCTCATCTTTGATAATTTCTTTCAGCAATCTCTTCTCTTGATTTTGTATCAACAGATCTGTATCAATGAAGTCATATCCCAGCTCCTTTGCTAAGATTACTCCAATTGTACTCTTTCCTACTGCCGGCATTCCTATCAACACTAGGTTTTTCTTCATCTCATCACCTCTTGGTCAGTCAATTCTCGTCGACTAATACCATATATTCTTCTTTCGACGCTTTCTCTCACGTCGATTACAAAACTCCTCGTAAATCAAAATATCAACCATTGCCCGAAGCCATTTCGATTCTGCATCCTCAAAATCTATGGCTTGTGCGTGAAAATATTCCTTACCTTTATCATAGACCCTACTGCACATTAGTCTTAGCATCAATTTATCTGGATATTCATCATACATGAGACTCCCCTCATATTCCAAGTCGTCGCACGCCTCTTCGATAATCGGAATCATCTCTCTTGCAACTCCTGGATATAGACTTCTCATATATTCTAAATCTCTTCGGCTTCTTTTGTCCTCATGAAAGATATCCACAGTTGGATAAGTCATATAATATGGCAATTTTTGATCCATTTCATTCCCTCAGCATTTTATACGCTTTATTACATTCATTGTATGCGTGGACAAAACCTTAAGTGACTCCCTATGATTTCCATGAAAGACTATGTAGTTCTCCCTCTGTTTTCATATTCATAAACCCTTGTTGTCTAACTGCTTCATATAACACAATCGCAACAGAATTTCCTAGATTGAGTGAACGAATCTCATTCATCATCGGAATTCGAATACACTTCTCTTTATTCTTAACTAGAATCTCTTCTGGTATTCCTGCACTTTCTTTTCCAAACATGATATAGCAATCCTCTGAATATGTAACCTCGGTATAAGTGTTCTGAGCTTTTGTAGACCCCATAAACATGTTTCCTACCGCCTCTGGGTTCTTTGCCAAAAAATCTTCATAATTGATATATCTCGTCACATCTAATCTGTTCCAATAATCCATGCCAGCCCGCATAAGAGACTTCTCATTCAATCGAAACCCCAATGGTTCAATCAAATGCAATCTACTATTTGTCGCTAGACATGTTCTCCCTATATTCCCTGTATTTGCCGGGATTTCTGGTTCAAACAGTACAATATTAATCATTGCCTTCTCTCAATCTTTCAATAAATTTTTCCATACGTGAAATTGCAACCTTCAAGTCCTCTAAGGAATATGCATAAGAGATTCTAAGAAAACCTTCCCCGCTATCTCCAAAGGCCGTTCCAGGAACCACAGCAACCATCTCTTCTTCCAAGAACTTCATAGCAAATTCTTCGGATGTAATTCCAAACTCCCGAATATCTGGAAATACATAGAATGCTCCAAACGGCTCAAAACAGCTCAACCCCATCTCTTTGAACGCATGAACCAAATACTTTCTTCTCTGATTGTAAGACTCGCGCATCTGTGCCACTTCATCTCCACAATGACGCAAGGCCTCTACTGCCGCATACTGGCTGTTGGTCGGTGCACACATAATTGCAAATTGATGAATCTTAGTCATCTGTGAAATAATCACTTCCGGACCACATGCATATCCTAACCTCCACCCCGTCATTGCGAACCCCTTAGAAAAACCGTTGATTACAATTGTTCTCTCCTTTAATCCTGGAAAGCTAGCAATCGACACATGGTCTCCCTTATAGCTCAACTCAGAATATATCTCATCTGAAATCACATATAAATCATGCTTCACCACTAGTTCTGCAATAGGCTCTAGTTCTTCCCTTGTCATAATTGACCCTGTTGGATTATTTGGAAATGGAAGAATTAAAATCTTTGATTTTGGCGTAATTGCCTCTTCCAACTCATCTTTTGTTAATTTAAACTCTGTCTCATTCTTGAGCGGTATAACAACCGGCACCCCTCCCGCTAATTCTGCACAAGGAAGATAAGACACATAGCTCGGCTGTGGAATAATCACTTCATCACCCTCGTCTAACATTGCCCGAAGTGCGATATCAATTCCCTCACTTCCTCCAACCGTTACTACCACCTCACTCTTGGCATCGTAGGAGACACCAATGGTTCTCCTCAAATAATTCGTAATTTCCTTACGAAGCTCTACTAACCCCGCATTAGATGTATAGAAAGTCTTCCCTCTCTCTAATGTAAAGATACCTTCTTCTCTTACTCGCCACGGTGTGTCAAAATCAGGCTCTCCAACCCCAAGTGATATCGCATCTGGCATCTCACTTACCAAGTCGAAAAATTTACGGATACCCGAAGGTTTTATTGCTGTTACTTTTTTTGATAATGGATTTCTCATTATGGTGTCACCGGCATCCTTTCCGATTGAGGTTTTGCAATCATAATTGTTCCTGATTCTTTATATTTCTTCAGTATAAAATGTGTTGCTGTACTTAATACAGATTCTAACGGCGACAATTTATCAGATACAAATGCTGAAACTTCCTTTAATGTTTTTGCATCTAATGTAATCAACAAATCATATGCTCCCGAAATCAAATACACCGAACTCACCTCTGGATAATTGTAGATACGCTCAGCAATTCGATCGAATCCTTGATTTCTCTGCGGTGTTACGCGCACCTCTATCAATGCAGTAACTAACTCTGTTCCCGCCTTATCCCAATCGATCAAGGTATGATAACCACAGATAATATTCTCATTTTCCATCTCAGAAAGCTCATTTGCAATTGCAACTTCATCACTACCCAATAAAATAGCCAATTCTTTTAAATCCACTCTCGCATTGTGTTCCATGTAATTCAAAATCTTCTTTCTCATACTCATCCCTCTTTCTTAAATTGATTTGTTCACTCCAATAATTCGATATAGTTCATCTTGTGATGGTTTCTCCAAAAAACGTTTCTCCTCACCATTTCGTATCACTCGCTCGCAGCCATGTGTGGTTCTTCCAATCACACTTCCTAGTATATCATTCTCTGCGTAAGTTCTTACCAAGGCTTCTCCATCCACTGTCACGACCAATATACTTCCTGTGGACGTTAGTTGATATGGATTTACCATGAAGCGCTCACAGATTTCTATGGTTTCTTGTTTGATACTGATTTTCTTCAATTCAACATCCACACCAATCTCTGCCACTTCACCCAAATCCCAAAGTGCGGCAAAAATCCCACCATCTCCTATGGGGTATATCCCCTCCGCATCTTGAGAAATCGCAATCTCAATCCCTTGTTTTGCAATCAACTCCTTCTTCTCTTCAAACCGTCTAAAAAAACTAGGAGAAAACCTTTGTTTCAGCTCTTCCTCATGCTTAAACAAAATCCGAAGTGCTCCCTCAGTTCCAATGTCATTCAGAAGCACAATATCCCTGTCTGCTGATATCTTAGTATCATCCCTCAAATCCGCTTCTCTCGACTCTCCTATTCCATTCACATAAAACAAAGTGGTCTCAATCAGTGCATTCACTGATGCCTTAATCCCCATCACTTGAATCCCATGGCGTTCACTGTATTTCACCACATGTTCTACCATGGATTTCAATCTCGATTCATATGCGTGCTCCGGTAGCTGAATGATAATATCCACACCGATGATTACACCACCTCGTGCTGCAATCTGATTGATTACCTTAGCAATCCCATACACACAGATATCCTTCTCACTCCCATATACCGCCACGCTTGATGAAAGCATCACTCTATCATCCCCAAATGTAACACCTGTGCAACATTCCTGAATCATCGGCTGAATACATACAGGCTCTACCATCTTAGGCAATGGCTTTAGTACCGAACGTTTCAATACATGTTGTGATATATTTCCTATTTTCATAATCCATTCCTACTCATAACTCTATTTTATCTTCGTCTAAGCTGCTGGTTCTGGCGTTGATTCTGGTTCTGGCGTCGACTCTGGTTCTGGCGTCGACTCTGGCGTCGGCTCTGGCGTCGGCTCTGGTGTTGGTTCTGGTTCTGGTTCTGGTTCTGGCGCAGCCTCACGTTCCGCAATCGCTGTCTGTGCTGCACTTACTGCCCCATTTATTGTGCCTTCGTCTTGTGATAGAATTGCATTTCTCACACTGTCTGTCAGTGCAGAATCCGAATCAGCAGTCCCTATTTCAACTGTCTTTGCCGAACCACGGTAATAACTCGTGTTTATTTTTTCTCTACTTTCTTCCACGCCATCCACTGTCACAACTTTCCATAACTCCGCAGTCATCTGCTTGTTACTTCCACCTGTTGTATTCGAATATCCAATACTCTCTCCAGGTGCTTCTATATATGTGATATTGCTTACATCTGTCGCCTCTATAACCTTGCTCTCAAAAGAAATTTCTCGATTTTCTGGTCTTGTTTCTTTTCCATATAATCTCACAGTCAACACTCCATCATATAGATTCGCATACACATAAACTGGATAGTCTTGATTGTTTTTAAAGATTAAGTTCTTATAATCGCCTGCTATAGCAGCATCTCTGCCTGGATCTACATAAGAAACTGTCATAGAATGTGCCTGTCTCTGCACTACTTCCAACTCCGCATACAACACTGCATTATAGACAGTCGTTGAAACTTGACAGATTCCTCCTGCAAGAGATTCCACCACTTCACCATTTTCATAAGATCCTGCATAATGATATCCATTTTCCTCCGTGTATGGACTCGTCACTTCCTGAACAGATAATTCGTCCCCTGGCATCAATATCGTACCATTTAGCGTTTCAGCTCCTCTTCCAACATTCTTATATCTTCCCCCATTATTGGCCAAGTTTGTTGAAAATTCACCCAAAATACTGTTCAGTTCTTGCAATTCTTCTGTCGTCCACTCTGGTTCTTCCTCTGTATAAGCTAGGGTGACCTGAATATCGCTTCCACTCCACGCCCCAGCAATTGCTGTCATCGCATCATTCACCATCGGCGTTGCATCGATCACAATTCCATTTTGCCCTTCTTGATGTACCATCTCCCCATCTTCAAATGTAAATGTAGCATCTACTGGTGGTTGCTCAAAAACTACATAGGTCGTTTTTATATAATCCGCCAACAATCCCGCATCCATCTGGAACAATGGTTGAAACACCTTACTCTCTTCCTCCAATTGTCCTAGGATTTCTCGTTCGTGGAAGAAACCGCCTGTGTTTCCATATTCCATTACTTCTGTAATTAACTCTTCGCGATTACTCACCTCCAGATTAAATGTAGACAATTCTACTGGTAAAATCGACGACTCTCCTTCTGCTGTTTCCGAGTCTTCCTCTGCATCCGATTCATCCTGTACCTGAACACTTCCTACATCAGAGTTCACAGATAATTTCGCGCCCCCATATTCTGCTGTTATTTCATCCAGTACAACACCGACTTCTTCCTCTGTCATCCCACCTACATGCTGGTCCGCAATATAGACGTTCTCTGCAACAATATATGGTTCATCACTGCCTCTGCCAAGGAAAAGGAATACCCCAGTAGCAACTGCTGCTATTATAAGTACCAAAATAATAATATTTCTTATCAATGCATTTTTGCGCTTTCTCTTACGCTCCAAATATGCCTTTTTCATTCTTCTCTTTCTCTCTCTTTCGTCCATAAGACACCTACCATCTTTTATAATCTAATAACATCTATACCAAATATGGTAATACGGATGTCAATAACATCGCTGCAATTACCACTAGAATCACAATTGCCACTATTTTTTTTGTTTTCTTATCATATAATTTCACTTTAATTACCTTCTTTCTATCTAACTAAAGGATTTTAACCTTAGTACCATTCTATACTTTTTGATGAGATTTTGCAAGCATTCTCACAACTCATA
>CAYIZP010000070.1:0-9998 GCA_964367905.1 uncultured Lachnospiraceae bacterium
AAAATGCGAGCACTGCACCTTTCCACATTGTGAATTTGGAAAAGGTGTGTAAAGAATGTATCTATCTAGTTAGATACGTCTGTCTGCTGCTGCGCGGTTTGTTTGGTATACCGAGGACAAGCTCACCATGATCCACAAGTATATTGACATAATTTGTAAAGAGATAGGTCTTGGTAAGGTGAGAAAACTCCAAAGCAAGCTCTGCTCTTGTTCGTGGAACTGTGCAAAATTTCAAAATTCTATCGCTTAAAGTTGTCGGGGATAAAGATTTAACTTTTGTGTCTTGATTCAATAACTCTGTTCCACTTACATTAGAACTATTAAATAATGTAACTTTAAAAACACCTCGTTTCTATTGATAGTATAGCAAAATCAACTTGAATTTTCAATAAAATTAACTCGAATTTTCTAATTAAATAAATTATATTCGAGTTAATTTGCTAAATAATCGAGTTTATTATTGTTTAATCGAATTCGAAAACTCCATTTGTATTTATTCGATACTCTTTTGGAGAACAACCATATTTTTTATAAAATTTTTTGTAGAAATAAGAAACGTTTTCATAACCAACCTCATGAGCAATTTCGGTAATTGGCTGGTTGGTATTGCGAAGTAGGGCAGCAGAAGTGTTTAGCTTCTGTTCCTGTAGGAGTTGTATATAGGAAAGTCCTAGGTGTTTTTTTAAAAGTGTCGAGACATAGTTTGGACTGATTTGGAAAAATTCGGCAACTGATTCCTGAGTACATGTCAGGTGATTCTTTTCAATATATCGAATTATAGATGCAATACGTGGTAGGGTGGTTTCTTTTGAATTATGTACCATATCATTTTCATGTACATTAATTAGCTCAACCATTATTATATAGAATAGATGAATTATGACGTCATTGGAATTAATAGACGGATCGTAGAGCTCACAAAATAATTCTTGAAAAAATAGTGGAATTCGCCTATTCTTTTCAGAATTAAACAAAAGATAACGATTATGGTCTGTTTTCTCTATTATGGCATTTATAAAAAAATGGGACAGTATACTTCCTTTTGAAAATTGTGAGAATAAATGCTCTCGTAGAAATTCTTTTCTAATGGTTACACTAATCATAATATCATCGTCATTTAGCGAATCAATGGAGTGTGGACATTCGCTATCAATTAATAGAACTTGATTTTTCATAAGTGTGATTTTCTGCCCATCGATTTTCTGTGGACAGGTTCCAGAATAAACATAGTTAAGCTCTAAGTGGGTATGAGTATGTTCAGGGATGGGGTTAAATCTTGAATTACGCTTGATAGAAAGGTTGTGATTAAATGAAAATGAATCCCTTTTGTCAAAATAATTCATATTAGAAAAATCTTGGTTAATCTGATAAACATCTCTTCCGTGAATTGATATTTTTTTTAGTTTGGACCAGCCATCAAATATATGTCCAGATTTATATTTGAGTTCACTTTCAGATAATTTACGTAATGTTACATCTAGAGTACTTAAATTCATAACTTGCGCTCCATTTAATTATTTAGTTATAGTGTATCAAGTTGCTAGCATGATGTGCTAATTACAATTGTATCAAAGAGTGAGGAAATGGTCAATAAATTTGATTATATCGTTATTTATATACGTGGCTATATTTGATATTATGTAGATATCAAAGAGAAACCCTTTTTATAGGGAATTCAAAGTATTGGAGGACTATTATGGATAAAGTAAGCTATACTCAATTAGCGAGGGATGTTGTAAGTGCGATTGGCGGAGCCGAGAATATTGTCAGTGTTCAGAACTGTATGACGAGATTGCGTTTTGTTTTGAAGGATGATTCTATTCCAAACAAGGATGAGATTGGAAAAATTAAAGGTGTTATTGGGGTTATGAATCAAGGTGGGCAATATCAAATTATTATTGGTACACATGTAAGCGAGGTCGTAAAAGATGTAAGAAAAGTAGCGGGAATTTCAGAAGATAAACTAGCCAATAAAGAAGACTATACATTAGCCAAAAAGAATAGCCTCTGGAATAGATTCTTTAAAACAATTTCTGGATGTATTATTCCAATGTTAGGTCCAATGATTGCAGGAGGTATTATCAAAGGAATCCTTGTAATATTGGCTACAATAGGTGTTCTTTCCAATACAGATGGAACATACATAATGTTGTATGCAGCTTCAGATGTTATTCTATACTTCATGCCTATTATTGTTGGTTTTAGTTGTGGTAAAGTATTTAATTGCAACCCATATATAACAGCGGCAATAGGTGCGGCATATTTGTATCCTGATCTGACGACAGCTGTTGCAGCAGAAGGTGGAATTACATTTCTTGGAATTCCTATAGCGAGTGTATCGTATGCAAATACATTATTGCCGATTGTTTTATCGTCATATTTAGCCTCTATATTAGAGAAACTTGCAAAGAAATTTATACCTAAGATAGTTCAATTGATGCTAGTACCAGCATTTGTTATTGCAATAATAGTACCTTTTTCTTGGCTAACTATAGGTCCAATTATGAATATGGTGTCTAAGTTATTATCTGATGCAGTGTTTGGAATGTATGCATTAAGCCCAATTGTTGGCGGAGTTATACTAGGCGCTTTCTGGCAGTTAGCGGTAGTTTTAGGATTACATGCAGCATTTATTCCAGTGTTAATAAATAATCTAATTACAATGGGATATGATCCTGTTAATGCAGTGCTAGGACTTACAGTCTGGGCTTTAGCGGGTGTCGCGTTAGGATATGCATTAAGGATTAAAGATAGAGAAAATAGAAGTGTTGGTTTTGGTAGTATGGCATCGGCATTATGTGGTGTAACAGAACCTGTGATTTACTCAATTGCATTACAGAATATTAAATTGTTTGGATGTGCTATGGTCGGTGGGGGTATTGCTGGGGGGCTTATGGGGGCATTAGGTGGAAAAATGTATACCTTTGTAGGAGATGGATTCTTCAGAATTCCAGCAATGATTAATCCTGACGGTCTAGATGTTAGTTTTTATGGATTCTTAATTTGTGCTGCAATTGCATTTGGAGTATCTGGAATTCTTGCATATATTGTTACTGGGAGAAGAAAAACAACTAACTAACTGCAGTAGAATTAGAGGATACAAAAACATTCGAAACATAACATGCTGAGAGTGCTATTATGCAATAATTGCTAAATGCGAAGCATTAGATAGAATTATAACTGTAAAATAACAGAGTAGCGATATTATAAATAACTCATGCTAATAGGGGGCTTAATTTTGAGTGGAATAAATAGAATACTAAAAAAGGATATGGAGAATAATATCTTTCCCTTTTTTTGGCAGCATGGGGAAGAGCATACAGTTTTGAAAGATTATATGGATAAAATTGCAGATAGCGGAATCTACGGAGTGTGTATTGAGGCACGACCACATTCACAATTTGTAGGAGCTGGGTGGTGGGACGATATAGACTGCATACTAAGTAAGGCAAAAGAAAGAGGTATGCAGATGTGGATATTGGATGATGCACATTTTCCAACGGGATTTGCAAATGGAAGAGTAAAAAGTGATTACCCTCAATATCTTAAAAAGTATTTGGGATTTAGAAGATTTGATGTACAGGGACCGATGAATGGTGCAAGGGTAAATTTTAAATTATTAAAAGGGCGTCTTTGGGATATAGAGGACACGGAGAAAGAAATCAAAGGTGTCTACATGGCAAAAAGAGTAAGTCAGGAAGTTGGAGATAATGATGCAATAGATCCTGACTCCGTCATTGATATTTCAGAACTGTTCGAGTGTGAAAAGCGACTCTTAAAAGTAGACATTCCAAAAGGTGCATATAGCATATTTGTGGTATATGTGACTAGAGAAGAGGGAGAGGAAACAACAAAAGATTATCTAAACCCGTTAATAAAAGAAGCTACAGAAGTTTTAATCAACGAGGTTTATGAACCACACTATAATCATTATAAAGATGAATTTGGTAAGACGATTAGAGGGTTTTTCTCCGATGAACCTAGATTTGGCAACATAAAGGGAACGGAGGGGAGTATAGGACGTCCTGATATGGTTCTGCCTTGGTCAGACACACTTATGGGAGAATTGAAGTTTGAAGAAAAATATCTACCTTTATTGTGGGTATCAGCTAAAGATAAGGAAAGAGAAATTCGCTTAAAATATATGGACGTCATAACTAAACTTTATAACGAGAATTTCACAAAAGTACTAGCAGATTGGTGCGAGACACACAAAGTAATGTATCTTGGTCACACCATTGAGGATAATGGAGCACATGCGAGGTTGGGGTATGGAACTGGGCATTTTTTTCGTGGTCAGCAGGATATGCATATGGCCGGTATTGATGTAATTGGGGGGCAGGTCGTTCCTGGTATGAATTATCATCATGATGCATTTAGTACAGGTGGAAGTAATGGAGAATTCTATCATTATGCCCTTGCAAAATTAGGAACGTCAGCAGCGCAGCTTGATCCAAAGAAGCGAGGTCGCACCATGTGTGAGGCTTTTGGTGCATATGGCTGGAATGAAGGTCTTAAGATGATGAAATGGATTGCAGATCATTTAATGGTGCGGGGCGTTAACTATATTGTTCCTCATGCATTTGATCCTAAAGAATTCCCAGATCCGGATTGCCCACCTCACTTTTATGCTCATGGTCACAATCCTCAGTTTCGTTATATGAAAGTATTAAATGATTATATGAATAGGGTTACGAACCTTTTCAAAGAAGGAGTTCAGCCTTCAAAAGTTGGAGTCTATTATCCGGCTGAAACAGAGTGGATGGGGCGGTATATGCCGATCGAAAAACCTGCGAGGGAATTGACAAATCATCAAATTTCATTTGATATTATTTCTATAGATTATCTAAAATCCGCTGTAATTGGGAAAGGGTCATACTCAATTAACGAAAAACATTTTGAAGTGCTCGTATTACCATATGGTGAGAATATTTCCGATGAACTAGTGAGGGTAATTCAAAAGATGAGTTGTGTAGGAGTTAAAGTTATATTTATAGATGCATACCCAGAAAGAGTTGTAAATTTTATTGAGAATGGATATCAAAAAGCCTTTGATGGAACAAATAAAAATTTTATGATTACAGACTTAAAAGAACTGGGCATGCTACTTTCTGAATACAAAGATATACAGATGAATAATATCTGTAAGGATCTTGTGGTAGGAAAATATCAATTGGATAATAGAATGATTTATATGTTTTTTAACGAGAGTTTAGGCGATTCAGTTGAGACAAGTGTGAAATTTGATGATCATGGTAAGGTTTATCGGTATGATGCAATGGAAGATTCAATATATAATTTAACTTCTCATGATGGCGAATATAGAATTTACCTTGAACCTTATGTTTCATGTATTTTTATAGTTACAAAGGATGAATTACTTGAAGAAACAGAAGAAAAATTCAATATACTTGATTTTCTACCTGATGATAGTTGGAGCGAAGTTGAATTGGATAAGGAGTGGATAGTTAGTTTTGGGGACAGTTTCTCATATCCAGAGTGTAATGAAAAGATTTTCGTAAATAAACCTTGCTTAATCAGTAATGTTGAAGGATGGGATAATGCTTGCGGAACGGCACGCTTTACAACAGATATAAGTTTTAAGGAAGTTGATAATGTGGTAATTGATCTTGGAGAGGTTTATGAGATAGCAGAAGTATTTGTGAATGGGCAATCATCTGGAAAGAAAATATCTAAACCATACAGATTTGACCTATCTGATTCAGTTGTGTCTGGCAAGAATACATTAACAATTGAAGTGACTAATACACTGGGAACAAAGATGAGAGATACAATTAGCCATTATTTGGTAATCGAGCCATTTGGTATTGAAGATGCAGTAAAAATATATTTTAGATGATTTGTCTTACCTAATTGTATTGATAAATATTTTGGAGTGATTGAATTTAAACTAAATTATACGAGGAGGTATAGCAATGGGTGTGTTACGTGAAGGGTTTTTATGGGGAGGAGCAACAGCTGCGAACCAGTGTGAAGGTGGATATAAAGAAGGTGGAAGAGGTCTTGCAAACGTGGATGTTATCCCAGCTGGAAAAGATAGATTTTCTGTGATTTCGGGGGAAATGAAAATGTTTGAATGTGATGAGAAGTATACGTTTCCAAGCCACGAAGCAATTGGTATGTATTATAGCTATAAGGAAGATATTGCATTGTTAGCGGAGATGGGGTTTAAATGTTATCGTTTATCGATTGCTTGGTCGAGAATTTTTCCTAATGGTAATGAAGTAGAACCAAATGAGCAAGGACTCAAATTTTATGAAAGCATTTTTGATGAATGCTTAAAATACGGTATAGAGCCATTGGTAACAATTTGTCATTTTGATATTCCAATGTACTTAGTCGAGAAAAATGGTGGATGGAGAGACAGAAGAACTGTAGATTATTATGTGAGGTATTGTGAAACTGTATTTACTAGATATAAAGATAAAGTTAAGTATTGGATTACATTTAATGAAATCAATATGTTATTGCATGCTCCATTTATTGGTGCAGGTATTTACATAGGGGATACGGATGATATTGCACAGGTAAAATATCAAGCAGCTCATCATGAACTGGTTGCAAGCGCTATGGCAACTAAGATTGGTCATGAAATAAATCCTGATTTTATGATTGGCTGTATGTTAGCTGCTGGTAATACATATTCTTATACTTGCGCACCAGGTGATGTGTGGAGATCGTTGGAAAAAGATAGAGAGAACTTCTTTTTTATCGATGTTCAGTCGCGTGGACAATATCCTAATTATGCTTTGAAGATGTTTGAGCGGGAGAGAATTAATATTGTAATGGAAGAGGATGACATTGAATTATTAAAAGAAAATACGGTTGATTTTATTTCCTTCTCGTACTATTCATCAAGAGTTGCAAGTGTGGATCCTAATATTACAAAGATGGCAAAAGGAAATCTTTTTGATTCGCTGAAAAACCCATATTTAAAAGCGAGTGAATGGGGATGGCAGATAGATCCTCTTGGACTTAGAATTACTATGAATACACTATATGACCGTTATCAGAAACCTCTTTTTATTGTAGAAAATGGATTTGGTGCGGTTGATAAGGTAGAAGAAGATGGAAGTATCCACGATCAATATCGTATTGATTATTTACGAGCACATATTGAGGCTATGAAAGATGCAGTTGCGCTTGATGGAGTTGAATTATTAGGGTACACTTCTTGGGGATGTATTGACTTGATAAGTGCGGGGACTGGGGAGATGAAAAAACGCTATGGATTCATTTATGTTGATAAAGATGATGAAGGTAAAGGAACACTTAAGAGAATAAAGAAGGATTCATTTGAATGGTATAAAAAAGTTATCGCTTCTAATGGAGAGAACATAGATTAGTTTATTGCCCCCCAGTGTTTAGGAACTGGGGGGCTTTATTTATTTGATTTTATCTAAGACATCAACGGTGAACTCTAGACCAAGTCGCTCAAGAGTTTCTTTCTTTGGAATTCCCATTTCATCCCATTCGCGTAGTTCGTAGTAGTAATCTAACATTCCATCTACATCAGGGATATTGCTTGCCGATCCACCAGTCATACGACGCTTTCTCATACGAGGAGGCAATTTGTCGTCTTTTCTTGATTGCCCATCACGAACGAGGTACATTCTCTTTAGGTTGAAGATTCTCTCACCAGCTTCGATGAGCTCTTCTTTTGTCATGTCCCATCCAGTAATCCAATTCATCCAGTTTACAAGCAAGTCAGCTGTCTCTACACCAGTAGCTCCAAGTAGGAATTTACAGATTGTTAGAGAATCGCAGAGACACATGATGTGCTCTAGTTCTACATTCATCTCTGGCTTATGTTTGGTAGAGTGGTTGTTTAATTCTACGACTGGAGCAGCTTCTTTGAATCCGTATCCAGCATAAGCACCACCGTATTCTTCACCATGGCAGTTTGCTGTTAGGTGACAGGCACCACGAGGACTTACTGCGTATTGAAGTCCAATACTATCCGCATAACGAGGGTCGTGTGCAGGGAAGTCCATTCCACGAACATGTACAGCGAATTCATCGGTATGTTTTCCGATTTTTTCAGAAGCAACTTTGGTTCCTTCTGCTAAGATATCTCCAAAACCTTCACGATATGCCATGATACGTAAGATTTCTAACATGTCTTCAGAACTTCCGAAACGTGCTTTCATTCCGATTTCTTCCTCGGTTAGGATTCCACGCTCATATGCTTCCATCAACCAGGAAACTCCGTTTGCAGATCCGATGGTATCCAGACCGTATTTGTTACAATCGATATTTGCTTGTACAATTGCACCTAAGTCATCAATCATACAGTTTGGTCCGAACAATGCAAGTGTTTCGTATTCAGGACCAGCTTCCTTTTCACATTTGTATGGACCTTCTGCGATACTAACAACACGTCCGCAACGGATGGTACAGTTCGCACATCCATAACGTCCACTTAGGAATTCCGCATTATATACAGGAGTAGAAACACGCTCTACGTCGAAATTTCCATCTCTCCAGTTATTGATTGGTAAATCACCGATTTCCTCGATGAAAGGAACAGCACCAGAAGTACCACCTTCACGCATACCTTCGGTACGCTTCATAACAGTAGGCATCCATTCCTTACATGATGCGTTGAACTCTGCCTCATGGATGATTGGTGTCGGAGTATCTCCGTCTACACTGATTGCCTTTAACTTTTTAGAACCCATAACAGCACCAACTCCACAACGGCCTGCAGTACGTCCTTCTTTTCCATCATTCATGATACAAGCATAACGAGAAAGTCGCTCTCCAGCCACACCGATGTCGCAAGTAGTTACACGGCGTCCGTGTCTTTCCTTTAAGATGTCATCTGTTTCATATGCATCTTTTCCCCATAGGTCAGTCGCGTCTAATAACTCGGCAACTCCATTGTTAATGTTTAGGTAAACTGGTGTTTCAGAAGCTCCTTCGAAGATGATTCCGTCATATCCAGCCTTCTTGAGGCGCACGCCCCATTTTCCACCAGAGTTTGCTTCTCCATAAGAACCAGTAAGTGGGGAACGAGTAATAACTTGATATCTTCCTGCATTTGGCATCTTTGTACCTTCTGTAGGACCTGTCATAAACATTAATAAGTTCTCAGGACCAAGTGGGTCTGTGTTACTATCTGTTTCATCATATAAAATCTTTGCTCCAAGACCACTACCACCGATGTATTTTCTCAACATTGCTTCGTCGAAAGATACATCCTTCATGGTATGGTCGGTTAAGTTTACACGTAAAAACTTGTTAAAAAATCCGCCTAACATAAAAAAATCCTCCTAAAATATAATTTCTGTTTTAGTATACAATAAGTTTTCGCATAGAATAATTATTGCATACTAAGTTAAAAAAAGCAATAAAAATATGACAGAATATCATTCATGTTAGCGGTATCATAATTAATACTGTTCTGTCGAAGGTGCTCATATTGTAAATTCTTAGTTTATAGGATATAATCAAATCATAATGAAGAGCAGGAAGGAAAGTCGCG
Source organism: uncultured Lachnospiraceae bacterium (assembly GCA_964367905.1). GTDB lineage: Bacteria > Bacillota > Clostridia > Lachnospirales > Lachnospiraceae > CAUPWF01. The sequence goes on from CAYIZP010000070.1 coordinate 9,509, forward strand.
AGTATGAAGCAGAAAAGGTTAGGCATAGGGATTGATAACTTTGAAGAGATGATCGTAAAAAACTATTACTATATAGATAAGACGGACTTGATAAAAAAACTCTTGGATCATGGCTCGAAAGTAACACTGTTCACGAGACCGAGAAGGTTTGGGAAAAGTTTGAATCTTAGTATGCTTCGGTGTTATTTTGAGAAGAGTGAAAAGGATAATGGATATTTGTTTGATGGGTTAAGAATCTCAAATGAAGGAGAGGACTATAAGAAATATCTAGGGAAATATCCTGTTATTATGTTGAATTTCAAAGAAGGAAAGCAGGATTCTTTTGAGACTTCTTGCTTTATGTTGAAGAAGAATATTAGCAAGGAATACTTGAGGCACTCGAAAATATTAGAAAGTGAAGCTTTGACGAAAAGTGAAGTAGATGAATATAGACGAATTCAAGATGGAAATGGAGATGTTGGGAACTATATCAGTTCGGTGGCTTTTTTGA
>CAYIZP010000071.1:0-2177 GCA_964367905.1 uncultured Lachnospiraceae bacterium
GAAATAGAAAAAGATATTAAGATAGAAGGTGAATTTGTTCGAAGATTTTCTAGTGGATTTTAAAAAGATTGTATTAAATTAAAAAAAGCCCTTGCAATTTAAAATGTATTTGTTATAATGTGCTTTATAATTAAAAAATGTAAAAGCAATGAAAGAGACTCTGTTTTTGATAACTTGACAGGAATTTGGCGTCACCGACTGAGAGCGCTGATTAAGGGAAGAAAACAATAGGGAACACTCTGGAGCTGATTGGTCGAACAGTATTCCGTTAGGAAACTTAATAGGTCAATACGTGTACGCGTTAAGTATGAAAGAGCGGAATGAATCCAAAGAAGGGTTTGTTCAATGCGGGTGGTACCGCGGATAGTGAATTGTCCGTCCCGAGATATGAGAATATCTCGGGATTTTTTGTCGTCTTTCGACTCTCCTTGAGATAATGCACTTTGGTATACCAAAGTGCAAATGAAATTCAGAAGTTCAATAGTTAGATTTCAGTCCCACGCTAATCACTCCGCTGATTAGTGATGGGCTAGGGCGTGAAATTTATGATAAATCACGTCCCTCGCCGTAAGGCGACTTGTAAATGGACGTGATTTGTTGCTTTTTGCAGGATCACGTAGTGTGACTGTGAAAAGCAACGTTAAGTATGAAAGGAAGATGAAGATGGAATTTTTAACAGGTGTAAAACAAAAGGAAACAATGGAAATCAGTCAATTGCTATCAGACGATGTGGTGGGCAAGAAGGTTTTTGTGAATGGAGCTGTGCATACAGTTCGTGATATGGGCACGGTTGCGTTTGTAATTCTTCGAAAGCGTGAAGGTTTGGTACAAGGTGTGTATCAAGAGGGGGGGTCAAACTTTAATGTAAAGAGTCTAAAAGAAGGTGCTACTGTAAGAATTTATGGAGAAGTTAGCAAATCGGACAAAGCTCCTCACGGATTTGAAGTTTTAATAGAAGAGGTAACTGTGCTCAGTACTCCAGAAGCAGAGATGATGCCTCTTGCAATTTCAAAGTGGAAGATGAACACTTCATTAGAAGCAAAATTAAACTATCGACCAATTTCTCTGAGAAATATCAGAGAGCGTGCGAAGTTTAAGATTCAGGAGGGGATTGTTCGAGGATTTAGAGACTTCCTATATGGGCAAGGATTTACAGAAATCCACACGCCAAAGATCGGAGCCAAAGGCGCAGAGGGTGGAGCGAATATCTTTAAACTGGATTACTTCCACAGACCAGCGGTGCTAGAACAAAGCCCACAGTTATACAAGCAAATGATGGTAGGGGTATTTGATCGCGTGTTTGAGACTGCGCCAGTTTTTCGTGCTGAGAAACATAATACGAAAAGACATCTAAACGAATATACGAGTCTGGATTTTGAGATGGGCTATATCGATAGTTTTGAGGATATCATGGCAATGGAAACAGGCTTTTTGCAATATACCATTGCGTTACTAGCAAGAGAGTACGAGAAAGAGTTGAAATTACTGGATATCATCTTGCCGAATGTAGATAAGATACCATCGGTAAAATTCAAAGATGCCAAGGAACTTGTTTCTGAGAAATACGGAAGAGCCATTAAGAATCCATTCGATTTGGAGCCAGAAGAAGAATTATTGATTGGACAATATTTCAAAGAAACTTGTGATGCAGACTTCGTATTCGTAACACATTATCCATCGAAGAAACGTCCGTTCTATGCAATGGATGATCCAGAGGATACAACATATACAGTAAGTTTTGACTTGCTATTCAAGGGATTGGAAATCACAACAGGTGGACAGCGTATTCACCAATATAGCAAGTTGGTAGAGAAGTTAGAAGCACGTGATATGACACAAGATGGTTTGGAACAATATCTAGCGTCATTCAAGCATGGAATGCCACCTCATGGAGGATTGGGAATTGGTCTTGAGAGACTTACCATGCAGTTAATCGGAGAAGAGAATGTGCGTGAAACTACATTGTTCCCAAGAGATATGAACCGCTTAGAACCATAAATAAGGAGAGAATAGATGTCGAATAAGATAACAGATGAAACAATTGATTATGTAGGAATCCTTGCAAAGCTTGAATTGTCGGCGGATGAGAGAGAAAAAGCAAAAGAAGATATGGAGAAGATGCTAGACTATATTGATACATTGAATGAATTGGATACAGAGGGTGTTGAGCCGATGTC
>CAYIZP010000071.1:2277-9693 GCA_964367905.1 uncultured Lachnospiraceae bacterium
GCATTGGTAGATGATGTACAAGGGATGAAAGTGGGAATTCCAAAAGCATATTTCGAAGAAGGATTAGACCCAGAGATCAAGGCTAGTATTGAGAATGCAATCAAGGTATTAGAGGAAAAGGGTGCGATTGTAGAATGGTTTGATTTAGACCTAGTGAAATACGCAATTCCAGCATACTATGTCATTGCTTCGGCAGAGGCTAGTTCGAATCTAGAGCGTTTCGACGGAGTGAAGTATGGCTATAGAACGAAAGAGTATAATGAATTGCATGCTATGTATAAAAAGACTAGATCAGAAGGATTTGGTGAGGAAGTGAAACATCGAATTATGCTTGGATCCTTCGTGTTGAGTTCAGGATATTATGACGCATATTACTTGAAAGCACTTCGGACAAAAGCGTTAATAAAAGAAGCATTTGATCATGCGTTTCAGAAATACGACGTGATTCTAGCACCAGCAGCACCGACGACGGCACCAGAATTAGGAAAGAGTTTGGCGGATCCGATGAAGATGTATCTAAGCGATATCTATACGATTGCAGTGAATCTGGCTGGATTACCAGGAATCTCTGTGCCAGTAGGTGTAGATAGCAAAGGGCTACCAATCGGGATGCAGTTAATCGGGGATTGTTATCAGGAGAAGAAGATTATTCGCGCAGCATATAGTTATGAGTGTGCATCGCAATCTAAGAAGATGAGAGCTCCAATTTGTACAAAGGAGGAAGTGTAGAATGGCAAAACAATATGAAACAGTCATTGGACTAGAGGTCCATGTGGAATTGGCTACCAAGACGAAGATATTCTGTGGTTGTAGCACAGAATTTGGTGGTGCACCAAATAGCCATACTTGTCCAGTTTGTACAGGTATGCCAGGATCTCTTCCAGTGTTAAATAAACAAGTGGTGGAATATGCCATGGGTGTGGGATTAGCAGTCAATGGAACAATCACACAGGTTTGCAAATTCGACCGCAAGAATTATTTCTATCCAGACAATCCGCAGAACTATCAGATTTCACAGCTTTATCTGCCGATTGTTCGTGATGGATATGTAGAGATTGAGGTAGGAGAAGAGTCTAAAAAGGTAAGAATTCATGAGATTCATATGGAGGAAGATGCAGGAAAACTCATCCATGATGAATGGGAAGATGCATCACTAGTAGATTATAATCGAAGTGGAGTGCCACTTATAGAAATCGTATCAGAACCTGATATGCGCTCTGCAGATGAGGTAATTGCTTATCTAGAGAAGCTACGTCTCATTATTCAATATCTCGGGGCATCGGATTGCAAGCTGCAAGAGGGTTCCATGAGAGCGGATGTTAATATCTCAGTGAGAGAAATGGGAACTACCAAATTTGGAACACGTACCGAGATGAAAAACCTAAACTCTTTCAAGGCAATTGCAAGAGCAATCGAGGGAGAGACAAAGCGTCAAATCGAGTTGATAGAAGAAGGGAAAGAAGTGATCCAAGAGACACGCCGATGGGATGACAACAAGGAATATTCTTACCCAATGAGATCCAAGGAAGATGCAAAAGATTATCGTTACTTCCCAGAGCCAGACCTTGTACCAATCCATATCAGTGATACATGGATAGAAGAAGTGAAGGCAAAAGAGCCAGAGTTTAGAACGGCAAAGATTGCAAGATATCAAGAGGAATTCGAGATACCGAAATACGATGCAGAAATCATCACAAACTCCAAGCACTTGGCAGATCTCTTCGAAGAGACAACAGCCCTATGCAAGAAGCCTAAGAAGGTTGCAAACTGGTTAATGGTAGAAACACTTCGCCTGATGAAGGATACAGGAATCGAAGCAGAGGAGTTGAAATTCTCCCCAGAGAACTTTGCAAAACTGATTCTCTTATTAGAGGAGAATGTTATCACGGGAAATGTTGCAAAAGATATCTTCAAGTTAATCTTCAATGATGATATAGATCCAGATCAGTATGTAGAAGACAACGGATTGAAGATGGTAAACGATGATGGTGCATTAAGAGCAACCATCGAACAAGTAATAGCTGAAAACCCACAATCGGTAACAGACTATCGAAATGGGAAAGAAAAAGCAATGGGATTCTTGGTTGGAAAAACCATGAGAGCAATGCAAGGAAAGGCAAATCCAGCGAAAGTAAATGAACTATTGAAGGAATTACTCTAAAATATACTGTAAAATTTAATAATAGTTCTGTCAAACAAAGGGGACAGTGGTAGGATGAGAGAAAGCTCATATCTCCGCTGTCCCAAACTGCGACATTTCCCCCGTCCCCAACTATCTCCCCCGTCCCCAATTGATAGATTTTTATAGGAAATACATGATTTATTGTATGTTTTACAACACGGAGGTATGGTATGTTTGGCATATAAACATTGCGAGGAGGAAATACGATGAAGGTTAGGGAAAAATTAAGTTTGGCGAATAATTGGAAGTTCACACTTGGATCAACTTCTACAATGGCGTATTACAAGGGGTTTGATGACTCTGATTGGGAAGATGTCCGCATACCTCATGATTGGTCGGTTCATTATCCATTTAGTAAAGATTACTCAAGTGGAAGTGGCTATGTTATAGGTGGCGCAGGTTGGTATAGGTGCAGATTTGATTTGGATACAGAGCATATAGGAAAACACATTTGTGTTAATTTTGGCGGAGTATATAAAAATTCTAAGGTATGGATAAACTCTAATTATTTAGGGAAACGGCCTTATGGATATAGTTCCTTTTGTTATGATATTAGTGAATTTGTATGTAAAGGTGAAAATGTACTCGCGGTATGGTGTGAACACTTGGATACGGCAGATTCTAGATGGTTTACAGGAAGCGGGATATATCGTGATGTAACAATAACGATAACGGGAGAGAATAGAATAGAGGATGTCTTTATCTATACAAAGAGGCTAGAAGAGAACAAAGCCATTATGGAATTGGAAACGACACACCAAGGAAATGGCGATCTTTCGTTTGAGGTATATTATTCTAATCAAAAAGTCATGAGTTCTTATAGTAATCTTGAACTTACAATAGAGAATCCAAAGCTTTGGGATTGTGATGATCCGAATCTATATATACTAAAAGCTATTTTATCAGATGGCGATACGGTATACGATGTATATGAAGTGTTATTTGGAATCAGACAATTTCGATTTGATTCAAATGAAGGCTTTGAATTGAATGGTAAGAAAATGAAGATAAAGGGTCTATGCGTGCATCATGACGCGGGTGCTTTGGGGGCAGCGGTGCCGAAGGAAGTCTGGAGATATAGATTAGAACAATTTAAAGAATGCGGGTGTAACGCGCTGAGAACTAGTCATAATCCACCAGACACAAAGCTACTTGACTTGTGTGATGAAATGGGATTTTTAGTTATGGATGAAGCTTTTGATGAATGGGAGGGGTGCAAAAATAAATGGTGGAAAGGACACAATGTTTATCCGCCTAAGCACTATGGATATTATGAGGATTTTCCAGAGTGGCATAAACGTGATTTGCAAGATATGGTACGAAGGGATCGCAATCATCCATCTATTATAATCTGGAGCATAGGAAATGAAATTGATTACCCGAATGATCCTTATGTTCATCCTTTGTTTGAGCAAATGACTGGAAATAATGATAAGGATAAACCTGCTGCAGAACGTGTTTATGATAAAAACAAACCGAATGCAGAGCGACTAGTTACGATAGCAGAACGTCTGGTAGATTTAGTAAAAAAATTGGATCGAAGTAGACCTGTTACAGCGGCATTGGCTTTTCCAGAGCTTTCAAACATTACAGGGTTGGCGCAAACAATTGATCTCGTTGGATATAATTACAAAGAGCAACTGTACGAGGAAGATCATGCAAAATATCCCAAGCATATTATATATGGCAGTGAAAACTCTACGCATCCAGAGAAATGGATAGATGTGAAAAATAATAACTACATCTTTGGTCAGTTCTTGTGGACAGGAATTGATTACTTGGGGGAGAGTAAGAAAGCGTGGCCTGTAAGAATATCGCAAGCAGGGCTCCTAACATTAGCAGTGCAGCCGAAGCCTAATTATTATTTGCGTAAAATGCTTTGGACAGATAAGCTTTGTGCTCAAATAGCAACGAGTAAGGAAGAGGGGATTTTTTCGGATGGATTTAGTTGGAATTATAAACCCTTCGAAGAAATATATGTGACTGTATATACGAATGGTATAAGTGCAGAATTATATTTAAATGGTAACTCAGTTTCTAAAAGAGAAATCAAGGAGGAAGACTACTGCCGCGCTGTATGGAAAATTCCATTTGTAGAGGGAGAACTTAAGGCAGTGTGTGCAATGGGATGCGAATGTGTTACAACGACACTTCAGACAGCGGGAAAAATTGCAAAGATCCAGATGAAAAAACTGGGAAAAGACTATGATGAAGTTGCTCAGATAGAGGTGAAATTAATGGATGAGTCGGGGAGTTTTATTGTTCATAGAGATATGGTAATTACGTATGATGTGTTAGGGGGAGAACTTCTAGGCGTTGAAAATGGAAGTCCAAATGATATTACGCCCTATACAAGCAATAGTCGTTGGACCTATCGTGGCAGTTCCATTCTATATGTTAGAAAAAAAACAGATGTATGTAAGGTAACTGCAACGATTAAAATTAATTCAATTGCAGAAACCTTGGTAGTATAATCTGTGCTATATTGATTATTTTTGGTGGGTCTTCAGAAACTCTCTCGGTGAGACTCCAATAGTTTTTTTGAAGACTTTACTAAAATAAAAAGCATTTTCAAATCCCAAACTATCTGCCACCTCATATATTTTCTTGTTTTCATAAAGTAACATGGTTTGTGCTTTTTCTATACGTGCACGTGTGACAAACTCTACATAGTTATAGCTTCCAAATTGTGCAAAAAGTTGACTTAAATAATTGGAAGAGAAATTAAAGATAGCAGAGACTTCCTGTAAGGATAATTTTTTATCTAGATTATTCAAGATATAAGATTCCACATCTTTAATCAGTTTTTGTTTATGATTCTTATGGCTGGATTGAAATTCTATCTGGAGTCCATCTCTAAGTTGGATTAGCTTGTCGCAACATTCTGCGGTGGTTTTACATTTGTAGATGGAACGAAAACTATTTGGAGCATCTGAAAAGATGCGATGCAAGATAGCTTCCCCATCGGGTATTAGTGTAATTGACATGTAAAGTAATTCACAGGTTGAGTCTAATACGGTGGTAAAATCAACTTGATTTTTAAAATCAGCTACGATGTTCGTCAACGCTTCGTAGAGTAGAACATCATTAAATTCCTCGAATGCGGTAGCTAGTTGAGCTGTATATTTTTTTAGATCAAATGTATCCACAGTAATAGGCGTGTCTGTTGCATGTAAAATTTGTATTGGAGATTGACTCGTTAGCTTTGAAAAATTATTTTTTGCTTGTCGGTATGAGGTGTGGAGCATCAACGGATAAGTGACGGAAGACCCAACCGAACATAAAAGGCTTACTTTGAAATAAGAATTAACCATCGAACAAGATTGTTGTAAAGCTGTTTGGATGGTATCGATATCATCAGAGCAAAAACAAATACTTAGGTATTGCAAGTCTAGAGAGGTTATATAGCAGGGTAAATATTTGCTGATGGTATTCTCTATGATCTTTACACTGCTAGTATATAGCTGAAAGCGGTTGTTAATATCATTTTCTAAATTAGAAGTAATCTTGCAATATGCAACTGTATATGCTGAGGCTGAAAAATCAAGTTGTAAATTCTCCTTTTGAATTTCAAAAGCCTGAGGTGTCTCAAACAAATTGCTGTACAATCGAATGAAAAATTTATCCCTGAACGAGGTGAGGTCATGTTCAGGTGGGTTTGGATTCGAATCGACGCTACCGATTTTGATTAGTCTATTCTTTGCCTTGTTCAAGGTTTCTAAAAGAGTAGGCTGGTCTAATTCTAATTTAACCAAGTAATCGCAAGCGCCGTATTGGAGAGCTTGTTTTGCGTAATTAAATTCCTCAAAACTTGTTAATATGATAAAAAGAGGTAAGGTTTTTCGGAGTGAATGATAATGTCTTACAAGGTCAATTCCAGTTTTTTGCGGCATCTTGATATCGGTTATAATAATATCGGGATGCAGAGAGTCAATCAATTCGATTGCTTGAAGTCCGTTGTTCGCTGTTCCTACAATCTTATAACCATGTTCCTCCCAATTTATCATTCCTTGAAGTCCGATTAATACTAAGGACTCATCATCTACTAAAATTATTTTGATCACGTGCTAAACTCCTTGTCTTGAAATGGAATTAAAACTTCCGTGCATGTAAAACTATTTTTTTTACTCGTCATTTTTAATCCATATTTTTCTGAATAAATATATTGTAATCTGTGGTGAACGTTCAATATTCCAATAGAAGAAAAAGAATCTTCCGTTTGATTTGTGTGAGAAAAAACATCTTTAATCTCTGCTTCTGTCATTCCAACTCCATCATCGGTAATTCGAATTAGGATATCACCTTCATTGACAGGTTCAACTGTTACAACAATTGTTCCGCGCCCATGATTGGGCTCTATGCCATGGAAGATGCTATTTTCTACAATCGGTTGTAGAGAAAATCGTGGAATCAGACAATTCAATGTCCATGACTCCGCTGGTGGAATGATTTCAAGCGTAATACAATCTCCATAGCGATAATGCTGAATCGTGCAATAATCTTTTAGCAGAGCAAGTTCATTAGACAGGGTGATGAGCTCTCTTTCACTTTTTGCCACAGTTTTCAGCAAATGACTTAGAGAAGTTGTCATCTCAACAATTCCTGTTGCTTCTTGAATACTTGCCATCCATTTGATACTGTTTAAGGTGTTGTATATAAAGTGAGGACTAATTTGGTTCTGAAGTATCTTGTATTCTAAATTATATTTTTCAGATTCGTTTTCTACTTTTTGCTGTATCAAACTGCTTATTTCGCTACTGAGCGAATTGATACCTTGTCCTATTTCTCCTAATTCATTCTCCCATTCAATCTCAGGATTGCGTGTAAAATCCCCTGTTCCTACAATTGAAAGTTGCTGGCATATTTGTTTAATTGGTTTTGTGATAATTCGGTGCAAGTATGTAATAAGGAAAAAAGCCGCAACAAAAATAATCAGGAAGGCAAGAATAAATACTACAATATAGGTTCGATTAGGGATCTCGAAACTAGAGTTTCTAACCATGTGAGTGATGTATGCTCCATCCATACTAAATAGTGGGACGCTGACAGAGATATAATCTGAGCCATTGGTTTTCACTTTAGAATATAAGGTGGATTCAGATAACGGTTTCTTATCAGAGAGTGGCTCTATCTGGGTTGTGTTGGCGATATCAACTGGAATGAGTCCCGTACTAGTAACTTGAAAGTGTTTGTCGTTAATGTGAAGGTAGAGGAGTTCTTCATCTAAGGAATAG
>CAYIZP010000072.1:0-9155 GCA_964367905.1 uncultured Lachnospiraceae bacterium
TCATCTATTTGTTTATGCAGAAACAATTTACAAGTGGAATGGTAGCTGGAGCTGTCAAAGGATAAAGAAAAGGAGTTTTATTAAAATGACAAATGAATTTTATATGTTAAATGACACAGTGAGCAAAACGATTTCCCCTGAAAATCCTACTGGAGCCAAAGGCTGTGGAGCAATGGCAGAACCACTTCCAGGGTCAGCTGGGGAGCGTCTCGGAAAGGGATGGAAGTCGCGACCATTTATTACAATTCCTCCAAAGTCTACATACACAATTGTGGATATTGAGGGAGAAGGCGAGATTAAAAGTATCTGGCTTACGGGAGAAGTGGATCAAGGTGCAGTTATCAGAATGTATTGGGATAATCAAGAACAAGCATCGGTTGAAAGTACGCTGACAGAATTCTTCCTCTATGGATTCGCACCACCGTTTAAAATAGAAGAAAACACATGGAATAAAGGCCCGATTTACAAAGTGGATTCCGCTTTGATGGCCGTAAATCCTAATAGGGGATTTAATAGTTATATTCCGATGCCATTCAGGAAAAGAGCTGTGATTACTATTGAAAACCGTACTGTAAATCCGAAAGTGATATATTATCAAGTGAATTATGAAGAAAAATCAATTCCTCAGGAGGCGGGATATTTTCACGCACAACTTCGAGTATCTATGCCTGTTCCATACAAAGGAGTACATACAGTCATTGATGGAATAAAAGGTAAGGGAACCTATATCGGAACTGCCCTATATGTGGGATTGAATCGAGCGTCACGTTGGTGGGGCGAAGGGGAATTCAAATTCTATATGGATGGAGACCAAGAGTATCCAAGCGTTTGTACGACAGGATTAGAGGATTACTTCTGTGGCGCGTTCAACTGGGATACAGAGTCCGAATATCAGACATATAACAGCCAGTATGCAGGAATGCCGCATGTGGGAAAACCAGATGGTCTGTACGAGGTACAACAAAGATTCAATCTATATAGATGGCATGTGGTAGATCCGATTCGATTTGACAGTGAGTTGAAGGTGACGGTTCAAGACTTGGGGTGGATTAAGAATGATGAGGGAAAATGGTCGCACTTCTTGCCGCGAGAAGATGATTTTATCTCCGTGGCATATTGGTATCAACAACTTCCAACGGCACCATTTCCGAAATTAATAGATCATGAAACGCTGATAGAAAGGTTCTAGAATATAATAAGGCTGTCGGGAATTAGCTAATTTAGCCAATTCCCGACAGCCTTATTATATTTTAATGTTACAGTTTTTGTGATAGAATTCAATTCCGATTTTGATGTTTTGTTGGTGGATTATGAAAATACAGATGAAAATTATACAAAGAAAATTGAAAATTATACAATAAATTAAAAAAATAATGATAAAATATGTGCAAGTACAACAGAAAAGGAGAAGTGAGGGGATGAAAATATGGAGAAGAAAAAAATAAAAAGAAGAAAGAGGGTACATGTTCCTTACATTATGATTCTTCCTGCTATGGCAATTATAACAGTGTTTATGGTATACCCAATAATCAACACATTTTACTCAAGTGTGCACCACAGTTCACTAATTGACATAAATGGAGCTTCGTTTGCAGGGATAGAGAATTTCACTACGGCACTTAATGATGAAATATTTTTAAAGGCCGCAAGAAACTCATTGGTATGGACAGTCGCAAATGTATCGTTGCAATTACTTTTTGGAATGCTTCTTGCACTTTTATTGAACATGAATTTTAAATTTAGAGGAGTTATCAGAGCTATGGTATTTTCTCCATGGGCAGTGGGTGGAATACTTGTTGCATTAATATGGAGCTTTATGTTTAATGAAAGTGTAGGTGTAGTAGGAGATCTCTTGATGAAGTTTGGAATCACGGATACGAAGATGTCATGGTTTTCAGATGGGAACACATCGATGTGGGCTTTGATAATTGCAAATACATGGAGAGGGATTCCTTTTTTTGCAATTAGTATTTTATCTAGTTTACAAACAATACCGCTAGATATCTATGAGGCAGCAGATGTAGACGGAGCGAACGCATGGCAAAAGTATTGGAAGATTACACTGCCACTGATTAAAGATACAGTATTGTTAACGACACTTTTGAGAACAATATGGACATTAAATGTGGTTGATATTATTTATGGAATGACAAAAGGTGGACCGAACTTCTCGACACTTACAATTCCAGTCTATATTATGATGATATTTAATGACTCGTTAGATGTTGGATATGCATCTGCCATAGCGGTAATAATGGTGATAGTATTGCTTGCCTTTACAGCGATATATTTGAAATTAGGAAAACATGGAAAGGAGGGACATTATTAATGAAAGCTAAATTAACTAAAATACTATTGTGTTACATACCATTAGCGATATTTGTGTTTTTCATAGTATTTCCATTTTATTGGTTCTTGTGTACTTCATTTAAGGTGGAAGAGACAATAATGGACTTACCAATAAAATACATTCCAACGCCATTCACGATTGATAACTATGCAAGCATTTTAACAACACTAGGGTTTGATCAGTATTTCTTTAACAGTTTGCTTGTTTCAATTCTTACAACAGCTATCGTGATGATTGTAGCCATCTTAGGAGGATTTGCGTTATCAAGATACAAGTTTAGAGGAAAGAAACCAATGTTCTTCTTAATGCTAGTAACTCAGATGTTACCTGGAGTTGTGATATTAATCCCTTTGTTTACAATATTTAATAATCTCGGATTGATTAATAATTTATCATCATTGGTTATCACCAATGTGGCAGTGAATTTACCTTTTTGTATGATTATGATGAGTGGATTTTTCTCCGGAGTACCTGCGACACTAGAGGAAGCAGCGCAGATTGATGGATGCTCAATATGGAAGGCGATATATAAGATTGTTGTTCCAGCAGTGCTTCCTGGGGTGGTTGCAAGCAGTGCATTTGCATTTGTAAACTCATGGAATGAATTTGTATATGCATTGAATTTTATAAATGATAGTGCAAAATATACTTTGCCTGTAGGACTAAGTATGATGAAAGGTGAATTTACAGTGAACTATGGAGGCTTGGCGGCAGGAACGATTATTGCATTAATTCCAGTAATTATTGTATTCTGTTTCATCCAAAAATACTTAGTACAAGGGATGTCAGCAGGAGCTATAAAGGGATAATAATGATATTATTATAAATTAAAAACAAAGTGAGAAGGAGGAAAGAAATGAAAAAATTAGTGAGTTTAGTTTTGATGGGTGCAATGGGAATTGGTTTGTTGAGCGGTTGTGCTCAGAGTCCAGCCGCAACGACAACAGAGGGAGGTAGCGGAGAGATTGCAGAAGGCGGGGAAACTGAAACGCCAGTAGAGCAACAGACGATTGAGTTCTGGTACCATGACGGAAATCCGACATCAACGCCGATTTATGAAGAGTTAATTCGAAGATTTGAGGAGAAGAATCCTCAGTACAAAGTAAACTATGTTGGATTACCAGCAGACTCGTACCTACAAAAGTATAATACTGCAATTGCTACAAATGCAGTGCCGGATATTATGAGTATACTAGATATGAATGTATCAGCACTTACGAGTCAGAATGCACTTATGAACTTAGAGGAGGCCTATGCTGAATTCGAAGAAAAAGATTATATTAATGAGGGCGTAATACAGAGTGCAAGAAACTATGCAAAGGATGGCGAGTTGTATTGTGTTCCTGAGTATGTTACCGCAGATGTCTCATGGGTAAATACAGCGGCACTAGAAGAAAACCAAATAGAAGCACCAGTTACGATGGATGAGTTTATGCAGTATTGTGAAGAATATGCTGATCCTCAGAGTGGTAAGTATTTTTATTCATTGAGAGGTGGAGCGGGATCACTAGAAAATATGTTGAATTTTATATTTACATATGCAGACCAAAGTGAATTTTTCGATGAAGAGGGTAATTCTGTTTTCGATCAACCAATATTTGCAGAAGCACTTGACGCGTATGCAAGCATTTACTGGAATGGCTGGACATCTCAAGATAGTATAACAAATAGTTTTAAAGAAATGGTCGCAGAATTTGGGTCGGAGACTAGTATGTATATCAACCATAATGCATCATCACTTGCGGAGCATAAGAAAAATTTAGGTGATGGAAATTTTACTAATTTATTATCACCAGTTAACGAAAATGGTAATCTTGCAACTAAAAGTGCTAGTTTTATGGCATTTGCGGTATTAGAAAAAGCAAAAAATAAAGAGGGTGCAATTGTGTTCTTGGAGTATCTAACATCAGCAGAAGCAGCATCTTATATCTGCCAAGAGGAGGGGAGAATTCCTATTAATAGTTTAATCTTTGAAGAGGAATGGTATAAAAATGACCCATATATGAAAGTGTATGAAGAGATGATGGCTTCAGATAATGTGAAATTCGTAACCCACCCAATGTGGTTAACAGAATGGGGCGAGTTTAGAAGTAAGCTTCAAGAGCCAGGATTACAAGCAGTATTATTAAAAGAGGAAACATCGGAAGAAGTTTTGGCAGAGTGGGCAGAGTACTTAACAAATGCGCAAAAAGCATATCTGGCAGAAAACTAAAGAGAGGTGTCTATGAAAGAATATTTACAAGGCATGAAGAAAAAAGTTAAATTTGTTAGTGCTGAATTTTATGAATTAAATCCTATTATATTACCGAAAGAATTTTGGGATTCAACAGGTGGGCCTTTTGATAGAGTGAGTGTAGAATGCTGGGTCGTATTATACAATGACAATGGTACTGTGGGTCAAGGACCTTGCACTGTTCGCATGAGAGAAATAATAAAAACTCTGTTATCTGGTGAGACTAAGAGCTATGAAGAGTGGTTCAATACACTATATTGGAAGTTTAGAAATAGTGGATTTTCAAGTGAGGCAGCTGTTGAATTGGGAAGATTAGATTTGGTGCTGCAAGACATGTTATCCAAGGAAGCTAATCTGCCATTACATAGATATCTAGGTGCAAAAAGAGACTGGGTACATGTATATGGGAGCGGATGTGGAACGAATCTAACCATGCAGGAGATGGAGGAAGAAGTACGATCCTATATTGATGCAGGATACAGTACCTTGAAAATGAAAGTTGGAACAAATTTTGGAACTGAAATAGACCGTGATGTAGAGCGGGTAAAAAATATACGTTCGATGATAGGACCAAAGGTAAGGCTTGCAATAGATGCAAATCAACTATGGACTGCAGATGAAGCTATGAAATTTATAGATCGTGTAGAAAAATATCAGATTGCGTGGTATGAAGAGCCAGTACATTCCCATAATATGACGGAATTAAAGAAATTGACAGCACGGTGCCCAGTTCCGATATCTATGGGGGAATCTATTAGATGTTATTATCTAATGGAAACATATGTGGAGTGTGGAGTTGCTCATCTGCAACCTGTACCGATGAATCATGCATCTATACATGATTGGCTTCAGACGAGGGATTTAGCGCATACCCATGGTTTGGAATTTTCATCTGGTGGATATAGTCATCTTTCAGCATCTTTGATTGCTACAGGTCGAGAAGAAGATATGGTAGAGTACTTGACTCCAATTATGAAAACATTTTATAATATGATGGACTTAAAACCAGTAGAAGCAGATGGAAAATTTTATTTGCCAGATACCCCAGGAATCTGTGTTAACCCTGATTGGGATTTATGGAAGAAAAATAAATATATTAAGGTAAAAGAGTATTATTAATTTAATGTCTTTATGATAGAACAAGACTGCATAAGCGGTCTTGTTCTATCATAAAGTAAGATTACAATATAACTAGATAGAGGTGTGATGGATGAAAAAATGGGTATATAAATTCCAAAACAGATCATTGGGTAGCAAGATGGTAATACTAATCTGTAGTATTGTTTTGCTGTTGCAAATAGTAAATGGAGTAATACTACGTTATATTGTAGAAGATGGGTTCGAGGATCATATCTCTCAACTCAATTTATTGACTGTAAATCAAATGGGATTAAATCTGAATCGCTCGTTAGAGGACATTATGGAAGAGTTGGTAATTATACGAGAAAATATTAGTAGTCCCCAGCTTACAAAAGGTGAAGAAAGTGAACTGGTCTATTTAAAGCAGAGGATTGATTACCAAGATTATTTTAATGACCTATTGTCAAGTGACGATAATTATAAGCTGATTAGCTCCATGGTTTTTTTAGATAGGCAAGGCAATCAACATGCTTTTTATGCAAAAAAAGAAAATACAATCAAAGACATTGATTTGTACGAAGAAGTAATAAAAGATTATCCGATGTTACAAGAAAGTTATTGGAGTGGTGTGATTACTGACGATTATTATTTTCAGCAAAAAACAGAAGAAATAATAAGTGTTATCATGCCAGTATTTTATTATGAAAGTGTACAATCAATACTAGTTGTAAACCTTAGCGTAAGTGGAATCAGAGCTTATCTATCAGAATTGGCAGGAGATCAAATGCCTATTGCAGTGCAGATAAATGAAGACGAAGTTTTACAAACAAACAGCAAAGAAATAGTAAATACAAGTGCAAATGCTACACACACATTAAATATCAATGGATGGACACTTTCTATTTTTTCATCTAATAATTCCAATAATGAAAGTTTTAATGTGTTGATACAATTCATTATTTTAATATTAGGTACTACGGCGATTATATTATTGCTGAGCTTATCTTATATTGTATATATTATTACAAAACCAATCAATAAAATGACTATGATAATGGAACTAAATAGAAATAATGCAAAACTGAATCACAGATTTTACCCTAAATATGATGATGAGGTTGGTAAACTTGCTACAACCTATAACAGTTTAATGGACGAAATTCAGTTGCTAATGAAGAACATAGAACAAGAGCAAGCGGATAGAGGAAAAATGTATTTGCAGCTACTTCAAATGCAAATCAATCCACATTTCTTATACAATACACTTGAGTCAGTGAAGTTTTTAGTTGAGATGAAGGATGAGCGTGCAGCTGAAATGCTTATCACCGTTGGTAAATTTTACAAGCTGAGCCTAAGTGGAATTTATGATACAGTTAGAATTGAAGAGGAAATACAGCAACTATCCTATTATATCGAAATTCTTAAAATGAGATATACCTCACAATATGATTTTAGCATCTCTGTGTGCGACGAAATTTTACAAAGCGAGATAGTAAAGTTTACATTGCAGCCTTTGGTTGAAAATGCCGTATATCATGGTGTAAAGCAAAAGCGCGTACAAGGAAAAATTGAAATAAAAGGACTTCAGCGCAATGGCGAAATACACATCATTATATGGGATAATGGGAAGGGGATATCTGAAGATAAGCTGAAGGATATTAGGAGAAAACTCTTGGATAATGAGAATGTTGATATGGCATCGCACATAGGAATCATAAATGTCCACAAGAGGATACAGATGCAGTATGGGGCCGATTATGGAATTTCAGTGAATAGTGAAGAAAATGAGTTTACAGAAGTAACTGTGCGAATTCCAAGTAAAACAAATGAAGGAGTATGGGGAAATGTACACACTAATGATCGTAGATGATGACGAATTGATATGCAGGGGGTTAGGTACATGCATAGAATGGGAAAAGCTCGATGTAGAAGTTATAGGTATGTTTTATGATGGAGTTATTGCACTGGAAAAAATGGAAGATAAAGTGCCTGATATCATGATTGTTGACATTAATATGCCGTTCATGAGTGGCATTGAGCTTTCTTCTATTATAAGAGAGAAATATCCCCGGGTTAAAATAATTTTACTGACGGCATACAAAGAATTTGAATACGCTCAAGAGGCAATTAGGCTCAAGGTATTTGATTATATAACTAAGCCATTTTATAATAGTGAAGTTAGCGAGGTTGTAAAAAGGGCAGTTGATGTGCTAGAGGAGGAGAAAAAAAGTAGAAAAGAAATCTTGAGGAGCCTAGATGGGTTCCAAGAAAAACAAATTCAGGAATTGGTATTATTTGGAGTTAACGAGGATGCAGATATTGAGATTGTTCAATCTATGGATAATTTTTTTATGGTGGCGATATTATATGTTCAAAAAATTTCTAATGTTAATACTGACAATAAAGAACGATATGTTGAAGATGAAATTGTACTTCTTAGAACGATAAAGCAGATTTCGGAATTGTTACGAGATTATCAGTGCAAATTTTTCCAGTTGCACCATAGAGTTGTAATAGTGTATGAATATGAGAATAGAGAAGAGGCAAGAAACGTAGGGAAAATGTTGTTAGAAGTTATGGATACCATCAATCAAGAGGATGATATCCTTTGTTATAGCAGTATGGGACGAGTCTATCAAGGCGTAGAGAAGGCTGTGCTATCCTATAATGATGCAAGCTATGCAATTGAACAAAGATACGGTTATGCAAATAAATCAATCATACCATATAGTGATATTAAGTTTACAGGAAATTTGCAAGAAATCGACATTATACAAACAAAGCATATGATAAAAAGACATATCAATATGAGAGCATCAGAAGAGTTGGAAGAGGAAATCACGAAGCTATGTCAGTTGTTGTGTCAGAATTCTCAGTGGTCAACATTGCCGATGGGAATAGTGTTTATGAACTTATTAGGGTTTGCCTATGAATCCACAGAGGATATGGACTTCTATAGCCAATATATAAAACAATCAAATCAAATATTAGGCAGGATTGCCATAATTCAGAGTAATGCTGAGCTTAGCGAATATATTTCAGAATGTTTCAAACCACTCTATACATATCTGAGCGGTTCGTGTTTAAGTGAGGGTGAACAAAGGGTTAATCAGGCTGTGGAGTATATGGAAGAAAAATTTAAAGATCAGGAACTAAATCTTGCGGAAGTTGCAAAGCACGTAAATTTGAGTGCGAATTACCTAGGTAATTTAATAAAGAAACATAAAAATATATCATACATAAATCTATTAAATCAAATACGTATTGACGAGGCTAAAAGGCTATTGATGAAGCCAGAAACAAAAAATTATGAAGTGGCTTTCTTAGTAGGGTTTAACTCGTCACAGTATTTTAGTAGTTGCTTTAAGCGTGCTACGGGGCAAACTCCCAGTGAGTTTAAGAGTCTATATGTCAAATAAAAGAAGAAAGTGGAGGAGTTAAAAAATGGCTAATTTTTCATTAGAAGGTAAAGTAGTATTAGTAACAGGAGCA
>CAYIZP010000073.1:0-8692 GCA_964367905.1 uncultured Lachnospiraceae bacterium
CGACCACCTGTATTCTGGCAAATAACATATAGCATTAAAAAATCCACCCTCTACTGGTTTTTCTATATATACTTTAACATATTCGTTATCACCCTCTACTATATAATCTGAATGCACTATTTCAGTATTATCATCCAATTGCATAAATGGATACATCATAATATTCGCCTCCTTACTTATCAATCTTAAATGTATCTTAACATTAATTCTTCATATTAGCAACGTTAAGAATTACATTTGATACCACTCAAATTTCCAATTCAAATTATGGAAATTGGCGTAGACATTTTCACATGATTTTAGATTGACAAAACATGTGTAAAACACTACAATAAGATTAAATTTTTATAGAAAGTTTGAGACACATTCAGATGAAAACAAAAGCATTCAAAGCAGCACTACCGCTCACTCTCCCAATCTGTATTGGGTTTTTATTCATTGGCATATCCTATGGTTTCTTTATGAATAGCCTAGGATTTTCTTTTGTATACCCAATGCTGATGAGTCTGTTAATCTTTGCAGGATCCATGGAATTTTTAACCGCTAATCTCTTGATCGGCATATTTGATCCATTGCAAGCATTTTTCCTCACGTTGATGGTCAACGCGAGGCATATCTTCTATGGTGTATCTATGTTGGAGAAATATAGGGGAACAGGATGGAAGAAATTTTATCTAATATTTGGAATGTGTGATGAGTCCTTCTCGATAAACTGTTCCGTAGACCCACCAGAAGGAGTAGATAAGGGCTGGTTTATGTTCTTTGTTACCTTGTTGAATCATATTTATTGGGTTGTCGGTGCAACACTCGGTGGGTTGCTGGGTTATGTTATTACCTTTAATACAAAGGGAATCGAATTCGTAATGACTGCCTTGTTCGTTGTCATATTCGTAGAACAATGGAGCAGTACCCCGAATCATCGCCCTGCCTTGATCGGAGTATTTGCCGCCTTTATTTGCTTGATGATATTTGGCGGACAGAATTTCATGCTACCTGCCATGCTGGCCATCGTGATATGCTTTTTGATCACTCGACAATTAGAAAAACAAAAAGGAGAAGAGAAAAAATGTCAATAACACAAGATATCATAATCATTTCCGTCGTAATGCTTGGGACTATGCTCACTCGTTTTCTTCCATTTATCCTCTTCCCCGCTACTAAGACACCACCTTCATATATCAAGTACATGAGTACAGTTCTGCCTTATGCCGCCATGGGACTTCTTCTCGTTTACTGTATAAAAGACGCCATATTCGTTCCGCCTTATGGCTGCTATGAGATTCTTTCTATTCTATTGGTTGCTCTCCTACACAAATGGAAGAAAAACATCTTCCTAAGCATCAGTGTAGGAACCATATTTTATATGGTTCTAGTGCAAAACACACCACTAGAATCACTTGGATTTCTTCTATAATTTATTGAAACACGACACAATAGTTTCCTGTATCCGTTCTGCATTTTGAACAATGGATACAGAGGGCTTTTTTTCTATCACCGCTTTCCCATCGCCCAACTAGTTCTGGTTCCGCCAAAAGAGGGCGACAAATCCCAAAGAACTCTATCTCGCTGTTATTTAAAATTTCTTCCATCTTTGCAATGTCTTTGAACCCACCAACTGTCATCACTGGAATTTTAACATCTTCACCGATCACTTTTGCAAACTCAACAAAAAACCCTTCTTCCGAGATTGGATATCCATCAAATTCTTGTCCTACCATCGTTTTTGCCTTGCCATGTATATTTCCACTCAACTCAATCGCATCGACACCTAGACGTTCCAATTCCTTACAAATCAGTCTCGTCTCTTCGAATGATAATCCTCCATCTAGGAAATCCGTGGCAGTCAATTTCACCAAAATCGGATACTCGGCACCAACCTGCTCTCGCATCTTATGATAAATTTCAACCAAGAATCGCATTCGGTTTTCTAAGCTTCCCCCATACTCATCATCCCTTCTATTATAGTATGGACTCAGAAATTGATTGATCAAATATGTGTGTGCAGCATGAATCTCCACCGCATCAAAACCCGACTCCTTACTACGTCTTGCCGCCTGGGCAAACGCCTCCTCAATGTATTCGATCTCCTCTAGTGTCATAGGCTTTCCCTGCACATTAGTTGTCACTTCCGGCACTTCGCTCGGTGCATATATCACACGCTCCCCTACTTGATATGTCGTCTTAGTTCCACCATAGGCAACCTGCAATACAATCTTGGATCCGTCCGCGTGTACCATATCAGTTAACTCTTTATATTCTGAAACGAAGGTATCGTCATAGATTCCCATCATACCTGGGTTTGGTTTCTCTTCCTTCACTATATTAGCATATCCCGTGATGATAAGCCCTACCCGACCGGCTGCAATCTTTCGGTAGACCTCCTTCAAAGACTCTGTTAAATGTCCCTCTTCTGTTGCTAGATTCTCCCATGTTGCACTTCGAACGATTCGATTAGGAATCCTTATCTGCCCTAATTCTGCCTCTTCAAATATTTTCTTCATTGTAATTCCCTTTCTGAAATCGCCTTCAAACCATTAATATACTTACTGCGTGACTTTCTGATCCATCGTACTACGGCTTCTTCAGATAAGAACAGGCTTCTTTCTCCGTTAAATCCATCTGATCCACCAGATGTTGGATGATAACATCATCGGATTGTCCTATAGAATTTAAGATATTAATAATTCCTACAATACCCTCTTCTCTTCCTTGCTCTACTATGGGGTTTCAAGCATGAAGTTGCTGAATGGTTCAAGTGATGGTACTGCTATATCTCACTTATCATTCTTAGAAAAATGACACCACATCTCGTGGTAAAGAATTGAACTTGTATGCTTATCTTCATGATAGCATAGTGTGTTTATCTTGACAATAGCAATTTCTAAAGGGTGGCTGGAGTCAATAAAAAATAAACACCACAACTGCCTCCCCTACATATAAGATGATTAGGTTGTACCCCGATTATATGTTATATTCTCTCATCTACAAGATGATATTCCTTGCTTTACATATAAGCCCGTTCAATCTGGCACCTCTTATATGTTTCTCGACTTTTCAGACTCATGTTTCCAAGTTTTATTACAAGTTAAATCGTCTATCGAATCAGGAGCTTATATGTATCACTTCTTTTGATTTGTTTCAATTATTCGAAAGTTCTAATCGTGCATCTTCTAAAAAAGCTTCTAAGTAGCTTCTCATGAATTTGATCATAGATTGGTGTAAACCATTCTTGGCTACTTTATTTCGTTACTTTTTACGGGCACACTACGTGTTCCTGTAAAAGGCAACAAATCACGTCCATTTAAAGTCGCCTTATGGCGAGGGGCGTGATTTAGCATGATTTCCTATACTAGCCCATCACAAATCAGCGGAGTGATTAGTGTGGGACTGAAAAGGAACTTTATTTCTTCTTTGATAGCAACAGATATGACTTCGCTGCTTTCTCCGTTAACTCCATCTGATCCACCAAATGCTTGATGATATCATCATTGGATTGTCCAATAGAATTCAAGATATTAATAATTCCTAGAATCCCTTCTTCTCGTCCTTGCTCTATTCCTTGCTCTATTCCTTGCTCTATTCCTTGACGAATTCCTCTCTCCATCACATCACAATCATGTGCATATAAAGACATATATTCTCGCCTCCATTCTCTACTTTCTTTTATCTGTTTCACTTCTTCATTTATCTTCTCAACAAACTCACTATCGATTGTCTGATCCTTGACGTATTGTAAAAATGCTCTCAATTCTTCGCTTACATCCTCTCCTGTGCTACTAGCATTGAGGAAGATTTTGGTTGCGTCATCTCCTAGTCGAATCTCCTTATCCTCTAGACAGATATGCTCAAAAGTATAAATACTTCTTCCCTGTCCAAATAAATCAAAGGGACAAATGAAGATGATATAACTCTTACGTAAGCTACTGTAAGCCATTCCCTTGTTAATTAAGTTCAAATCTATCATTCCCTGATAATAGCGACTGCGCTTCGGTAGTTCTCTGGTGTCTGTAGCTTGCATCTCTAAATCATAGGCAATGGGTTCACTGTCTTCCACGTACACATCAAGTCGTACACTTTTGGCATCTAATGATAAATCCAGCTCCTTTTCCACGTCCTTATAGTCTAGCTTTCGAATCTTTACTCCTAGAATTGCCTCCAATAATTCCTTGCAGATCTCTTCATTCTTCATCAGGTGCTTAAATTCTGACTTTTTCACACTCCTTGCTCTACTATGGGGTTTCAAGCATGAAGTTACTGAATGGTTCAAGTGATGGTACTACTAAATCTCACTTATCATTCTTAGAAAAATGACACCACATGTCGTGGTAAAGAATTGAACTTGTATGCTTATCTTCATGATAGCATAGCGTGTCTATGTTGACAACTCAAAATTCAAAGGGGAAAAGCTTAAATAGAGGGACAAACAAGAAAATAAATACCACAACTACCTCCCTTACATATAAGCTAGTTCAATCTAGCACCTCTTATATGTAGCACAGAACAAAATCGTACTACAGTCTCTTCAGATATGAACAAGCCTCTTTCTCCTTCAAGTTCATCTGCTTCATCAAGTGCCCAATAATTTCTTCATCTGAAAGATTCATAGAGGTAGTGTAAAATAATTTGTGTTTTTGGAAATAAATGGCTCTTTCTTGGAAAGAATTAGATTAATAACTAATTTTTCAAGGAGGAGCTTTTTATGGCAATCGCAAGAGACCAATTACGACAGATAATAGCAGAAAACGACATTCAAAATGTAGGGGATATCTATTCTTTCTTTAAAGATGGGTTTAAGGACATGCTACAGGAACTTCTAGAGGCTGAAATGGATGCGTCACTCGGGTATGCTAAGCATCACAAAGAAGGTGCAGAGACAGATAACAAACGGAATGGATATTCAACAAAAACAATCAAAAGCCAATATGGGGAATTTCCAATCGACATACCTCGTGACCGCAATGGAGAGTTTGAACCCCAAATCATTCCGAAACACCAACGAGATATATCTGGAATTGAGGAGAAAATCATTTCCTTGTATGCTCGTGGTTTGTCTACACGAGATATCCATGACCAACTGCAAGATCTGTATGGTATTGAAGTATCTGCCGATATGGTTAGTAAAATCACGGACAAGATATTGCCTGATGTAAAAAGTTGGCAAACACGACCATTGGATGCAGTCTATCCCTTTGTATTTATGGATGCCATCCATTATAAAATACGAGAAGACGGAAGAATTATCAATCGAGCAGCATATGTTGTTCTGGGTGTAACTTTGGACGGAACAAAGGATATCTTAAGCATAACAATTGGAGCAAATGAATCCTCTAAGTTTTGGTTAGGAATGTTAACAGAGGAGTACGAGAAGTTCTTTTCTTCTGTGTAGATGGACTTCCTGGGTTCAAAGAGGCGATTCATGCAGTATATCCTGAGGCAGAGGTGCAACGATGTATTATTCATATGTTGCGGAACTCTTTTAAATATGTATCTTACAAAGATATCAAAAAATTTGCTGCTGATTTCAAAGCGGTCTATAAAGCACCGACAGAAGATGCTGCTCTAGTAGAATTAGATAGCATGAAAGAAACATGGGGAAAGAAGTATCCTTATGCATTAAATAGTTGGGAGCAAAACTGGGATGTAGTAAAACCATTCTTTCAGTTTAGCGAAGATATCAGACGCATTATGTATACCACAAATATAATAGAAGGGGTGAATCGTCAGTTTAGAAAAGTTACGAAATCTAAGAGTTCGTTTCCAAGTGATACTTCCCTAGAGAAAATGCTTTATCTTATTACTCAAAATGTAAAGAAAAAGTGGACACAACGATATAGAAACTGGGATTTAGTCCTGAGCCAATTGGTCGTGTTATATGGCGAACGAATAACACCATATCTCTAGGATAAAAACACAGGCTGATTCAAACAATAAAGTTCGAACCAGCCTGTATCCACTAATTTATTCATTCGGTATCTATAGTATATCCAACTCCCCCTTAATTATTC
This sequence comes from uncultured Lachnospiraceae bacterium, assembly GCA_964367905.1. Lineage (GTDB taxonomy): Bacteria > Bacillota > Clostridia > Lachnospirales > Lachnospiraceae > CAUPWF01. Next base: position 6,006 of record CAYIZP010000073.1, read on the forward strand.
ATGAGGTCGGGTTTGGGCAGAGCCCAATGTTATAAAATAGATACCTTAATTTTTTGTGCTTAAATTTTCCAAAAATATGAATATAAAATCAGTTTTGGGTAATACTATAAATAAGATATAATTCGACATTGAAAAATGCTTCGAAAACTCTCAAATAATTACATATCTAATTCATTCCGAGAAGCCTTTTGGCTTCGAAGACACAGAATTATTTACGCCCTCTTCATAGACTTTAATATCTTAATAATACCTGTAATTCCACGCTTTTCTCCACGCTTTTCTGCCTCTCGTTCCATTTCATCAAGCATTGTACACATCTTTACCTCTCCCTCCATTTCACCTTTTTTTATGATAAACTTTGATTTTATTATTGTTCCTAGAATATCTGCAAGCTCGGTATCAATTGATATCTCTTCATATTGTTCTAACGCCTCTTTATCCCCCTGCAAAAACACCCGTGCGATATCAAATAGCAATTTCAGTTCCTCGTTGTGAAAATCATACCTCCTATCACTGTTCAATTCTACGATATTTAATCGACAGTCGGGGACATACTCCCTGAAATCCTCTGGCATGTCTCTTAACATCTCATGAAAACTCCTTGGACCATCCCATGGTTCTTCTCCATAGTAAAGAACAATTGTAATAATGGGGGTCAACTTGTCATCTTTCCCAAATCCTGACAAGAATTCATTGCTTGTCTCTTGAATCCCTTCTTTCCGTTGTGTTCTGCGCTGTCTCTCGATTGCTTTCGCTTCATCGATATAGCCTAACACATCATACGTCATAGCACGAAGGGGCATCGCATAGTGGATATGGGATTGGTTCTCTATCCCTACAATTAGAATATCCCCTCTACCCTCCACTCTTCGCAGAACATCTCTCCTTCGCTCCAACGATACCTTTCCCTCACGACCTTGAATAATCACCGATACATCTGAATCCAGTTCCTTAATATCCGCCTCTTGAATTCGTTGTGCTCCATCACAAAGTACAGCATTACAAAAATCTGCGAATCGTTCGGGGTTCTTGAAGAAAATCTTTTGGCTTACATCATCTCTTACAGGTTTCTTATCACTCATAAAGTCCCTTCCTCTCTGAAATTGTAGGAAGTTCTATTACAGAGTAACAAATGTAATATAAGGTACATATATAACATCTGTATTATATGCGGCACATATATCTCTAATAAATCTGCATCTTCACTTCCTGCTTGTTGTTGGGTATCAAAAGCACGAAGTTGCTAAGAATGGATGTCGAGAATTGACATTCGATTCGCCATGGCGAAAGATAATAAGTCTTCTACTTATTATTAGAACTTGCTTGCTTTTCATTATCATAGCAGATAGTGGTGGAAATGTCTAGAGCTATTTTTTGGGTAAACAGGATTTGAACAGGATGTCAAATAGAGATCAAAATTGAAATGAGACAAGCTTAAATTGAGGGACTAACTACCACATGAAGTAGAAATTTGTACTCTGCCAGCTGATGATACTTGTAACGTGTGTGGTAGTGAGTTGAAAGTAATTGGAAAGGAAGTTGTTCGAACAGAAGTGGAATTTATTCCGTCCAAGGTTATTGTGAAGCAGATTGTCCGAGAAGTTGGAAAATGTTTGCTGTGCGGAACGGATAAAAGTGAGTATCTCAAGGATCATTTTCAAAAAGCAACCCATTTAAGAGACAGGAAAACGATTATTATCGTATGGGATTGGTACTTCCGAGAAATAACATGGCACATTGGACCATCCGATGTAGCCAAGAATGGTTTACACCAATCTATGATCGAATTCATGAGAAGTTGCTCTCCTGTGAGACGTTACATATGGATGAAACTCGAATTCAAGTGAACAAGGAGGAAGGGCGAAAAGCAAACAGCCGATCTTTTAGCAGGGTTTCATGGATATCTCATGGCGGATGCGTACATCGCATATAAGAAGCTAGCGAATATCAAGCAAAGTTTTTGCTGGGCCTACTGCCGTCGGTACTTTCATGAAAGTATTCCATTGGACAACCGTGGGAAGGAAATCCCTGGCTCTAAGGGGGCGGAAGGTCGCGAACATATTAATCTCCTCTTTAAACTGGAAGAGAAAATCAGTGACCTCGATTATGAAGAAAAGAAATGCAAGCGTCAGGATGCTTCCCGAGCAATCCTAGATGCCTTTTGGGCGTGGGTTGATGAAACCGCATCCATTCCAACTATGAATGAAAAACTAACTTCCGCATTGAATTATGCGACGAACAATCGAACTTACTTAGAAACCTTTTTAGAAGATGGTCGATTAGAACTTTCGAACAATCGATGCGAAGCACATATAAAGCCATTTGCAACGGCAAGACGAGCATGGCTATTTGCAGATACACCAAAAGGTGCCACTGCAAATGCAGTGCTATATACCTTGGTTGAAAGTGCAAAAGCAAATGAATTGAATATCTACGAATATTTAAACCACTTATTGAGTGTAATGCCAGAGCTAGACTATCATACGCAGCCAGAACGGTTAGATGAGCTATTGCCATGGTCAGATCAATTACCAAGTAAGTGTCGCTTGAAACAAATCAAAAAGAAGTGCCTCAAATAAGTCGAAGTAATCATACCAGAAAGAACTGGTGATTGCACTACGCCTTGTTTTGGAGCGGTTCTTTCCGAAGTTAGTTGATTTCAACGCATGGAAGTGATATAATTATCC
>CAYIZP010000074.1:0-8365 GCA_964367905.1 uncultured Lachnospiraceae bacterium
AGTCCTCTCGCAAATGCATTGGGTGTATATCCTTCTTGTTTCATAATGTCTAGGATTTTCTCTCTGGTTTTTTCACTAACCTTTTCACTGTTATTCACTACTCTTGAAACGGTAGCGATGGAAACACCTGCTAGGTTTGCTATGTCATATATATTCATGTAATCTCCCTACGATGTAAATGTAATCTCGATTCTATCCCCCTCATGGACTACACTAATGAATTCCGCTGTCTGTCCATTAACCACCATACTATCGAGTGCTACTGGATTCTCTGGATCAAGTTCAATAAAATTCAATGTCTCTAGAAGTATGTGTGGAGAGTTATCTTCCTTTTGTGGCAAAGTGATCGCTTCGCCATTTAAATACACTTGAATCGCTGGTGTTCCATAGCTTGCTATCTTCTGCTCTTGGGACTCCAACCCTTCTATCCACTCCTGATTTTCTTGCTCTTTTCCCTGTTCTTCCAGAGTTTTTTCTATCTCTTGCATGTTATTTTCTGTCCATTTTATCGTAGTGAATACGTCACGGTCACCAAGAATATATTCTTGTTCTAATAAGATTCCATCCTTCGCAATTTTCATACACTCATCCGAAAGTTCTTCTAGTTTATCTTCAAGATCGGATAGATAGAATTTGTCCGTAATCTCTACCACATCTCCACTCTCAATCTGATAATCAAAGTCTTTCACCTCTCCATTCACAGATGCTGTTGGCTCGAAGGAATACTCTCTTTCGTCCAATGTAACGATAATTGGCTCTATCTGTTTCATAAGATCAAACAATTTAACCTTCGGAGCCTCTCCTGCTACTGCTGGAGTAATCTCAATTTTATCCCATTTCTTCACAAAACTATTCAGTGTCGTTGTATTGCCATTGAGCGTCAATTCTGCTGGCTTTCCAACCTCTCCTCTTCGAACCACTTCTCTTCCATTTAGCGTATATACCAAGTCCGTTCCAGAACGTCCCAATATCTCTTTCGTCTTGTATCCACCCATCAATAGGACATCGAACACTTTCAGATTCTTTGTATCAAACACCTTGAATTTCTTCCCGTTCAGGAACACGTTAGAAAAATCATATCCACTATCAATTACTGATGTTACACCTATTCCAATAGGAGTGACAAAAGCGGGTCCTTTAAGACTATCTTCTGTCACGACCACTGACTTAATATAATTACTTCCACTTACCGCAATTCTTGATTCTGCGATTCCTAGTTTATCCGAAATAAGCTGAGTCAAATTCGGTAATAAGCTTCCTCCCCCAACAAGAAACACCGCAGCAGGAGCACCACTATTAATATTAATTATGGTCTGTGTAATCGTATCCGCCAACGCGTCAATTGATGGATGAATCGCAGCATAGAATTCATCTGTTGTAATGGTATATTCAAATCCTAAGATATCTCTATAAGTAAGGTCTCCCTCTCCTGCTGAAAGCTTCATCCGCTCAGCCGTCTCAAAATCCACAAGATAATGCTTTATAATCTCCTCTGTAATTTCATCACCTGCCGTTGTCGCCATCGCATAAGCTACAATACTCCCATTTTGTGAGATTGCAATATCTGAAGTTCCAGCGCCAATATCTACAAGCGCAATATTAATTAACCGTACTTCTGCTGGAACTATCACATTCATTGCCGCTATTGGCTCTAGTGTCAACCCAGACACTTCTAGGTTATTCCTCTCCATTACCGAATACAAACTCTCCACAACCATACTAGGCAGGAAGGCCGCAATCACTTCAACCTGAATTTTTTTTCCCTTATGTCCCTTGATAGATTTCATCTTATATCCATCAAGCTCATAACCAATTATATTATAACCAACGCAGTAAAACGAAATTGACTCTGTTTCCTCTTGAATAGAATCAATCCTCTGTTGTGCTGTAGAGATTGCTTCCATCTCAAACGATTCCGCCAATTGTTCTGAGATTGGCTCATCAGTTGGAATCTCTATCTCTATGGTCACACGCTCCGTCTTCAATGCACGTCCAGCTGCAGCAATCGCAACATTGGTGAACTCCATACTCTGTCTCTCTTCCAATGCTCGTTTTGTTTTCTCTACAATCTTCGCCACTTCATCTATATCTTCAATCTGTCCATCCATCATGGAACGCTTAGTATGTGGTACCACTTCATAATCAACAACATGGAACATCTCATCCACCATCATTCCCACGATACCGACAACCGTTCTCGTACCTATATCCAAGGCAAAAATCAAATCATCCATTACCCTCTCCTCCATTGCACTGTACTACTCAGTTCTTTCTATCAGTGAATCCTGTTCATATCTTCCTATCCCCTTTATACTAATAGTACGTGATTTCAAATTATTTACTTCGGTATAATATCCTGATACTTTATCTCAAAATCTGCAATTGATATCGGTCTTGAATAAAAATATCCTTGTACTGCGTCGCAATTCATCTCTTTGAGCATCTCAATCTGATCAGCCGTTTCAATTCCTTCCGCAACTACGTACATCTCTAGATTATGAGCCAGCTTGACCACTCCATCAATCAAGACATCACTGCGCTTTCCTGCACTCTCATCCACGAAGAAATTTCTATCCATCTTCAATGTATCCACTCTTAGATTCTTAAGCATACTTAGAGAAGAGAAACCAGATCCAAAATCATCAATTGATATTTTAAATCCTAGCTCACGTAACTTGGAAAATAATTCTTTGAGAACATCTTCATTTTCTGCGGTAGTTGATTCTGTAATTTCTATTTCAATATATTCATGTGGCACATTATATTTATCCACTATCGCAACTGTATCCTCTACAAATGTAGGCGAACTAATATTCAGTCTTGAACAGTTGACAGATACCGGAAGATGTCCAATCCCTCGATCCATCCAATCTCTAAGGGCAATGCAAGTATTCTCTAATATATACCTATCTAATTCTATAATAAACCCATTTTGCTCAAATAATGGTATAAATATATCTGGATAAATCATATTCCCGTCCGATTCAATCCAACGAACAAGTGCCTCTGCACCCACAAGTGTGCCTTCGGACACACTAAATTTAGGTTGCAAATAAACCCTATATTCCTTATTCTTGAGTGCAGCTCTCATTTTATTGGTAACATCTGCCTCCCTAAGCACCCTTGTCTTAAATGCAGTATCGTAATCGCAGAGTACTAATCCTGCTGTTTCTTTTGCTTTTTTATGCGCATGACTAGCTTTATTAATGATTTCATCCACATCTAATTCACCCGCCTCAATAGCATATCTACCACATTTGAACTGGGTATCATGTCCTAACAATTCTGGAATTTGCTCTTGATAAAATTCCATACATTGCATTGCCAAACTTGGGATATCATCTAAAAATCCATCTTTCGCAAATATTGTGAATTTATCATCTCCAATCCTTGCAAACATCATTGTCTGTTCATTAAATGTATCCGCAAATTTTTTCATCGTCTTTAGTACGCGATCTCCCATTTCATATCCATACATATCATTGAAGACTTTGAATTTTTGGATATCAAATATGAGGATGATATATTCTTGATTTTTATTTTTCTCTAAGGCTACCCTCATATCTCGTTTTAATTTTGCCATGTTAGGCAAGCCTGTAAGCGAATCATAATATGCTGTCTTTTCAAGTTTCTTCAACGAACGCTCTTGAGCCAAGCCAATATAAACAATTAGAAGAATCAATACCCAGAAGATTATCTGACAAATGACTTGTAATTGCTTAACCGCCTTAACAAGGTCAACATTAATTGTTTCTGTATTCACATTAAGCGCTACTGCCCATTGAGCCCCTTCGATTGGAAAATAAATCATAATTTTAGAGGTTCCAAAATGAACATAATCAAAGCTGCCACTCTCCCCATTCACAATATTGTTCTGCGCCTGAATTACGTTCTCATGTCCCATCTCATCAACATCATTTTCTGGAATCAACACTTCGCCTATATGATTCTCATTCGTAGAATAAATGAAATTCAACGAATGATCCACGATGAAGACATCACTCTCTCCCTCCACGCTTTCTTTGACTGTATCTAAGAATCCCTCCAACGATGTTTCCTCTGACAAGATAGCTGTTACTTCACCATTCTTCATGATAGGAACTGCAATACTAAATACCATATCGTTCGATTCACTTAGAGTATATGGTTCCGAAATATAGAACTCTTCGTGCACTGCATGTTCGAACAATGCAGTCTCAGAAAAATCAAGCACCTCATTCTTCACAGAAATTCCAGTGCCATCAAGATCTATATAATAAAGATTCTCAAACTCCTTCACCTGAGTTTGCTCCATTAAGATGTCTATCGCATTCTCATCTGACACCTTAGACTCTGATATATAATTCGAAAGAAGAGATAAATCTTCTATATACTCCTCAATCGCACTCTCAAGGCAGTCTTCAAGATGTCCTCCGATTTGCTCCATTTCTCCTCTAGAGGCGTCAAGGACTGCACCTTCTGCAGCGAACTGAAACCAGCTAGCTAATCCCCCAATGATACAAGCCACTACTATTGCAACCACTGTTGTAATTATTTTTGTTTTTCTATTATCTAGTTTCAAATTTTTCCTCCTTAATCACCGGCATCTAAAATAGACATATATATTGACAAATTCTACGCTATAAGTATAATCTTATTAAAAGGATAATTCAAGCTATATTATAGTCTTTCACTTGATTTCTTTTAGTAAACTCACATAGAATCCTACAGTTTTCACCAATGTAGAGATTGGAATTCTTTCATCGTGTCCATGAATCATACCTCGCTCTTCTTTTGATAATTTCATCGCCGAGAAGCGGTACACTCGATCTGTAATTCTACAATAATGTCTAGAGTCGCTACATGCCATCATCAAGTAAGGAGATACAATGGCATCCGGCCAAGTATTGTGAATCACTTTAGTCAAGATCTGCCACTCCTTGCATGAAGTGTCAGAAGTAATCGACGGATTCATCCCAGTGACCTTTCTAATCTCAATATCTGGATTGTCGACTATCTTCTTCAAATAGAAAATAGCTTCCTCCATAGTCGTACTTCCTAGCAATCTAAGGTTTGCTCCTGTTGTTACCGTCGGTGAAAGTACATTGTATGCATCACTTCCTTGCATACGAGTCAACGCACATGTAGTGCGAATCATGGCATTCAACTCCCCACCTGATTTCTTGCAAATCATAGCCAATATCGGTTTGAACAACCACAAATTAGAGAAAATTAATCGATAGGTGAAATTGCTATGTCGCCCTAAGATATCAAACATCTCTAATACTGGTTTTGTAAATTCTACTGGAAATGGATGTTTCTCTATCTTCGTAACTGCTTCTGCCATCACACCCACTGTAGTATGTACTGGAGGGGTTGCTGCATGCCCCCCTTTCCCATGTAGGATAAAATCAAGATTTAGACTTCCCTTTTCTCCGATTCCAATTAACGCACATTCCCCAGGAACACCTGGGAATGCATTCTCCACAACCGCGCCTCCTTCATCTAATACCATGGCTGGCTTAATACCACGCCTCTCCAATTCACTGACAATCGACGGACAAGAACTCCCATCCACCTCTTCTTCACCAGAAAAAGCGAGATAAATATCTTGCTTTGGGACAAATCCTTGTGACAAGAGATATTCTGTTGCCTCTAAAATTGCACAGAACGTTCCCTTTGTATCCAATGTTCCACGCCCCCAAATCTTATCATCTTCGATCAATCCCTCAAAGGCTGGCTTTGTCCATAAGTTCTCCACCACCGGAACCACATCATAATGCGCCATACATACAATCGGTGCTTCCGAAGACTTCCCCTTCCATGTAAAAAGTAGGCCAGTCTTGTCAATAAATTCTCGATTGCAATGCGCATGTATCAGCGGGAATCTTTCCTCTATCAGCCCATGTAATTTCTCATATTCACTATAGTCCACCAAAGAGGTATCACGATAAGATACGGTTTTGCAGCGAATTAAATCCACCATATCCTTCACTATCTTCTCTCGATCTAAGTCAAACTCTTCACTTACACTCGCCACCACCTTATATGGTCGAAACTTCATGGTTCGAATCAGCATAATGAGGATGAGAGTCAGCAGACATCCCAATAAAATATAAAGTAGAACCATCATTATACCAATCCTTTCTTATATAGGATTCTTGCTACTCCAATTGCGATAAGAGACCCCACTGGAACTAAGATTCCTACCGAACTCGCTAGTGATGGAACTAGGATAAATAGCACGACCATAAATAAAAGTGGCGCCACACTAATCTTCCAGTTTTTACTCACATATACCACAGCCAAACCACCAAACAGCGATGGGAGGATATTATCAAATGCCGGTTTTAGAACTGGTGCATTGAACACTGGCTCTAACTGAGCAAATAGTAAGACTCCAAGAGCAATGACAATCGTCGTCACAATGGAAGATGTTGCAATCGCTATCGTAGATACCAACTCTCCCTCTTCGGTCCCAGGCTTCACATCCGTAGACTCCATCGCATTCAACGCACTTGGCACCTTAAGACCTGTAACATTCCCCGTAACAAATCCGAGGAAGGACCCGCCCGCTCCAAGCATTGGAATATAGGTGAATACTTCGATCAGACCAACTGTCCAGAAAATCGGTGCCACTCCTAATAGCCCAGTTAAAACTGGCGCAAACCCTGGCCAGCTATCGTAATAAAAGCAGATGATAATTGGGACTGTTAGAAACAAGGCTCCTGCTGTCCACATCCAAATGATTCCATACTTATAGGTGGAATCTGCATATGATGTTTTTTGATTATTTATGTAATTCATAATTCCTTTCCTCCCTTAAGTAAGTAATGGTGTAATAGCAACTGCAAATGCCATGGACCCGAGCATGCTAAATGGTAGCGCATAATTTTCCAACCACTTGGCATTGAATTTCTTGATAATCAGTCCACAGATTCCCATAAGTATCGCCGAGAACATCAAGACAAATACAGGAATCCATCCTACAATTCCCTCACTGACTGTCGCAAATACCATTCCTAAAAATGCTGAAATCATCCCCAAAAACATTGCGGTCAAGAAGATATCACCCCACTTGCTATCCTTTGATTTCAGCGAGACCATACCTTTTTGGATCCGCTTGTATAAAATCGGAACATATAGAATACTAGGAAGAATACCAAGAGTCATCACCCAGGCAATTGCAGAATATGTCTCAGGATTTGTAATTAACTCCGAAAGAGATGTGCCTAGAGCTGTTGCCGTTGACGACGCAGCTGGCAATTCGTATGTAATCGCACCAATAACACTGAGACGTATCCACGGAAGTGGTAGTCCTAGAAACTTTGCTAAAGTCACCACCCCTAAAAGAATGGAAATCGCTGGTGCAATGGTGAACAAACAAGTCGAACTTATAACACGTCGAATCTTCTTCATATCCATACCGATTGCCTGCGCTTGCCGATAAGCACGAATCAGAAAGAATATAGATTGTGCCAACACAAAAAGAATAATAACTGTAGCTACTCCATAGAGAAAGCTACTATTTGGATCAAACATAATGATACCCCCATAAAAATTTATTTTAATAACCTTCATTATTATAATAAATTTTTATGGGGGTATCAATCACGAATTGCGTTTCTACTGATTTTCTGTCTCCACTTGCTTAATATACTGAATCTGAATCGCTGTTTTATCTTTCAAAACAATCAATTGTTGGTAGGAATCAATTTTTTTCAACACACCTCTTTGAGTAACATATTCTCCTCCTGATTTCTTAGCATCAGGAACAAAGTGAGTAACAACTATATTTCTCTCTTCTTCGTCTAATAATAACATCTGATATAACTTTTCATTGAGTCTGTCCTGCTCCTCTTCGGTAAGCGCAACCATGCGTTCTGTTAATCTTGCAGTCTCTTTCACTGCTGATTCATATCCTACAAGTGCTGCAAATGGCGCAAACTGTGCCGCACGATCTCGCAGTGACATCTTAGTGCGTGTCTTTGAGATTGGACGGTCAAGCGCAATAATATCATCATACATTCCATTTGTTTTATCCTCTATCATACTATGCCTTGTGCCCTCCAATCTGCGAATTTCTATCTTTTGCTGTCGCTCCCTCTTGGAGACTTGCTCCTTTTAAAATGGCATTTTTTCCATATTTCTTTTTTATGCTTAACATCGCCTTCTGCAGAGATTTCTCACGATTTAGCTCCGCCTCCTCCGCTTCTTTCTTCCGTTCTACTTCTTCATAATCCGTGAATAAATCCATCTGCTCGAAGCCGCCTTCCTTCTTAACTTCCCCTTCATATATCACGCGATTGGCCACAACTGTCAGTCTTCGAATTAACAAGTTCTCATCTATAATCCTATCATAGAGTTCCATGGCAGCATTCGTTAC
>CAYIZP010000075.1:0-7977 GCA_964367905.1 uncultured Lachnospiraceae bacterium
TTTTTTATTAGCGGAGAGGGTGGGATTCGAACCCACGCGCCCTCTCGGACAAACGGTTTTCAAGACCGCCTCGTTATGACCACTTCGATACCTCTCCATAGTATCTATCGTCGCCGTTTTCTTTAGCGACAATAGATAGTTTACCTCACACGACATAAAATGTCAAGATGTTTCTTTAAAAAACTTCAAAATATTTTTCAGAGATTTTTATAAATACTTCATGATTGACTCACAAGCATCTTCTACTGCGATTTTTTCTGAGATCGTCTTATCTCTACTCACAAGTTCTACGCAGTTTTCCTTTAGGTTACGCGGACTCACAACCACACGGATTGGGCAGCCTAGTAAGTCTGCATCTGAGAAGATTACTCCTGCTGATACTGCACGGTCATCAAAGATTACTTCTACGCCTTTATCTAGTAACTCGCTGTAGATCTTGTCTGCCAACACTCTTACTTCCGCATCATCTGCCCTCACTGCACATAGGTGTACTTGCCATGGCGCGATTGATTTTGGCCAGATTGGGCCGTAGTCATCGTGGTTGACTTCGCATACAGATGCCATAAGGCGTCCCACACCGATTCCATAACATCCCATGATTGGATAACTAGTCTGACCCTTTTCATCTAGGTATGTCATTCCCATCGCTTCTGTGTATTTGGTTCCTAACTGGAAGATATTTCCTACTTCTATCCCACGGCTGATATTCAAGGTTGGTTGACCGCATACTGGGCAGATTCCCCCATCTTGTACCTTAGATACATCTACATATCTTGGATTCTCTACATCACGTGCAATATCGAATCCTGTGTAGTGATAATCCACTTTGTTTCCACCACACACTAAGTTATTTGCACCTTTTAATGAGGAATCAAATAACATCTCACAGTTTGCTTCCATATTGTATGCCCCGATAAATCCTGCAACGATTCCACAGTCTTCATCAATGTTTGCTGGATAGATGTTACAACCTAGAGTATTCTTAAGCTTCGCTTCGTTGATCTCATAATCACCGCGAAGGAATGCAATGACATAAGTGTCATCCGTTTCTTTTTGATATACAACTGCCTTGCATGTCTCTGACTCTTTCACCCCTAGGAACTTGCATAAATCCTCGATTGTAGAAGCACTTGGTGTATGTACCAATTCCAATTCTTTGGATGGCTCTTTTGCTACATTTTCAACGATGGTTTCTGCTGCTTCCATATTTGCTTTGAAATCGCAACTTGTACAAGTAACGATGCTATCCTCTCCGATTGGAGTCAATAACATAAATTCATGGGAAACACTTCCGCCCATCATTCCGGAATCTGACATTACCGAAATTGTCTCTGGGATTCCAGCCCTCTCGAAGATTCTCTCGTATGCCTTGTGGCAACGATCGTAGTATTGTTCTAGATCTTCTTGCGATGTATGGTAGGAATATGCATCCTTCATTGTGAATTCGCGCACACGAATCAATCCTCCACGTGGACGTGCTTCATCACGGAATTTTGTCTGAATCTGATAGATCATAAATGGATACTTGGAGTAACTCTGTCCATACTCGCGAACAAGCTGTACCGCTGCCTCTTCATGCGTCATCCCCAATAACATCTTTTGATTGTTTCTATCAGTAAATCTTAGCAACTCATCTCCAACACTTTCATAACGCCCTGACTCTTCCCAGAGAGTTGCTGGAAGTGCTACTGGAAACGAAACTTCCTGTCCGTCGATTCGATCCATCTCTTCACGGATAATCTGCTCGATTTTTCTTGAAATACGCTTTGCTGGTGTGTACGAGGAATAAATTCCGTTCGCCACATTCTTAATATATCCACCTCTTATCATAAATGCATGACTGTCTACAACACAATCCGATGGTCTCTCCTTAAATCTTTCCCCTACTAGATTCGCAACTTTCATCTTGATTTCCCTCCTGATCTTTTCTAAACTCTATCTTCTATTTCTTTGCCTATCTAACTTAATTTCCATTGTTTATTTCATTGCTTCGTTTGAATTCCAAAATGCCTTCATCATATTCATCATGTCATCTACATCTCTAGCCCCTACTGTCTCATAAGGTGAGTGCATTGCCAATTGCGGTGCACCTATGTCCACTGCCATAATAGGCAACTGCTGTACAGCAAGATTCCCTAATGTGCTTCCTCCTGCCACATCTGCATGGTTGTGAAATACTTGATATGGTATTTCGTGTTTGTTACACAACGACTTCATATATGAACCACTTCTAGCATCTGTCGTATAACTCTGGTTCGCACTATATTTTATCACAACTCCCCTATTCAAGTAAACTCCATTTGCTTGGTCTGATTTTTCCATATAGTTTGGATGTAATGCATGTGCATTGTCTGCCGACACCAGCACACTATTTGCCAGTGCAATCTGGTGTGCTTCGTCTGAATTACCAAGTGACTGCGATAACCGATCCAGAGAATCACGCATATAAGTGGATTTTGCTCCCTGCATGGTTCCACTTCCCACTTCTTCATTATCGAATACAGCAAGTACTTTCACATACACCTCTGATTTAGACTCCAAAAAAGCCTCTTTCGATGCATAGACACACAGCAAATCATCCAATCGAGGAGCAGATAAGAATTCTTGATTCGCTCCCCATATGGCGCCATCCATTCGGTTGTATACAAACAAATCCATATCTAGAATCTGTTCCTCCTCCACATCCGCCAATTCTACCACTCGCTTCATAAATCCTACTTCATTCTCATGTCCAGCCCACAACGGAAGCATGTCCTTTCCTACTTTATACTCTATCCCATTATTAGCTTCTCGGTTCTGATGAATAGCAAGATTCACGATGCTTAGGCACGGTTCCTTGAAATCTACTAGAACCTCCTCTATGCCAGCCTCTCCCTGATAGAGTACCCGTCCTGCAATGGATAGCGGGCGGTCAAACCACGGCGCAAGAAGTGGTCCCCCATACTTTTCCACACTTAGAGTCGTATACTCTGGTTTCAGCTTTTTCTCTGGATTTGCTTTGATTTTGAACCCAGGTGTATCACTATGGCTAGCAACAATCTGATATCCTTGATACGAATTCTTAGGCACATCAAAGGCAATCAAAGTTGTTCCATTGCTAGTGGTATAATATCGTCCTCCCATATTTACGTCCCAAGGTTTTCCATTGTCTAGATATTCAAATCCTTGCTCTTTCAGTTCCTTCTCTATATTTGCAATGGTATGGAAGGTTGTTGGGGATTTTCTGATAAATTCCAACAATCCTTCCGCATTTTTCTTACTCATACATTTCACTTCCTTTCACATTTATTTATCTATACTCAACCCTCACCAAAAACAATCCTTGTGGCGGCGCTGTCACACCCGCCTCTGTTCGTTTTTTTGCTTCTAGGATTTCTTCTACGTCCTTGGGTTGATAATACCCCCTACCTACCCTTACTAAAGTTCCTACGATAATCCGAACCATATTGTAGAGGAACCCATCTCCCACAACCCGAATAGTAATCTCATCTCCCATCTGCTCTACATCCAAGGTAAAAATCGTTCTCACCGTGTCTTTCACATCTGTCCTAATATTGCAAAAACTCGCAAAATCGTGAGTGCCAATGATGTATTGACAGGCCTCTCTCATCTTGTCCACATCCAAGTCAAAGGAAACAAAATAATTCGTCAACCGCTTGGTTGGTATGATTGTTCTACTATTCACAATGTGATATTCATAGGTCTTTCGTGTGTCACAATATCGTGGATGGAAATCCTTTGCCACTTCTTCTGAATGTGTCACTACGATATCTTTTGGTAGCTTTTGGTTCAATACATGGCAGATATTCTCCGCTGGGATTGTGGTATCCGTGTCGAAGACAGCCACATTTCCAAGTGCATGCACTCCTGAATCCGTGCGGCTCGCTCCGATTACAATGCTATTGTCTCCAGGCATTCGTTGGATGACCTTGTTCAGAACCTCTTCTACCGTAATTCCATTTGGCTGCACCTGCCAACCACAATAATTCGTTCCATCATAGGCTATGGTTAATTTGATTCGCCTTTTATCTTTCACACATTCCATCTCTTTCATACCATCAGAATACCCATACTGTCAAATTCACATATCTTCCAACTAGGAAGATTCCTACAAGATACAAGCTACATATTACAAACGCACCATAATCCAATCTTCTGTAACGAAGTGGTTTCATCTTCGTTCTTCCCTCGCCGCCTCGATAACATCTAGCTTCCATTGCCATTGCTAGGTCTGTCGCCCTTCGAAATGCAGATACGAATAGGGGAACAAGAATCGGAATCATGGCTTTTGCCTTCTGAATCAAATTTCCACTCTCTAGATCTGCCCCACGTGCCAATTGTGCCTTCATAATCTTGTCGGTCTCCTCTAGTAAAATCGGGATAAATCGTAATGCGATAGACATCATCATAGAAATCTCATGAACTGGCACTTTTATCTTATTCAATGGTGCCAATAGGTTCTCTAGCGCATCCGTCAAGGCATTCGGTGTTGTGGTCAATGTCATAATATTAGACCCTGCAATCAAGTAAATTAGGCGAATCCCCATATATACCGCATTTCTCAGTCCTTCTTCTGTAATCGTAACAATCCAGAATTTCACCAAAACCTCTCCATTTGTATTGAAAATCAAGCTAAAAAACACGGTAATGAATAATAGCATGATAATCGGTCGTAAACCTTTTCCGATAAACGACAATGGAACCTTGGAAATATAGATAACCGTAAACAAGAATACGGTCGCTACCGCATAGCCGACTATATTTTGATAGAGGAATAACGACACCAAGTACATCAGGGTGCCGATAATCTTCACCCGCGGGTCTAAGCGATGCAACACGCTATCCGCTGGGTAATATTGTCCTATCGTTATATCTCTAATCATGAATTCTCTCCTGTGTCTTCAACCTCTTATCTCGTCTGCACTCCAACATCTTCGCGATGGACTCCACTGTTTCTTCCACCGTTGTAGCTTCTACATTTACCTCAAGTCCTCTCTCGCTCAGAGCATTCATCAGATAAGTTACCTGCGGTGCAGCTAGTCCAATCTCTTCTAGCTCTTTGTAGTGAGCAAACACTTTTTTCGGCTCATCATAATAGAGCACTTCACCTTGATTCATTACCAGAATCTTATCTACATACTTGGCAATATCTTCCATGCTATGAGAGACTAGAATGACTGTCATATCGCCATGCTCATGCAACTTTGCAATCTGATCAAGTATTTCATCTCGTCCCTTCGGATCAAGTCCCGCTGTCGGCTCATCAAGCACCAAAACCTTCGGTTCCATAGCAAGTACACCCGCTATCGCAACACGACGTTTCTGCCCTCCCGATAAATCAAATGGTGATTGGCTATAGTATTTCTCCTTCATTCCAACCATCTGCAATGCTTTCTTCGCCTTTTCCTTCGCCTCTTCCTCATTCAAACCTTGATTCTTAGGCCCAAAACATACGTCAGATAGGACATCTACTTCAAAAAGTTGGTGTTCTGGATATTGAAACACAAGCCCTACTTTATCTCTCAATTGTTTCATATTAAAATTCTGCTGGTAGATATTTTCTCCATCGAAATAAATAGCTCCATCGGTAGCTTTAATCAACCCGTTCAGGTGTTGAATCAGTGTGGATTTTCCTGAACCTGTATGGCCGATAATTCCAAGGAATTCCCCGTGAGGTATTTCGATATTGATGTTTTTCAATGCGTGCTTCTCATAAGCCACACCTTTTTCATAGATATAATTTATATTTTCTAGCTTAATCGACATACCGCCTCCACCAATTCTTCCATCTGTAAAATCCCGTTAGGAATGTCATACCCTTTTTGTTGTAGCTCGTGGGCAACCATGGTCGCCTGCGGAACATCAAGGCGATACTTCTTCAAGGTTTCCACTTCACGAAACACCTCTTTTGGCATCCCTTCTAGAACCACCTTGCCATGGTCCATGACATAGACTTTATCTGCCGCTACGACTTCCTCCATATAATGTGTAATCAGTATCACAGTGATATTCTCTTGTTTTCTCAAAGCCTCAATCGTCTTAATTACTTCTTTTCTACCGTTGGGGTCTAACATCGCTGTCGGCTCGTCCAAGACGATGCATTTTGGTCGCATAGCAATAACACCAGCGATTGCAACCCTCTGCTTTTGTCCACCTGACAATTTATTGGGCGAGTGATTACGATAAGATAGCATTCCAACTGCCTTCAACCCCTCTTCTACTCTCTCCCATATCTTCTTGGTCGGCACCCCTAGGTTCTCTGGCCCAAACCCGACATCTTCTTCTACTACCGTACCAATAATCTGGTTATCTGGATTCTGAAACACCATTCCTGCACTCTGACGAATCTCCCAGAGATGCTCCATATCCTTCGTATTCTTACCGTCTACCCATACATCACCATCACTTGGCAATAAAATCGCATTCAAATGCTTCGCAAATGTAGACTTTCCAGAGCCGTTATGTCCTAGAATCGCAATAAAACTTCCTGCCTCCACCTTCACGTCAATCCCATCGATGGCACGTTGCTTCCCTATTTCATTCCCCTCTGAATCGTATTTATCATATTCAAAAACGAGTTTTTCTGCTGAAATCATCTTCGCTCAACTCCTATCTTTTTTTACCGTTCTTAGCATTATATCATATAAAATTCTTAGGATAAAGTAAATTTCGCATTCCACCTCTTTACTATTTGCATATTATTATGTACAATAGGTAGGTAAAAAACGAAAGGAAGTAAAAAAATGTCAAATCCTATAGTAACATTTGAAATGGAAAATGGAGCAATCATCAAGGCCGAATTATATCCTGAAATCGCTCCCAACACTGTAAATAACTTTATCTCTCTTATCAACAACAACTTCTATGATGGTTTAATCTTCCACCGTGTCATCCGCGGATTCATGATCCAAGGAGGTTGTCCAAAAGGTTCTGGGACAGGCGGTCCTGGCTATGGCATCAAAGGGGAATTTAGCCAAAACGGTTACAACAATACGCTAAAGCATGAACCAGGTGTTTTGTCGATGGCTCGTTCGATGCACCCTGATTCAGCTGGATCACAGTTCTTCATCATGCATCAAAATTCTCCTCACCTAGACGGTGCTTATGCAGGTTTCGGTAAGGTAATCGAAGGGCTTGAGAACGTAAATGCAATTGCAGAAACACCTACTTCTTACGATGACAAACCATTGGAAGTACAACGCATCAAAACAGTTACAGTTGATACCTTAGGTGTCAATTATCCAGACCCTGTGAAAAACTAGATTAAAAGCTCCCTTTGTTGGACATACTGTTAGTAGTCCAAACGAAAGGAGCTTTTTTTATGGATTCATCAAATCACAACAATATGCACTACCTGCACTCTAGTCAAATTGCAAAACAGAGACTACGTGCAATGCAACAAAAAGACAAGAAGGAAGATAAGGTAAATCTCCCAAACCTCTCTAGCGTGGAAGCCAATGACAGACTTACAAACAATTATCCACCCGATAACAATCCATCTTGGGACGGAAACCACAATCCCCTAAGCAGTAAAGGGGACTAACGCTTCCCTAATTTCTTATACACATTGCAAACTGCAGTGCTTGCAAACTTCCCTACGATAAATCCTCCGATTACATCCGTCGGATAATGTACCCCTAGATACACTCGCGAAAATCCCACTAAACTTGCCAATGTGTAAGCTAGTGCGCCGATTCGCTTGTTAAATCTATTTGCAATCACACCTGCTGTCGCAAATGCTGCTGTCGTATGCCCCGAAGGAAATGACCAATCCTTGGGTTCTGGAATCAGATAGGTTAATTTCGGCACCCGATTGATTGGTCTCCTCTTACATATTGAAGGCTTCAATACTAGGTTTGTGATAAATGCTCCAAACGAAAGTGCTCCCATCACACAGACAGCCGTCCCTCTTGTTGTTTTCTTAATCGCCAGTCCTGCCGACAGCAGAATACTAAACCAACCCACATCTCCAAGAAA
>CAYIZP010000076.1:0-7686 GCA_964367905.1 uncultured Lachnospiraceae bacterium
ATCATAAGATAGAAGGAGAAAAAAATGAGACATTTATTAGAACCAAAGGATTTGTCGGTAGAAGAAACCGAAGAGATACTTACATTGGCAAAAGATATTATGAAGGACAAGACAAAATATCAAGAGATTTGCAAGCATAAGACTTTAGCAACTTTGTTTTTTGAACCTAGCACAAGAACAAGACTTAGTTTTGAAGCAGCGATGCTAGAACTAGGTGGAAATGTTCTAGGAGTAGCAAGTGCTGAATCGAGCAGTGCATCAAAGGGCGAGAGTGTAAGAGACACGATTCAAACGGTATCGTGCTACAGCGATATCATAGCAATGCGTCATCCCAAGGAAGGGGCTCCTTTTGTAGCAATCAAGAAGAGTACAGTACCTTTGATTAATGCAGGAGATGGCGGTCATAATCATCCAACACAAACATTGACTGATCTATTGACAATTTCAAATGAAAAAGGAAGACTAGACAATCTGACAATCGGATTTTGTGGTGACTTGAAATTCGGTAGAACTGTACATTCCCTATTGAAGGCAATGGCTCGTTACGAGAATAATAAATTTGTATTCATTGCTCCACCAGAACTACGAATTCCAGAATATCTACGTCATGATTTGCTAGATGGAAAAAATCTAAATTATGTAGAAGTAGAGTCTATGGAAGAAGTGATGCCTGACTTAGATATTTTATATATGACCCGTGTGCAAAAAGAAAGATTTTTCAATGAACAAGATTATATTCGCCTAAAAGATACTTACATCTTAGACTTGAACAAAATTGAGACATCAAAAGAGGATTTGGCGATTTTACATCCACTTCCTAGAGTAAATGAGATTGCGATTGAGGTAGATGATGATCCAAGGGCAAAGTATTTTGATCAGGTATTAAATGGAAAGTACGCACGGATGGCATTGATTATTAAATTGTTGGAATTGATGTAAGAGGGAGGTAGAGGATGAATATAGATAGTATCAAAAATGGAATTGTGTTAGACCATATCACCGCAGGAAAGGCAATGCGTGTATACAAGGCATTGAATCTTGAAGGGATGGATTGTAGTGTTGCGATTATCATGAATGTGAAATCCAACAAGATGGAAAAAAAAGATATCCTAAAAGTGGATAATATGTTTGAACTAGACTTGGATGTTCTTGGTTATATCGATCCAAAGATTACCATATGCATTATCAAGGATGGAAAGACAGTTGAGAAACGAAAACTAAAACTACCAACAAGAATTAAAAATATAGAAATATGTAAGAATCCACGTTGCATTACTTCAGTGGAGCAAGAGCTAGAGCAAGAATTCTATTTGGCAGATGAAGAAAGCCATATCTATAGATGTCAATATTGTGACCAAAAGCTGAAAAAGAGAAAATAATAAAAAATTCTAATGAAAGGTTAGTAAGGTTAATGATTGACGAGATTATTGGTTATAATGATGAATTTGTACGTAAGAAGAAATATGAAAAATATCAAACAAGTAAATATCCAAATAAAAAATTGGCGATTGTATCATGTATGGATACAAGACTTACGAAACTTTTGCCTGCTGCTTTGGGCTTGGAGAATGGGGATGCGAAGATTATAAAAAACGCCGGCGGTGTAATCAGTCATCCGTATGGAAGTGTTGTAAGAAGCTTACTCATAGCAATTTATGAGTTGGGTGTAGAACATATTATGGTTATTGGACATACAGGATGTGGGGTACAAGGTTTAGACAGTGACAAAATTCTATCGAAGACGACAGATATGGGCATTGATATGGAGGACATAGCTGCGCTAAAATCGCAGGGAGTAGATGTGACAGAGTGGCTGAGGGGATTCGCTACAAATAAAGAAAATGTCTTACATTCACTAGAACTTCTTGCAAATCACCCATTAGTGCCTAAGCATGTAATTGTAAGAGGATTTGTGATGGATTCAGATACTGGAGAATTGATAGAGGTTGTGAATGGAGGATAAGCTATGGGAATTCGTGAGACTAGGAATGAGTTGTTGGCTCAAAGAGTCATTGAGGGACTAAAGAATAGAAATATGGAAGGATATTTTGCAAAGACAAAGGAAGAGGGATTGCAAATTGCCTTGTCCTTATTGAATGAAGGCGAAACGGTTTCTTGGGGGGGGTCTTATACAGTCGCAAAGATTGGATTGAGAACCGCAGTCAAAGAAGGAAATTATATTGCAATAGATCGGGATGAGTTCTCAACCGAAGTAGAGAGAAAAGAGAAGACAAAGGCAGGTTTTTTTGCAGATACTTTTTTGACTAGCACAAATGCAATCACGGAAGACGGAATTCTTGTGAATATCGATGGCAATGCCAACCGTGTTGCAGCTATTGCATTTGGTCCAGAAAAGGTTATCGTAATCGCAGGAATGAACAAGGTCGTGAAGTCAGAGCAAGATGCAGTTGCAAGAGCGAGAAGTGAAGCAGCGCCGATGAATGCTCAGAGATTTTCGATTGATACGCCATGTAAAAAATTGGGTGTCTGTAAGAATTGCCTATCCGATGATACGATTTGTTGTCAATTCCTGACTACAAGATATAGCCGTCACAAAGGACGGATTAAGGTGATTCTAATCGATGAATACCTAGGATTTTAAAATACTAAATGGAGAAAAAGAATGGATGTTATAAATATCATACAAATTATTGATGCACAAATATTATTATTTATACAGGATTTTATGCGATTCGAATGGCTAGATGGCATTATGATTGCCTACACAAAGATGGGGAATGCTGGAATTCTATGGATTGCAATGAGTGTTGTTATGTTATTTTTTAAGAAGACAAGGTTAGCTGGAATTCTTTCGTTACTGGCTATGGGGATTGGCTTGATGTTTACCAATTTTACCCTGAAACCACTTGTGACAAGAGATCGGCCTTACTTAATAGTTGAAGGACTACTACCTCTCATGTCACCACCAGAGCCAAATTCATTTCCATCTGGGCATACAACAGCGGCATTTGCTATGTTAGCCATTGGGGAGAATGCACTTTCGAACAAATGGTTGAGGAGGGGGTTATTGCTTCTTGCAGTTCTTATGGCATTCAGTAGACTATATGTAGGAGTACATTTCTTTACTGACATATTAGCAGGGGCTATTATTGGTACAATCAGTGGAGCGATTGTATGGAATGTATACAAGTATTTGAAGAAGCGAGAAAAACGTATTGAGGCCAGGAAAAAACTTGAATCTAATCATGAGGAAACGCAAAGCAATAGTTAACACATGAAGAAGGCAAAGCAGGGGAAACCTTGTTTTGTTTTTTGTCGATTCTCCAATGGAAATAATAATATATGATGACTACAGAGTGCTTAGAAAATAAAAAGGGAAACATCCTGACTCATTGAGATATTTCATGATTGCTAACAATCCAGAAAAAAGAGATGCTGATTTTTCATGGAGAGAATTTTTTAATAGTCATAATAGTGAACTTCTTGGTGCTTACGGAAATTTTGTTAATCGAAATCTTGCTTTCATATCAAAATATTTTGGTGCTGGGATACCGCGTGGTATACTTGATAAGGAAATCGAAGATAAAATTTGTAAAATTTTCTTGAGTGTAGGAGAAAAAATTGAGCGAACTAATTTGCGTGATGCATTGGATGAAATTTTTGAACTCATACGATTTGGTAACAAATATTTTGATTCTGAAAAGTCTTGGATCACAAGAAATACGGATATAAACCAATGCAGTCACACACTTTTTAATTGCGTTCAACTGATTGCTAATTTAGCAATTTTGCTTTCGCCTTTTATTCCATTTTCGTCTGAAAAAGTAAAAAAATGGTTAAATATCTCAGATGAATGGAACCCTCAGTTTATAAATGTCGGTTTTGAAATTCCAGAGCCAGAGATACTTTTTGAACGACTTGACAAGTCTATTATTGACGAAGAATTAAAAAAACTTCATTGCTAAAGATTATGGGTATATAAAAGATACAAGAAAATTATATAAAATAGAGTTGCATGTTTTTGATAGAGATTATTTATATAGATAATGGAGGGTTCATTTGATGAGTATACTAAATACAAAGAGGCTAATTTTAAGACCATTTAAAGAGTGTGATTCTAATGCAATGTTTAAAAATTGGACATATGATGAACGTGTTGCAAAATATTGTCGTTGGAATCCGCATAAAGGCATTGACGAAACGAAAATGCTATTGGATATGTATTTAAATGAAAATTTAAAATATCGTTGGGCAATAACTCTAAGAGGCAATGATGACCCTATAGGAGCGATAGATGTTGTCGACATATGTGACAATAATAGAACAGCAGAAATAGGCTATGTATTATCATATGATTATTGGAATATGGGTATTGTCACAGAAGCTTACAATGTCGTCATTCAAAATTTATTTAATGAAAATTTTTCAAAGATTATTGCAAAACATCATGTTGATAATATAGGTTCGGGTAGAGTTATGGAAAAATGTGGGATGAAATATATACGTAATGCAAAAGCTCAAGAAAAATTCGGTTCAGATAAATTATGTGATGTTAAGTGTTATGAAATAATTAAATCATGAATTGAATGATGGTACTTGGAAATGTGGTCAATATACCTACAAATATAAGTTGATAATTACTGGTCGATTAAATAATACAGAAAATGACATCACGTATACCATCCTCAGTAACATAGAAGAGATTACCTTTGAACAAGCGTGGAAGGCTAGTGGGCTTAGCAGCAACTCTGACGATTATATGAACAAAGAAGATGTTATTTTTGTAGCAACGAAGTTGGGATAATTTCTATAAATTTTTAACAAAATCGGTCGATATTCAATATAGAGCGAACAATTACAGAAATATAATATATGCAATCGTTAAGGGAGGGTACATCAATGTCAATCAATGGAACAAGTAATAACTTTACGGAGATAATGCCTATGAATACGGCATTTACAGCAAAAAATTTGAATGAGGGAACACCTCTTGGGGGTACCACTGAAAACGGAAAATATGATACCATAGAACTTAGTTCAGATGCAAATAATGCAAGTATAGATGCGCAGCCTAATCCCCTTATTCACGTACCATTAGACGAGGTACGAGGAAAATATATTGACGAAAAATACGTCCCTGCAAAATACGAAGTAACAATAGAAAATTTTTTCGAAAAACTGTCAGCTATTACAGAGCAACCTCAGACCGAGGAAACGATGAAAGCTATTATGGGCTATGCTTCTTCATTTGATTACAAGATGGGAGTTAATCTGTTCGGATCTGAAAATGATATATTCGCAAAGGTAAAAGATTTAGCAAACGAAATGATAGAAAATCATGAAAGTACGAGTGAAAACTTAGAAACAAAATTCACTGTTGAGGGGGCAGAATTTTCTTTGACAGAACTTTTAAATTTAAATACTGCTATGAAAAATATAAATGAGTTCTATCATGCTGGCACATTTGACTATCAAGCAAAAGCAAGAGAAGCAGTTGTTGCTGTTTATTTAGAGCATGATGATACAGGATTTAGTGCTGAGCAAAATGAAGCATTAAAGTATCTATTTAGTAAAAATGTATCAAGATGGAATAGTTTGGCAGAAGATAAAATCAATGAACTTACCTACAATAATATGCATAATGTAGTTCCTGATCTTCAGGGTTATTTTCATGGAAATGGTTATAATTTAACATCTAATGAAGTGTTGGTAGCCAAGATAAATGATATTTTTGATCATGCGACTACTACAGAAGATTTCAAAGAAGCAGTAGATGAATATGGCAACTTAATGAGACCGTTATATGAAATCACTGAGAAACTTTCTCTTGCTTATTCTGATGAATATATAAATTATGTGGAAAAAGAAACGGCGAAAAACGCAGATGAATTACTATCATTTTGGAATAAGACATTGTTTTAAGAAAGTGCTTGACTACCACCTTGGGTGTTAGCTTATGATTATATCGAGGTGATTAATATGTTGATACATGAAGTGAGTAAACTTACAAAATTGACCCAAAAAGCAATCGAATATTATACTTTACAAGGTCTGGTTTTTCCGTCTGTTTCAGAAAATGGTTATAGAAACTATAATACTCAGGATGTTGAGAAGTTAAGTAAAATCAGCATCTTGAGAAAATTAGATATTTCCATTGAAGAAATTCAGCGCATTTTAAATGACACAACAAACACTACATTAAAGGAAATAGCTGTAAAAAAAGAATTAGACTTCGAGTGTGATAGAATTAAGAAATCGATTCTTCATAAACTCAGTCAGGGAGCCACCTATGATGAAATAAGCATAGAGTTACGTTCAGTTGAGCAAAGCAGAACGATCACAGATAAACTGTTATATGCGTTTCCTGGATATTACGGCAGATTTATTTGTATGCATTTCGCACGATTTCTGAATGAACCAATCCAGACAAAATCCCAGCAAACTGCATATGATAAGATTTTAGCATTTTTAGACAATCTTCCGGATCTAGATATTTCAAATGATTTAGAGGAATATTTAATTGAAGCCACAAGTCACATGGGGGCAGAAGAGCTTTCCCAGTTGCTTGAGATCGTTAAAAATTCAATTCAAAATCCAGAGGAGTTTTTATCCAATAATAAGGAAGTGCTGGATAACTATTTAGAATATCGAAAATCAGATGAATATAAAAACTCCCCAGCTTTTAAGTTGATGGAAGTGATGAGAGAGTTCAACAATTCGAGCGGTTATAATGATGTGTTTATTCCTACCATGCAACAGTTGAGTTCTTCATATTCAGAATATTGTCATCAACTAGAAGTTGCCAATAAGTTTTTTTTGGAACAATATCCTGAATATGAATAATTTAATCAAAATAAAACATTTCTTCAAACTTTTTATTGAGTGCGATACATAAAATTAATGCAAGTTTTGCAGTGGGATTAAACTGTCTTGTTTCAATGGAACTAATGGTATTTCGTGAAGTACCAACTAATTGTGCAAGTTCCTGTTGCGATAGATTCTGTTCTAATCGAATCTCTTTTAGTCTGTTTTTAAGAATTAATTGGGTATTCATAGGTCTCCTCCATTCTAGGCCATGGAGCGAACCAGAAAGAATGCGCATAGCGATAGTCCAATGCAAACTTTTATTAATGTTGCCTTTTTCATTGTATAATGAAAAATTGCTAGGCTTTCAAATGTTAAATAACCAAAAATGATAGCCAATAAAGGGTATACATGCGAGAGATTTTCGGTGTAAAGATAATAGATTGATAAAAAAAGAAAAACTAACATCATACCGACAGCACCACTTTTTCTGCCAGAAGAGAATATAAATTCCTTCCCTTCATCTATTTTTTCTGTTCGACTTTTTCTTAATATTTCTTCTCTGTTCATAATTCAAAATCTCCTTTCTGCAAATGATTGAAATTTATAGTAAGCTTTTGATAACGAATGCCAAGTATACTTGGTATAATTATTATATCACGCCAAGTACACTTGTCAAGAAAATGTTTTTGAATGGTTTAATGTAGTCTTATATCTGTTATACTAAACGAGGATTAAAAGTTGAGGGGTAAATCAATATGTTTAAATCAATATTAAAATTTAATTGTAACCTTTCGGTTATTTTATTTGTATTATTAGTGAAAGGCTTTCAAAAGCAAAGGCAAAGGAGGAGGTTATGCGAGAAACAGTAGACGTACTGGTTGATAAGTATAAGAACAATTTATTTGGCATTGCATTTAA
>CAYIZP010000077.1:0-7639 GCA_964367905.1 uncultured Lachnospiraceae bacterium
TTCCTCTTCTGATTCCACTTCCTCTTCTGATTCCACTTCCTCTTCTGATTCCACTTCCTCTTGCGACTCAACTTCTTTTATTTCTTCCACTTCTCCTAGTTCTATTCCTTCGGACTCTTCTGCTATCATCTCCTCTTCGTGAAACTCTTCCTCTTCTTCTAGGAATTTAACTGCAGTACCATATGCCAAAATCTCTGCGGCGCCATCTACAATTCCACTTGCACCATATCGAATTCCGATAATTGCATCTGCCCCCATTTCTATCGCTTCCACCACCATTCTAGCAGTCGCCTCTGATCGTGCCGAATCCATCATACCTGTATAAGAAGGAAGTTCTCCTCCAATCAATGTCTTAAAACTGCTTAAAATATCTTTTCCCGCATGTACCGAGCGCACCGTAGTGCCTTTCACCATTCCAATTACATCAATCTCCTTATTCGGAACATACTCCAATGTTAATAAAATCATAGACCAATTCTCCCTCTTTCCTTCATACACTTCTATAGTACTTACCCATTCATCTTATTCACTTCTAGTCCAAATTATATCATAAACTTTCCATTTTTCAAGCCATCTAATGTATAGTTGCTATATATCAACTTTATTTTTTACAGAATCATTGCATTTTCCTGAAAAAGAACGTATAATTTTTACAAATAATCAAAAAGTGAGGATTTGCATTATGAAAAAAAGAATTGTTGTAGCACTTGGTCACAAAGCACTTGGAACCACCCTACCAGAACAAAAAATCGCAGTAAAAAATACTTCAAAGTCAATTGGCGACTTAATAGAAAAAGGATATCAAGTTGTAATCACACATAGCAACGCGCCACAGGTTGGCATGATACACACTGCTATGAATGAACTAGGGGCTTATCACGAAGAATATACCCATGCACCAATGTCAGTATGTTCAGCCATGTCCCAAGGATATATCGGTTACGATTTACAAAATGGAATCAGAGAAGAGTTAATGAATCGTGGTATTTATCAAACTGTATCTACCATCATCTCACAAGTATTAGTAGAGCCGTATGATGAGGCATTTTCAAACCCAACAAAAATCGTTGGACGTGTTTTGACCAAAGCAGAAGCTGATGCCGAAGAGGAGAAAGGTAATTATGTAGTAAAATGTGAGCGTGGATACCGCCGTATTGTCGCCGCGCCAAAACCAAAGGATATCGTAGAAATCGAGGCTATCAAAGCTCTGCTAGATGCAAACCAAGTAGTAATCGCCTGTGGAGGCGGTGGAATCCCTGTATTCCAACAAGGTAGCCATCTCAAGGGAGCAAGCGCTGTTATCGAAAAAGATATAATTGCTGGAAAATTAGCAGAGCTTATCGACGCTGATAAATTATTGATTTTAACCAGCGTAGAGAAGGTATGTTTAAATTATAAAAAATCAAATGAAACTCCTTTGGATACTATGACGATTCGCGAGGCAAAACAGTATTTGGAAGAGGGACATTTTGAAGAACACTCCATGCTTCCTAAAATCGAGTCTTCCATCAAATTCCTTGTGTCAGGAAGCGATCGACAAGCTATCATCACTACATTCGACCATGTGTCTGATGCATTATACGGAAAAAATGGTACCACAATAAACTAGATATTGTCTAAATAATAAGGGTGTACTTTGCACACCCTTATTATTTACTGAAACAACGTTTCCACATGTTCTACTGCCGTCCAATCCTCAACAAGATTCCCGCCCAAATCCAAGAAGTATAAATAAGGCAGATGCTCCAATGGACCGACATCGACGATTTGGTTGCCACTTAAATCAAGCATATCAATTTGTTCTAGGTTTTCCAACACTTGAATATCCTTGATGAGATTATCGGACAGATTCAAATACGTCAGACTAGTTAAACCAGCCAAGTCACTAATATTAGCAATTCTATTTTTATTTAAATCTAAAATCGAAATATCTTTTTTATTCTCAAGTGCAGATAAATCTACAATTTCATTTCCTGAGAGAGAAACAAATTCCAAGTTTTCCATGGACTTCAAGGCACTGATGTCACCAAATCCACAATCATCAGCATAAAAGTTTACCATCTTCGTCATTCCAGATACCACACTGATATCTTCTATCCTCTGATCATTCATCGTCAACTTCTCCAAATTGGTTAGCTGTTCGATAGGGCTAATATCATTGATTCCATTTCCAGAAATTATCAATTCTCTCAAATTCGTCAATTCTGCCAACGCACGAATATCACTCACTCCATTCCCCTCTATTTCAAGAACTTCCAACTGTTTCATTCCGGCCAATACACTGATATCAGTCACTCCATTCCAATTCAGCCGAAGTTCCTTCAAATTAGGCATATTACTCAGTATCTCAATATCTGTTATTCCGCAACTACTCAAATCCAATTTTTCAATCCGAGTAAAATTTTCCAATACATGAAAATCTATAATTGAATTCTCTGATAAATCCAAAGATTTCAAGTTCGTAAGGTCACTCAAATCCTCTATGCTGGTAATCTGATTTCCTCCTAAATCTAATTTTTCTAATTTTGTGTGGTTTTTCAAATCACCGATATCTTTTATGAAATTATCCGATAATCCCAATTCCACCAATTCAGTGTGATTTCTCAGCACCTTTATATCTGTGATACCATTGCTGTTAAGATCTAATTCTTTTAATTTTGTCAACTCTCCCAACACACGAATACTGGGCACATTACACCAGGCCAAATCCAACACTTCTAAGTTTTTCACCCTAGATAGACTTTCTATGCTTCCTATGCTGTCCTCGAAAAATTCCAGACTTGTAATACTTAAAAACTCTTCTTCTGTCACTTCGTTAATCGGCTTATCCAATTGAAAGGATATTTCCTCATCAATAATCGGATTTGGCAACCAATATGTCGTTGCTAGGTAAAATAATAAAAAGCCGAAACAAGCGACTACCACCACTCCTCCAACAATCGCCCCCATCATAACCCGAGGTTTCATTCGTGATTCTTCACATTGAGGACATGTTTTATGTATCTCTGTATCGTAAAAATGGCCTTTTTTACAAGTAGTCATTGGCATTCTCTCCACACCTCTCTTCCCATATTTATATTCTTAAGTATAGCACAAACCCCACATTTTTTAAATGGGGACGGGGAAAAATGACATTTCCCCGTCCCCGATAATCTACTTTGCACAAAAACTTGAACACTCTGTATCACAACATTGACAGGCGTTGCTTCCATTCACTTCTACATTTGTAGCTACACATTCACACATATTATTATGCGTGCAATTTGTTGCGTCGCAATTAATTGCCGAATACAGAGACGCCGACTTATTCGAGTTTGTATAACTCGTCATGGAACTGTCTTGAAAGCTATCACAGCATGTTTCTGATTTTGTCTTCGCTGCGTTACCACTCACCTTGATGTCGTTTTTGTCACAACAGTGTTCCTTGTTGTGTACGCATGTTTTTACAACACATTTTAATTCTGGCATAAAATAATACCTCCCTAATATTTTAATTTCATATTACAGAGGTATTATTTGCAGTTTTATTTCATTTTATTCTATTTGTTTTTCTCTTCTTGAGCCACTTCGATTTGACGAATTTCTTTTTTACGAATTTCCTTCGTGATTTCATCAACAAACCGGTCTAATGGTTTTTGACCTTCATCTCCAAGATATCTGCTTCTCACCGAAACTAAGTTTTGTTCTTCTTCATTCGCACCAACTACTAGAATATATGGAATCTTGTGGAGTCTTGCATCACGAATCTTGTAACCGATTTTCTCACCACGCTCATCCACGGAGCAACGAACCCCATTTTCAGCCAATTCATCCGCAACCTTATTTGCATAGTCATGATATTTCTCTGAAATCGGAAGCACCTTAACTTGCAATGGGCATAACCAAGTAGGGAATAATCCCGCATATTTTTCGATAATCCATGCCAATGTTCTCTCATAACATCCCATAGATGTTCGATGTATAATATATGGTCTTTTTTTCTCGCCATTGCTATCAATATATGTCATATCAAATCGCTCTGCCAAGAACATATCCAATTGAATTGTAATCATAGTATCTTCTTTTCCATACACACTCTTCGCCTGAATATCTAACTTCGGCCCGTAAAACGCCGACTCACCTTCAGACTCCGTATATTCCAACCCAATATGATTCAAGATGTTTCGCATCATATTTTCAACTTCGTCCCAAGTCTCTCTTGTTCCTAGGTATTTCTCCATATTTGCTGGATCCGATAAAGATAGGCGATAAGATACATCTTCCGCTAATCCCAAAGTGGTCAAGAAATATTTCGCTAAATCCACACAGTTTTTAAACTCTTCTTCAATCTGCTCTGGTGTCACAACTAGATGCCCCTCACTGATTGTAAATTGACGCACTCTCGTTAGTCCATGCATCTCTCCCGAGTCTTCATTTCTAAACAGCGTAGATGTTTCACCATATCTGATCGGCAAATCACGATAACTTTTTTGACTCTGTTTATAGATATAATATTGGAACGGACAAGTCATTGGGCGAAGCGCAAATACTTCTTCATCTTCTTTCTCTTCATCCCCCAGAACAAACATCCCATCCTTATAATGTCCCCAGTGATCCGATATTACATAAAGATCTTTTTTTGCCATCATAGGAGTTTTTGTTCTCACATATCCATTCTTTGTTTCTACATCCTCCACCCAACGCTGCAATTCTTGCATCATAATAGTACCATTTGGCATAATCAGTGGCAATCCCTGCCCGATTACATCGACCGTTGTAAAGATTTCCATCTCACGCCCTAATTTATTATGGTCGCGTTTCTTTATTTCTTCCAAATATTCCAAATATGCATTGAGTTCATCTTTTTTTGCAAATGCGGTACCATAGACTCTGGTAAGCATTTTATTTTTCTCACTACCTCGCCAATACGCTCCAGAGGAATTGATTAACTTGAAGGCTTTAATGTTCTTTGTAGACATCAAATGTGGTCCTGCACACAAATCTATGAACCCACCTTGGTCATAGAACGAAATTACTGCATCTGAAGCCAACTCTTGAATCAACTCCACCTTGTACAATTCACCTTTTTCCTCCATAAAACGAAGCGCCTCTTCCTTCGGTAGCTCGAATCGCTCGATTTTATGACCAGCCTTGATGATCTTCTTCATTTCCTTCTCAATCGCATCCAAGTCTTCTCGTGAAAATGGAGGGCAATCAAAATCATAATAATATCCATTCTCAATCGCTGGTCCAATTGCAATCTTAGCATCAGGATGTAAATTCTTCACTGCTTGTGCCAAAATATGAGCTGTGGTATGACGAAGCACTTGCACACCTTCTTCATCATTCTGGGTCAAAATGCTCAACTCACAGTCTTCACTCAATGTCGTTCTAATATCTAACACGCTATCATTCACCTTGCCTGCAACTGCAACTCTTGCAAGACCTTCACTAATATCCGCTGCTACTTCAAGTATTGTTTTATTCTCTGCATACTCCTTTACAGATCCGTCTTTTAATGTAATTTTCATTATTACACGCCTCTCCAACTTATATGTCTCACCTCACTTTAAAGGGAGTCATAATCTTTCTCTTCTATTTTTTTCTCTTCTTTTGCCTCCAATTCTTCTGGACGCAACTTACTATTCTTATAATCTTCCAGTCCTTTTCGAAGCATTTGGTGATATTCAATGGCCTCTCGTTTGAGTGAAACTGGATTTCCATTCTGCCCCAAGAAACAATGTTTCGTTTCTCCCGTACACATTGTTCTTCCACTTGCATTATCCATCACTTGGTAACCTACTGTCATCCGTATCCCATTATATTCCTTGATATTCGTGACAATCGTAACTACATCACCAAAACGTACCATTCTGAGATAGCTAGCATGTGCTTCTAACACTGGGCTGATGAACCCTGCCGCTTCCATGCCCGCATAGCCCATTCCCATCTGTTCCATGTAATCCGTTCGCGCTTCTTCAAACCAACGAATATAATTAGAATGATGAACAACGCCCATCTGATCCGTTTCATAGTACTGCACCTTATGACGATATTTGTTTTTACCCATAACGAACCCCCTCTTCAACTTATTCAAGACTGCCGAGGCAGTCTTGTATTAGTGTTATTTACCACAGCATTTTTTATACTTCTTTCCACTTCCGCAAGGACATGAATCATTTCTTCCAACCTTTGCTTCCTTACGAATTGTTTTAGAACTTCTCTGCTCCTTGTACAATTCTTCTCTTTTTTCTTCAGAGAATATATTCTCCCACTGTGGTAATTCATAGAGCCACTCTGCTTTCGCCTCTACCATATTCTTGTATAGTTTTTCTCTGTCTACAACTAGATTTACAACCGTATCTTCTTCCATTGTTTCTATCGGATTTGTTTCTACCAAACTCTCATCGATTCCATCTAAGAAGCCTGTCATTGTAAACACTTCTATCTCGTACTTCTCGGCTAACTCTTTCACCGTTCCTCTTACTTCTTCATCAGGATTTGATAATAATTTCTCATAAATCCCCTTTTCTATCATGAAATACGTGTCCCAAAATTTTTGTAATTCTTGTTTATTTGCATTCTGGTCATACGCATTTTTTCTCCAGTTTTCTAATAAAGTCATTTTTTACTCTCCTTTGTATTTC
This sequence comes from uncultured Lachnospiraceae bacterium, assembly GCA_964367905.1. Classification (GTDB taxonomy): domain Bacteria; phylum Bacillota; class Clostridia; order Lachnospirales; family Lachnospiraceae; genus CAUPWF01. The sequence continues at coordinate 6,627 of CAYIZP010000077.1, forward strand.
TTTTTACTAGAATATATTATATACTATTTATAAAAATATTTCAAATAAAAAAGGACAACTAACATGGAAAAGAAAAAACGAATATTCGCACTCATTGCTATTATCTTACTAGCAGCACTTTACATTAGTACTTTGGTCTTTGCTTTTATTGATACTGAAACCTCAAGAACCTATCTAGGCATGTCACTTGGAGGAACCATCATCGTTCCCATCGTCTTATATGGATTTGCTCTATTTAACAAGCATACTTCTTCTAAAGACAAGCCATTGGACGATCAAGAAAGTGAGGACACCACAGAATGAAGAAAAATTTAAGTTTCCTATTCGCAGGCATTGTATATCTCACACTTATATTGCTGGCTCTGTTTTTCACCGTGGATGTACCACGATATGACTTGATTTTCTTAGATTATAAAATGTTAGTCGACGGCTTTTTCAACACTGTGATCATCAGTCTTTTGACCTTATTTTTCAGTATGATTTTTGGCTTCATACTGTTTCTTGCAGAAAGATCTAGATTCAACATCATCAAAGCATTCGCTGTTATTTTCAACGAACTCATGATGGGCACGCCGCTCCTAATTATGATTTTCTTAGCAGTATATGTAATTGGTGATGCAATTTTTATTACAAATAAATTTTCATTAGGTATTTTTGCGTTGACATTATATATGGCTCCTTATTTATCAAACGCCTACAAAACTGCTGTCGCAGTTGTCGACGATGACCAATATGTGGTAATGGATTTATATCATTTCACAGGATTTGAAAAATATAGACACATTATAATTCCACAGATGATTCGACCATTACTTCCCTCATTAATCAACAACCTTTCAAGCATTATCAAAGGTTCTGCGTTGCTGAAAATTGTTTCTGTCACAGAAATCTCTTACGTATTAACCGTGATTTCATCTAAGAACTGGGCTGCTGTTGAGGGTTACTACACCATGTGGATTATGTATCTCATGATTACGATTCCACTCTCACTATTAGCCAAATATATTGCAAAG
>CAYIZP010000078.1:0-7556 GCA_964367905.1 uncultured Lachnospiraceae bacterium
ACTTATGGACGCAACAAAAATCAAATCTATGGGCTGGGAGCCTAAGATTGATTTAGCAGACGGTGTTAGAGAGTTTTATAGGTGGTATAGAGGCAATAGTTGTTTTTGAACAATTTTTACTTCAGTAGAATTTAATCAAAAATAATTATGCTATAGTATAGTAGCTGCGATGACCTAGCTAGAATAAGAAGGTTTTTTGAAAAAATATTATTTATTGGGCATAGTTTCCATCTTAAAACAAAGAGTTCTAAGTTTTTTACCGATATTTTAGCTAAATACTATGAGGTATCTACTATATGGGATGACTCATGGGAAACAAATATACCAATTGATATAAACTCTATAAATGATACATAATCAGCAGTTATATTTTGGCAACATGTTACTTCAGTTAATATTGATACAGTGTCAACACTTTTTGAAAAATATGATGTTAATATTCACATGCATAAAAGTATAGAACCTTATCAGGAATATATTGAGCCATCAAGGGAGCAAGAACTAAAACATAATATAACATACTCATCATGGTTTGACTCAATAGAAGAGTTACAAGAGTGTATTAAATCAAAAACTTTTTTTATTGCACCACATACCGCTGAAGGGATAGGGATGTTATTTCTTGAGGCAATGGCAATGTGGAGAGTCATAATTGCACATAATGAAGCAACAATGAATGAATATATCAAACATGGTAAAACAGTATATTTATTTGATATTAATAACCCTGAACCTTTAATATTAAAGAATATTGATTGTATGCGTAAGGCAATCTATGAATATGCAAAAGCAGGTTATGATAACTGGGAAAGTTATAAATGTAAAATAATAGAATTTATATCTTGTGAGAATAAATGTTTCGATAACACTTAGTGTATTAGACGAAGTTAAAGTATCTGTATAGAGAAATGCCTGACAGTGCATACGAGTTGATTGGGTGTGATTACCTTATTTATTGCAGCAATCTATAATGCTATAGGAGTTAATATATTAGGTATGTTTATGCATAATGGAGAGAAAATAAGATGATGGTAAAACCATTAGTTACAGTTATTACAATTACATATAACTTAATAGAAGCGAATAGGCGTGAAACATTTTTGCAATGTGTTGAAAGTGTTAAAAATCAAACATATGATAATATTGAGTACATAATAATCGATGGTGCATCTACGGATGGCACGATAGAACTGATAGAGTCAGCAGGTGTTACATATTATTCTGAGCCTGATAAAGGCATATATGATGCGATGAATAAGGGGATTGATAAAGCACATGGCAAGTATATCGCATTTTTAAATTCTGATGATCTATGGCATGATAATAGGGCTGTTGAGTATGCCGTTGAGGTATTTCAAACAACTGGTTGTGATTTTTGTGGTGGAAATACTCGTTTTATAGACGAGAACAAACCTGAAGCAAATCATATAAGATATGCTAACTTAACTCAAGTATTTACACGTATGCCATTTTGCCATCAAGCAATGTTTTGTAAAACAAGTGTTATGCGCGATGAAGGTAATTATGATTTGCAATATAAAAGTGCTAGTGATTATGATTTTATACTAAAGCTTTTCTTCAAAAAATATAAAGCTGCAGTTATTCCTTTAACGTTTGCAACATTTCGCATGGGTGGAGAGTCTTTTGAGAATTATGAGTTATCATGGAATGAATGCAAAAAAATTGCTCATAAGTACTATGATGAGTACTACATTTTAGATGAAAAAGAAGAAGAACTATTCATTAAAGAGGCAGTGCTCCCTGATAAGTTGATTAAATCCTTAGATGTTTTGCTGAACGAGAAACAGGATTGGAATGCACCAAGGGTATCGGTCATCACAGTTTGTTATAATCTGATAAAACATGGTCGTGTTGAGAGTTTTGAACGATGTATGGAATCTGTCAATAAGCAAATATATAAGAATATAGAGCATATTATTATAGATGGTGGTTCTGATGATGGCACATTAGAACTAGTGCAAAAGTATTCAAAAAAAGGCTGGGTGACGTACATATCTGAATCAGATAATGGTATTTATGATGCTATGTCCAAAGGGGTAAGGTTGTCTACTGGAGATATTTTGTATTTTTTAAATACTGATGACTACCTATGTGATAATAGTATTGTTGAGCAAATAGTTGATCTTTTTGAACAAACAAATGTAGACGCTATATTTGGAAATATTATTCCTTATTTAATTGATAATGAAGCACAATATGTACCTGTTTTTCAGCTAAATGAGCCTGCCAAATGGGAAGATATTAAAAAAGCAGATGATATACTTCTAAAAAGAAATATACATCATCAGACAATTTTTTATAAAAAATATGTATTTAACACGGCTTCATTTTTCTCAAATGAGATTCCGACAGGAAGCGACTGGTTACTTCATTGCAATGCTTTTATTCGTGATAGATACTCTCTGCAATATTATGACATTAATGTGGCTTATTTTAATATGGGAGGAGTTTCAACTAATTCAGAAAATTCCCCAATTGAAGAATATATGAATCTCCACCAGCAACTATATACGAAATATTGTGAATATTTGACTATTACTGATGAAGATAATAATAATATTCAACTGCATAACAGTGATGTATGGGAAGTTACAAAAACTAAGCTGTTTAATAAGACAATATTTGTGGAAAAGAAAAAAGAAGGAATAAAAAAGAAGTATTTGCTAAACTTTATACCTTTTATTAAAGCAGTGAATAATGGAAGAAAAAAGACATATTATTTATTTCATAAAATTCCAATATTTAATCGATACATATAAATAATAGTGCATAAATATTGCCAGTAATAAAGCAATCAACTGTGTGATGTGATTGTTTGTATACAAAATGCGAGGAAGTGAAAATGTATAAATATCCAGTTTATCAGCCATCATTAACAGGTAATGAGAAAAAATACGTAAACGAATGTATGGAGTCAACATGGATTTCTTCAAAGGGGAAATTTATAAATGATTTTGAACAAGCATTTGCTGATTATATTAATATCCAATATGCAACTGCTGTTTCAAATGGCACAGTTGCCATTCATTTGGCTTTAACAGCTTTAGGGATAGGTATAGGTGATGAAGTTATTGTTCCGACATTTACATATATTGCATCAGCTAATCCTATTGTTCAGCTAGGTGCCGTTCCGGTATTTGTTGATAGTCTAAAGGATACATGGCAAATGAATCCTTTAGATATCAGAGCAAAAATTACTTCTAAAACAAAAGCTATTATGGTTGTTCATCTCTATGGACATCCTTGTGATATGGATGAAATTATGCTGATAGCAAAAGAGTATAATCTTTTCATTATTGAAGACTGTGCTGAGGCAATTGGCTCAAAATATAAAAATAAATATGTTGGCTCATTTGGTGATGTTTCAACATTTTCTTTTTTTGGGAATAAAACAATAACCTGTGGTGAAGGGGGGATGGTTGTTACCAATGACACAACTCTTTATAATAGGTTAGTTCACTATAAAGGCCAGGGACTAGCTAAATACAGGGAATACTGGCATGATGTTGTAGGCTTCAATTATCGTATGACAAATATTCAAGCTGCGATAGGGTTAGCCCAATTAGAGCAAATTAAAACTTTTTTAGTAAAAAAGAGACAAATAGCTCAATGGTATAACGACAGCTTTAGCAATATTGATCAAGTTGAATTTCACCAAGAATGTAACAATGTATATCATTCTTACTGGATGTGTTCTATTCTTTTAGAGTCGCCAGAAATAAGAGATGATTTGCGTGAAAAATTAAAAAGTGCAGGAGTTGAAACAAGACCTACTTTTTACCCTATTCACACAATGCCTATGTATTCAGCAAAATATGAAAAACACAAGGTTGCAGAAGATATATCACTCAGAGGTATCAACTTGCCAAGTTATCCAGCATTAGAGCAAGTTGATGTTGAAGAAATATGTAATGTAATCAAGAAGTTCTATGAAAAATAAAATCATAATAATAGGATGTGGCGGACATGCTCGTAGCGTCGCAAATATAATATTAATGAATGATGAAAAAGCAGAACTCCTTTTTGTTGATAAGAACGCACGAGACAATGAATATATTTATGGTTTCAAAGTTGATAGATCAGTAGATAAAAATACTGCTAGCCAATTTGTTGCAATTGGATGTAATAGACAGAGGATGGAATTATCAGCAGAAAAACCAAATATGTCAGTTATATCGAGAGATGCATTTTTAGGAATAGGGAGTGTCATAGAAGCGGGCTCGTTTATAGGTCAAGGAGTTCATTTGGGGCCAGAGGTATTTATTGGCAAAGGAACAATAATAAATACACATGCCGTAATTGAGCATGAAACAAAAATTGGTAGTTTTTGCCATATAGCACCAAATACAACTGTTTGCGGGCGAGTGGACATTGGCGATAATGTCTTTATAGGTGCAGGTACAATAATCAAGGAATCCATTAATATTTGCTCAGATGTTGTTATTGGAGCTGGCAGTGTTGTTATAAAGGATATAGTCGAGTCTGGTACATATGTCGGAAATCCAGTTCGTAAGATAACTTAGATAAAAGGATAGTAGAATAATGAAAGTAGGCGTTTTAACTGAAAATTTTATAGATTTGATTGGTGCAAAGGATTTTATTTCACATATTATATATGGATTGTTAAACATAGCTGACGAGAAGTCTATAGAGATTTTTGTATTAGTGAAAGAAGAAAAAGAGTATAGAAAACTTTCTGGATTGAAAAGATTATATAAGAAAATTCTTTATGATAAGAACGCATATAATATAAGTAAGAGAAATAATCAATTTGAACAGTTTGACAGCGAAAAGCTCTTTTTTGTTGGTTATACAAGCGATGTTATATCTATTAGCCAAACTCTTGGTCTTGATTTTCTGATGCCACATATGAATAGTAGCTATCTTTATACTACTATACCTAATGTAGGATATCTGTATGATTGCCAACATAAGTATTTACCAAATTTCTTCGCACCGGAAGTTATAAAAGCAAGAGATGAGTTTTTCTCTGAAATGGCAAAACAGCCACTAGTTGTGAACTCAAGAGACACAAGGAATGATTATATTAAGTTCTATAATGCAAATCCAGATACTATATATGCTTTACCGTTTACACCAAAGCTTAATGAAATGTACTTATCAGACTATTCTGAGGATATATTAAAATATAATTTGCCTAAAAAATATTTTCTTTCGTCAAATCAATTTTGGGTTCATAAAGACCATGCTACGCTTTTCAGAGCATTTGCAAAATTCATTGAAACATCTAAATGTTCAGATTTTCAGCTAGTATGCACTGGTACAATGGAAGACTTTAGGAAACCAAACTATATTAAATCTTTAGAAGCTCTTATTAAAGAACTAAATATATCAGATAAAGTTAGGCTATTAGGACTTATCCCTAAGAATGAACAGATTGAGATCATGAAGGGGTGTGTTGCTGTTATTCAGACAACTCTATTTGAAGGTGGGCCTGGCGGTGGTTCAGTATGGGATGCCCTTTCAATAGGAGCTCCTGCTATTGTTTCTGATATCCCTGTGAATTTAGAGATTGAAAGCGAGTTAGTGACTTTTTTTAAAACTTCGGATGTAGATGATTTAACAACTAAAATGCATGAACTTAATAGTAAAGATCGTAAAGTATATTCTAGTGAAGAACTAAGCGTCGCAAGTAATCGAAATGCAAGAAAACTTGGCTTGGCATTATATGAAATAATGCTTGAGTTAATAGATAGAAAAAGAAAATGATATAGAGCGGATTAGCTTATTTAGTATACCACAATAGCGCGTATAACTTGCAATAACTATATTACATAGTGTGAAAATAGCTACCTTACGATCATAGATATTCTATGAGAAGTGATGAAAGAAAGAATTAGTATTCTGGGGCTCCCTATTATCAAAAAAACAAGAAGTGAAGAATTTAAGCGAACATATCTTTTTGGTATACGAGTATGTAAAAAGAAAGCATAATGCGTACGAGAATGAAAACTATTCGAGGATTTAAGATGTCAGGAAATATTTCAATTTTTTTAGCTAGTGATGATAACTACGCCCCATATTTGTGTACAACAATGTATTCAATATTAAAGCATACAAAATCAAAAATTGATTTTTATATTATGGATGGTGGCATAAGAGATGAGTCAAAAGAGCTGATTAAATCATCTTTAAAGAAGTTTGATAGTGTTTCGCTAGAGTATATTGATATGGATAATTTTGAACTGTCAAGATTTCCGAATATAAGACATTACTCAGTGAATGCTTTTTCAAGATATTTTATACCAGTACTTAAACCTGAGATAGCGAAAGCACTATACCTTGATGTTGATGTTATTGTTAAAGGTGATATATCAGAGCTGTATAATCAAGATTTAGGAACTTATCCACTTGGTGCCGTGTTAGAAGATTTCTATGCAGGGAACTACACATATCTTAAAGATGAAATTTTTCCTGAATATGAAGGTGGAAGTGATTATTTTAATTCAGGTGTTTTGCTTATAGATTGCGACAAGTTTAGAGAGCATAATTATACGGAAAAACTGGTTGATTATACGATAACTCTGTATAACAAATTAGCTTGTGCAGATCAAGATGTTTATAATATCGTATTTCAAAATAATTTCAAAATTTTTGACTATAAATTTAATTTCATGCCTGATTATTTTGAAGCACTCGAGATACATAAACCTGATCTTGCAAATTACACAAGAGAAAATGCATTAGTTCTTCATTATACTAGTGGTAAGCCTTGGCACGGGGGCTCAGTTGCAGTTGACGATTTTTGGCAAGTCGCACGAATGACTAGTTTTGCAGATAAACTTAAGAATGAATTAAGTATTTATCAATTGCAAAGCAAAGTAAATATATTAGAGTGCAAGCTCAGTGAAATAGTTAACCTCAATCATGAACTTCATTGTAAATTAAATGCTCATGGAGATAAGCTGCATACTTGTGAAGGTAAACTTAGTGAAATCGTGAATGTTAATCATGAGCTGAATAATAAACTGCATACTCATGAAGGTAAACTTAGTGAAATAGTTAACCTCAATCATGAACTTCATTGTAAATTAAATGCTCATGAAGGTAAACTTAGTGAAATCGTGAATGTTAATCATGAACTGGATAATAAACTGCATTCTCATGAAGGTAAGCTAAATGAGATAGCCGATATCAGTGGTGAATGCAATTGCAAGATAAACGAAATAAATGGCATTATCCATGAAACTAATAGCAAGGTTGTTGAACATGCTAATAAACGTAAAAAGAGTGTATACCGTTTATTTAATATGATACCATTATTAAAAATATACAGAGAAGATAATTATACAAGTATATATTTGTTTGGTTGCATATTGATTATGAAAATAAAATAGTTGGTAAAATTGATTATAGGAAATGAAGTGATATAATGCAGTTAACAATCATTATGATTTGTTCCAACATAAAAGGCGCCATTGAAAAAACATGTGAAAGTATTGTCAATCAAACATTTCAAGATTTTGAATGGATAGTTATTGACGGTGGCTCGACAGATGGTACATTAGATGTGC
>CAYIZP010000079.1:0-7264 GCA_964367905.1 uncultured Lachnospiraceae bacterium
ATGCCTTTGGTCCAAGTTTCGCAACTTTTAATAACTCTTTTCTATCCTTGAAGCTTCCATTCTCTTCACGATAAACCACAATGTTTTTCGCAATCGCACTACTGATTCCAGAAATATATGCTAGAAGTGGTGCAGATGCTGTGTTTAAATCTACCCCTACTCGGTTTACACAGTCTTCCACAACCCCCGATAATGCCTCTGTCAACTTCTTCTGATTCATATCATGTTGGTATTGACCTACACCGATTGATTTCGGGTCAATCTTAACCAATTCGGCTAACGGATCTTGTAGTCTTCTCGCAATCGAAGCCGCACTCCTCTGTCCTACATCGAATTTGGGGAACTCCTCTGATGCCAACTTGCTTGCAGAGTATACTGATGCCCCTGCTTCATTTACGATGACATATTGCACAGTCTCTGGAATTTCCTTGAATAATTCCACAATGAATTGTTCCGATTCTCTCGATGCTGTACCATTTCCGACAGAGAATAATGTAATATTATATTTTTTAATCGCTTTTTTTAATGCCTCTTTCGCTGCATTCATCTTCTGTGGTGTCGTTGGTGCCGTTGGATAGATTACTGTAGTCGCAAGCACCTTTCCTGTTGGATCTACAACCGCAAGCTTACACCCTGTACGGAATGCAGGATCCCATCCCAATACTACTTGTCCTGTGATCGGTGGTTGCATCAATAGCTGCTGCAAGTTCTTCTTGAACACTTCAATAGCACCATCTTCTGCTCGCTCTGTCAATTCATTGCGAATCTCACGCTCGATAGCCGGTTCAATCAGACGCTTATAACTATCCTCTACCACATCTTTTAAGACAGGTGTGGTGTACATATTATCCTCTGCGATTACTTGCTTTTCCAAGTATCGAATCACATCCTCCTCTGGAGCACCAACTTTCACCGTGAGTATCTTCTCCTTCTCCCCTCGATTCAGAGCAAGAATTCTATGACTCGCCAACTTATGCACCGGCTCTTCAAACTCATAATACATCTCATACACCGATTCCGTCTTTTCATCCTTGGCAACCGATGTCACGATACCCTTCTTAAATGTAATGTTTCTGATATAAATTCTGTAATCTGCCTCATCCGATATGGATTCTGCAATAATATCCTTCGCTCCCGCAATCGCATCCTCCACGGTAAACACTTCTTTTTCTTCCGATAGATACTCCACCGCGATCTCTTCTAACGGAGATTTTACCTGTTGCAACAATATAATATTTGCTAAAGGCTCTAGTCCCTTTTCCTTTGCAATCGTCGCACGTGTTCTCCTCTTTGGACGATACGGCCGATATAAATCCTCCACAACCACCAAAGTCTCTGCAGCAACAATCTGCGCTCTCAATTCTTCCGTCAACTTTCCTTGTTCTTCGATACTAGAGAGTACTTGCTCCTTCTTCTCTTCCAGATTTCTCAAGTAATTCAATCGCTCAAAAAGCTTCCTCAATTGCTCATCATCCAACGAGCCCGTAACCTCTTTTCTATATCGCGAAATAAAGGGAATTGTATTCCCCTCATCTATTAATTGAACCGCAGCTTCTACCTGCCATTTCTTCACACTTAATTCTTCTGTAATTTTTTGAATAATATCCATGTCGTCCTCTTTCTATCCTAAACGTATTTCCTATATTGTATCGTAAAACCCACAATGAAACAAGTCCAAATAACTTGTGTTAAATCAATAATTATAGTATGATACCTAGGTCGAAAAATCATAGATTGTATGCTTGCATACATATCTATGACCTTGAGACCTATAAAACATCAGGAAGGAGCAGTAACATGACAAAAAAAATCTCAGGCTCTACCAAGCAACAACAGAAATCAAAACAAACACGAGAAAAAATATTTAAATCTGCAAAAACCATCCTAGCAAAGGATGGATATGAGGCGTTATCTATAAAAAATATCTGTGAAAAAGCAGGCGTATCCAATGGAAGTTTTTATCACCATTTCCAGACAAAAGACGACTTGCTTTCCTATTATATTGAACATCAACCTAGTATGGATGCGTATATACTAGACCTACCAGCTAATGCCACATCTGCGATAGATTCCATCATACAAATCTATCTCAACTACGCAACATACTGCCAAGAGCTAGGTGTAGAATTCATCTCCAACTATTATACGCCCAAGAATCAAGCGTTAAACCCTAAGAGTCGGACCGAACGTGCCTATCCAATTATTGCCGTCAGAGACTATATCAAAAAGTCCATAGATGCCGGACAAATCCAAATCACCTGTACACTGGAGGAATTTACTACCGATATTCGAATGCTGATCATCGGCAACGTATTTGAATGGTGTCTTCATAATGGAAAAACCGATTTTACTGGGAATATTGAACGCTCTTTTCACAACTACTTATCTAGTGTTCTTAAGTAATCAAAATTGGTTGCAAAAAGGGACAGAGGAAAATGTCGTCTTCGCTCCATTTTCCTCTGTCCCTCATATTTACCAACTCGCGAAAAAAATGTTTCCACCTACATTCACGCCATCTCTACTTGTACTTCCTGCTGACAAGAAATATAAACAACCACTTACTGATCCTAAACGTGCCCCTGCAAGTGCATCAGCCGCCACTTGATATGACAGGGAACTCGCTCCATTTGCCATAATTCCTGCTAGTTTCCCTGATGATGCGGGCGGAAACTGCCCCTTCTGATAGATAACCCCTTCCACACTGTTAGGGAATCTACTATCAGCTACACGGTTCATAATAACTGTTGCCACTGCCAAACGAGAATCATAGTCCGATGCCGCTTCACAGTCTAATAGTGCAGCTAACATATCCACTTCTCCTGCACCTCCTTCGTAAGAACCACCACTCGTTGTTCCACTTGATCCACTACTTGAATTGCCTTGATTCTGTGCCGCTGCTGCCTCTTCCAAAGCTTTTCGCTCTGCCTCTGCTGCCTCTTCCGCTGCCTTTGCTTCTGCTAATGCAGCCTTTACTTGATCTAAATCTGTCTCTGTTTCTTCTGCTCTGATTTGCAACTCATTGTTTTTCGTTTCTGAATCACTACGCAATACTTCTAATTCAGCCTGTCCATATTCAATACTTTGTTGTTCCAACTCGATTCTCTCACGAATCGCTACCAACTCATCCATCATCTGTGTATCATATGCTGTAATCTGATTGACAAACTCCGTACGATTGATAAAGTCAGCTAAACTAGTTGCACCTAAGATAATCTCCAAATAGGAGTAGGTTCCAGCTTCATACATATACTGAATTCTCGCACTCATGCTTTCGTAATGTTCCAACTCTTCTTTTTGCGCTTCCTTCAGACTCTCCATCAACCTATATTCTTCAGATTCTAGGATTTCTATTTCTTCTTCTAGTTGTTCAATTTCTGCTTGCAGATCCACTAATTCACTATTAATTCCTGCAAGTTCATCCTCTAACTGTGCTGCATCACTTGCAAGTTCTTGCGATGTGGGCGATGCGTAGCTTGGAAATGACATCGCCATCACCAATAGCACACTTATCATTGGAATCATGATTCTTCTTAATAATTTCATCCATAACCTCTCTATATTTATTATAGTACTCATGTCTTAATAGAATAATTATATTTTTCTATTTTGTCAAGGTTTTTCTACTGTATCCCTTGCACTTCACTTTAAAGAATGATACAATGGTACGACATTAGGCTATATACTATGTAAGAATTAAGTTTTGAGGAGGATTTATTGTGAACTGGGCTTTATACATAACTATTGGAGTTGCTATACTAATCATTGGGGCTTTTGTGGCTTTATATTTCTTTGGCAAAAAGATGCAGAAACGCCAAGAAGAGAATCAACAACAGATGGACGCGATTGCTCAATCAACTTCTATTTTAGTAATTGACAAGAAAAAAATGCGAATAAAAGATGCTGGGTTGCCACCTGTTATATACGAGAAAACACCATTCTATCTCCGTCGTTCTAAGGTTCCTGTTGTAAAAGCAAAGATTGGACCAAAGGTAATGACACTGATGTGTGATGCAAAAGTATATGAAAATATTCCTGTAAAAAAAGAAGTGAAAGCTGTTATTAGCGGAATTTATATCACTGGAATAAAAGGACTTCGTGGCCCACTAGAAGCTCCTGTAAAAAAGAAAAAATGGTACCGTTTTGGACGATAAAAAAAAGTGCATCAGCACTTTTTTTTATCGTCTATTCCTATCTTCATTTCGCAAATTGCATATAACTCTCCATTTGCCGACAATTCGTAGTCTAGAACGATCTCTCCCATCCCTGCCTCTAGGTTCAGGTCAACTTGCTTAGCGAACACTTCCATGTCAATACATGAATAAGGCGTCTGATACAGAAATTTATGTTGTTTCTCCTCTGCAAATATCATATTAGAATTAGTCGCTCCTTTTTGCACCAATTCTACCACTCCATTTGCACACAATATTAATTTACTCTGTTTAAACGTTCCAGCACTCTTTTCACCCTCTTCATAAAAGATGTAGTATACTCCGTCTTTTTCGATATGCTTCGCGTGATAAGTATTTTCACTAACCTCATATTCCAAACCCTCTACATCTTTCATCTTAGAAGAAATCGTTATTTGAACCTCTCTACTCATACATTCATCCTCTAATTAATACTCTTCAATATTAATTTTCTTAGATGCTTCTATATCATATGGGAGAATCGTGTTTGCAAATTGCTTAAACTTATCCGCCAAGTCACTGACATAGAAATCATAATGCTTCTCCATATGTTTTCCATCATTCAATAAATTCTCTGCCTCTAATAAATGCTTCAAATCCATTGCAGTTTCATAGGCAGGATTGACCAATTGAATGTGTTCTCCCATATACTTACGAATCTTGCGTCTTAAAAGCGGGTAATGCGTACAACCCAAGATGAGCGTATCAATTCCCGATGACTTCATATCACACAGATAATAATCGATGACATCTTCTGCGATCTTATGCTTTGCAAATCCCTCTTCTACAAGATGTACAAATAGAGGGCATGCCTTTCCCTCTACTTGAATTCCAGACTCTATCCCTTGGATAATCTCTGTATATATCTGGCTATTGATTGTTGCTTCTGTTGCAACGACTCCGATTTTTTTATCCACAGTCACTTCGGCTGCCGCCCTCGCCCCTGGTATAACCACACCGATAACAGGGATATCGACCTCTTTACTAACTGTTTCTAGCGCGAGCGCGCTTGCAGTATTGCACGCAACAACAATCGCCTTCACATTCTTAGTCTGTAAAAAGCGTATAATCTGCCTAGAATAATGTATAACCGTCTCTTTTGACTTATTTCCGTAAGGTACCCTTGCAGTATCTCCAAAATATACGATGTTTTCATTCGGCAATTGGCGCATAATCTCTCTTGCTACCGTCAACCCACCGACTCCGGAATCAAAAATTCCGATTGCTGATTGTGTATCGACTTGTTTCCCCACTTTTTAAACTCCTTGTTATAAAGCCAATACCTTCGCTACGTTACGCTGATATGGCGGGATATCCTTCTTCATTGCCAATGCCTCATCGATGTCATAGTCTAGATATTCACCTTCTTTATAAGCTACTACACGATTTGATTTACCCTCAAGCAACAAATCAACTGCCTTTGCTCCCATAATAGATGCATACACACGGTCTTTACATGTCGGGCTACCTCCACGTTGCATGTGTCCTAGGATTGTTGCGCGTGTCTCCATCCCTGTCGCTTTTTCGATTCTCTCAGCCATAGCCATCGAATCTCCGATTCCTTCGGCATTGATGATGATGTAATGTCCTTTTCCACGCTCACGATTGCTGATGATCTTCTCGATAATCAAATCTTCATCATAACCATGCTCCTCTGGCAACAAAATATCTTCTGCTCCGTTTGCAATTCCACACCATAATGCGATATATCCAGCATTACGTCCCATAACTTCGATTACAGAGCATCTCTGATGTGAACTTGATGTATCACGAATCTTATCGATTGCATCCATAGCTGTATTTACAGCAGTATCAAATCCGATTGTATAATCTGTACATGCAATATCCAAGTCAATGGTTCCAGGAACTCCGATTGTATTTACTCCTAGATTCGCTAGAATCTGCGCTCCCATAAAAGAACCATCTCCACCGATTACAACAAGTCCTTGTATTCCGTATTTTTTACAAATTGCAGCTGCTTTTTGTTGTCCCTCTTCTGTTAGCATCTCCAAACAACGTGCAGTTTGTAAAATCGTTCCACCTCTTTGAATCGTATCTGAAACATCTCTTGTTGTCATGTCAATAATTTCTTCATTCAATAAACCTGCATACCCACGACGAATTCCACGTACTCTAATTCCGCGTGCGATCGCTGTTCTTACCACTGCACGGATTGCCGCATTCATCCCTGGTGCATCTCCACCACTTGTTAGTACTCCAATTGTTAATATTTTACCCATTATAATAACCATGCCTTTCTAATCATTTGGTAGCTTTGAGCCTTCTATTACAAATTGCCACCTATCTTTTAAAAATTAAATTACCCTGACCTCTATTTTATATTATTTGCTAAATTTTATCAATGGACTTTTCGACTACTTTTACACTATTCTCTCCAAAAGAATTCATCAACTTGCTCAATAACACTTCCTCAACATCCACATAATATGCCCTAGATAGCCTCTTCATCTTCTTTTCCAACTTGCAGTAAATAATCACCTCTGAATTTCCAACATGTTTTTTTAGTGTATCATACAGATTATTTTCCACTGTTTGAAACGATTCTATGCTATCAAGTTGAATCCATAACTGTTTTATCACACTTTCAAATGGAACAATCTTCTCACAGATTAATTTACTCGGTTTATCATCCTCCTCATTGACTCTACCTTTGATAAAGATTTTATTCCCCTCTTCGAGGAAATGTTTATTCACCTCATAATCTCGTGGGAATACAATAACCTCCACCGTTCCTAGTAGATCTTCAATTGTTAGAAAAGCCATTGGTTGATTGTTACGCGTATATTTTATGGTATTTACCGCAATAATCCCACCTATAATTTCTTTGCCTCCATCCCTCACCTTGGAATGTCCAGATTCCTCATCTGGCAAGAAATCTGCCGTCGTTGCAGACACCATTTTCTTCCATCTCTCTGCATGAGCCTCCAGTGGGTGTCCGCTCAAATAAACGCCTAACACATCTTTCTCATATTCTAGTGCAGTTTCCTTCTCAAACTCTCCCACATCAGGCAACACGACTCGAAATGCACTTTTTTCCTCTTCGTCTACAAAATCGA
>CAYIZP010000080.1:0-6789 GCA_964367905.1 uncultured Lachnospiraceae bacterium
CTATCAAATTGACAGTTTATTTAAGAATACCTTGCCGCATATTTATTAACTCCTTGTATAATACTGAATCTAATTATATTCCTTAACCCTTTATTTGTCAAGCTGACAAACTAAAGCAGAAAAAGCGGCAGGATTTCCCCCTGCCACTAATCATCTGTTTATGCAAAAATAATTTCCTTTTCCACAATCTCCCTCGCACAAGCCCTTATGTTATTGAGGCATCCTGTCCATTCTAAGGCGTTTTCTGCCTTTAGCTGTTCCGTTATGCCCTGTGCCTGTTTCATACCCTCTATGAGCCTTTCAAAGCGTTCCTGTGCCTGTCTGTTGATGTCGGCAAGGTAGGCGTTTAGCCTGCCGCTTGTAAGAAGATTGGTGTATGTAACTTTACGGTACTGTTTTAGATAATCTAAATGCCGTTGCCCCCAGATGCCTATTGCCTGTTCTTCTTCGGCGGGTACAGTTAAGCACGGTATCAAATAATCCCCTTGCCTTTCGTATTTGCCGCCCAGTTCCTCAAATAATGATTTTGCCATTGTCTGTTACCTCCACATTCTTTTTTATTTTGAATGTCCGCAAAATCCGTCCTACATCGGTCCTACAGTATGTATCACATAATCACATGGCAGATTATAGGCTTTTGTTATCTTTGCTTCTCCAGTCTCACATCCGTGAAGTGTCCTGCACTCCGCCAAAAGCTCCGGTCCTGCTGCTCTATGAATTGCACCATCTACACCGCCTCCGCCAAGAAGAGAGTTGTTTGCTGCATTCACAATTGCCTGCACCTCTGTTACTTTTGTTATGTCACCTCTTATCGTTTTTATCAAATACATTGTTTAATATTCCTTCTCTATCTCACCATCTATTCCATACATTTTCTTGAATACATCAAGATCTGCTTGATTTTTAATCAGCATAATCTCTTCTATCTTACCTGTATGAATGTCCTTAAAGCCTGCAACCTGCTCGCCATTACATATGCTCGCTTTGATTACTGGTTTCTTATTTTCTTTATCATATGTCTTTGTAACTGTCTTTTTCCTAAATAGTCCCACTTTGAGCACCTTCTTTTGACTTTGCCATCAGTATAAGTTTTTCAAAGGACTGTGCAAAGCGTACATCATCTTCTTCTGTACGCTTTCTCGGTCCTTTCATATGATTCTTATGAGAGCTGCGTCTTGCCTTTTTATTAAGATGTCGCTCCATAAGCATCTGATCTATATTCTCATTCGTGTACCACTTACCAGATTGGTGAATAGCATATGCACCTTTTCCAAGTGCCATCGCAGCGACACCATAATCCTGCGATACTACTACATCCCCTTTATGACAAATGCTGATTAGTTTATAATCTACTGCATCTGCTCCTGCACCTACTACAATCACTTCGCTGTAATCAGAATACAAAATATGATTCGTATCACACAACAAGGTGGTAGAAACATTGTATTTCTCTGCTATTGTCTCGACAATGCCCACTACCGGACACGCATCTGAATCTACAAATATCTGCATTTTCTCCTTGAATCCATTTCATATCAGTTATAGTTAATTGGTGTTCGTACTTCTATAAGATTTCCTGATGGATCATAAAATCTTACAAGCTTCTGTCCACCTTCAAGTTCCATTAATTCCGTAACATAACTTACAACATACTTGCCAGACTCCAGTTTTTCAATAATACCTTCTATATCATTATCTTCAAAATAAAGTTCTGTCATATTGTTATGTGGAGTTGTATGTATTTTTGTACTATCATACCATACATCTGCATCCTGCAATACAAGCCCCTCTGACATTATCACATTACCTTCCTGCCTTGTAATCACACGCAGTCCAAACAGTTCTTCATAAAAATCAATTGATTCGTCAATATTATCAACAATAATCAATACATTTTTCAAACTCATATTATATGTTCCTGCCTCTCCATTTCTCGTTGAATCCATGTCATAATTACATCTACAAGGTAATCCTGCTGTACCTGACTTAGATCCTTTCCCGGCTGCATTTTATGCCACTTTCGGATACACTCCCTGCAGCATGTTGCCGTTGCATGCTGGGCAATAAATACAGGATGACCACGCATTGGTGTCTGTTTACCATCATTTGCTATATATGCCGGAGCTTCTCTTTTTGTAATAAAATCCTTTGCATGTTGTCTGATTGTTTCCAACCCTTTTTCATTTATGTAATCAATATCTTTCTGCTTCAGATGGAAACTGCTTCGGAACTTGGAATTATCCAGTCGCTCAAATAACTGCCGATACCATTCATCCTTCGTCATATCATCACCACAAATCGTATAGTTTCATAGTTTCTACATTTCGATATTCATGTTTCTCATAATACCCTATCAGCTTGCCCTCATCTCTGAGTGCCACCATGTAAACATCTTTATTCTGTTTCTCATTATGAAAAGTATAGACGATATTATGGCTTTCATTTGCTGCAAACCATTCCACTACCTGCTGTATTTTATCTCTGGATTCCGGATTATGACAATCTAACAGACTTCTTCCAATAAGTTTATCGCCACCTCGCTTTGCATAGCTGATAACAGCTGCCGGATTCATGTAGATAATCTCATGCTTGAGATTGCATATAACAACGGATGCCCTGTCCTGATCAACAATGCTCTTATAAAAACTGACATAGGATTTAAACTTAATCACCTTTTCATTATCTAGCCTCTTTTGAAGTTGTGGTTTCTTTCTTCGATAATAATCGTATATCTCTCCATCAGGTATCCAGATTTGTGCCTCATTTATCTTATCAAGTACAGCTTCAACAATCTGTTCATCTGCCAGTAAATCAGGTGCTTTATCATGCTCTGTAACATATCTTTTGTATTCCTCAAACACCCAGCCTGTAATCTTATCCTTCTGTTTCATCTTGAGATTACTAAATGTCTTATTCATCTGTAAAAGCTGACCATCTATCTTTTTATGTGTTTTGTCTTTTTACTTTTTGTCAAATTTCTCCCACCTTTATGTAATTAACAACTTTTGCTAGTATAGCACATGTTTCGCACTTATCTTTTCACATTATAACATCTATCATATTTATCCGCATTAAAAAAGGACGCAGAATCTCTCCCACGTCCTCACATCTATCTGGCTTTATCTTCTCTTACCTTCGATACTTCCTTATGTGCCGCTTCCTGCTTCACCTCATCCACGTCTCTAGCCTCAAATGCATCTGCATTATACTGATACTCCTGTGATTCAGCGACCATAGGTGAATATACAACCTCTGCTTCTACTCGCTCAGCTTCTGCCCTCTCCGGCTCTGTCTGTTCCTGTGCTTTCGCATTCTCCATATGCTTTTCCTTATCAAGCTGCACATTCATAGCCAGATTATCCAGCTTATCAATCGATGCATCCAGATGAAGCTCCATTGATACCAGCATCTTTTTCACTGCTTTCATAGGGGCAAGCACTGCCTTTGTAATTGGATGTTTCTGCTCTTTCTGTAAATAATCCACCTCCGATTTGTCAGCAAAAGTGCGGAATGCATTGGCTGCTGTCTGCCCTGCTTCACGAAATCCTTTTGCAAGAAGTGCTGTCTTTGCTATATCCTTATCCGTGGTCTTGATTGCACCTCTTACATTTTCCCGGATATCAAGAAGTCTTTTCTTAATTTCTAAGAACTCCGACACCCTGTATAATGCAGCTCTTCCCTTTGCCTTTGCTTCATCAACTATGCTCTTTGCTGTAGATTTGACCTGTGCTTTCACTTCCAATACCTGTGACTTTATCTGCTCACATCTGACATTAAGTCGCTCCTGTGCTTCTGACAATGCCTTTTTTGCATTATTAACAAGTGTGTCTTCCTGCATTTCTTTGATCTGGTTCTGCATATTGGTAAGTTCTTCCGTCATGGAATCAATCTTTTTCTCCAGTCCATCCACATAGCTGCATATCTCAAATACATCGTTTGCCTGCTCTTTCATGGCATTTTTCTTTAATAATTCGAGAAGTTCCCTTATAACCTCCTCATTGGTAAGTGTTTTTCCTGCTTCCATATCCATTCTGTTTCCTCCATTCTGTAAATGGGGCAGCCTTGGCCGCCCCTGTACCTTGATTACTAATTATCGAAAGGGTGTTGCCTCTTTGTCCTTATCTTTATCAGGATTGCCATGATGTTTCTCTGCACTCTCCCTCGCCTTTTCGTTGCTCTTATCCTTTGCTTTCTCATATTCCGAGATAATCTCATTATAGAGTTTTTCCCTGAAATCCTTTGTGACCGGATAGCAGACATCCTGATAGATTGGCTTGCCCTGCTCGTCCACCTGCTTTGTCTTATAAGAAGGCATTGATACAAAGATTTTCTCTTTTCCCTGCACGATATTGATATTATTTACAATGAAACTGTTTTCAAAGTAAATGCGGGCAAGTCCTTTGATGTTACTGCCTTCCCTCTCATAAGGTGTCACAGTTACGGAAAACTCAGGCATTTCCTGTGTTCTGTCCTGCTTCTGTGTCTCCTCTTTCTCCGGTTCTTTGATTCTTGCATAGGCATCAAGGATATTAGTATAGAGTTCCTCTCGAAACTCTGCTGTGATAGGATTGCACACATCCTTATAGATCACGCCATTGCTTTCATCACGCTCATTGGAGCGGTATCTAGGCATTGATACGAAAAACTCTCCCTTGTCCTTATTCTCAAGGATTGCTATATTGGTAATCTTGAATGAATCACCAAATACTACTGTTGCAAATCCTTTGATATTGCTGCCCTCTTTTGCTCTTACTTCGTTTACCTTAATTGAATACTTCATATGCTATTCCTCGCTTTCTTTTTGTTCTTTGTTTTTCTCCGGTATGATAAGCTCACACCAAAGCTGCTCTATCTGTTCACAAGACAATCTGCCATTAAGCCAGTTGCCAAGTGTAACAACCATTCCATCCTGCTCATAATAGAGCCACTCCTGTGTTTCAATGTTCCCCTCATACACGATGGTCACATCAAAATCAGGCATGAATAATCCTTCCTCTGCATCCCATACACAGGCTATTCCCTGTCTGAGTGTCAGATTCAGGCTTTCGACATACACAGACCAGCCGCTTACGACTATCTGAAAGTCATCATCAATCTCTGCAATATCATCCTCGATGTCGATTAGCTCTTCCATTTCTGATACTGCCTCTTCTATCTCACCTAACCGGTATCTCTTATTCATCCATCACCGCCTCCTTATAAATGCACCTGACCACAAAACGCATGGTTCCTTTCTGGGAACAGGTAAAAAGAGTTAGTTCTTTTTCATCTCCCTGTGTCTTGATGCTGTTATCATACGGATTTACTATCTCTGTCTCTGTTACCTCATAGATATGCTTCAGCCCATTTTTGTCGGTTATCATTATTTCATCACCTATGGATATCTGACTTAGTGGTGTAAAAAATGTGCCATATCTGCTGCCATTATGACCGCACAATACACAGTTGCCACTTTCTCCGATTCCTGCTGTTTCTTCTATATGACCGATCCCGGCATTAAGCACTTTACTTGCGGTACCTTCCATTACCGGATACCTGATATTTAAGCCCGGTATCTCAATGATGCCGATAACACCGCCTTCTTTAAGAATGGCTTCATCCTCTTCACTAATGGAGGTTTGCTCTTCCTCCACATCTGTTTCTTCATCGTAATCATCCTCCAATGTCTGCTCAAATTCACTTATGAGCTGTTCTGTCTGTTTTTCTCCGGTTGTCCTCCAGAAAAAAGGGACTGCCATAATGGCAATCCCTGCTGCAATCAGTAGTCCTGCGACCACTTTTCTTATGCTCATATTACTCACTCTCCTATCGTGTTCTGCCCTCTCTGTCGGCTGGATAATCACCTTTATCCTCTGCTACAATTGCTGCAGATTCCATCCTGTCATCTGCTTCTCTTTCTTCCTCCGGTCCGCTCAGGTCTGCATCCACAGCCTTTGCGTTCTCAAGGTCAAGCTGGGCATTCAGTTCACACTGCCTTGACAGCTTTTCTTCCAGTTCCTTGCTGTACGCAAATGGCTTGTCATACTCTGCCTTTGATGCTTCAAGATCATTCTGGTACTGCTCAATCTTCTTTTCTAAGAAATCAATGTTCTCATGGAGTCCATTAAACAGGTTTTCCAACTTCACCATGCTGCCGACAGGACTTGTGGAAAGCTCTGCCTTGTACTCAGTCTTTCCACGAAGCACCATATAATTGATTCCAAGGAAGTTCTTTTCCACAAGCAGCTCCAATCCGTGGAATTTGCCGATTGCAGTTGTCTCTCCGGTCTTGCACTTGCTGATTGCTTCAAGCATCATCGTTCCGCCATCTACACGCTCTGCGTAAGTCGCTTTGCCAATGGTGATGGCAAATTCCGGATTATCAATCAGTTCTTTATCCCTTGCTTTTACATCTTCTCTTACATTGGCAAGCTTTTCGGTTGCTGTCTTAATCAGCTTCGGGTACTTAATCATAAAGTTATCCTGCAATCCGTATCTCTGATTGTCATAGGATGCCTTCAAAAGCTTTAATCTCTGGACATCATTGTCAATCTCCATCTTTTCCTTGATTAAAGGATTGCCTGTAGCAACCGCTTTAATCTCTGCATAGGAAAGTGTTGCCTCGTCGATATCCTCACAGCTTCGGCTTACTGCCTTGCTTGTCATGACCTGACTGATGAAACGCTGCTTATTCTCGACAAGTGACCAGTTGTATGCATCAAAGGTTCCTTTGGTAACATACCTGTAGATTGCGACCTCTTCATTTTCGTTGCCCTGCCTGATGCCTCGTCCTTCCCTCTGTTCAATAGA
>CAYIZP010000081.1:0-6548 GCA_964367905.1 uncultured Lachnospiraceae bacterium
GCAGAACTGGAATCCAAGGGGTATGACACCTTTATAACCACAAAAAGTGGGACGCCGGTAGCGAGATAACAATTGATTAACCTTAAATTGTGAGTGTCCGCTTTCACTTCGATTGTATTTATACAAGAAGTAAAAGCGGTCATTTCATTCAGGGGAAAGATGCGGAAGTTTTGAATATAACGAAAAAGATACAAAATGTATAATAATTATCAAAATAATAATATTTATTTGACAAAATTTGACAAAAATACTATAATGAATTCAAATTGAAAAACGAATTGGAAATGTGGATCCAAATTGCTTTATAAGGGGGCAGTTTGGATTTTTTTAGAAAGAATGAGTGGTGGAGGAAACTATAAATAAAAAAAGACCTGAAATCAAGTCTTTCATTACTCTGCCAATGCAGGAAATCGGTTTCGGATAAATCCTTATTTGCACTCACCTTGTAAGTTGAGAGAAGTGTAACACAAATAATCAGACAAGTCAATAAAAATCAATAAATTTAATATTATTTTACATTATAAAAACTTTAAGCATAAGGAGGTAGGAAAATGAAAGAGTATTATTTGGGTCTTGATATGGGAACCGCATCGGTGGGGTGGGCTGTTACAGACACATCGTATAATTTGTTGCGTGCAAAGGGAAAGGATTTATGGGGCGTTCGTCTATTTGAGGAAGCAGAAACAGCTGCTGGAAGAAGAACACATAGGGTGTCACGAAGAAGAAGGCAAAGAGAAGTTGCTCGAATTGGTTTATTGAAGGAGTTCTTCTCAGATGAGATAGGGAAAATTGATGCTAATTTTTTCGAGCGACTAGAAGAGAGTAAGTACCATAGAGAAGATAAAAAAATAGAGTCTAAGTATGCAATATTTGCGGATAAAGAATATTCAGATGCAGAGTATTTCAAGCAATATCCTACAATATTTCATCTTAGAAAAGAATTGATTGAATCGAATCAAAAACATGATGTTAGATTAGTATATCTAGCTTTGTTAAATATGTTCAAGAGACGCGGACATTTTTTAAATAAAAACTTAGATGCAACAGAAGAAAATAAAGAACTACCAAAGTTGTTTGAAGAGATGACGATAATGTATTCTGAAATAGTTGGAAATAATATCCATGTAAATGTAGAGATGGATAAGATAGAAGAGTTGTTGAGCAAGAAAGATATTTCTAAGACGAAAAAAGCAGAAGAAATTGCAAATGTATTAGGAATTAGTAGGTCTAAGCAAAAAAGCGAGTATGAAGTAATTAAGGCAATTGTGGGTCTGACATTTAGTCTATATACATTGCTTCAAGATACATCACTAGAAGAACACAAAAAACAAAGTTTGAATTTTAGTGAAAGTAGTTATGAAGAAAAGGTAGTCGAGGCTCAAGCGTTAGTGAGCGAGAATGCAATGGATTTTATTAGTGTTTTAAAACAAATCCATGACTACGGGCTACTTTCTAGTGTGATGAAAGGATATAATTATTTATCACAAGCAAGAGTTGAATTGTACGAGAAACACAAATATGATTTACAGCTATTAAAAAGGGTGATTAAAACACACTGTCCAGAAGAATATGACAATATGTTCAGATTAGATACATCTAGTTCGTACAGTGCATATGTAGGCAGTACAAATTCTGGCAAAAAAATAAGAAGAAGCATGAGTGAGGGAAAGAGAGATGACCTGTACAAGTCACTGAAAAAGCATTTGAGTAAAATGCCAGCAGAGGATGAAGATGTAATCTATTTAATTAATGAAATTAATACGGAAAATTTATTGCCGAAACAATTAACAAGTAGCAATGGAGTGATACCTAACCAGGTTCATTATAAAGAAATAGAAGCGATTCTAAAAAATGCGGAACAATACCACGATTTTTTAAAACAACAGGATGAAACAGGTCTTTCAATAACAGAAAAAATATTACAAATATACAAATTTCAAATACCATATTATATTGGTCCTTTGAGTGATCAGCATAAGGATAATGGTGGAAATGCTTGGTTGGTAAAAAAAGAAAATGGACCAATTTACCCATGGAATTTTTCACAGAAGATAGATGAGAGAGAATCAGCAGAACTATTTATTATGAAGATGGTTAAACATTGCAGTTATCTTTCAGAAGAAAAGGCCTTGCCGAAAAATTCATTGTTTTATGAAAAATTCATGGTTTTAAATGAATTGAACAATCTAAGAATTAGAGGAGAAAAACCTTCGGTTGAGTTAAAGCAAGCGATTTATAAGGATTTGTTTGAGCAAGGGAAAAAGGTCAAGCAAAAACAATTACAAAAATATTTGTGTGGTCAAGGGATACTTGCAGAGGATGAATTAGATGCAATTTCAGGAATTGATGGAGACTTCAAAGCCTCTCTTTCTTCTTGGGGGAAATTCCTACCGATATTTGCTGAGGAACTGCATAAGGATCATGTGCAGGCTGTTGTAGAGGAGATTATTTATTGGGGAACTATATATGGGGAAGATAAGCGTTTTCTAAAAGAGCGGATTACTGGGAAATATGGAGATGAGTTGACAAAAGAGCAGATTGATAGAATTACCGGTTATAAGTTCAAAGATTGGGGGAGACTTTCTAAAAGCTTTTTAGAATTAGGTGGGTCTAACAAAATTGATGGAGAAATTTTATCAATTATACAGAAGATGTGGCATACAAATTGTAATTTAATGGAACTACTTTCGGAAGAATATACTTATGTGGACGAGCTTCGAGACAAATGTATTCGTTTGGAAAAAACATTGCAAGAGTTTGAGTATGACGACTTGGATGACATGTATCTATCAGCACCAGTTAAGAGAATGGTTTGGCAGACAATACTTGTGCTCAATGATATTGAAAAAGTGCTGGGAGGAGGACCTAAGAAAATATTTGTTGAGATGACAAGAAGTGATGGAGAAAAGAATAGAAGAACTCAGTCTAGAAAAGCAAAATTTATGGAATTGTACAAGGGATGCAAGGAAGATGGAAGACAATGGAGCAAGGAGATAGATGCAAAAACAGAAGCAGAATTTAGAAGTAAAAAGCTCTTCTTGTATTATACACAAAAAGGTTGTTGTATGTATAGTGGGAATCCTATCGATTTAAATGATTTGTTTAAAGACAACTTATATGACATAGACCATATTTATCCAAGACATTTTGTGAAGGATGATAGTATTATCAATAATCTAGTGCTTGTAGAAAAGAATCTCAACGCACATAAGAGTGATACTTATCCCCTAGAAGATGATATTTATAAAAAACAGAAGAATTTCTGGCGTTCATTACTGACCCAGGATTATAAAGATAATTTTATAACAAGAGAGAAGTATAATCGTTTGATAAATAGGAATCCTTTCTCTGACGAGGAGTTGGCAGGATTTATTAATAGACAAATTGTTGAGACTGGGCAGGGAACAAAGACAATCACAAATATTCTAAATATGTTATATCAAGGCAGTAGAGTGGTATATGTAAAAGCGGGAAATGTATCGGAATTTAGGAGAGAAAAATATTTAAAGTGTAGAAGTGTGAATGATTTTCATCATGCGCAAGATGCGTATCTCAATATTGTGGTAGGTAATGTTTATGATGTGAAATTTACAAAAAGTCCTATTAATTTTATTAAAAACTATCGGAAAGACAAGGACAAGAATAAATATAGTCTAAATAGAATGTTTGATTTTACTGTTACAAATAATGGAGAAGTAGCATGGATAGCAGATAAAAGAGAACAATCCTCAAGAAATATCGTGGACAAGGTAATGAGAAAAAACTCACCATTAATCACAAAGATGACATTGATGGGACATGGTGGGTTGGCAGACCAAACTCTATATAGTGCCAAAAAAGCAAAAGAAACAGGGTATATTCCGTTGAAATCAAGTGATGAGAGAATGGGAGATGTTACTAAGTATGGTGGATTTAGTGGTGCTGCAACAGCGTTTTTTACACTTGTAGAACATACACAAAAAGAAAAGAGAGTCAGAAGTCTAGAAGCGATACCGTTATACCTACTAAGGTTCACCGATAATTTGGAGTGCAAGATGCTAGAGTTTTGTGAAAAAAATCTTGGATTGAATAATCCTAGTATACATATGAGTAGAATTCCAATACAATCATTGATAAAAAGAAATGGATATTGCGCAAGAATTGCGGGAAAATCAAATAAGCAAATTATAGTGCATAATGCAAGTCCACTTTGTGTAAGACATGAATGGGCTCAATATGTAAAAAAAGTAGAAAGTAGTGTGGAAAAGCAAAGGGTATTAAAAGAGATAACCCGAGAGAATAATATTTTGATATATAAGATATTTTTGCAAAAACATATGGAAGGTTTGTATCAAATGAGACCAAATCCTGTTGGTATTAAATTAGAAGAAGGCATGGGGAGGTTTACTGAATTAACCGAATTGGAGCAATGTAGAGTGATTATGCAGATAGTACAACTAAGTGCATTGAATAATCTGGGTGCAGATTTATCTGAAATTGGACAAGCAAAAAAAACAGGGGTAATGCTTATAAACAAAGTAATATCAAATGAAAGTGAATTTAACTTGATTTGTCAATCTCCAAGTGGATTATATCAAAGAGAGATTGATCTGCTTACAGTATGAGTTGGCGAACGGTTGTAGTGTCAAAGAGTGCAAAGTTGGATTATCAATTGGGATTTCTGGTAGTACGACAAGACACTACAACTAAAATACATATTGGAGAAATAGGTGTTTTGATGATCGAATCTACAGCAGTATCACTTACGGCATACTTACTCAGTGAACTTATAAAGAAGAAGGTTAAAGTCATATTTTGTGATGAGAAACGTAATCCGTCCTCAGAATTGACATCATATTATGGCAGTCATGATACGAGCTTGAAGGTAAAGAATCAGATTGAATGGTCAGTAGAACATAAATCTATTATTTGGACAGAAATTATAGGAGAAAAAATACGCAAGCAGTCCGAATGTTTGCAACTCTTTCATAAACCAGAGTCTCAAATGTTATTAGGTTATGTCCAAGAAATTGAAATAGGAGATATAACGAATAGAGAGGGGCATGCAGCAAAAGTTTATTTTAATGCCCTTTTCGGAAAAGACTTTACCAGAACATCTGAAAATAGTATTAATGCTGCGTTGAATTATGGATATGGAATTATTTTATCAGTGTTTAATCGCGAAATTGTAGCCAGTGGTTATATTACTCAATTAGGCATTTTTCATGGTAATAGATTTAATCCATATAATCTTGGGTCGGATTTGATGGAAGTGTTTAGACCGCTTGTTGATAGGCATGTTTATAGATTGAATCCAGTAGAGTTTGAATCAGAAGAAAAGCGATATATTTTACAACTACTAGAACAGGAGATAATTATTGACGGTAGAAAGGAAATCGTTATGAATGCTATCAAGATATATTGTAGAAGTATTTTTGATGCATTGAACGAAAAAGATTCGTCACTGATTAAATTTTATAGAAATGAGTTATAGATATATGAGAATAATTGTGATGTTTGATTTGCCTGTATATACAGATGTGGAACGAAGAAATTATAGGAAGTTTCGTAAGTTTTTAATCAAAGGTGGGTTCCTTATGCTACAGGAATCGATATATTGTAAGCTGGCACAAAATTCTACAGCAGCTGAAGCGCTTATTGGAAATGTTAAGAAAAATGCACCTGATGACGGGCTAGTTCAAGTGCTAAAGATTACTGAAAAGCAATATTCAAAAATGGAGTATATTGTAGGGAGGTCAAAAAATGATGTATTGGACACTGATGAAAGGTTGGTAATCTTATGAAATTAGTTAACACAACATATGATCTAACTATAGAATTAGAAGAAGAGACAGTTCAGGTATTAATCATAGAAAATCCTAAGATTTTATCAGCTATGTTACAAGAATTACATCAGCAAATATATGGAGGAGATGGGAATTATGTTTTGTCTAATAATGATAAAATAATAAAAATTGCAAAAAAAACATCTTTGATACTTGAACCACTAAGTATTACATGTGGTGATAAAAAAATAATTAGCAAGATATACGACGAATTGAGCATGTGTGTTGAAGATCAATTATTAGAAGATAAAGTTAAAATAAATCAAGAGGTTATTTCGTATATTGACAATGTAATTCGACAAGTGCCTTATCCGCTAGAATATAATTTGGAAATTGAAACAGAGTCCTTATTAAAATTAGTAGGCGTTCGCATGGAAGTCAATGAAACAGATTTATGTGAAAAAGTGGCTGAGTATATTAAGGTTATGTCAGCGGTGTGTAAATGTGAGTTGATTATTTTCTTGAATCTTAAAATGTATTTTACAAAAGAAGAGTTGGAATTATTGTATAAACAAGCAATTTATAGTAATATAAAGTTAATATTAATCGAGAATTTGGAACGAGAGCAATTGTCAGGTGAAAAAATTCAGATACTCGATTATGATAAATGTTGGATTTCTCTTACATAAATGACTTAGATATGTACCAACATATATAGGTTCGGTGATAACCTCAAAACAATTTGAGGTTTGAGAACCTTGTAAGTTAGTAGGAGAATAAAAC
>CAYIZP010000082.1:0-6044 GCA_964367905.1 uncultured Lachnospiraceae bacterium
TTCGAGGCGGCAGCATTCTTGAGAAGAAATGGTGCAGATATCACGCGTGTGAGAAAGACATTCCGTGAAGATATGTCATCCTATAAAGTGAAAGCGAGTGCCATTCAAAGTGCAGAGAGCTATATGGGAGAGTTTGCAGTTGCAGTGTGTAACGGAGAAGGTGTGGATAGTCCAACGATTCTAGGTGCGCAGATTGCAAATGAATTATTAGAAATCAAAGGAATACGAGCATCTTTCGTGCTTACACTATATAAAGAGGTGGTGTATCTGAGTGCAAGGGCAATTGATGAGATTAATGTGCAAGTAATTGCAGAACGCCTAGGTGGCGGTGGTCATATCAACGTGGCAGGGGCGCAGTTTGCGACAGATAATGTGGATGCCGTTCGAAATACTGTGAAAGATACATTGAAAGACATGCGAGAAAAGGGAGAGATATAAGAATGAAAGTGATTTTATTACAAGATGTAAAGAACCTTGGGAAAGAGGGCGATGTGATTGAGGCGAATGATGGATTCGCAAGAAATGTAATCATCAAAAAAGGTCAAGGGATTGAAGCTACAGGAAAGAATCTAAATGATCTTCGATTGAAGAAGGCAAATGATGATAAAATGGCTGCTGAATTATTAGAAGAGTGTAAGCAATTGGCTGCGACACTTGAGGCTGGAGAGATCAAGGTTTCGATTAAAACAGGAGAAGGCGGTCGAGCATTTGGTTCCGTTTCTTCGAAGGAAATAGCAGAAGAAGTGAAGAAGCAGATGAATCTAGATGTGGACAAGAAGAAGGTTCAGCTGAAAGATGCACTGAAGACATTGGGGACTCATACTGTGCCGATCAAGGTGCACCCAAAGGTTACAGCCCAACTGAAAGTAGTAGTAAGCGAAGCAAAATAATCGAGAAGAATCATATCATACAAGGCTGCTGAACAAGCAGCCTTGTAGAGTCTATTGAGATGGAAGAAGTCAATGTATTTATAGGAGGAGAATTGGTATGGCAGATGAAATCATGCGGACACTACCTCATAGCAAAGAGGCGGAGCAATCGGTAATCGGTTCCATGATTATGGACAAGGATGCCATATTGTCAGTGTCTGAGATTATATCCAAGGATGATTTTAAGATCACGGAATACGGAATTATATTCGAAGCGATGACAGAGTTATATGGTGCGGGAAAAAATGTGGATTTGGTTACCCTACAGAACAAACTGCGAGAAAAAAATGTTGCAGAGGAGATTACAGAACTTGCTTACTTAAAAGAAGCATTGATGATTGTACAAACTTCGGCAAATGTAAAACATTATGCGGAAATTGTACGCAGAAAATCCATGCTTAGAAAACTGATCAAGCTTAATACGGAATTGTCCAATATGTGTTATGAGGATAGCGAGCCACTAGAGGCTATTTTTGAGATAACAGAGAAGAGAGTATTCGAGCTGACACAGAATAATTCAGTGGATAATTTTGTGCCGATTCGAGAGGTGGTGCTCAATGCCATCGACAAGATTGCGGCAGCGTCCAAGGTGAAGGGAACTGTTACAGGAATTCCCATGGGATTTTTGGATTTGGACTATAAGATGTCGGGGCTGCAGCGTTCGGATCTGATTCTAATCGCAGCAAGACCTTCTATGGGGAAAACGGCATTTGTTTTAAATATCGCACAGCATGTAGCGTTTCGCGAGGCGAAATCCGTAGCTATTTTCAGTTTGGAGATGTCAAAGGAACAGTTGATCAATCGTATGTTCTCCCTAGAGTCCAAGGTGGATGCACAGGTTCTGAGAACGGGAAATCTCAAGGATGATGACTGGGAGAAACTAATTGAGGGAGCAGGAATCATCGGGGAATCGAAACTTATCATCGATGATACACCAGGAATCTCTATCTCGGAGATGAGATCAAAGTGCAGAAAGTACAAGATGGAACAAGGATTAGATCTCATTGTCATTGACTACTTGCAGCTGATGTCTGGAAGAGTTGGAGGGCGAAGCGAATCGCGTCAACAAGAGATCTCTGAGATCTCACGTTCCCTCAAAGGACTAGCTAGGGAACTGAACGTGCCTGTTATCGCGCTCTCGCAGTTGAGTCGTGCGGTAGAGCAGCGGCCAGATCATCGACCGATGTTGTCCGACTTAAGAGAGTCGGGAGCCATCGAGCAGGATGCCGACGTGGTAATGTTTATCTATCGAGATGACTATTATAATAAAGATACGGAATTAAAAAATGTGGCCGAAATTATTATTGCAAAACAAAGGAATGGTCCGATTGGAACCGTGGAGCTAGCATGGTTGCCACATTATACCCAATTTGGAAATTTGAAGAAGTAAAATGATTATAAATGTAACTATTCAACCTAAACATCTCGGATGGATCACTGCGTGATCTGTTACGCTGTTTCACAGCTATATCCTCGATTACGGCTAAGCGCCTTATGACTGAAACACAAGATGAGCCTGATGCTATGTAAACATAGCGCAGTCCCACTTGTATTCAGCCGCAAGGCTGAATAGTTACGTATAAAGAACTTAAGATGATGTATATTATTGACTCTTGTTTGGAATGATTTATAATAAGAATAGGATAGTAGTAAATGTGAGATAGATGACGGAGGTTCGAAATGATTGTAAAGTGGAGTGCGCATTGGGATGGATTTAGCCTAGGGAAGTGGTGTAAGGAAGGGATTGACGTTCGTGAGTTTATTCAGAAGAACTATACTCCTTATGAAGGGAATGATGAGTTTCTGTCAGAGGCGACGGAAGCAACCAAGAAGTTATGGGCACAAGTGATGGAGTTATCGGAGCAAGAGATGAAGGCGGGCGGAGTCCTGGACATGGATACGGACGTTGTATCATCGCTTACTTCTCATGAAGCTGGGTATCTGAACCGTGATTTAGAAAAAATCGTAGGAGTTCAGACGGACAAACCGTTCAAACGCTCACTTCAACCATATGGTGGAATCCGATTAGCACAAAATGCTTGTAAGCAAAATGGCTATGAAGTGGATTCGAAGATTGTTGATATCTTCACCAAGTACCGAAAGACCCATAATCAAGGGGTGTTCGATGCTTATACATCGGAGATGAAGTTGGCGAGAAAGGCAGGAATTATCACAGGGCTTCCTGATGCCTATGGAAGAGGAAGAATCATCGGGGATTACAGAAGAGTTGCACTCTATGGGGTGGATCTCTTGCTTCAAGATAAGCAAGACCAATTGAATACAGCGCCAGTTCGTATGGTTGGAGATAATATTCGATTGAGAGAAGAACTTACAGAGCAGATGAGGGCCTTAGGAGAATTAAAAGAACTGGGATCCATCTATGGGTTCGACATCAGCCAGCCTGCGAAGAACGCTAAGGAAGCGATCCAGTGGTTATACATCGGGTATCTAGCAGCAGTAAAAGAGCAGAATGGTGCTGCCATGAGTCTGGGTAGAACTTCTACCTTTCTCGATATCTATATTGAGCGCGATCTAAAGAGAGGAATCCTGACAGAAGAAGAAGCTCAAGAATTAGTGGATCATTTTATTATGAAATTGCGCCTAGTGAAGTTCGCAAGAACTCCAGAGTATAATACCTTGTTCTCGGGAGATCCAACCTGGGTGACAGAGTCCATCGGTGGAATCGGAGTAGATGGGCGTTCGTTGGTAACAAAGACTTCGTTTAGATATCTTCACACCTTGAATACGCTTGGTACGGCACCAGAGCCGAATCTTACTGTACTTTGGTCGACAAAACTGCCACAGAACTTCAAAGAATTCTGTGCGAAGATGTCCATCATCTCTTCCTCGATTCAGTATGAGAATGATGATGTGATGAGGCCGATTCATGGTGATGACTATGCTATTGCATGTTGTGTTTCTTCGATGAAGGTGGGAAAGGAAATGCAGTTCTTCGGAGCGCGTGCTAACCTAGCAAAATGTCTGCTCTATGCAATCAATGGTGGCGTGGATGAGAAATTGAGGATACAAATTGGACCAAAATACAGCAAAGTATGCACAGAATATCTAGAGTATGACGATGTGTTACAGAAATTTGATGACATGATGGCTTGGCTTGCAGGCTTGTATGTGAATACGCTAAATATCATCCACTATATGCATGATAAGTACAGCTATGAGAGGATTCAAATGGCACTTCATGATCGGGAAGTGAAGCGGTATTTTGCGACAGGAATTGCTGGACTATCGGTGGTAGCCGACTCGCTTAGTGCAATCAAATATGCAAAGGTAAAGCCAATTAAGGATGAAACAGGATTTATCTATGATTATGAAATAGAGGGTGAATACCCACAATATGGAAATGATGATGACAGGGTTGATGATATTGCCAACTGGGTTGTGAAGTCATTTATGGATAAGATCAAGTCTCATCATACCTATCGACAAGGGATTCCAACCACATCGATTTTAACTATTACATCCAATGTGGTATATGGGAAGAAGACGGGAAATACACCAGATGGAAGACGCATGGGAGAACCATTTGCACCAGGGGCAAATCCGATGCATAACAGAGATAAAAAGGGTGCCTTGGCATCGTTAGCATCAGTAGCTAAAATACCATTTTCAGAGGCGCAAGATGGAATATCGAATACATTTTCTATTGTACCAGGTGCGTTGGGCAAGGAGATGACAGTATTCACAGGGGAATTAGATTTGGATTCTATAAGTGAATGTGGAGACCAAGCTTGTAAGATTCCGAATCTTCCAGATGTAGATTAATGGAACAGACGTGTGTTTGTTGAGAGAGGAGCATTTGCAATGAAGAAAGTAGAACAGCAACAAGTAGACAATCTAGTGAATATGCTAGATGGATATGTAGAAAAAGGTGGACATCACTTGAACGTAAACGTATTCACCAAGGAAACCCTCTTGGATGCGCAAGAGCACCCAGAGAAATACCCGCAATTGACGGTGAGAGTGTCAGGCTATGCGGTAAACTTTAATAAATTAACCAAGGAGCAGCAAGACGATGTCATTGCCAGAACATTCCACGAGGGGATGTAATTATGGCAGCCGGATATGTGCATTCCATTGAAACCTGTGGGACGGTAGATGGGCCAGGATTGCGATATGTGATTTTTTTGCAAGGATGTCCGCTAAGGTGTCAATACTGTCACAATCCTGATACTTGGGAGACGCGAGTGGGAGACCTCATGAGTGTGCAACAGGCACTAAAGAGCTTCTATGCCAATCAACCATTCTACAAAAAGGGTGGAGTTACGGTAACGGGTGGGGAACCTATGCTTCAGATGGAATTCCTGATTGAATTATTCCGCGATCTCAAGTCCAAGAATGTGCATACATGTATTGATACCTCGGGAATTGTTTTTCGAGAAAGAAGTAGAGAGTTTCTAGATCGATTGGAAGAACTTCTGTCACTCACAGATTTGATATTGCTAGATATCAAACATATACGCTCGGATTGCCACAAGGAACTCACTGGATTTCCAAATGAGAAAATCCTTGCCTTTGCAAGATACTTAGATCGAAAAAATGTGCCTGTATGGATTCGTCATGTTGTAGTCCCAGGGGTCACCTTGTTCCAAGAGTATCTAACAGAGCTAGGAGAATTCCTAGGAACCTTGAATAATGTGAAGGCACTCGACGTCCTCCCCTATCATTCCCTAGGAGTTGGGAAGTATGAGGCGTTGAATATCCAATATCCACTAAGCAATATTCCAGATGCGACCAAAGAAGAAGCAGAGGCGGCACGAAATATCATTCTGCATGCATATAAAAACATGAAACAATAGGAAAGCACTTGAATAAATTGTCAGATTGTATTAGAATGGACATGTAGTAGATATTGTGAAAGGAGGATACTAAAATGGCATATACAATTAATGATTCTTGCGTAAGCTGTGGAGCTTGTGAACCAGAATGTCCAGTAAGTGCAATCGCAGAAGGCGAAGGCAAATACGTTGTTGACGCTGATTCATGCGTAGATTGTGGAGCATGCGCAGCACAATGTCCAGTAGGAGCAATCGAAGAGTAATAATATAAAGGGACAGGGTAGAAACGCAAAGCGTTATTGCCCTGTCCCTTTTCTTA
>CAYIZP010000083.1:0-6037 GCA_964367905.1 uncultured Lachnospiraceae bacterium
AAAGGATGAATGATTGATGAAAAATTTATTGGATTGGAAAGAATATGCGAAAGTAGCGAGAGGGGCAGCGGCAGAGAGTTGTGTAATGGTACGAAATGAAGGAGACACCCTACCATTGAAACATGGATGCAAGGTCTCGATGTTTGGGCGCATGCAATTACACTATATCAAGAGTGGGACAGGGTCTGGAGGGTTGGTGAATGCCCCTTACGTTGTGAGCTGCTTAGACGCATTGCTAGAAAGTGATGAGATTTCGGTTAATATGGAGTTGTTGGACACCTATAAGAAGTGGGTGGCGGAGAATCCTTTCGATATGGGGAAAGGTTGGGCGCAGGAGCCATGGTGCCAGGAAGAAATGAGATTATCGGATGAAGTGGTAGCACAAGCTTCTGGGCAATCAGACATCGCAATTGCTGTGATTGGCAGACAAGCAGGTGAGGATCGCGACAATCACAATGAAAGAGGGAGCTATCTTCTGACGGAGCAGGAAGAAGCGATGCTGGAAATGGTTACCAAGCATTTTGAGCATGTGGTTGTGTTGTTAAATGTGGGGAATATTATGGATATGAGTTGGGTGGAGAAATACCAACCACAATCGGTATTATATATCTGGCAAGGGGGCTGTGAGGGTGGCAATGGAGTCTATGATGTGCTGACGGGACAGGTATCTCCGAGCGGGAAGTTGACCGATACCATAGCATATGACATCACGGATTATCCGTCTACCAGTAATTTTGGAAATGAAGGTGACAATGTATATGAGGAAGATATCTACGTGGGGTATCGCTATTTCGAGACTTTCAAGAAGGAACGTGTGATGTATCCCTTTGGTTATGGTCTGTCCTATACGGAGTTTGGTCTTGGCGATATTGTGATGGAGTCGAAAGGAGACTATGCATACAGTGTCAAAGTGAAGGTGCAAAATAAAGGCAATTGCAATGGAAAAGAAGTGGTTCAAGTGTATTTGAATCCTCCGCAAGGGAGACTAGGAAAACCATTCCGAAATCTGATGGCATTTGCGAAGACCAAGGAACTCCATGTAGGTGAGTTCGAATTCGTGACGCTGGAGTTTGATCTAAGAGACTTTTCTTCTTATGATGACGGAGGGATTACAGGGAAGGCACACACCTATGTACTCGAAGCTGGAAGTTATGAAATCTACATTGGTACAGACGTTAGGTCGGCTGTGAATTCTGGCACGGTTAAGATAGAGGAAATGGTAGTGGTAGAAGAACTACAACAAGCCTGTGCACCAATTCGAGAATTTTCTAGACTGAAGCCATTTATGAGACATGGAAATGTAGAAACTTCGTATGAGAATGTACCGATGAGAAATGAGTCGTATCAGCACTTCAAAGGAAATGTTGCACTAACATGCACAGACTATGAGGGGGACAAGGGCTATCGATTACGAGATGTGAAATCTGGTCGTGTGGAGTTGGATGAATTTCTTGCACAAGTATCAGAGGAAGAACTCGTATATATGACTAGAGGAGAGGGGATGTGCTCACCAAAGGTTACACCAGGTACAGCAGGTGCGATTGGTGGGGTAACAGATGGATTGCTAGCGAAGGGTATTGCCCTTGCGTGTTGCTCCGATGGGCCTTCAGGAATTCGCATGGACAGTGGAGCCATGGCGTATTCCCTGCCGAACGGAACGGCACTTGCATCTACATTTAATACAGAATTAAATTATGAGTTGTTTCAATATTTAGGGAAGGAACTGTCGTTTAACCGAATTGATACACTGTTAGGACCAGGAATCAATATTCATAGAAACCCGCTCAATGGAAGAAACTTCGAGTATTTCTCTGAAGACCCATTCCTAACAGGGAAGATGGCAGTGGCACAATTAAAAGCACTGCATGAGTACAAGGTCACAGGTACAATCAAGCATTTTGCATGTAATAGTCAAGAATTTGCACGATCCATCTCCAACAGTGTGGTTTCTGAAAGAGCATTGAGAGAAATCTATCTAAGAGCGTATAAGATGGCAGTAGAAGAAGCTGGTGCATATAGCATCATGAGTAGTTATGGAGCTCTCAACGGTGTGTGGACTGCTAGCAATTATGACTTGTTGACCATCATCCTACGCGGTGAGTGGGGATTTGATGGAATTGTAATGACCGACTGGTGGGCGAAGATGAACGACGAGGGAAAAGAAGCGAGTGTGACAAATACTCCAGCCATGATTCGTGCCCAGAATGATGTCTATATGGTGGTGGAATGCGCCGAAACAAATAGCATGAATGATAAAACAGCAGAGGGACTGAAAGAGGGCAGTGTTACGCGTGAACTACTGGTTCGCAATGCTAAGAATATCTGTCAATTCTTGATGAAGTCCACAGCTTTGGAACGTTTAGATGGGGAAAGCCCAATTGTATCCGATGAAGTCAACCGATTTGCAATGAAGGAGGTAAGGTGTATAGAGTTACCAGTTGTTGAGCAAGTAGATGGGGAAGTGGAAGTTGATTGCAGTGGGTTAGATACGAGCAAAGGGGCGAGTGCTAAGATATATGTCAATGCAGAGGGTACATATAGGTTAAAGTTCAAATTATCCGCTCGCGCAAAAGGGGTAGCGCAGATTCCGATGACTATCTATCTAGGACATCGGGCAATCAAGATGGTTACCTTGAACGAACACAATTGTAGTGGTGTGGAATTTGAAGTTACAAATCTGGAAGTTAAGTGCGATGAGAGACAAGAGAACTTTATTAAGCTATTCTTCGCAGAAGGTGGGATGAAAATCCATGAGATGAAAATAATGTAGAAAAACAGGGAAAATTATGATATGATACTTCCAGATGAAAATTTATGAAAAGGATGGTTATTATCATGAAAAACAAGAATAAACTTAAGCTGATGCTCCTAGTGATAGCAGTTGTTGGAATGACTTTCACGGGTTGTAAAAAGGAAGAAGAGGTCGAGGAGCCAGAACCAGAACCAGAAGTGATGGAAGTGGTGGAAGAGGAGCCAGTAGAGGTTGAACCTGTAGAGATTCTGCCAGCGAATCAAAACTTATTGACAGGGGAAATTGATTTAACTGACGAGGCCATTGGTAAGCGACCTTTTGCGATTATGGTGAACAATGTAAAGGATGCAATGCCGCAATATGGAGTAGGTGAGGCTGATATTATATTTGAACTTCCAGTAGAGGGGAATCTAACTCGTATGATGGCTTTGTTTGCGGACTACACACAAGTGCCTGAGGTTTGCGCGATTCGTAGTTGTCGATATAACTTCCCAACACTATCAGAGGGATTTGATGCCTATTATGCATTTTGGGGAATGGATGATAGTACAAGACCGTATTTCGATTCTTTAGAAGTAGACTATTTTGATGGAATGGCGAATACAGCAGGTATGTTTTCGCGTGATCAAGATCGAATCAATTCTGGCTACTCGTTAGAGCACACAGCAGTATTTGATGGACCAAGCTTGGTAGAGGCGGTAGAGTCGCAAGGATATCGAACAGAGATAGAAGAGGACAATGCGGAACCAGCATTCTTATTTAATGGACTAGAAGAGCAATTGAAGCCGGAAGGTGAAGATTGTATTATGGTAGAGACTGATTTTGGAGCAGCAGTTGGAACTTTTACTTATGATGAAGAGAATAAGGTTTACTTGAAGCAGCTGAACGGGAATGACCAAATTGATGGGAAGACAGAGGAACAGTTGGCGTTTACCAATGTCTTTATTCTAGAAACAGATATCGGATTATTGGAAAACGGTGTACATAAAAGAATTGATATGGTAGGAAGCAAAGGCTATTATGTGTCTAATGGTGCTGTGCAAGAGATTACATGGAAGAAAGAAGGCGGTGAAGCAAACTCTCACTTGGAAGTCTATGATTTAGATGGGGAAGAGTTAAGCATTAATAGAGGAAAGAGTTATATTGCATTTAATTCACCAGATCAAACGTTGTTTGAATAGTAGAAAGTCTTGCATTTACGAGTTATGTGTGGTATTATATTGAACGTGCAGCCGGGGCGGTAGCGGTGCCTTGTACCCACAATCCGCTATAGTGGGGGTGATATTACACAGAGGGCTTGCTTTGTGAAGCTGCCTTAGGAAAGTGGCATTGATATTCGGGTCTTACGCGACGGAAATTCATGAACCGTGTCAGGTCGGGAACGGAGCAGCACTAAGTGAAACCTTT
Organism: uncultured Lachnospiraceae bacterium; assembly: GCA_964367905.1. Classification (GTDB taxonomy): domain Bacteria; phylum Bacillota; class Clostridia; order Lachnospirales; family Lachnospiraceae; genus CAUPWF01. The sequence goes on from CAYIZP010000083.1 coordinate 4,160, forward strand.
CGGGTGCCGTGAGGGCGCCTGGGTTGAGTTAACTACTTAAGTAACGTTTGGGGAGTTAAGTTCGAAGTGTAATGCACAAAAAAATAACATAAAAATTGTTTTCACCTACTTCCAAATGGGAAGTAGGTGCTTTTTGTCATAAACGATGGGAAAGAAGGTTGACGATGAAAGTATTGCTAGTTGCCATAAATGCGAAATATATTCATTCGAATCTGGCAGTGTATAATCTAAAGGCATATGCAAAAAAATATGGAGCGTTAGATGATACAACGATAGAGATAGCAGAATATACAATTAATCAATTACAAGATGAAATTTTACAAGATATTTATGAAAAGCGGGCAGATATTGTGGCATTCTCTTGTTATATCTGGAATATACTGTTTGTCAAAGAGTTGATGATAGACTTGAGGAAGGTGTTGCCACATAGCAAAATATGGCTAGGTGGGCCGGAAGTATCTTATTGTGCAAAGGAGATATTAGAGGAGTTACCGCTACTTGAGGGGATTATGTGTGGCGAAGGCGAGGAGACATTTACAGAAGTGCTAGAAGCATATGAGGGGAAGAGAAAACTGAGTGATATTACAGGTATCACTTTTTTTCAGAATCATAAACTAGAAGCAGAGATTATAGTGAATCCTTGGCGGGAAATTATCGATATGAATCGAATACCATTTATTTATGATGATGTAGAGGCTTTTGAAAACAAAATTATATACTACGAGTCGAGTAGAGGGTGCCCATTTTCCTGTAGTTATTGCTTGTCCTCGATCGATAAAAAATTAAGATTTCGGTCAGAAGAGCAAGTGAAACATGAGATTCAGATATTCTTGAATCATAGGGTGAAGCAAGTGAAATTTGTGGACCGAACATTTAATTGTAGACAGAGAAATGCATTAGCAATATGGACTTATATCAGGGATAATGACAATGGGATCACGAATTTTCATTTCGAAGTGGCAGCAGACTTGTTGACAGAAGAAGAGATGGATGTGTTGTCGAGTATGCGAAGTGGATTGGTTCAGTTGGAGATTGGTGTTCAGACGACGAATGAGAGGACGGTTCGAGAAATCAAACGCACCATGAATCTGGATCAAGTAAGAAAGAATGTGTTACAAGTAAGGGCGAGCAATCGTGTACATCAACATTTGGATTTGATTGCGGGGTTACCGTATGAGGGATATGAAACATTTCGAATGTCATTCAATGAAGTCTATGAGATGAAACCAGCGCAGCTTCAATTGGGATTTTTAAAAGTGCTCAAGGGATCCTATATGGAAGAAATGAAAGAGACGTATGGGTTGCAATACAAATCCGCTCCACCGTACGAAGTATTGTCTACAAATTGGCTTTCTTACGAAGAGGTAATCAGGCTGAAGGCGATTGAAGAGATGGTGGAAACATATTATAACAGCGACCAGTTCTCAACGACTTTGGGGCTGCTTGTAAAAGAATTTGATACACCATTTCAATTATATGAGAAATTAAGTGGGTTTTATACAGGGAATGATTATGGAAAACAAAAACATTCACGAATTGCAAGGTATGAAATATTGTATGATTTCATTAGAGTTGAGGTTGATCAGACAGATGGCAAGATGGAAATGTTTTATGATGCGTTAATGATGGATATTTGCTTGAGGGAGGCCTGCAAAGTTCGACCGGGATTTACACGAAATCATGAATTGGACAAAGAAAAAGTAAAAAAATTCTTTGAGACAGAGGAAAAGGAGCATAAGGTGTTAAAGGGGTACGAGAAGTATGATAAGCGACAGATGAGTAAGATGACACATGTGGAAGTTATAGATGGGAAACATATTCTGTTTGATTATATCAATCGTGATCCATTGACTCATGGAGCGCGTGTTTATGAGTTGT
>CAYIZP010000084.1:0-5932 GCA_964367905.1 uncultured Lachnospiraceae bacterium
CTATATATTATCTTAACTACTCACCTAAACAAAAGGAGGTCATTATGAATATACAAAATTTCTTTTCTAACTTATGGACATTATTTATTGATATGTCGTTTTATATTATGCTAGGATTGTTGCTTGTAGGAATTTTACATAGTTTCGTAGATAAGAAGTGGATTACATCTCAGATTGGTAGCACTAGCTTCTGGTCTGTAGTAAAAGCTTCTATTATAGGAGTTCCTCTTCCGCTCTGCTCCTGTGGAGTGGTTCCAACTGCGGTAGAACTAAAGAAAACTGGGGGATCCAACGGAGCTGTTGTGTCTTTCTTAGTATCGACACCTCAAACTGGTGTGGACAGCATCATTGCAACCTGGGGAATTCTCGGTCCCTTCATTGCAATCTTTCGCGCCTGTGCAGCTTTTATCTCCGGAATTATTACCGGTGCCATCGTCAATATCTTTGGCAAGGATGTGAAACTGACCGAGACCAAATCCTCTTGCGGTTGTAGCTCTGAACCAGAACCTAGCACATCAAGTTGTGGCTGTAGCTCTGTGCCCGATCCGTCTGAATCGAGTTGTTGTTGTAGCACGACACCTGAACCAGAGGAAACTAGTTGCTGTTGTAGTTCTACTTCAAAACCAGCAACAATATCATTTGGCGAGAAGCTGAAGAACGTCTTTACATATGGATTCTGTTCTTTCCTCGATGAAATCGCCTTTCATTTCATCATCGGAATACTGATTTCTGCATTAATTTCCACCATAATTCCTGAAGACTTCTTCATTGGATATGGTTTAGATAGCGGGATACTCTCCATGCTTTTGATGGTCCTCATCGGATTACCGATGTATATCTGTTCCACTTCTTCTATACCAATTGCGCTATCTCTAATTATGAAGGGGCTTTCACCTGGAGCCGCATTTGTATTTTTATTTACAGGACCTGTTTCCAATATGGCATCACTAATCGTCATAGCCAAGAGCCTTGGTAAAAAAATAACTGCCATTTATGTAGGCAGTGTTATCGTACTTTCCATTACATTTGGAATGATTTTTGATTATATCATCAGTGCTTTGCACCTTGATGTGCTGACACTTACCGAAACCCATGTACATCATGAACAATTGCCATGGTATTCTCTTGTGATTGCTGGAGTCTTCTTGCTTTTGTTAATCAGGAGTTCCATCGTAATCCTAAGTGAGAAATTAAAAAAATAATTGCAATACCTACACAAAAACAAAAGTAGCAAAATAAAATGTCTTGAATTTCAATTGCAGTTCAAGGCATTTCATGTTACACTTGTAGGCGAGACAACAACGATGCAATTAAAAAATGTTTAATGGAGTATGCCTATGAAAATTTATGAATCTGCTGAAGATTACCTAGAAACTATCTTACTACTAAAAAATCAAATCGGACTCGTTCGTTCTATTGATATTGTAAACCATCTCGGTTATTCCAAACCAAGCGTCAGTGTTGCAATGAAAAAGCTACGTGAAAATGAATTGATAACCGTCAATGATTCAGGGCATATTGAACTCACGGAGCAAGGACAAAAAATTGCTAGTGGTGTGTATGAAAAACATCAGATATTAACCACTATCTTGATTGATTTAGGGGTAACACCAGAAATAGCAAAGGAAGATGCCTGCAAAATTGAACATCATTTGAGTGACGAAAGTTTTGAAAAAATTCGTGATTATATAAATCGAAAAAAATAACTAATTAGTGACAGAGAAGAAAGTACATTCCATTTCATCCCTGTCACTAATTTTATTATTGATGCTTTTTCCCTGTCCAAAAACACATAATCATGGCAACCACTGCCAATCTAGCCCAAAACTTATGATATTTCATCTTCACATTCCTCCGCTATACTAACTCTATCTGTTTTCCGCATAATCGGCTTAGCTGATGTTGCTGTCAACGCTAAAGTTGATGCATTATGTAGCCATGCAGATGTTCCCGCTGTAACAACTCCGAATATTCCCAATATAATAAGAGCTGTATTAAATGTCACTATTATTCCATATTGACGATAAATCTTTTTCATCAACTTATCTGACAGCCTTCGAATTTCAACAATCTTCGTAAGCTCATCAGACATTACTGATATGTCTGCAACTTCTCGTGCGATGTCAGATGAACCATTGAGGGTCAGTGATACATCGGCAACGCTCAATGCTGGAGTGTCATTGATGCCATCTCCGACCATAAGTACCACTTTCCCTTCAGATTTCAGTTGTTCAACAATCGCAGCCTTTCCATCTGGTAATACAGAAGCGTAGTATTTATCGATTCCTAATAGTTTACTTGTATGCCTTGCACTACTTTCTCCATCACCAGTAATCATGTAGATATTTTCTACACCTTCATCACGTAACATTTCTATCGTAGCTTTTGCATCATGACGTGGTGGATCATTGACACAGATAATCCCTATGAGCTCATTATCTACTGCTAGATAAACTGCACTGTCACTTCCAATTTGTTCCGAAATCCACACTTCTTTTTCTGATGGATACGGTACTTTTTCATCTTCAAACACGAAATGTCTACTACCTATAACTGAATGCTTTTCCTTGTATATACTTGCAATTCCATGTGCAACAATGTACTCTACCTTACCGTGTTCTTCTGGATGATGTACTCCACTCTCCTTTGCTTGCCTAACAATAGAAGCCGCAACACTATGTGGAAAATGTTCTTCTAGACATGCTGCTATTTTCAGCACATCATTTTCACTATAATCATCATGAAGCGAAATAATTTTAGATACCTTCGGAACCGCATTCGTAAGTGTACCTGTCTTGTCAAAAACTATCGTATCTACTTTAGCTAGGGCCTCAAGGTATTTTCCACCCTTAGTAAGCACTTGATGATTCACACCCTCTTTTAAGGCTGAAATAATTGTAACAGGAGTTGTCAGCTTAATCGCACATGAAAAATCCACCATCAATACCGACAGTGCCCGAGTAATACTTCCCGTGAGAACTAGTGTTGCAAAAAACAATCCAAAACTAATTGGGACTATATCATCCGCCAAACGCTCCGCACGACCTTGCAACAATGCCTTTTCTTTCTCTCCTGTGTCGATTAAATCAATAATCTTGGCAATTCTAGAATCATTCTGAAGACTACGCACCGTTACATCTATCTCACCATCTTCTAAAACCGTGCCTGCAAACACTGTGGCATCAATCGTTTTATGTACGGATATAGGTTCTCCTGTCATTGTCGCTTCATTAATAAGAGCATCCCCAGCGATAATTGTTCCATCAATTGGTATAAGACTTCCTTTTCTCACCCGAATCACATCTCCAACCCCAATATCCGCTTGAGAAACTTCTACTTCTATGCCATCTTTTATCAACCAAATCTTATCTACGTTAATCTTAAGGCTCTGAGCCAATGCATTCTTCGCTCTTAGATTCGAATATTCTAATAGCAAATCAGAAATTCCGAGCAAAAACATAGTAGACGATGCTGTCTTGTAGTTTCTCGACAGCATCGCTGCACCCAGTGCAGTTCCATCCAACACCTCGACATTAATCTTCTTATCTGCAAGTGCCTTGAATCCATTAATCAAGTATGGTACTACTCTTATCGTCGTATAGATTCTCTGGATTGGCATCGGTAGAAGATACGAACGTGCCACATATCCTACGCAGTGCTTTACCAAACGTTTTTTAACATCTTTCTCTAGTAATTTTGCTCTTTCTTCTTGTGATGGTTCCCCTTCTTGCACTTGAGAACTCTTTATAGAAGATATAAAATTTAAAACCAATTCTCTTGAATTTTCCTCTGTATATCTGATAAGCACCGAGCCATTCACTTCGTTCGTCGAAACACTTGCAATTCCATCCAAAGAAAGGAGCTGTTCAGATAATCCGTAACATTGCTCCTTAGTTAATATATATCTTCCAAAACGAATTCTAAGTCTTCCCGGCTTATCACACACAATGTGATACTTCATAGACTTCTCCTTAAATTGCCGTAATTATTCGCAATCACCTTCTTCACATTCACATCCACAATCGCATCCTTGTCTTGCTGCTGCTTTTGCTTCTGCACAGATATCATCTGCTTCTTCCTTAATATTCGCTGCTGTTTCCACTACTTTATCCTTTAACATAATACTGCCAGCCACACTCTTTACTGCAATATCTCGAGCTTTTTTAGTCTTTAAAAACCCTAATACCGCTAATCCTGCCGCTGCCCCTGCAAGGAAAATACATTTTCTTTCTTTTGTCAAACATTCTAACATATTCACTTCCTCCTTTTTGTTATCATTTTATTGTAACAAGGTTATCACTACTTTTCTACTCCAAAACGACATTTTTTTCTATAATTCGATGGAGTTATTCCATAAACGCTCTTAAACGCATTGGAAAATTTACTCATATTCGTATAGCCAATCTCACTAGCAATCTCACAAATTAAGGAATTAGTGATTCTCAGCTTGGTTTTCGCCTTTTTTAATTTCACTTTTCGAATATATTTTTTTGGAGATATTCCTAAATATCTTACGTATAATTGTCGCAATGTTGTTTCTGATACAAATAATTTTTCTACGATCTGCTGCTCTGTCATCGTAGACTCAAGCAATAACCGTCTCGATTGATTTATGATTTTCTTGGTTCCCTCATTCATATGCCTCTCCATAATCAAAACCCAAGAGCATCCTCTTGGGTTTTACTTTTTTCTATGCTAAGTTCTCTCCACATATCTTGCAAGCATCCTCCGCATCAGCATCTGGTGTTTCATTGCACATGTAGGTCGCTAGTGTTTTCGCCGTTGTTTCCGCTTCCCAATTTCTCATCCACTCGCCGTCTCCCCATCCATAAGAACCAAATAACAATACATTCTTATCTGCAAGACTTCCTTTTACATCATCCCACATCGGTTGGAATTCTGTTTCTTCCAAAACTTCATCTCCCATAGATGGGCATCCAAATGCGATAGAATCATAATCCCCTACCTTATCTGCAGAAAAACTATCCGATGTCATAATCTCAACATCTGCACCTTTTGACTTAGCTCCCTCTGCAACAAAGTTTGCCATTACCTCTGTATTCCCTGTTCCACTCCAATAAACCACTGCAACTTTACTCATTTTAATAATCTCCTTTTTATAAAATATCTATATCATGCAACCACTTTTTTCTTAACAGTCAATTGCAGAATATCTCTTCCTTCTTCCCATAATCGTTTGTAGACTTGCTTACATTTATCGTATTTTGAAAATTTAACCAATGCTTCTTCTTCGTCACCATACACCTTCCAATAACTGCATAGATTACAATTCAATCCCTTATTGCAAATAAATCCATATACATCTTTAGGCGGATATCCTAGGAAAAGTCCAATCTCATGCGGAAACTCGTCATATGAGTCCAACCGACTTGCTAGACGTTCTATGGATTGAACTAGATTAAGATTCTCATATCCATATTTTTTCAAGATGCTTTTGCTCATTTCATCTTTCATATCTATTTTAAGCATACTTTCTCTATACACATAGATGAGCGCTGTTTGATTACCCTGTCTCAAAATCTTCAACACTATGCCACGTTCCTTAAGACTACGATTCCAATTGTCGACATTGCAGTTCAAATTTATTTTATCTCTATATTTAATTGTAAATAAACTTGCTGTCTTCAAACCACTCAATGTGGGCGCACAATGTTCAATCAATCTTCTCTCTAAATCCATAATATCCCTATACCGTTTCTAATATACTTTTTAATGCTGAAAGAGAACTTGAGTGTGATCTCTCGATTCGTGCATTACATCTCTTCGCCTCGCAGTTCGCACATGCAACCAACTTGTGAGATACTGTATTCGTAAACATGATAATCATATCTGGAGAACCAAACTTCCCTCTTACATCTCCCTTCATCTTTGTAAATATCTTCGCCTTACATCCATATTGCTTACATGTATC
>CAYIZP010000085.1:0-5850 GCA_964367905.1 uncultured Lachnospiraceae bacterium
TAATCAATCCACTGATTTTGCACCACTGTCTTCCATTCTAGTGGGTGGGTAAACAATTCTCCCATCGCAAATGGTGTCGCTGTATGTTGCCTCAACACTTTGAAATAATCGATATGCTCTGGTGCCAAACTGTCCTCTAGAAAGAATAATTTAAAGGCCTCCATTTCTTTCGCAAAGGTTAATGTATCTGCCATCGATAACCTCTCATGTACATCATGCAATAGTTCCACTTCCCAACCGATATCTGCACGAATTTTAGAAAATAATTCAACCACACTTCTCATGTACTTTTTCGGATGATAGTACGACCCCATCGGTGCATGTTGTGGCGGGATAATCTGCTGTGATTTTCCATCAAAATTCCCTCCATATGTTCCCATATGGCATCTGATGTATTGAATTCCCTCTTCCATAAATTTATAGATATTTTCTTTCACTTCATTTACACAACTACCATCTGCATGACGATATACCGCTACACCTTCACGGGATTTTCCTCCAAACAAGCTATATACTGGCATATTGGCTAGCTTTCCCTTTATGTCCCACAATGCCTCATCCACTCCAGATATCGCATTATTGAGCACCGGCCCATTCCTCCAATAGGAATTCCCCATTGCAACTTGCCAAATATCTTCGATATCATGCACTGATCTACCTCGCAGCAGTGGTACTAAATACTCTTCAATGGCTGTCACCACAACTTTATGTCTCCATGTAAATGTGGCACAACCCAGGCCAAATAATTCTGGTTCCGATGTCAACACCTTCACCACCACTAGATTGATCCCTCTCGGCGCTGTCACAAATACCTCTATGTCTCTTATCGTTATGTCTTTCACTTTCATCTCCTCCAATACGGATTTTTTATTTTCCCCATTTTACTGTCCTTCTCTCGGTAAATATATCACAATTCTACAACTTTTATCACAATAACAAATTAATTATGGTACAATAACTAGGTAACAAGATAAAAAAGTGTGCTTGCACGCAAAAACATGATACAATAATTCAAAAGTAGGTACTCGTATGGACAGTAAATTTCTCAAGGACATAAAACGTGATTTCACAACTGATTTTTTCCATTCACGCGAACACAGCAAACATCATAATCCTCACGATCAAGAAGTGCGTGAATTTGCATGTGTGCGAAGTGGAGATATTGCTCAATTACAGATTACATTAACAGAAAAGCATCGTGGGCAGTCTGGTGTCATTGCAAAAGATCCCCTACGAAATGCGAAAAACCGTTCTATTATTACCATTGCACTGTCATGTCGTGCAGCAGTAGAAGGTGGATTGCATTTTGAATGGGCATATTCTCTCAGTGATTGCTTCATTAACAAAGTCGAAGAATTAAAAACTATTGCAGATGTTTATCAACTTGCTAGAGAAGCACAATTTTATTATACTACACTGGTAAGTGACCAGAAAAAAAACACTGCTCCAACGCCAATAGCCACAGGTGATTCTAGAGTCCGGCGTTGTAAAAATTATATATTTGAGCATATCTATGATAAAATCACACTAAGCGAATTAGCCGCATCCTTATATATATGCCCCAATTATCTCTCTCAAATCTTCAAAAAATCAGAAGGGATAACAATTGGCGAGTTCATTCTGCAAGAAAAAATCAAACTCGCTCGGAATATGCTAATCTATTCTACTTATTCTTTTAGCGAGATTGCATCAAACCTAAGTTTCTCGTCTCAGAGCCACTTAGGAAAACAGTTCAAAAAAGTAACAGGAATGACACTTCGCACTTATCGGGAAACTTATTTAAATGACGAAACAATTAATTTCACACCATAATACATTAGGAGGTTCTGTATGAATCAATCACACAAAATCGCAGTTTTTATCTCACATATATATGGCAATTTCCAGAGCAAACTTTGTCAAGGCATTATCGACAAAGCCAACGAATATGGCTATGCATTGGATTTTTTCGTCTCCAATGACGAAGTCGTGATTCAAGAATACGGAACAGGAGAAGTGAATCTCTTCCAAGTTCCAGACATCCGCTCCTACGACGGCATCCTTATTTCTGCTGGAACTTACTTAGTGGACAGCATGCGAACGGCTCTATTTGACGTTCTTGCCGATGCCACTTGCCCCATTATAGATATCAATAATTCAGAATCGCCATTCCCTACCATTAACTTGAACAACTCTTCTATCATACAGGAACTCGTAAAGCATTTACATACCACGCATAACCTCAATCGGTTATGCTATTTGGGGAGTTCAACCTTCCCCCTCATCTCATCATCAAGAGAAAATGCATTCCTTTCAGGCATGAAACATTTTGGTCTAACACTTAATCAATCCTCTATGTATGATAGCGACTCTAGCTACGGCTCTATCTGCCAAGCTCTAGATTTCTTCTTCGATGGCACTAGTTCAGCAACCGCTCCAGAAGGGATTGTTTGCTACAATGACGAACTGGCTTTTTTAGTCATAGAAGAGTTATCAAAAAGAGGCTATCGCATCCCTCAAGATATTACCGTAACAGGATGTGACAACCTAGCTTATGGTGAACAGATCAATCCAGCCCTCACCACAATCAGTTTCCCGGCACGAGAATTGGGCGTGGCTGCTTTTGATTCTTTGCTTGGTCTAATAGATGAACAGACACTAGAGTTTCCCATCTATGTCAAGGCCGAACCAGTCCTCAAAGGTTCTTGTGGTTGTCCTTATAACAAACAAGATTTTCCAATCTTCTTGAGCAACAAACTCTCCGGAAAGGTCGCCCATCTAGAATCTAAAATCTTGGAAAATATTCATATGCGTGGTCTTCTGCAAAGCTGCGAGAACCTAGAGCAATTGGTAGAACATCTCAAGACTTCACTTGAGAATTACCCCGAAATCTCTGATTTCTACTTCTTCTTGTACTCTGATTGGTATGAAACTGATTCAAACCTCTCCGGTCTGCTACCTGAAGATACTGCTTTCAAGTCAAAGCGTATTGATTTGAAATTAGGAAAAACAAGCAACCAATATTTTTCTGGTCACACTTTTGCTAATAAAGAAGCCATTACGGATTTTCTTGATTCCTATACTGGATCCATGCGATTGTTCGTGCCACTATATTTTGAAGACGCTGATTTTGGATTTCTTTGCTTTTCGTACCCTAACACCGAAATCTACTATCCTTTTACCTTTGTAACATGGCTACAGAACCTCAATATGACCCTAAAAAATTTGAGCGATCAACAGAATATAGTTTTAATCAAAGAATACCTTCAAGATCTAAATTACCGCGACGATTTGACGGGTCTATATAATCGACATGGCTTTCAACATCATGCCCTTTTGGCTATAAACCAATATTCTCTTACACAGACAAAGCCTGTTCTATTGTCATTAGAGATTAATGATTTCCAGAAGCTGAACTCAGACTTCGGTCTTGATGAAAGCAATTTTGCGCTAAAAACTTTCGCAAAAGCCTTGCAAAAAGCATTAGCAGACGGGGCCGTCTGTGCCCGTTATCGTGGAGCAAATTTTCAAGTGCTCTACTCATTTTCCTCAGAACTTAACTTCTATGATTTGCTAAGTTCCATGAAAAAATATCTGATGAATTATCAAGAAATCTACAATAAGAGCTATCTGATTTCTTTCACTTATTCCTATACACCACTAAACGGTTATAGCGAAGATTCACTCTTCGAAGCACTACTATCGGTTCACACACCAGAAACTGCTGTTTAATGATTCAATCGCAAGTTTTTACGATATTCTGTCGGAGAAACGCCATACAATGTTTTGAATGTTTTCATAAAATGTTTTTCATTGTCATATCCTATATTTTGGCTGATTTCTCCGATTCGAAGATCCGTATCCTTTAAATATTCTTTTGCTTTTTGCATCCGAATCTCTCTCAAATAATTTACAAAATTCATTCCCGTATACTGTTTAAAAGCAAGAGAAAACAAGGAATAATTCATGGACACCTCATTGGATACCACTGCCATGTTGAAATCCTTGTTATAATTCTGAGCGATGTACTCGATTGCCGCCTCCATCTTATGACGACTCTTGATCGCTTCTTGTTGTTCCTGCACCTTCTCGATAAATGTTTCCAACCATTTCGTCAACACAAACTCATAAATGCTAATATTCGCATAGGATAGCGGACTTTGAAGATTCTTGATCTCATATTCATCTGCTGCCGACATACTGGAATAAGTACTCTCGATCTGTGTGAAAAAATCTTCCACTAGGATTTGAAGCGCCTTCATATCCTTCTCCCGCTTATTCTGCCATAGGATTTTCCCTACTTCTTTTAACACTTGATTCGCTTTTGTGGTTCCAATTTTCTGTACTAGGGTAGCTACCTGCGCTCGCTTCTGCTCCGTACTACCCTTTGCAGATTTTTCCGAATCGCTCGCTCGCTTCGCACTCTCGATTCGTTCCGCTCGCACCAGTGGTCTCTCACGATAAAATGCCTCTATTCTCGCCTCATAAGCCTCCATATAAGCAGACTGAAAATCCTCAATCCCCTGATGTACCTTGCTTACTCCTACAAATCTCCGACGCCACTCTTGGAGGCGAATTTGCTCTAGCACACTTGGCTTTACGATAAAGAGCTCTCCTTGTCCCACATTGCCTACATAACCACGGTCGTCCCACATATAAGAATCCAATCCCATATTATCCAGACAACAAACCAGATAGTCTCCTTGAAATAACTTAGAATCAATCTGAACCCGAAGTGATTCCAATTCGCCTGCAGGTGCGTTCATATTCATCACCAGCTGTTTCAGATGTTGCCCTTGAATTGTGCTCTTAGCCGCCTCTTTCTCAAGGGATTGCTCGATCTCCGCATTCAGCGTATCTAGAATTTCTTCCACTGCAGTTCTCTGCGCTGGTTTCAGCAAATATTCACGTACTCCAAGTCGCAGTAATTTCACCGTAGATGAAAATTCATCCAGACTACTCACCACAACAATCTTCGGTTCTTGCTCCAACCTACAAGCCTCTGTAATCAGTGTCAATCCATCTAAGCCCGGCAGTTCCAGATTGGTAAACATTACCTCCACCTTCTGCGTCTTCAAAAGGTGCAAGGCCTCTTCTCCGCTTGCACACTCCAATATGGTATGAATCGCAATCTTGCTCCCTTGTATCATTCGACGCAATTCTTGTCGCTCTTTTTTATTATGTTCTACAATTAATAATGTCTTCACTGTGTCACACACTCCTCTTCCCCACAGTATAACATAAAAAATCACACCTGAATAAAATATCTTTCCTTTTTATCTATTTCTTCAATCCATATACTAAGATTGGCATCTTATATCAGATGAATTTTCATTATACGAGAAAGGAACGGTTATTACTATGAATACCACAAACAACTTCGTGACCATTGATCACGTACCTTATTACAAAATCAGTGATGCACAAAAACTATCGCCATTTTTTATACAAGTGGCATCTTCCAGTGACATCTGGCTCTTTATGTCTTCCAATGGTGGCATGACAGCAGGGAGAAGGAATGCTGAGAACAGCATCTTTCCATATGAAACTGACGATAAACTTCACACCAATTTTGACTCTTGCTCAAAAACAATTCTAAAAATCGGTTCATCCTATTGGCAACCATTTGAAGTGAACGGTGTTAAAAAATATGAAATTACCAGAAATATCTATAAAGGATACTATGGTGATAGCGTTATGATGGAAGAAATAAACCACAGCCTTGGGCTCAGTTTTTCTTACAAATTAGAGAGCAGTGAAACCTATGGGCTTGTAAAAACCTCAAGCTTTAAAAATTTAACAGAGAAACCACTTCAAGTTGAAGTACTCGATGGAATCGGAAACCTCCTACCTTATGGAGTAAATGAGATC
>CAYIZP010000086.1:0-5666 GCA_964367905.1 uncultured Lachnospiraceae bacterium
CGTCCCCAACGAACAACAAAGGAGGCTTTATGAAACTAAGCATTGAAAACATCAAGAAAAATTTTAGCTCCAAGGAGGTCTTAAAAGGTATTTCCTTAGAAGCCCACAGTGGCAGTGCCCTAGGGATTCTAGGAAGAAACGGTGCTGGTAAGACTACCACAATTCGTATCATTATGAATGTCTTTGGAGCAGACGAAGGTCGCGTTCTGATTGACGACAAGGAGATTACTCGCAGCCAGTTACGCATTGGATATATGCCCGAAGAACGTGGCTTATTTGCCAAAAGGATAATCCTAGAACAATTAGTATACCTCGGAAGTCTAAAGGGACTCTCGACTGCAGATGCAAAAAAATCTGCAATACATTGGCTCGAACGGTTAGGGATGAGTGAGTATGCATCCAAAAAATTAGATACGCTGTCAAAGGGAAACCAACAGAAGATTCAATTAGTAGCCACCCTGATTTCTAATCCAGATATCGTGATATTAGATGAACCTTTTTCGGGTCTCGATCCTGTAAATGCCATGTTATTGAAGGATGTAGTTAAGGAGTTGATTGCAGACAATAAGGTTGTACTCTTCTCTTCTCATCAAATGAATTACATCGAGGAATTCTGTAATAATATTGTAATTTTAAATGGCGGAAATATTGTATTGTCTGGAAATATTCATGAGATTAAGAAGAGTTATGATCGAAGCAAGATCGTAATACGTTCTAATCATATCGATCAAATCAAGGATAAGCTGACACAAAAATGTGAAATTAAAGATGAAGAGCATATCTTAGTGCAGTTGGATGATGCTAGTGAGAAAGATGCGTTGCTGAAGCAACTTCTAGATTTAGGAATTGACTTCGATGAGTTCAAGGTCTTTGAACCTAGCCTAAATGACATATTTGTAGAGTACACGGAGGAGGGAATCTAATGAATCAATTAAAGACTATTTTTGCATTTGAATTAAGAAGCTACTTCAAAAATAAATTTTTTGTTGGATTTACAGTTCTTATCATCGTTCTCTCTGGAATTCTACTATCTGTTCCTCGATTCCTTCCCCAAGATGACGCATCACAACAGGGCGCGGATGAGACTGTGGATAGTCCCGAAGAAGTTACTGATATTCCTAAAATTTTATTAGTAGATACCACCTTCGGTGATTCTCTCTTATCACAAACATTATTTGAATCTGCTTTCCCTGATAATGAGATTGTAACTGGAACACATAGTGTAGAAGAAATCCAATCAGCGATTAAATCCGAGGAATATGAAAGTGCAATCTACCTAATTAGTGCTACAGAATACACGTACTATACACCAAGTCTAGGGATGTACGATTCAACTTCTACCATTGTAGATGAGTTAATGAAGAATCTATACCAGACTCAATTTCTATCAGAAGCTGGACTAAGCGAAGAAGAAATCTCAACTTTTATGAGTACTACTATCACTAGTAATGTAGAAGTATTGGGTGAAAATCAAGGAAATCCTTTCACAAACTTCATGTTCACCTATATTTTAGTTTTCTTATTATATATCTCTGTCGTTGCCTATGGTAGCATCATCACCACCAGTGTAGCAACAGAGAAAAGCTCCCGTGCAATGGAGATTTTGATCACCAGTGCCAAACCAAACAGCTTAATCTTCGGTAAGATTCTAGGTGCAGCATGTGCAGGCCTGATTCAATTTGCACTGATGCTTGGAAGTGCAGCCCTTTTCTTCCAAGTAAATAGCAACTATTGGAGCGGAAATGAAATTGTGAATTCCATCTTCCAGATTTCTCCGTTAGTCGCTATCTATGCATTCCTATTTTTCTTACTTGGATTTTTATTATATGCATTCTTATTCGGTGCATCAGGATCTCTCGTATCAAAGGTAGAGGATGCCAACACTGTTGTAATGCCTGTTCTATTCCTATTTGTCATCTGTTTTATTGTAGTGATAACCAATATGAGCAATGGAAATATCGATAGCATGCTTATTACCATCCTATCTTATGTTCCATTTACATCACCAATGGCGATGTTCGCACGAATTACCATGTCAAATGTTGCAGTCTATGAGATTATCATCTCCATCCTAATCTTGATTGCCACAACGATTGGTATCGGAATCTTCGCTGCGAAGATTTATCGCATGGGCGTCTTGCTGTATGGCAATCCACCAAAACCAAAAGAAATCGTGAAAATGCTTTTTAGCAAAGAATCGTAATTCTTATTTTATTATCTTTCGTCTTTCTTGTTCCTGCCCATGACCTTGGCAGCAACAGAAAGACCAACCCGTAGAACCACATTGTCCAACTCCTTATGGGCTTCCTTTAACTTTACAGGAATGTCGATATTTTGAGGGCAATGTGTTTTGCATTTTCCACAGGAAACACATTGATCTGGCCCAGACTTTCCATTCCCCATAATTCCAGCGCATCGTCCCAGATATTGCATCCTTCGGATTCCACTCTTGCCAAAAAAGTACTTATTATTATAATCACTAAAGGTACTTGGAATATCCACACCAAACGGACATGGCAAACAATAATTACACGCTGTACAAGGAACACGCATCAACTCCTTATAAACCTGCTTCACATCTTCCACCACCTGTAATTCCTCAGCCGTCATGGTATCTGGAAATGTGGTACTTGCCACCTCGATATTCTCCTTGATATGATCCATCTCATTCATTCCACTGAGTACCACCCCAACCTCTTGATGATTCATAATCCACCGAAGGGCCCAATAAGCTGGTGAATATTGCACGGGATGATTCCGAAAGATTTCCACCGCCCTCGTCGGTGCCTTCGTAGCTAGACTCCCACCACGAAGTGGCTCCATAATTACCACACCGATTCCAAGCTCATACGCTCGTTTCAATCCAGCGGTTCCAGCCTGATAATTCTCATCCATATAATTATATTGAATCTGACAGAAATCCCATTCATAATCTTCTAAGATTTTAATAAACTCTTCCGGTCTACCATGAAAAGAAAAACCGATATTCGTAATTTCCTTCGTCCGCTTCTTCTCCTCTATAAATTCAAGCACCCCAAAAGACTTGAGCCGCTCCCAACTATTCATACTGTCCAACATATGCATGAGATAAAAATCAATATAATCCGTATCCAGTCGCTCCAGCTGAGTCGTAAAAAATTTCTCGATCTGCCTTGGTTGATTCACCAAGAAAGTAGGCAACTTATCTGCAATATATATCTCACTTCTAATATCGTACTTGCGAATAAATTCTCCCAAGAGACCCTCACTCTTCCCACCATGATAAATATACGCTGTATCGAAATAATTCACACCATTTTGATAGGCATAATACATCTGTTCAAAAGCAAGTTCCTTATCAACCGGCCCATTCTTTGCACCATTTTTCGTATGAAACCTCATGCACCCAAAGCCTAGAAGGGAAAGTTTTTCTTTATTTTTTGTAATTGTTCTATATTGCACTGTAATCTCCTTAGCTTGTCAAGCCATATTCATTTGCACGAAAAAGCAAGTTCAACTCATTGTAATTTGCACGAAAAAGCAAGTTAATCAAGTTCGCTCATCACATCTTCCCTCTCTGGCACAGAAGGAATCCCCCCATGTTTTTGTGTTGATAAACTAGCTGCTGTTACTGCGAATCGCGCAATCCTCCTTAACTCCTCTTCACCTAATTTCTCTAAGTCCACACCTAAGGATAGAATTTCAGACAATGCACTTCCTCCACAGATATCTCCTG
The DNA here is from genome assembly GCA_964367905.1 of uncultured Lachnospiraceae bacterium. Classification (GTDB taxonomy): domain Bacteria; phylum Bacillota; class Clostridia; order Lachnospirales; family Lachnospiraceae; genus CAUPWF01. The sequence goes on from CAYIZP010000086.1 coordinate 3,716, forward strand.
CACCCGTGGTATCGATTGGTGTTACTTGTGGACAATTCGCTCTTCCACACGCATGCTTATTCATCGCAAATGCCCCCTCTGGTCCACATGTAAGCAGAACCAATGACACACCATATTCCTCGATAATGCGTCGTGCCCCATCCATCGGCGTGCATCCAAATACAAATTCCACCTCTTCTTCGCTAATCTTCACGAAATCAGCTTGTGACAATCCCCATTTTATCTCATCTCTAGCATCCTCTAGATTCTTCCATAATGGCTCCCGTAGATTCGGATCAAATGTAATCATCTTTCCTCGTTGTTTTGCATAATCCACCACCTTCTTCGTAGTCTCTCTCATAGGAGATGTGGTCAATGAAAGACTTCCAAAATGCAAGACCCTAGCATCATCAATCTGAGATAAATCGATTTCTTCATAATGAAGTTGTGTATCAGCACCAGGCTTTCGCGAGAAGGCAAACGATCTGTCCCCCTCATCATCGAAAGTTACAAATGCTAAAGTAGTGAAATTGTCATCATCAAGAACGACTCCAGTTGTCCCAATCCCTGCATTTTTTAATGTTTGTATCAGAAGATGCCCGAAGGTATCATTCCCAACCTTTCCAATAAAGGCCGTTTCTTTTCCATACTTTGTAAGAGCACCTAGAAAGTTTGCTGGTGCGCCTCCTGGCAAAGCCTGCATAGATGGATACCCATCTTCATTTAGAGATTTCTGTGCAAAATCAATCAATAATTCCCCTATCGCTATTACATCAATCATAAAATCCTCCTAATTATTTCCTGCATTATCTAGTTGTTGTAATGTTTCTTTATATAACTCTGTGCTTCCTTCTTACTTAATTTCATCTGTATCATTAATTGTCCTATAATTTTATCCGCAGGGGCATCCATAGACTTCATAGCATTAATTATTCCATAAATACCATACATCTCGCCTTTTTCATATCCTGACTTCTCGCCTTTTTCATACCCAGTCTTTTCTATCTCATCAAACAATGTACACATCTTTACCATTCCTTCCTTATTCGGTCTTTCTAGTAACGTCTTTGATTTTAATATCGTTCCTAGCATACTTGCCAGCTCGCTTCCCACCTCGATATTCTTTATTTTTTCTAATTCTTGTTTATCTCTATTAAGACATGCCCTGGATATCTTAAACAAATTCTCTATTTCCTCATTCTGAAAATGATATTCCTGTTCTCCTCGCAATTCTACAATATTAAGACTATAATCAGGAATATATTTTTCCACTTCTGTTCTTACATCACCCAACATCTCTCGAAAATTTCTCGGTCCATCCCACGGTTCTTCCCCATAGTACAGAACTATCGTTATAATTGGTGTGAGTCGATTCTCTTTTCCAAACCCTGATAAGAATTCTGCCGAACTCCCTTTTCGTTTTTCTTCTTTTCACCGCTATCTGCTTCGCTTCGTCGACATACCCTAACACATCATAACTTATAATTCTAAGAGGCATCGCATAATGTATGTTGGTCTGGTTTTCTATTCCAACAATTGTAACTATGGTGCCATCCCTCACTCGCTTTACCACATCTCGCCTACGCTCTAGATATTCATTTCCACATTTTCCTTGAATAGTGTTAGAAACATCGCTATCTAGTTCATCGAGATCTTCTGCATGAATATATTCATTGCCTTCATACAAAATTCCATTGCAAATATCTGCGAATCGTTCTGGGGATTTGAAAAATATTTTCTGAGCGACATCTTTGTTTACAGGCTTCTTTCTGCCCATGAAACCACTTCCTCTCTTCAATTGTGGGAAGTCCTCTGTAGTCTGATATCAATTCTACTCTCCAACTTCCTGCTATTAATGGGTATCCAAGCATGAAGTTTCTATGAATCGCTGTCTAGAATTGACATAAGAATCGCTTTTGCGAAGAGGTAGGATAGCCAACAACATATCTTACCATTAGAACTTTTCTGCTTG
>CAYIZP010000087.1:0-5607 GCA_964367905.1 uncultured Lachnospiraceae bacterium
ATTTGATGGATATCGTAGTCAATGTGAGAGAGTGCTCTCTGCAAGGGACATATGTGATCTTTGATTTAGAGACCACGGGATTTAGTGCCATTAAGGATAAGATTATTGAAATCGGTGCGGTTAAGATTCAAGGCGGGGAGATCATTGATCGATTCTCGGCACTCGTGAATCCAGAACGCCCAGTGCCATTTAAGATTGAACAGCTAACAGGGATTAATGACCAAATGTTAGTATCAGAGAGAATTATAGAAGAGGTACTGCCTGAGTTTCTAGATTTTATTGATGATGCGGTGCTTGTTGCACATAACGCATCTTTCGATGTTGGATTTTTGGAGCAAAACTGTAGATACCAGGATATTGAGATAACATTTACATCTCTAGATACAGTTGCACTAGCAAGGGTTCTACTGCCTAATATGAACAAGTATAAATTAAATCTTGTGGCGAAAGAACTGGGAGTAACACTAGATCAGCATCATAGAGCCGTAGATGATGCCGCAGCTACCGCAGAGATTTTTATTCGATTTGTAGATATGCTTAAGGAAAGACATATCTATAACTTAAAAGAGTTGAATCAATTCGGAAATAAAAGTGACCATAATATACGTTCGCTCCCGAGTTACCATGCAATCATTTTGGCGAAGAATAATGTTGGTTTGACAAATTTATATACCTTGGTTTCCCAGTCGCATCTCAAATATTTTGCGAGAAGTCCAAGGATTCCGAAGAGTTTGTTTAATCGATATCGGGAGGGGCTCATCCTAGGAAGTGCTTGTGAGGCAGGAGAAATATATCAAGCGATTCTTCAGAATAAATCGGACGAGAGAATTGCAAAACTTGTGGATTATTACGATTATCTAGAGATTCAACCTCTTGGGAATAACCAGTTTATGTTAAAGAGTGATAAGTTCTCTAGTATCAATTCCAATGAAGACTTGATAGAGATAAATAAGAAAATTGTCAGTCTTGGCGAAAAGTTTCAGAAACCAGTTGTGGCTACTTGTGATGTACATTTTATGGATCCAGAAGATGAAGTGTATCGCAAAATCATTATGGCAGGAAAGGGATTCCAAGATGCAGATGATCAACCACCACTTTACCTTCATACAACAGAGGAGATGTTAGAAGAATTCTCCTATCTCGGTTCGAATAAAGCGTATGAAGTAGTGGTAACAAACACCAATAAGGTGGCAGATATGGTGGAGTATCTAGTTCCGGTTCGGCCAGACAAGTGTCCGCCAGTGATTCCAAATTCAGATCAAGACCTACGTGATATCTGCTATGAGAAAGCACATGAATTGTACGGAGAGGAGTTGCCAGAAGTGGTAGTGAAGCGATTGGAGAGAGAGCTGAATTCGATTATCTCCAATGGATACTCTGTTATGTATATCATTGCACAAAAGTTGGTATGGAAATCGGTAGAAGATGGATACTTGGTAGGGTCAAGGGGATCGGTGGGTTCTTCCTTTGCTGCTACCATGGCAGGGATTACAGAGGTGAATCCATTGAGTCCACATTATCGATGTGAACACTGTTTTTATAGCGAATTTGATACCCCTGAGGTACTAGCCTTTGCTGGAGGGTGTGGATGGGATATGCCAGATAAGTTATGCCCGGATTGTGGAAAACCATTAAGAAAAGATGGCTTCGATATTCCATTTGAAACATTTCTTGGATTTAAAGGAAATAAAGAGCCTGATATTGACTTGAATTTCTCAGGGGAATATCAAGCAAATGCCCATAAATACACGGAAGTCCTCTTTGGAGAGGGGCAGACATTTAAGGCGGGAACCATCGGAACCTTAGCAGATAAGACGGCCTATGGTTTTGTGCAGAATTATTATAAAGATAAAGGTGTTGTAAAACGAGGATGTGAGATTGACCGATTGCTAAAGGGATGTACGAAAATCAGACGTAGTACGGGGCAACATCCAGGGGGAATTATTGTTCTACCACATGGTGAGAATATTAATTCATTTACCCCGATTCAGCATCCAGCCAATGATATGACAAGTGATATTATTACAACCCACTTTGATTATCACTCCATCGACCACAACCTCTTGAAATTAGATATTCTGGGACATGATGATCCGACTATGATTAAGATGTTGGAGGATTTGGTCACAGAGATGACAGGAGAGAAATTCGATGCGACACGAATTCCATTAGATGATGCAGGGGTAATGTCCTTGTTTGCAGGAACGGATGGGCTGAAGATTGCACCGGGTGATATCGGCGGAACACCAGTTGGTTGTCTTGGGATTCCCGAGTTTGGAACAGACTTTGTTATCCAGATGGTGGTAGATGCAAAGCCAAAGACCCTTTCAGATTTGATTCGAATATCAGGATTATCCCATGGAACAGACGTGTGGTTAGGGAATGCACAGACGCTGATTCAACAAGGTCTTGCAACAATTTCCACCGCCATATGCACACGTGATGATATTATGACATATCTAATAAATATGGGGATGGACAGTGAATTGTCGTTCACCATTATGGAGAGTGTTCGAAAGGGAAAAGGTTTGAAACCAGATTGGGAGGAGGCCATGAGAGGGACCCAGGTCCCAGAGTGGTATATTGATTCTTGTAAAAAGATTAAATACATGTTCCCGAAGGCTCATGCAGCAGCCTATGTTATGATGGCATATCGCATTGCATATTGTAAGGTGAATTATCCATTGGCCTATTATGGCGCGTATTTTAGTATTCGTGCAGACGCGTTTTCCTACGAAATCATGTGCCAGGGAAGGGCGAGATTGGATCATTATATAGAAGATTATAAGCGAAGGGGCAATGAATTATCGAAAAAAGAGCAAGACACCATGAAGGACATGAGACTTGTTCAAGAGATGTATGCGAGAGGATTGGAATTTTTGCCGATTGACATCTATCGCTCAAAGGCGACCGAATTCCAGATTATAGATGGAAAACTCCTTCCATCATTCTCAACCATTGAGGGAATGGGAGAAAAGGCTGCGGTAGCAGTAGAGGAAGCGATAAAGGATGGAGAATATATGTCAAAAGAAGACTTTAGGCAGAGGACGAAGGTAAGTAGTACTGTCATCGATTTGATGTCAGAACTAAAACTCTTCGGTGACCTGCCACAGAGTAGCCAGCTTTCCTTTTTTGACCTTATGGAGTAAAGAAAATACAACCACTATTTGACTTCGTGGAGGAGTGATAGAAAGTTCTCTGTAGCCTTGGATTTTGGGATGTTTTCATTATATGCCAATACGATTTGACGTGTAGGCATAGGGACTTCCATATCCAAGACAAAGAGGTCGTTGGAATGAGTAGGAATGCAAAAATCAGGAAGAAATGCGATTCCAAGACCGATGCGAGCCATATCAAGTAATAGGTCATTGCTACCTAACTCAATCTCTGGAACTAGATCGAGTTGATGTGTTTGGAACAGTTTATGAAGAAATTCACTTGTGGTACTCTTTCGATCGAGCATGATAATTGGATAGTCTTTCAATGTGCGAAGTGAAATCTTCTCATTTCGCAAATCTTCGAATGTGTGGTTTGCGACGAAGACGTCCCGAAACTCTTCTAGGGGATAGATGGAAAAAATATTGTGTAGATGAGAGTTTGGATAATTGGATATAATAAAATCAACATGACCATTTGCCAATAGTTCCACGCACTGCACAGATGTTTGGTTTGTGATTTTAATATGTGCATTCGGGTATGCCTTGTGAAATTTTTCTAAATAAGGCATCAAAAAATAGCGACAGTTGGTATCGCTGACGCCGATGCGAATCTGTCCGCCACTAGAGTTAGATTCGAGTAATTGAGTTTCGCCACGTTGAATGAGGTTGATTGCAGGCTCTATGTGGCGTAGCAAGATTTCCCCCTCAGGAGTCAACTCTACCTTCTTAGTGCTTCGGATAAATAACACTTGTTCTAACTTCCGTTCTAAGGCTTTGATAGACTGACTGACAGCCGACTGGGAGATGAAGAGGTGTTTCGAGGCTTCCGAGAAACTGAGGGTAGTTGCAACATGGTAGAAAACCTTGTATAATTCATAATTAATATCCATAAAATAATCATCCTTTTCTTGCATGGTTTGGTGGTTATAATTCTTACACGGAGTATATCATATATGGGTATAGGGGTCAAAAGATATTTTGATTCGAGTGTTACAAAAAAGGAGCAAATATTACATGAAAAATGAAAAAATTATCATTGGTCTCATTTCCACAGTTGTTTCAATTCTTAGTATTTATATCTTGTTGATTACGAGTTTTGAACTTGCGATTTATGGAGACTTTAACTACTATAGAGAACTCTATGAGAAATACGATGTCGAAAAAGATTTGAACATGGAGATGGAGGACATCATGGATGTCACTACGGAGATGATGCTGTACCTTCGAGGGGAACGACCAGATCTCAATGTGGAAACCAAGGTAGATGGGAAAACGCAGATGTTCTTCAATGAGAGAGAAATCTATCATATGGAAGATGTGAGAGACATGTTTGTGATTAACATGAATTTACGAAATATAGGGATTCTTGTCGTAGGGGGATTGATGTTCTTTATGATTATGATGAAATATGATTGGAAACTACAACATACGAAGATTTTTCAATATACAACCATAGGATTTGTCCTAGTGATAGGCGTTCTCGGAGCTCTGTTTGCATTGAATTTTCAGAAAAGCTTTGAGGTCTTTCACCTTATCTTCTTTGAAGGAGATACTTGGTTGTTTGATCCAACAACCAGTTTGATGATCAATATGCTACCACAGGGATTGTTCTATGACTTTACCATGAGGACGGTTGCGATATTTGCAGCAATTATGGGACTTTTATTGATTCTCTCGATTAATTTCAGGGTGAAATTAGGAACAGAAAAACGAAAATAAACTTATAAATAATACTTATAAAACAATTAAGATATATTAATTTCATTAATGAAAAACCTTGTGATACAATGAATGTAATGGCAAGGTTTTTTATCATTATGAAGAAAGTAATTTTATGGAGGAAGAATATGAGTGACGTAAGACGTATATATGTTGAGAAAAAGCAAGGATTCGACGTACAAGCTAAGGAATTGAGACATGAGATTAGAGGGTATCTAGGAATCAAGACAGTTGAAAGTGTTAGACAGTTGATTCGTTACGATGTAGAAAATCTATCCCAAGAGACATTTGAGGCAGCATGTAATGGGGTGTTCGCAGAGCCTCCTGTAGATCATTTATATAAAGAAGTGCTAGAGATGAATGAGGGAAGTCGTGTGTTTGCAGTGGAATATCTACCAGGTCAGTTTGATCAGAGAGCGGATTCGGCTGTTCAATGTACCCAGTTTATCAATGCGGATGAGAAACCGATTATTCGTTCGGCGATTACCTATGTGATTGGTGGAAGTATCAGTGATGAGGAGTTTGAAGCGATCAAAAGTCATTGCATCAATCCAGTGGACTCTAGAGAAACGGGATTAGAGAAACCAGAGACTTTAGAGATTGAATTTGAAGAGCCAGAGGATGTTGCGATCTTGACAGGATTTCAATCTATGGAAGAAACGAGTCTAAAAGAATTATATGACTCATTGGGATTAGCAATGACTTTTAAGGATTTCTTACATATTCAAGG
>CAYIZP010000088.1:0-5506 GCA_964367905.1 uncultured Lachnospiraceae bacterium
CTCTCAATTCTTCGCTTACATCTTCTCCTGTGCTACTAGCATTGAGGAAGATTTTGGTTGCATCATCTCCGAGTCGAATCTCTTTATCCTCTAGACAGATATGCTCGAAGGTATAAATACTTCGTCCCTGTCCGAATAAATCAAATGGACAAATGAAGATGATATAACTCTTACGTAAACTGCTGTAAGGCATTCCCTTGTTAATTAAGTTCAAATCTATCATTCCCTGATAATAGCGACTGCGCTTCGGTAATTCTCTGGTGTCTGTAGCTTGCATCTCTAAATCATAAGCAATTGGTTCACTGTCCTCTACGTAAACATCCAGTCGTACACTTTTGGCATCTAAGGATAAATCCATCTCCTTTTCTACATCCTTGTAATTTAGCTTTCGAATCTTTATTCCTAGAATCGTCTCCAATAATTCCTTGCAGATTTCTTCATTCTTCATAAGGTGCTTAAATAGTAAACTGTTGGTAATCCCTATAGTTTCCCATCTTGGCTCCTTGATGAGGTGTTCTTGCTGTTTCTCATTTGTAATCTCTGTCATAAGCCTCCTCCTTATTCAATTGTGCTGCAAGGAGAATTTATTCTAAATACAGAAGTCAATGACAAATACTTCAATTCTGACTTTTCACACTCCTTGCTCTACTATGGGATTTCAAGCATGAAGTTACTGAATAGTTGCGACACCACCTATAGTGGTAAAGAATTGGTACATTGAACTTGTATGCTTATCTTGATAATAACATAGCGTTTTTATATTGACAAGAAGAAATTTACATCATGTCATTGCAATTTTATCTTTGCTTATTATCTATTTTCAATTCTTCCATGATCCATCTCAAACACCGAATCACAAAGAACTTCTATATCGTCCTTATTATGGCTAGAAACGAGAATCAATCGTTTCTCTGACTTCAAGGAGCGAATAACTGCTCTCATCTCTTCTACCCCTTGATTGTCTAATCCATTCATAGGTTCATCCAAAATCAAGATATCTGGATTCTCCATTAGCGCTTGTGCAAGTGCTAATCTCTGTTTCATGCCCATAGAATATTTTCCAACAACCTTCTTATTATCTGGATCTAGACCCACTTGTCTAATGTACTTCTTTATCACATCTTTATGAATCTGATTTTTGATTCTAGATAAAAACAATAAATTCTGCACTCCTGTGTAGCCATCTAAAAAAGCTGGTGATTCTATGGTGGCTCCGATATGATCAGGAATATCCATGTCTTTTCCTAAGACTTTACCTTGAATCGTAATTGTTCCTGAAATTGGAATTACAAATCCACAGATGCACTTCATCAACATGCTTTTTCCCGAACCATTGCGTCCTATGATTCCATAGATGTTTCCACCCTTAATGTCTGAAATAGCACCACAAATCCTGCCACAACCATGGCAACTATTCGATGCTTTGTTATAATATTAAGCATGCAAATCATAATGCCTATGAATATCCCAAATAAAACAGACAGCATCCAAGCATAAAACATAGCCTGTTGGGGCGTAAAATATGTCACAATATGATTACTAACAGTAAATGCAGTCCCTTCCACCAGTGCTGTCCCTGAAATAGCCATTCGTCCAAGTACCATACCCCAATCATCCATATAGGTGATGTGTCTAATATGAAGCACAATGGGTAAGATAGTAAGTGTAGTAAAATAAATAACTGAAGTAAGCACAATATATAGAACCTGTCCAATAATCCAAGGAGTTCGCTTATTCCTTAACAATACAAATAACTGATTATTGTCTATAAATGGTGCATCACAATATAGAAAAATCAGAGGGACCATATACAAAATCAAAACATATCGATCTGTATACAGAAACGGGAATATCCATGGAGCAACCTTCTCTCCCATCTCCACGGGAGTTCTATAATGGATATTTCCGACTCTTGCATTTATCATACTTTCATCCTTGAAATGATATATGGTCTCCTGCACATCCTCATAATTTTGAACATTTATCACTTCACTTTTATCATTAAATATGCTTGCTACTTGTTCTGAATCGAATTGCTTTAATCTAGCATCGTAACACCCCCATTCTCCTTGAAGAACATCTGTGTCGTCAATGCTACTGACATCCAGTTGCCCACCACTATTCTCATCCATTACTTCAAAATCTTCTTCCCCTACAGAAACTTGACTTCCTGATGGGTAACACCCCATCAACCCCAAAGTCAGACTCATACAAATCAATAATCTTCCCTTATTTCTCATTTATTCCTTCCTTCCTATCTAGAAAAAGAAACAACTATAATCATAATTACAAGTTACTTGACTACAGTTGTTTCTTTTCTAAGTATTATCTACGAATTCCATACCCCATTCACTTTTACATAATGTTTATCCGTATCACCTTGTAAGTACATGGATTGACCTTTGCTTGCTGATTTAATATAATCAATTACTAATTTTCCTGTTGTTGAGTACTGTCTTCTATGAGCTGTGTAACGATATTTCTCAGCGTCATCGCGCCAACTACGAACGGAATAAAAGAATTTAGTGGTAGGTGTGATGTTACTACTAGTAGTCGTTACATATGCACGTTGTTCGGCATCTGACTTCATATTGGGTGCAGAATATGCCTCTCCATCATTTGTCGACGTTAAAACCGAAAAACTAAAATTGTTTTTTGCCGCCATAACCGGCATTGTGAATGCTGATACAATTAATAATGCTACTATTCTTTTTTTGATTTTTTTACTTAACATAATTGTTTTCTCCCTTCTTATTTTTATTGTAACTTTGTAATACAAGGTGTTTATCCCTTCAACTTTGGTTCTTTCGGTTGATACATTCCATATAACGATGCCGAATTGACTGCTTTTCTTGCTGAACATAATACAATTTTAGCCAGCACATCATTTATTTTCTTTTTCATTTATTTTTTCTCTCCTTTCTCATTCCAACTACAAATAAAATTGCAATTGTAACCAAAACAATATTTATATATACACCTGTTTCAACGCTAACAGGAATATAATTGAATATTTTAATTTTCATACACAATATATTTGCTATCACCATAAAGGATATGTACAATAAACAGCCAATTTTTTTATATTTTCGCTCCATGATCATGGGTATTTTCTTGTTGATATTCTCTAGAGGTGCATATCGTACTATAATCATAAACCCTAGTATTACACCAACCCATATAACTGGAATCAAACTCCATTTAAGAGTGAATTGCACAGCTTGTAAAATTAAAAAATAAATTAAAACAAACCATATATTACATGTAAGATAAGATGATGCATGATACCCTCCAGTATACATTCTGATAGGTATAAATATTATCAAAAATAATACCCCATTCCAAAAAGAATTTATTATAATACTTAATATCATAATATTGATAATCCCAACTATTCCTGATATAAGGACTTCCGCTCCATATATATACGTATCCATATCTTCACGTTCTATTATATTTTCCTTCATAAAATAAGTAGCTATACCTTTGGCTAATTGATGAATCATAAGCATCTCCTCATCTTTTAGTCTTAGTATAGCTACTTCTATTTTTTTTTTAAATATAATGAACGTGAACCGTTGTTTTTGGACGTGAACGGTGTCATATTCCATTGTTCTTTATCAAAATTGCCTTACATTTAATATAATTCTCGGATTTCATTTCATATAATAAGCTCCCTTGATGTTTCTCTACAATATCTCTGACATTTCTTATACCGTATCCATGTATACCTTTTTCTTTCTTAGTTGTAATGAAGTTTTTATTGTTTTCTAACACATTCTCACATGTTGAGTTACTGATTTCGACAACAATATAGGTTTCATTCGCAGTGAGTATTAAATCTAATTTTTTCGTTTGAGCCCGTTTGCAAGCTTCTATCGCATTCTCTAATAGATTATCTACTAAAATATGCAAATCCAAATCATTAACTCCAGTCACCAAACAGTTCATGGCAATATTATTCTCTCTACATAATTCCATTTTTTGTGTAAGTGTAGCATTTAGAACAAAATGATCAATCAAAATGTGCTTCTTGACCTCTTCTATTCTCGTATCTTCGAATTCTTTTAAATATCTCAGTGCTTCGTTACTTTTCTCTGCTTCCAACAAAGACATTGTCATGTGGATGATACGCTTTAATTCATGTCTTTTTTTTTGAGTCTCATGATGCACTCTTTTAATTTCATTCAAATTAAGCTGATGCTGTTCATAACTTCTTAATTGTAAGGAATCTTCTAGCGCCTTGTTATAATAACGATGCTGAACAAGATATAAATAGGTAACTAAGAGATTCAGAAGAAAAATTCCAAGCATAATAATTAATATTTGTTCATTTTTTCGAATAATATCACTATGAAACATTTCTAAAACTGCAGTGCAAAGAATAACTGAAATGATAGGGATTGTTATGTAAATAAAAGTATATTTCACATGAAAAATTCCGCTAATTTTCGCCTTGTATTTTTCTAAAAATGTTGTGGTCAAGCTTTTTTGTAACATTTGTGGCTAATAAAATTAATTTTATTTTTGCGCAGTATATCGTGCCTCAAACGGTGTTTTATATCCGTTGTATGAATGAGGTCGCACATGATTATATACCACATATGCAAAATGTTCTATAGATGAAAACAGCTCTTCATCCGTGTGGAAATGATGCAAATGAATTAATTCGTTTTTCAGTGTATTATAGTAGCGTTCCATTGGAGCATTGTCATAGGGACAACCAGCTTTGCTCATACTTTGAGTAACACCTACAGATGCACAATATTCGATAAAATCCTTAGAAGTATATTGACTTCCTTGATCGGAATGTAAAATGATTGTGTCATTTATAACTGGTTGTGCCTGTATTGCCTTCTCTAAGGTTCTTTTTGCTAAATCTGCAGTAATATGTTTATCTGTAACACTTGCAACAACACTCCGATTTTGAAATCTTGTTTCAGTAGGTTATCGAATACTTTGTGTGCTGCGCTCTTACGTTAATGCTAATATTACATCCTGTTCCATATTAGATTTCCGTATAAACCCCATTGGTCTACACACAAAAGATTGATACACATAATGGTCATAATTGGTCATATACACAATTAAAAGCTTGGAATCAATCAGTTGCAACTCCTTTGCTACATCAAATCCTATATCATTTCCAAATTCAATATCCATAAACACTGCATCGACTTTATCTTCTACATATCTCTCTATTATCTCTCTATTATCTCTTTTTTATGGCAATATGCTATGACATAAGTTTCCTCACCGTTATTGTCTTTCACTAAATTAGAGTTTAAGATTGTATCGCTGAGTTTTTTTTAAAACAATGCATCATCATCACAAATTGCTAATACCATATACTCACCTCATCTACATTTTGTTATATTATAGCGAACGCCACTAGTTTTCACAAGGACTTATTCACAGATAAGATGTAATTCACATTACAATTCTTTTCGTTTGTACATAGCAAGTGAAACAAAATATGAAATAATAAACAGTGCCACTGCAAGAA
>CAYIZP010000089.1:0-5251 GCA_964367905.1 uncultured Lachnospiraceae bacterium
GGACGACACATCTCTAAGATGGTATACACAAAAGTGGTGTCCAATAAATCACCATGGCTACAACAAGCACAACTCGGAGGTGTATATACAAATCCAGCATCCCATGGAGAGGGAAGATTCGTAGCAAGCGAGGAATGGGTGAATAAGTTGGTGGCAAATGGACAGGTCGCAACACAATATTGCGACTTAAGCGGAAATGCCTCTATGAATGAAGAGTGGAATGTCAATGGTTCATACCATGCAATCGAGGGAATTACAAGTCCAGATGGACGTGTCCTAGGCAAGATGGCACATTCAGAGAGAAGAGGACAAGGAGTAGCAATCAACATCTATGGAGAACAAGATTTGAAGATCTTCGAATCAGGAGTGAAATACTTTAGTTAAGTGAATAGGGGATAGGGGAAAACGTTGTTTTCCCCTATCCCACAAAAAGGTGTCCCAAAAAAAACAAAAAAAGTACTTGCAATAGTATAAAGGGTGTGGTAAAATATTTTTGTTGTCATATAAGAAGCAGGTGTGGCGGAATGGCAGACGCACAAGACTCAAAATCTTGCGGGGGCAACCTCGTGTGGGTTCAAGTCCCACCACCTGCATTAAAAAACTCGTACCATAAGGTACGGGTTTTTCTAATGCATAAGAGACTTGAACCTGAAGGTATAACATTTTTTTCTAAACTCCTAATTCTCGTTTCAACCCATCTTGTAATATTTTTGACAAGCTAATTTTCTGTTTTTCAGCTTCTTCTGCTAGCCATGCAGGAATAGAAAGCGTTTTTTTTACAGCTCTTGTATTTTTTCTATATTTTTCAATATCAGTTCCGATAAAGTTTATAAAACAACCTTCTTCCGTTGGGATTTCATCAAGAGATGGGGCGGTAGGTAATGGGAAACCATCTTCTATTAACGACACAAGGTATAATCCAAGAGCTTCTTCTGCAAGTTCTATTGTTTCTTCGATAGTACTACCAAAAGTTTGACACCCTTCTAAGTTTGGAAAATCCACCCAATAACTAGTATCTTCTTTGTGGAAAATTGCAGGATATACATTTAACATATTAGAATTCTCCTTTCAGCTATTGTGTTACAGATAGTTATTTTAATCCTGTACGTTTCATAATTGCATTTGCTAATCCTATAGGGAGATCTTTATTATGAACAGGAACTAGCTCCTTATAGTATACAATATATTACGTAAATTATGTAATGTCAATACAATACGTAAAATACGTAAAAAATCTATTGTTATCATTTTTTGATTTGGATTGTTCTATACATGGAAATGAAAATAGGTGCACGGGAATTGCTTGATTTGCTTGATAAGGAATCACGCTCCGCAAGGAGCGCACTCTTTTTTATTCATTTGACATAACACTATATAATTCTTTCTTGATATCCTCTAAGCTTTTATTAATAGATGAAATTGCTTGAGATAGATTATCTGAATTTTTTTCATTTGTAGAGAGTGTTCGATAAGAATCATCTGCAAGTTTTTTGATTTCTGTTGCAACAACAGCGAATCCTACCCCATAATTACCAGCATGAGCTGCTTCGATTCCTGCATTGATTGCAATGATTTTAGTCTGGGTTGCAATGTCGTTTAGCTTTTTATTGGTTACATTGTTAGAGTTGATTAATGCATTAATTTCGTTGATATTTGTTAAGAAATTTTCGAATTTAGATTCGAAATCAATTAATTTATCATGGATTTCAACGTTTGCATAACGATTACAGTTCTTGTTATGGTTTTTCCCCATTACTACAGCAGAAACAAAGTCCTTACAACTTCCGTATCCACAAGAAAAACAGTTGATATTTCTGTCTTCTGGTGTGAGTTTCCCTAAACTGACAAATGCTTGTTCTAAATCACGATCCAATGGTTTCTTGATATTTACCGATCGATTGGTGTATCGACGGATGAAATCATTGATATTTAGATGGCGATCAAAATATTGAAATAACTTTAGTGCATGCTCTTTTGAAACAGTCGATTTTGTTTGATTCGTATTGTAATCAATACTATTTTGAGAGATGTTTTTTAGCGTTCCTGTTCCTAGGTTACAACCATGGGAGCAGTTTAAGACATCTACTAAAAGTGGAACTGGTTGGTTCGTAGAAGCGTGTTGACCGTATTCTTCGAAATAATGTTCCACATGACTAATACCCTCTACTTGTTTTACCCAAACATCATCACCGAGATAAAAATGGACATTTTCTTTTAATCCACCAGGGCGAGAGAATGCAAATCCCCAAGAGCCATCTAGGTTATCGAATTTGGTAGAAGGATAATTCATGAGATGGATGTTATTGTCTTCCATATATTGTGTAAGTGAGGCATATGTTACATTGTAATTGATGTTATTTCCAGTATTTTCATCGTTGAATTCATATGATTTTCCAATGCATGGTGATAAAAAAGCAATAGAATCAGATACATTCTTATATTTTTTTAAATAGATTGCAGTACATAATACAGGACTATGTATTGGTGAAAGGTACTCAATTAGTCTCGGTTTAAAGTATTCGATATATTTAACGATTACTGGACAGGGTTGAGCAATCACACTTGTTAGATGATTTTCTTTAATAGCCTTAATGTATCCCCAAGTACAGATATCAGCACCATAAGAAACATCATAAATTAAATGCACGCCAAGGCTTTTTAAAAATCCAAAAAGTTTGTCCAAATCTTTGAAGTTTGTTCGTGCAGCAGGTGCTACAACTAGTGAAATTGGAACTCCTGATTGTAAGTCGGCAAAAAAACGTTCGGTATCATCTGCATATCGACGAGCTTGATGGTCACAGATATCAATGCATTCGCCGCAACCAATGCATAGTTCATTATCAACATGGATTTTATTGCAACCATTTTCATAAGTTGCTATATTAGCATTTACTGGACATTTGAACACACATTTATTGCAGCCAATACACAGGTTTTCATCTGTAAAAATCAGTTCATTATTCATTGGTTATCCCCTATTTGTATGATTAGTGATTATTAGGTTATCTATTACTTTTCATTATATATTTTAAGTGGTGAAATGTCAAAGAAGATATAAATATATCTTGTTTCACAAGTGGAAGCTATGGTAAGATGAAAAAAACATGTAAAGGAAAATTATAGATAAAAGGAGAGAAAACATGAGTGACAATAATTTTTGTAATTCATCGGAGAAGAAACTTATGGATCATAGATTCCATATAATGAGTTACGAGCAATTTATTATAGATAATAAGGTGAAAAAGTTCGATAAGATATGTATGACGAAGATAATGAATGCAGATACCACAATTGCTACTTCAGGAGAGGAGAAATATAATAGAACTTGTACTGAAATTTTGCATATGGGTAATGAAGCATATAAGCAGATGGGTATTGATCATCTGATTCAAGTATATGTACATACATATAATACATTTATGGCAGTAGCGAATTCGGATATGAGTGATGAGGATTTTTATAATTTAATGAAGATAAACCATGAACAGTATGAATTGATTACTGCACAACGGACAGATATAGCAGGTGTTTCAAGATTTGCCTTAGCATTTGGTGATGACCTGATTAATCGTGTGAATAGTGTATATTATGTAAATAGGCATCTGCAAAATAATTTTCTAGTGGCAGATAATGAGATGGAGTTATTGGCCAGTGAAACAGAGAGCCATTTTAAGATATTTGAGCTTTTGAATTATGCGATAAATAATGATAAAGTTGTCCCTTTTTACCAAGGGATTTATAATAATAAAACAGGAAAAATTGAAAAATATGAAGCCTTAATGAGGATTTACAATCAAGAAGGTAAAATATGTCCTCCAGGAATGTTCTTGGATGTTGCCAAAAGATACAAATTGTATCTAGCGCTTAGTAAAATAGTGATTGAAAAAGCATTAAAATCGTTTGAAAATAGCAACTGCGAATTGAGTATCAATATATCATTGTATGATATACAATCTAAAGAATTCAAAAATTGGTTTATCGAGCGGTTAAAACAGCATCCGAGTCCATCTAAGGTTGTACTGGAATTTGTTGAAACGGAAAACTACAATACGAATAATGAGATTTTTGATTTCTTAATGGAAGTGAGAGGAATTGGTTGTAAAATAGCAATTGATGATTTTGGTGTGGGATTCTCCACATACACTTCAGTTATATCGCTAAAGCCTGATATCATAAAGATAGATGGAGATATTATAAAAAGAGTGGCAACTGATGAAGATAGCAGAATTATCCTAAATTCCATTCATTATATGGCCTATTTGATTGGAGCTAAAACTGTTGCAGAATTTGTAGAAAATGAAGCAATTCAAGAGGTGGTTGTAGAGGATAGTGTGGACTTTTCACAAGGTTATCTTTTCGCTAAACCAGAACCATTTGATATCATTAAGGAATATATATAAAACTAAGGAGATGACTTGTGGGAAAATGTATCAATCCCACAAAGTCATCTCCTTTTTATTTATAATGAAAAAAATCAGGATGGAATATTGATTTTTTTGTTGAATAGTGATAAAATTTGAATGTTGTGTTCACAAAAAAATCATAGGTTTTATGTGAAGAGATAATGAAGAAAAAAGTACAGATTTAAGGAGAAAAGAAGTAATGTCAAACAATTCAACAAACAATCAACAAATACAGGTTTCTGTAAGTGTGGGGAATCCATCAGCGATCGGGTTATTAGGGTTAGCGATTGTAACCTTAGTTGCATCGTCACAGAAATTAGGGATAACAGAGGGTACAGCTCTAGTAATACCATGGGCAGTGTTTTTAGGAGCAGCAGCACAGATATATGCTGGAGCACTAGACTTTAAACTGAAGAATGTATTCGGCGGAACGGCATTCTGTGCATATGGATTCTTCTGGCTCGGAGTTGCAGGTACTTGGTTGATTCAAAATGGTGTATTCGGAGAAGCAATGCAGAGTTCTGCAGATTCTAGACAGCTAGGTTTTGCATTCCTAGGATATTTCATTTTTACATTTATTATGACAATTGGTGCAATGGAAGTGAATAAAACATTGTTTATTATCTTTGTTTTAATTGATTTTTTATTCATTGGTCTTACATTTAGCACTTTGGGAATTGCAACTCATTTCTTCCATGAAGTTGCAGCCTATGCAGAGCTATTGATTGCGTTGGTATCATTCTATGCATGTGGGGCAAATGTATTAAACGCTACATTTGGACGTGTGTTCTTGCCACTTGGAAAACCTTTTGGAATATTTAAAAAATAAATATGATGTTCTTGATGAA
>CAYIZP010000090.1:0-5203 GCA_964367905.1 uncultured Lachnospiraceae bacterium
CATTCTATGATACAGTTGCATCTACATATCCAGAGATCGTAATTGAACAATAAGCAAGACAGTCGTTTATAAACAACCAGGGGGCAAAGAAAGTTTAGCCCCCTGAATTACAGTATCAGACATCCGAAATGGTTGTTAAACAAAGTGGAGGTAAAGTATGTCACAAGAGGTTACGAAGAAAAAGAAAAAAGGAAAGAACATCAACAACATTGCATATGTATTTTTAATTCCATTCGTTGCTGTGTTCTTGGTCTTCAGCGTATATCCTGTGTTGCGTACATTATATTTAAGTTTTACTGACTTTAAAGGATTTGGGGAACCAAATTATGTAATGTTCGACAACTATCTCAGGGTGTTCAAAGACAGGTTTTTTTGGGAAGCGCTATGGAATACGATTCAAATCTGGGGTGTAAACATTGTATTACAGTTGGGATTGGCATTCCTATTAACGATTGTATTTAGTGATATCAAATATAAGATGAGAGGGTTGGGGATCTACCGTGCATTGTTCTATCTACCAAACCTGATTGCAGCTACGTCTATCGCATTCTTGTTCAAGACCCTATTGGACTGGAGATTCGGTACATTTAACCAGATTCTCTCAAGTTTAGGGATTGTTGGAACACCGATTAACTGGTTAGGAGAAACATCAACTGCACCGTATGTAATCGCTGTTATTGGAGCATGGATGTGGTTTGGTAACTCATTCATCATGCTTATGGCTGGGGTTCAAGGGATTTCAAAGGATTATTTTGAAGCGGCCGCAATCGATGGAGCTGGACGTTGGAGAGTGTTTGGAAGTATTACAATTCCACTATTAAAGCCAATTTTATTATATGTATCGATTACATCATTAATCGGTGGATTGCAGATGTTCGACCTACCATTCTTGATCAGTGGTGGTACAGCAGGATTGCCGTCTGGTTCTACACAGACCGTGGTTATGTACTTGTACAAGTTTGGATTTGAGGCATGGCAAGTAGGATATGCATCGGCAGTCGCATACGTATTATTTATGATTATATTATTTGTATCTATTATTCAGTTCAAAGTGTTTAATAAGAAGGAGGCGTAGTTTATGATTGGAACTAAAATTAAAAGAGCAATCTTGTATATCGGATTGACTGCGCTTGCGATTATATGTTTATTGCCATTTCTATTAATGCTTGTAAATGCTACGAGAAGTGGGTCCGAAATCATGGCATCATTCAGTCTGATGCCAGGGACAAGCTTACAGCAAAACTGGGAGATTGTATCAAGCTATTTTAACTTATTCCAAGGTTTCTTCAATTCGATTATTGTTGCAATACCAGTGACCTTGTTATCGGCATATTTCTCGGCACTTACTGCATTTGCATTGGCAGTATACGAATTTAAAGGTAAAAACGTAGTATTTTACACAATTGTAGTGTTTATGATGATTCCGGGGCAATTAGGATTAATCGGTTTCTATAACTTGGTTGCTACACTTGGTATGATCGATTCATATTTACCATTGATTCTACCAGCAATCGCATCAACAGGAACTGTATTCTTCTTACGCCAGTATTTGCTATCGATACTATCGCCAGCATTACTAGAGGCAGCGAGAATCGATGGGGCAAACGAGTTGCTCATCTTCCACAAGATTATTATGCCACTTATGACACCGGGGATTGCAACTATGTCAATCGGTGCATTCATCGGAAGTTGGAACTCATACCTAGTGCCATTGATCTTGTTAAATACACCAGAGAAGTTCACATTACCAGTTATGATTGCATCGTTGAATTCATCTACAGATATCGCATCGAACCAAGGTGCGATCTATCTAGCGGTAGCAATTTCAGTAATACCAATCTTAATCGTATTCACATTCTGTTCGAAATACATCATCAGCAGTATTTCAGCAGGTGGGGTGAAAGAATAGAGGATGATAAAGGAAAAGACAAGCGATTTTCACGCTTGTCTTTTTTAAATTAGTTTCCGCCAATTCAATGGAGAAACCCCATATATGTTTTTAAAAGCCCTTGAAAAGTGAAGGGCATTTTCATATCCAATAGATTTTCCTATATCCGAAACGGATAATTGGGTAGTTCTAAGGAGTTCTGTTGCTTTTATCATGCGGTAATTAATAAGAAATTCCTGTGGAGATTTTCCGATTATTTGTTTGAATAGTTTTGAGAAATAACTCCGATTAATTCCTATAACTTGGGAAATCCCTTCTATTGAAATATTATTATGAAAATTTTGTTCAATATATACAATGGCCTCTTTGATATAATACTCACTCATTTTATTACTGTGAATTTTACCAATTCGTTTACATGATTGAAGCAAATTATCTAGAAACAAGTAAAGATGCCCCATTAGATGCAGCGATGACTGTTCTGAATTGTTGACAATATAGAGCATTTCATTTACCATAGCATTTTTCAATTCAGCGTTATTGGAGTGATATACTGGCGTGTCAAGAGTAAGCATAGACATATTCAGTGCTTCTTTTACATGCAACCCGTCAAACTCTAACCATGCGTATTCCCATGGTAAATCAGAATCTGAGATATAAGTAGTAAGTTGACCTGGAAAAATCAAAAACCCTTGGCCATTCTTGATGTGATACGTCTGTGTATTTCCATGCGAATCATTAGCCATAAGCATGCCAGAGCCAGATAGTATATAGTGGAAAAGATAATGATTTCTTTTGGCTGGGCCAAAAGAGTGTCCTGGATCACATTTTTCCCAGCCAAATTGATATAAAGTTAAATCAATATAGTTTTCACCGGGGAAAATAGAAAAAATCATATTATCCATATTATTTTATTCTCCTTAGAATATCATTGTGAGCACAAGATATATCATATTGTGTTCTTTGTTATCAGTATAGCAGAAAATGACACAATATGATATAAAAATACTGAAATATGTGCATTTAAAAACAACATTTTGCTATGTTACAATATTTGTTAGATACAGTTAATTTAGAAATAACAGAAATGGGGGATATTATGGGAGTTGATTTTAATAAAGAGTCAGGGGTTTTTTCACTACATACTAAAAATACTACTTATCAATTTATGGTGGATAAATATGGTTATTTAATTCATCTATACTATGGAAAAAAGATTGATTTTGAGATGGACTATATGATAACGTACTCAGATCATGGGTTTTCAGGAAACCCCTATGTTGCAGGAGAAGATAGAACATATTCTCTTGACGCATTGCCGCAAGAGTTTCCGACGCTTGGAACTGGTGATTATCGCAACACAGCACTTGCAATAGTGAATCATGATGGTAGTATGGACTGTGATTTATGCTATGAAACTCATCGAATTTTAGCTGGGAAATATGGTTTAGAGGGCTTGCCATTTGCTTATAGCGATAAAAATGCAACAACTTTGGAGATTGATTTAAAAGACCGTAGAACGGGAATCTTGGTTACATTGCTCTTTGGTGCTCTAGAAGAAAGTGATGTTATCACGAGAGCTGTCAGAGTACAAAATACTGGAGCACAGTCAGCGACAATAGAGAGAATTTATAGCGCATGTTTAGATTTCTTATATGGTGAAAAGGATGTGATATCATTTTATGGGCGCCACGCAATGGAGAGAAATCTACAAAGAAAAGAAATCGCGCATGGTACGTTTACCATAGGAAGTAGTAGAGGAACTTCCAGCCATCAATACAATCCAATGCTTATTATTGCTGATAAGGAGGCAACAGAAAAATTTGGAAATGTCTATGCACTTTCTTTTGTCTACAGTGGTGGGTTTGATGCAAAAGTAGAGAAAGATCAGTTTGATCAAATAAGAATTTTAATGGGAATCAGTGAAGAACAATTTTCATATGTGTTAGAACCAGGGCAGGTGTTTGTAGCGCCAGAAGTTGTAATGACATACTCCGCCAATGGTATTCAAAGTGTATCCCATAATCTCCACCGTCTTGTTAGGAATAATATTTGTAGGGGGAAATTCAAGGATTCACCTCGTCCAATCATTGTAAATAGTTGGGAAGCGGCTTATTTCGATTTTGATGGTGATAAGCTTTATCAGCTAGCGGATCAGGCTGTAGAACTTGGAATTGAAATGCTGGTACTAGATGACGGATGGTTTGGAAAACGAAATGATGATAACACTTCTCTTGGTGACTGGACAGTGAATGAAATTAAATTGGGGTGCAGCCTCCATGAATTAGTAAGTACTATAAATAAAAAAGGGCTAAAATTTGGTATTTGGATTGAACCTGAAATGATATCAGAGCGAAGTGAGCTGTTTCGAGAACATCCAGAGTGGGTTCTGCAAATTCCTAACAAAAAACCAATTAGAAGCCGCAATCAGTTAGTGTTAGATTTTGCAAACCAGAATGTGGTAGATTATATATTTGAAAGTATTTCAAAAGTTTTGGTACAAGCCAATATTGAGTATGTAAAATGGGATATGAATAGAAGCTTGCATGATGTTTTCTCAAATGGAACAAATTATCAAGGTCGAGTATTGCATGATTATATGTTGGGGGTATACCAACTTTTAGAACGATTGATTACAGAATTTCCACATATTTTATGGGAGGGCTGTTCTGGTGGTGGTGGTAGATATGATATGGGGATGCTATACTATACGCCGCAAATTTGGTGCAGTGATAATACAGATGCTGTAAATAGAACCATTATTCAGTATGGAACTTCTTTCGGATATCCACTATGCACTATGGGATCTCATGTATCAGCGGTACCAAACCATCAAACAGGCAGAGTGACAGACATGAATACGCGAGGGGTTGTGTCTATGACCGGCGCATTCGGATATGAGCTAGATTTAGGCATGTTAACAGCAGATGAGCGAGTAGAAGTTAAAGATCAAATTGTAAAGTATCATGAGATAGAGCATCTTCTTAATGGAGGGGATTATTATAGATTAAGCAATCCATTGAAAGAGCAATATAGTTCATGGCTCGTAGTCAATGAAGAAAAATCTGATGTACTGCTAAGTCTAGTAATGCTAGAAATTGCCGCTAATATGCCGCAAATTTATTTAAAGCTTGAGGGCTTAAAATCCGAATACATATACAGAGAGGCAGAATCGGGAATTAAATATAGTGGTGCAGCGCTAATGGAAGCGGGTTTTCCAGTGAATTTAAGAGCAGGATCGTACCAAGCGTATCAATGGAGGTTTGAAAAAAATAATTGACAATTGTTTTTTTCGGTGTTATCATAAACTAGCAA
>CAYIZP010000091.1:0-4509 GCA_964367905.1 uncultured Lachnospiraceae bacterium
GTCCTGTACTTCCAATGCTTGGGATCATCGGGAATATATTTATGATTATAAACATCGATGGTAACCCAGAGGTAAGGATGGAAATCTATCAACTATGTGCAATTGTATTTATAGTCATCGGCGTGTTTGCTGTTTTTTTATCTACACAATTAGTAAATTCTTAGGCTAGATTTTCATAACTGTTTATGCTATAATCACGATTACTATTTGAAGTTATTCTCATCTTATATCTATCTTTTATTCCCAGTAACTTTTAAAACAGTACATTGAAAATACCATAGTATGTTTACCCAGGGAACCGATGGGACGTTATTGCCTAGCCGCTTTCGTTAAGAAAGGAGCTGGTGCCTATGTTCGTTACATATGATGACTTATTTACTTTCATTATTATGTTAGTAACAATAATCACTCTTGTTTGCAATTTACACGATAAAAAATAGACGTCCTAACTTCACCGGTTAACGTCTATTTTAGATTAACACCCCGAAGTGACTAGGTCGTAGCTAGTCATCGGTTCTCTTGTTAAGTGTATTATAGTATAGTCGCATTGTTGTGTCAATGTGCAATTTTACACTAAATCCTTTATTATTTGTGAATTGGTTGACCTTGAGGGAGAAGGGATGTAAAATCAATACAGGTTATTAGTGAGAAAAGGAGAATAAAGAGTATGTTATTTATAGAATATCCAAAGTGCAGTACGTGTCAAAAAGCGAAGAAGTGGTTAGATGTAAATGGAGTGCAATACGAAGCACGACATATAGTAGAGCATAATCCAACTGCGGATGAATTGAAAGATTGGGTGAAGTTGAGTGGCTTGCCAATTAAGAGATTTTTCAATACAAGTGGCATGAAGTATAGAGAATTGGAATTGAAAGATAAGCTGCCAAATATGTCTGATGATGAGCAGTTTGAATTGCTAGCAACGGACGGAATGTTGGTCAAGAGACCGCTGTTAATCGGTGATACATTTGTAAGGACTGGTTTTCGAGAAAAAGAATGGGAGAGTGCATTAGCATGAGGAAGATGCAAGGTATTAGAAATGAGCAACAGATAAATAAGGAGAGAATGGAAAAGTTGATTGTTCTCTTGAACAAAGCTGGGAAGGCATATTATCAAGAGTCAAAGGAGATTATGACCAACAAGGAGTATGACGGGTTATATGACGAATTGACCATGCTAGAGGAGAAGCTAGGGATTGTCATGTCCAATAGCCCTACTATTAATGTAGGATATGAAGTGCTTAGCTCCCTGCCGAAGGAGCAACATGGTTCGCCGATGCTCTCTCTAGACAAGACGAAAGAAGTTCCTAGATTAAAGGAATTTCTAGGACAGCAAGATGCTACGATATCATGGAAGCTAGATGGTCTCACCATCGTCCTTACCTATGAAAATGGAGGCTTGGAGAAGGCGGTTACCCGTGGCAATGGAGAAGTAGGAGAGGTGATTACGAATAATGCGAAAGTATTTAGGAACCTTCCTCTAACAATTGCCTACAAGGGAAGACTTATCTTAAGAGGGGAGGCTGTCATCGGATATGAGGATTTTGAGAAGATCAATGAAGAAATTGAAGATATAGATGCCAAGTATAAGAATCCTAGAAATCTATGTAGTGGATCGGTACGCCAGTTAAATAATGAGATTACAGCGAAGAGAAACGTAAGATTTTTCGCTTTTCAACTGGTAGAATGTGGAGAAGCAGGCATGCTGGAGTCAAGGGAACGACAAATGCTATGGCTGAAGGAGCAAGGATTTGAGACGGTAGAATATCGGACAACAAATGCAGAATCTATCGAGGAAGATGTGGTATGGTTTGCGAAGAAGGTTTCAGAGAATCCCTATCCGTCGGACGGATTGGTTTTGGCATATGACGATATTCAATATGGGATATCCCTTGGGACAACAGCGAAATTCCCGAGAGATTCTTTTGCGTTTAAATGGGAAGATGAGTGCAAGGAGACCAAGTTGCTAGAGATTGAGTGGAGTCCATCTAGAACTGGATTAATCAATCCAGTTGCAATCTTCGAACCTATAGAATTAGAGGGCACTACAGTAAGTCGTGCAAGTGTACACAATATTAGTGTGGTTGAGGAGTTGGAACTAGGAATCGGAGATACGATTACAGTGTATAAAGCCAATATGATCATTCCACAAATCGACCAAAACTTGACACGAAGTAATCATCTAGAGATTATCAAGGAATGTCCAGTTTGCGGACAAGAAACTTCTATTGTGCAAGAAGCCAGTGCTAAGGTGTTGAAATGTCTGAATCCAGATTGCCAAGCAAAGAAGATTAAATCACTGGTTCTTATGGTGGGAAGAAATGCGCTGAACATCGAGGGGCTATCAGAGGCTACCTTAGAGAAATTTGTAGTTGCTGGATATATCAAAAATTTCGTGGATCTTTTTCATCTGGATCGCTACGAAGAAGAGATAAAAACTATGGAAGGGTTTGGTGTGAAATCTTACGAGAACCTATGTCAAAGTGTAGAAAAGGCAAGAGAAACACAGCTGCATAAAGTGATTTATAGTCTAGGAATTGCCAATGTTGGCCTAGCAAATGCGAAGATGATCTGCAAGGCATTTGGTCATGATATAGAGAAAATCATACATGCGACGAAGGAAGGACTTAGTGAAATCGATGGAGTAGGGGATGTAATTGCAGAGACATTTGTTGCATACTTTTCTTCAGAAGAACATTGTGAATTATTTCAGCGACTATTGGGTGAATTGACACTCATTGAAGAAGAGAGTGAAGAGCAAGTGCTTCAAGGCTTGAACTTCGTAGTAACAGGAAGTGTAGAGATATTCAAGAACCGCAATGAAATCAAGGAATTGATTGAGAAACGCGGTGGGAAGGTGACAGGAAGTGTTACGAGCAAGACAAACTATCTGATCAATAATGATAGCGCATCAAATTCTTCTAAGAATAAAAAAGCGAAGGAATTAGGGGTGGAGATTATAACCGAACGAGAATTTGTTGACCGTTGGGGACGGTGAGCGATGGGGATGGGGGAAAATGCCATTTTCCCCCATCCCCAATGATTACCCTCTTAAAGTGATGACTGGTCCCCCAGTTCCTTCTATGTAGTCTTTTGTGATTGTGACGGTTCCGATGGAATCGTCTTTTGGTATTTCATACATGATATCGAGCATGAATTCTTCGATGATAGAACGAAGAGCTCTTGCGCCGATAGCCTTTTTGGCAGCTTTTTCTGCAATTGCCTCTAAGGCTTCTTCGTCAAAAATTAACTGAACTTCATCCAATTCTAACAACTTCTGGTATTGTTTTAGAATCGCATTTTTCGGTTCTTTTAGAATCTTCACCAGCATTTCTTTCGACAATCCTTTTAGCGTGTAGATGACTGGTAGACGACCAATGAATTCTGGAATCATACCGAATTTTCTTAGGTCTTCGATTTCTACTTTTGTTAGGATGTCTTCGTCTTTGTCATATTTATCCTTCAATTCGGAATTGAATCCGATGGATGTTGCCTTGGAGAGACGTTCTTTGATGATGGTCTCTAGGTCAGGAAAGGCTCCACCACAGATGAATAGGATGTTGCGTGTGTTGATTGTAGTAAGTGGAACCATGGCGTTCTTGCTATTGGATCCAACTGGAACTTCCACATCACTTCCCTCCAGGAGTTTGAGCATTCCTTGTTGTACAGATTCTCCACTGACATCGCGTTGGGTGGAGTTTTGTTTTTTTGCAATTTTATCAATTTCATCGATGAAGATAATGCCTTGCTCTGCCTTGTCTACATCGTTATCTGCTGCAGCTAGTAGTTTTGATACTACACTTTCGATATCGTCTCCGATATAGCCTGCCTCTGTCAATGCTGTGGCGTCAGTGATTGCGAGTGGAACATCAAGCAGTCTTGCAAGCGTCTTAACTAAGTAGGTCTTACCACAGCCAGACGGTCCAATCATTAGCATATTGGATTTTTCGATTTCGATATCATCCATGGTGTCGGTCGCCACACGTTTGTAGTGGTTGTACACAGCTACGGAGATGACTTTCTTTGCGTATTCTTGGCCGACTACGAAGTCATCTAGTTTTCCTTTGATGATATGGGGCGCAGGAATATCGTTGATGTTTAGAATTGGCTCCTTCTTCTCCTCTGGTTTCTTTTTCTTGATTTTTTGTTTCTTAGGTGTTGCATTATTGATATCACTTAGGTTTAAAAACTGGATATTAGGATTTGATAGAATCTGGTTGATGTCAAAGTTTGACTGTTGCATCATCTCCCAACTTTTTTTCATACAGTCTGAACAGATGGACATGTTATTCGGCATGTCGGTCATCTTGCCTGCTATGCTCTCAGGACGATTGCAGAGACTACAGATTTTCTCATACCCATCCTCATTGTTATCGTCGTTGCTATCTATTACTTCTACCTCTGAATTTGTAGTGTCTTTTTCCATATTCAATAACTACCTCTTTTCTTCATAATCTTCTCTATTATAACGTAGGATTGAAATTTGAGCAAATAAAGATTTCCTTAATTG
>CAYIZP010000092.1:0-3784 GCA_964367905.1 uncultured Lachnospiraceae bacterium
TCGATGGCATCATTATCCTCATTCACCATGCCAGTGACCGTAGAACCGATGTGCATAACATGGGAGAATCGAAGAATCTTCATATAGTCTTCCACCTTGACTGAACCGAATTGACTGATTTTACCAATATCATTTCGCCCTAAGTCTACTAGCATGTTGTGTTCCGCACATTCCTTTTCATCGGCGAGTAAGAGTCTCTCTAGTTCTAGGTCTTCGGCATCTGTCTTTCCCCGTGGCTTTGTACCTGCTAAGGGATAGGTCATCACTTTACTGTCTAGAACCTTCACTAAGGTTTCAGGAGAGGCACCAGCCATTTCAATATCTTTGCTTGAGAAATAGAACATATATGGAGAAGGATTTCGTTCCCGCAGCTTTTCATAAACATCAATCAAACTACCTTCATAATCAGCAGAGAGTCGATTGGAGAGCACCACTTGAAAAATATCACCCTCAAAGATATAGTTCTTGGCTTTTTCCACCATCTTACAAAACTCATCTTTGCTGAAAGTTGCTTCGAAATCCGATAATAATTTCCCTTTTTCCTCTATTGCTGGAATTCCGTTTAATAACAAATTTCCCATGTTTTTTAATTCCAGAAGTGCCTTATTATAATTAGAGTCAACTTCCTCTGTTTTGATGTTTACAATTAATATAATTTTCTTCTCAAGATGGTCAATGGCAATCACTTTGTCAAAAAGCATTAGGTCCACATCATTGAAATTCTCATAATCTGCGGCGTCTAGGTTTAACTTTGGAACGCTGAATTTGATAAAGTCATAAGAGAAATAGCCAACTAGTCCTCCGGTAAATGGTGGCAGAGTTGCAAGTTTTGGTGCCTTGTTTTCGGCAAGAATCTGACGAATATACTTATGAGGCGTACGATCCTTTATCTCAAGAGTGATTCCAGTATTAATCTTGATTCGCTCATCCTTGGCTGTGATTTCAAGAATGGGATCATATCCGAGAAAGCTATATCTTCCGAATGCCTTCTGATCCTCACAAGATTCTAAGATAAATACATTCTTACTGATGTTTTTTAGCTTCTTGTAGATGTCTAATGTCTCTAGGGTTTGTTCAGTTGTTAGAGTAATTGGGATGGACTTGTAGTCATCCGAATGAAGTAATTCCTTGACTTGATCCATGCTTGGATAATAATTCATAAACTTAATACCTCCTATGTTTTGTGTACTGAGTGTTTTTCATGGAGCATTTTGTGTAATGGAAATATAGTTTCCTAGTTACATAAAAAAAGTCCCTGACAGTAAAACTGTCAAGGACGAGAGATTACACTACCCGCGGTACCACCTTGTTTTGTGAGAAAACCACACACTTTGCGAAATACATTATATTTCCGACTACTTACGTAAGCCAACACGTCATAGAATACTCAGGATTACTCCCTTTGACTATGCCCTCAGTGGTCCATTTAATAAGTTGTTACTATCGGGCTCACACCTACCCCGACTCTCTGAAAGCACATTTCTTATTTTTATCTCCACTTCAACGGTTTACCATATTGAATTGTGATAACTGTATCACAATCAAAATCAGATGTCAAGAAAATTATTCGTTTAATCCAAAGACCTCAAATTCTTTTTTTGCGATATCACTTCGTGAAAATGGAGTTTTGATTGACATCTTAATAAATCGTCTAAGAATTTCTTTGAGACAATCGGAGGTCTGCTCATCCATATCTTTTAATAGGTTAAGTATAGCGTCTCTTTCTCTCAAGGCATAGTAGGCGAAGTCCTGCATATGCTCAGCTTTTGTAGCTTCTACGATAGAATGAATGGTTTCTACGAGCATTTTTCTTTGCTCAAAATCTAGCTCATTTACCCATGTATTCAATGTCTTATCTAGATTTCTAGCATTGAGAGAAAGCTTATCGGTATAGGCGAATTTTTCTCCAGAAATCTTCCATGTAAATGGAAAGTGTTGCATGATGCTATGCATTGTACTTTTTACAATTTTGACGTCACCAATACTATCGAAGATGATTCCGACCATGGAGCCTTCAGGAATAATCTTCACAATTTTCGCTTCTACTAATTTGTAGTTTTTCATTTGAATGGAATCACCAGGGAATCCTGGTCCATCCAAATCATATACAGAAATGATTCTATCAAGAATATCATTGTCTGCATGCATTGCACTATATACGGCAAGGTTCCCGCCTTTTGAGTGTCCGGCAATGTAGAGTGAGCCCTCTGTTTTTGTGGCGATTTCCTCTAGATATGCTGAGGCAGACAGTTGACTTGGCACAGGAGATTGGAACATCATATTCAAATCTTCTTTCCAGCCAATCATGGTTGCATCGGTACCTCTATAGGTAACCAAAACTTCTCCTGTTGGCAATTGGAATGCGATAGCAGAAAACTGTTCTTCTGTTTCCCTATCATATTTATCGACAAAATAATTCATCAGCACATCACGGTAACGTGGACTGGCACAAAGGGCTGCAATGAGAGGTGTATTCCAATCGGGATTAAAGGTGAGTTTCACAAGTGCATCAAACTCCTCCGCTTTATACATTGCAGATAGAGGAACCCAAGGCTTATCTTCTGATAAAAAAGGAGCTACTCTATCTAAATTGACATAGCTGAGTTGAGCAAAGATTAAACTATCAATTTCATTAAAAGGATGCTCAGCAAATGTTTTCATCTGGGTGCGAACATACTCAATGATAGTGATTGTATTTTGTTTTGTTCTTTCATTTTTTATTGTCTTTTTACGGGAAATATTAGTGTGTATCGTTTGGGGTGAAATTTTTTTCGTAGGCCGTTTTCGGCTCTTTCTTTTTTTTATAGTATTTAGGTTTTTAAAACAAAGCATGTCAAATCTCCTTCTTATAATTTGAATAATTTTTATTATAGCAATAAAAATTAACATTTTCAAATGATTGGAATTATTTGTTTATTGCCCTTGTGTCATGCCCTGCATTTTTGTATAATATAGTTAGGTTAGGAGGCGTATATTGTATGGATGAGAAAAAAAAATTATTACAAAATCTTACAAAAGATATAGTGGAGGTAATGGGTGAATCAGTAGAGAAAATCATTCTGTATGGTTCCTATGCAAGAGGTGATTTTCAGCCTCAATCAGATATAGATATTATGATTTTGACATCATTGGAAGATATTGCCATTAAATCCATTGAAGATCGGATTTATGATATTGCTTTTGAATATGAAATGTCAGATGGACTAATGATTAGTATGCATATAAAAAATATAGAACAATTCAATTATTGGCTTGGTGCATTGCCATATTATGATAATATTGAAAGAGAGGGAATTGTGCTTGCAGGATGAGAGGAAAGAGATACTGTCTAAATATAGAATGGATAACGCAGAAGAAACATATTTAGTTGCGAGTGAATGTTGTCAAGGCAAGCATTATAAGGATTCTATTAATCGGTCCTATTATGCGGTGTTCTATGCAATCAAGGCAGTACTGGCGTTACAAGGAGTTGATTTTAAAAGGCATAAGGATGTAGTTGCATATTTTAATCAGCATTATATTGCAGCAGAATTATTGAGTAAAGATTATGGAAGAAAAATATCGAAATTGCAACAGATAAGAGAAAAAAGTGATTATGATGATTTTTACATCGCTTCGTGTGATGAAGCGATAGAACAGTTAGGGAATGCTAGAGAAATTATAGATAGTATTAAGAGATATATTGGGTTGGAATAACTTGTAGATGTAAACATCGCGGGCGACAAGTATGAGATACTTGTCGCCCTTGTGTCATGCCCTGTCCCTAATCATGATGATTTTGGTG
>CAYIZP010000093.1:0-3621 GCA_964367905.1 uncultured Lachnospiraceae bacterium
GTTATATTAATCGGAATTATTCTCTATGTGTATCAGTTTCTACAAAAGACTTTTTTTGAACCGATGTTTTCCTTAATAGATAATGTAGCTAAGGTGGGGTCAATTACACAGAAACTTGATTACACTGGACAACCTGAATTTGATAAACTAGTAGATCAAGTTAATGGAATGCTTGTGAATATTGAAGAAAATAATAGTCAATTGTTAGAGATGCAAGCGCATATGCAAAGAGCAGAGCTAGAAACCCAGAAGACAGTGATGATTTCTCTCAAAAAACAAATTAGTGCACATTTTACAGTCAATACTATCAATGTAATAAAGCGACTATATGAATTAGGAGAGCATGAAAAATCACGTGAGATGTGTGATGGACTTGCTTTTATTCTTCGATATGCAAATGATGCGGAAGATATGATCCCTTGTATGGATGAGATTTTTGTCTTGGAAAAATACCTGCAGATTATGCACATACGGTATCCAGACCGATTTGTGACAGTATATGATATTGCTGATGACATTTACGACGAACTCTTGCCTAGGATGCTGTTGCAACCGATTGTGGAGAATGCAATAGTTTATGGATTTGTCAGCGATAAACAAGGGGAGCTCACAATCAAGGCTTATATTGATGGAAATAATTTGGTCTTTTCTATCATTGACAATGGCGCTGGTATGACTTTGTCCCAATTATCTGTTTTGCGAGAAAATCTGAAACATGCACCTAGTCAGGCGGTGGACGATGCGGGATTGAATCATATTGCATTGTTAAATATACAAAAACGTGTAGTGTCTATGTTTGGGAGAGCGTATGGTTTATCGGTTCATTCGGCTATTGGAACTGGAACGGAAGTGAAGCTTATTCTGCCAACGATTGGAAGTGTGTAGATGGATAAAAGTGTGAAAACTATATTAATGAAGAGATGAAGTTGAAAAAATAGAGTTTTTAATAAAAACTTAACTAAAAATCAATATAAATATTGACATATTAACGAAAATAAAGTATAAATAGATTAAATAGTATGCTATTTATAAATGTTTGCGAGAATCGTGCTGTAGGGGACAAGAGAGAACGTTGATAAATTGATCGTTGCAGCCGTTTAATAAATCAAGTAAAGTGCCCACATCAGAGAAAATTGTATGTGGGCATGCGTTATCATCGCAAGAACAAAATAAGGAAGAAAGGAGGAGAAATCTATGAACAGCTTATACCAGGTAAAAGAAACACAGAGTGAAATTGTTATTGAAGACCATAATGGGAGAAGAATTGCATATGCCGCGTTTCAAGTTGTAGGACACGCGTATGAATTATATAGAATCCATGTCTCAGATTCACTGCGAGGGCAAGGGGTTGGTGGAAAGTTAATGGAACTTTTTTATGAGAAATGCAAGAAAGACAGAAAGAATGCAATATTAGTTTGTAGTTATGCTGTGAAGTGGTTTGATAGATACCCAGAGAAATGCGATGTACTGTAGCGGACTTGAGAGTTAGTGACAGGGTAAAGAGAAACAAAAGACAATGAAGAAAAAATGTAGTTTATTAACAGAGTTATGACCAAGACTTTTCAGGTAGAAGAGTCTTGGTCATTTGTATTCGCTCTATACTATAGTTTGAATTGCTCTACTAAGTCTTTTAGAGAGTTTGCTTGGTCTGTCAGATATCGGCTAGAAGAAGCGGACTCTTCGGAGCAGGCTGCATTGTTGTTGATTACCTCTGCTACCTGTTGGATGCTAGTGTTTACAGATGAAACCAATTCCATTTGTGAACTAGAAGCTTCATAAATCTCTGTTACCATATCGGAAGAGGTTTTAGAAGAAACTACAACATCTGTCAATGCATTCGAAGTCTGTTCTGTAGCATGAATTCCTTTTTTTACAGAGTCCAATGTGGACTGTATCAAGGCAGAAATCGCAAGAGATGCTTCTGAACTCTTGGAGGCTAGGTTACGAACTTCGTCTGCAACAACAGCAAATCCTTTTCCTGAAGCCCCAGCTCTTGCAGCCTCTACGGCAGCATTTAGGGATAAGATATTTGTCTGGAAGGAGATGTCTTCAATGGTTTTTACAATTCCCTTAATCTCAGAAGACTTGCTGTTGATGTCTGACATTGCTGTTTTTAAATCTTCCATCTGTGCACTACATTCATCGAGGGAGTGATTCGAATTGTTGAAGTGCTGATAAGTTTCCTGTGCATGTCTTGAGTTATTTTCTATCAGTTTTGTCATCTCGCTTGTAATCTGTGATAATTGATCAATAGTACTGCTCTGTTCACTGCTTCCGCTTGCAAGGGCGTGTGCACTGGCTGCCGCCTGATCTGCGGTTTGAAATACATAATTCGTGGTAGAAGAAATTTCTTCAAGTGTACGAATCAATTTATTTCGGAAGGACTCGATCGATGTCCGGATGGATGAAAAATCCCCAATAAATTCTGTGTCAATAGTTGCAGAGAGATTCCCTTTGGAGAACTCAATCATAACCTTGTCGATATCTGATATGTAGCTAGACAGTGTGTGAACACTAGATTGCATGGAGGATAGCATCTCTGCAATTTCGTAACTTCCTTGCATTTGAATCTCTTGGTTTGAGAGGTTTCCTTTACTAATCTCTAGTAGTCCCTCATTTACCGTACTGATTGGTGCAAGTTTTTTCCTAATATATAGTTGAAGTAAGATGGCTACAATAATTACCCCTACTAGTAGTGTGCTAACGAGAACAATCATGGTAGTATTGCTATCTGCCATGTACTCGCTGCTCGACATACTGACCAAGGTAAACCAACCAGAGCTCAATTGCTGAACACTACCGACAGAACTCACGGAGTCTAACGTAAAACTCACTGTGGAAAAACTACTATTTGCAAAAGCGGATTCTAAATCGTCACCATCTAGTCCGAGTTCCACGATATTCATTCCAACGACTGACATATCTGGATGTGCAATAATCATACCATCTTGTGAGAGTAGCATAACCTGTCCTGTTTCATTAAATGAATATTCTGCGATCATAGTTGATAAACCGTCTAGACTCAAGTCAATTACAGCCAGTCCTACTGCCGTACCAGAGGCATCGTGAATCGGTGTAGTGATAGAGACGCAGATTTGTCCAGAAACTGCATCGACATAAGGTTGCGTGATGACGGTTTGGTTTTGCTCCACTGAGTCATAGATGCTACTTTCCTTGAGGGAATAGTCGCCCCCTACACTTTCACCAGATTGTAGGTAGGCAGTATCTTCTGCGTTGACTCCGATAGCTAAGTTGAGGATAGAATCGTGGCTTGCCATTGTCTCATTGATTTCTTTCACTATATTATCGAAAGAATCCTTTTCGGAGAAAGGAGAGAATTTTGAACTGCTAGCAACATCTGCAGACACTTCCTCATCGATTGCCATAAGCTCTACTAAATGTACATATTGATCTAGATATAATTCAATTTGACTGTTTGAACTCTTCTGTATAGAAGTAAAATATTCCTCTTGTTTCGAATTCAGTGCACTTTGGGTAAAAAAACCTGTAATGAGTGCGATGCATAGATTTAGAATTACTAACACAATTACAGAATATCGCGCAAGGTAAAAGGCTAGTTTTTTGTTGTTTTTCTTCATGTTCCATTCTCCAATTTACTAT
>CAYIZP010000094.1:0-3179 GCA_964367905.1 uncultured Lachnospiraceae bacterium
TTGATGTTTTCAATGCTTAGTTTCATAAAGCCTCCTTTGTTGTTCGTTGGGGACGGGGGTTTTTGACAAAAACCCCCGTCCCCAACGAAAAAATCCCTGTCCCTATTGTAGCACTCTGTCTTATTTGTGTAAACAATAAAAACAAATAGGACATTAAATTTTTTTTCGTTTCATAACACATAGAATAAAAGTAAAAATCATCAATTCTGTAATTGGCATTGCAAGCCAGATACTGCTCCCTGTGAAGAGCAAGGGCAATGCGAGAATTAGTCCACCACTAATCAATAATCCTCTTGCAACTGAAATGATAAATGCAATGTGAGGCTTCATCGTTGATTGAAAATAATAAGTTGCATAAATATTGAAAGGTAGTAGCAAGAAGGAGGCACAATATATTCTAATTATTTCTGGTGCAATCTTCAAAACTTCTGCTGTCGGGGTCATAAATGCATAGACGAATTCCGATGGAAGCAGGATAGTGAGAATTACCCAAACTATGCTGATGATTGCAACGGTAATAATATTGTACCGAAACAACTGTTTGATTCGTTTTGTCTGATTTGTACTATAATTAGCAGATAAAATCGGTTGGGCTGCTTGTCCTACACCATATGCACAGCACTGAACAAAGATGGAGATGTTTACAATTATTCCATATACTGCAAGGGCGTCAGTGCCTAAATATTTCATGATTTGAATATTAAATAGCATGGTAAGGATTCCAGTTGCAGCATCCACAAATGCGGTAGAGAATCCCAGTGTTGTGATTTGCCTTGCTTTCTTACATATCTTTCTCGGTGGAACTAACTTCAATGTATTCTTAGAACTTCTAAAATGCAGAAGCATTACACTGAGAGAAAGAACTGCTCCGAGGCAGGTGGCTAGGCCAGCTCCGCCGATTCCCATATCGAGTGTAAAGACGAAGAAGATATCTCCGATGATATTAAAAAGTCCGCCCACCATAACGGCTTTTGTAGACAAGGTTGGGTTACCGTCATTTCTTAGAAATCCAGCCATAAATTGCATAAATAAAAACGCAGGAACTGTGAATTTTACAGGTGTCAAATATCTATTTGCATAGGGAAGCAAGATTTCATCTGCGCCTAGTGCAAATAAGATTTGATTTTCAAATATAATTAGCGATATCCATAAAATCAGTGATATGACAGTAGTGAGGAGCACACCTACTGTAAAGTAGCCATTTGCCTTTGTTCGATCACTGTTTTCTAAATTTTTTTGGATATTGAATAGGATCGATGCACCAATTCCCGTGAGCAGACCACATCCAAAGATAACATTCCAGATAGGGGCGATAATAGCCATTGTAGCTGAACCCTCTGGACCATGATACTGTCCTACGACAATCATATCGACCAGTCCATATACAGATGGAAGAATTGCTCCACCAAATGATGCGACTAAGTATTTGAGATATGTTTTCTTAATATTTCCTTTGATTAAATCCATAATTTCCTCCAAAAAAAGCTGGATAAGAATTGTGCCTATGCACATCATCTTATCCAGCGAGTTATACGATATAACACACCCTCCGAGTGAGCCTTGATATTATCATAAAACGATATTTTTGTCAAATTATAATTTTTATAAAATCAGCTTAAATTGATTCCAGAGTCACTTTTATTATTTGCTTCCCAAATCATTATAGAAGTGGATTTGGTTCCATATACAAGTCCACCATCAAATCAATAAAAGATTCATAGTCAGTACAATCAATTAAGCGATTGGTATGATCGGCTTCTGTTAGTATCATTGTAATAGGTTCGAAGATTTCATTAAAAAGAGCACGGTCTGACTTGTTGAAACATAATAGTAAGACCAGGTTAACTTGGTTTGCACCCCAAGGAATAGGTTTATGCGATGTGAGTACACAAATTCCTGTTTTGTACGCATTCATATGCATTGAGTGCGGAATTGCAAATTGAGAAAAACTTGTACTAGACATATTCTCACGTTCCATAACCTCATGAATAAAGTTTTCGTTCACATATTGTAAAGTTTTTAGCTTAGAGGATAGGTATTCAAGGCAATCACTCATGGTGGCTGGTTGGTTTGAAATCTCAAATAATTCAGGCTTTATCAGGGTTGTTAAATTATTTCTAAATTTACGCTGCTTCTTTTTTATTTTTAATTCTTTTATTTTTTCTCTGATATTATTGATGTCACGTGCATTTATAAATAAAGAGATATAAATAACGGGTGTTATAAGTACTCGATTAATTGGGAGGGTTGCAATAATTAAGTCAGTGGACGTTAGTGCATCGAACTCGAATTCATCGGTTACTATATGGGTGATTAGGATATCGCTTGGGAATGTATCACTTATTTTTTGAGTAATCTCATTATTCAAATTATAATAGTTGGGGCAATACAATACCGTAGGAAGTTTTGTGCTCAAGGTTTTCTGTGCCTGAAGTGCACTTCCTATATGAATGGCAATATAAGCAATCTCATCATCATTTATTAGGACATTTGCATGTTTCGTAATTAACGAGGCCAAAAGGACAGCGGTGTCATAGACCAGTGGATAGGAACGTTTGATCTCTTCTACTAATGGATTTTTAGAAAGGTAGTTATTTTTGCTTCTAATTAGTAAATTATGAATATGTAGTGCAAAGCGAAGAAAAAAATCTGGATCACGTAAATCAATGTAATAATTATCATTAATTGTAAACAATAGATTTGTCACTAAGTCAAAACAATCCTTGCCAATGTAGGTCTCCAAATTATCAATGCTAAGGTTTTTGTAATCAATGGTAGTTGCACGGGATAAAATTAGCAGTGACAATTCATATATTTCTCCTTCAGAGTAGATAATATGAAATTTTTTTTCTAAACCTTTTATGATAGTTTGGGCTAATTTTAGCTCGTTTGACTTCAGTTCAGGAAGCAAAAATTCATTTTGGTAAGTTACATTATTGTTTTTCATACGGTCAATAGAGATAGTAATATGTAACACAAGGTTTATCAAAGAATAGTCGTTGATAAAATAATGATGTTCATTGCATGCCACGACGAGGAGACTTCGAATAAATTCTACGTCGATGTCGTGAAAAGTTTCTTGTATGATTTTAAGATTAACAAAATTGACATTACTTGTGTCATATAGTATAATGGTACCATGATTTAAGACACTTTCTGAGACATTTCTTAATGAATTT
>CAYIZP010000095.1:0-1826 GCA_964367905.1 uncultured Lachnospiraceae bacterium
TGATCAAATATTTAGAAGAAGTGATTTCATCAAAGAAATTCAAATCACATTTTAATTCTTCATTTACTATAAAGAGCCGGGCAAGACTTCATGCGTACCGCATTCTGTCTTGCCCAGCTCTTTATATATCTTACTCCTAATTACGCTTCATTTTCTATAGCCGTTTGAATAACTCTTTCAATATGCAATGCCAAATAACCATTCTCCACCCTCGGTATCTCTGCATCTAGCAAAACCTGAAGCTTCTCTACCAACATCTCTGCTTTTTCATAAGAAAACCCGAAGTTGTTCTTTGCATAATCATTCATATCCAAATCGATTGTTTCATGTTCTGCTATCCTCGCCATCATATAACGTACATGTGTCACAAAACGATTGTAGGCAAATGCCCCTTCATCAATCTTTATTCCATACAAATCTTTTAGTTCTTTGATGAAACTTTGTATCAGTTCCACTACTTGGATAGATACACTCACATGAGATGCTGCAATTGCACTATGTATATGCAATGTGATATATGAGATTTCTGCTGCATTTATTTCAATTCCTGTCTTTTCTTTGATGATATCTCTTCCCCTCTTACCTATTTCATATTCCTGGGGAAATAGGAGTTCTAATTCTCTCGTAAAGGGATTTGAAATCTCCATCTTTTTCTCTATTCTTTCTAGTGCAAATGCAATATGATCTGCTAATGGTAATAGAATCTTAGGATCGACTTCATCAAATTTTTCTTCTGCTACAGAAATGATTCCCCGCTTATTTCTATAAACTCTGGCGAAACCGTTTCAATAATTTCCTCCACTGTTTTACGTCTATCAACTGTTGATGAGAGTATAAATTTTTTATCATTTGCGGAGATTTTATATTCTTTCCCTACCTTATTAGCAAATCCCACACCATTTCCGAGAAAGACATATTCGTGCTCCTTCTCATCCATAGCTAATAATGCATTATTATTTAATATTTTCAATACTCTCATTCAACTATCCTCATTTTTCTTATAAGATTGTTAGTATTTCCGTTTCGAATCCTACTTCTCCTAATGTTTTCACCGTGATTTGTTTTCCATCTGGAAGATTTGTGAATACCATAGGAGTCGCAGTGCTAACAGCGTTCTTAGAAATTGTTTCGATATCAAATTTCATTAAAAGTTCTCCCTTTTTCACGCTTTGCCCTTCTACAATTTTCACATCAAAAGGAACTCCCTCTAGCTTCACTGTATCGATTCCTACATGTATCAGAATCTCTACTCCATCTTCTGTCCCTAAACCTATCGCATGTTTAGAAGGAAATACCATATTAACTTTCGCATCACATGGTGCTCTCAACTCTCCTTCTGTCGGAAAAAATACAATCCCTTGTCCTATCATTTCTTCTGCAAATGTCTCATCTGGTGTCTCAGATAATGGAGCTACTCTACCTTTCAAGGCTGCGTTTAACACCAATCCATCTTCCTTTTCACTATCCGTAGCAAGAGATACATTATCGCTATCAGGTGAGCCTAGATAATCTTCAAATTCTGACTTTA
Organism: uncultured Lachnospiraceae bacterium; assembly: GCA_964367905.1. Taxonomy (GTDB): domain Bacteria; phylum Bacillota; class Clostridia; order Lachnospirales; family Lachnospiraceae; genus CAUPWF01. The sequence goes on from CAYIZP010000095.1 coordinate 1,529, forward strand.
TCACGCTAACTCGTGGGCCATAAATCACCTGTACTCCTTGCCCTTTGACAATCACTCCTGCCGCACCTGATTGCTTGAGTAAATTTTCTTTTACTAAACTTGAGTCATTCACTGTGACACGAAGCCTTGTTGCACAACAATCTACATCAGATAGATTATCCTTTCCACCGAGACCTAAAAGGATGAGTGTGTTGACCTCATTGTTTTTAGCATTTTTATCATCCCCACTTGCTTTCTTCTGTGCTTCTACATCTTTTCTCGTATAAAGCTTCGTTTCCTCATTCTCATCTTCTCTACC
>CAYIZP010000095.1:1926-3007 GCA_964367905.1 uncultured Lachnospiraceae bacterium
CAGTGATACATGGCTAATGCTGCTCCTGGTAGTCCAAAGATCATTAATGGGAACTTCCCTGACATAAATCGTGTTGCTGAAACTGCAAATACTTCTGTATTTGGTGATGCAAGTTGTGCAAAAAAGATATTTTGTGCACCTTCAATCAGCGCACCATCTACTGTAAGCGTTCCACCTACAGCAGTCTGCCAGAACGGTAGATAAAATACATGATGTAATCCAAACGGAATTAATAACCGCTCCATTAAACCATATACAAATGTACCTGCATACCCGCTGTTATTTACAACTTCTCCTACCGAATAGATTCCAGCTTGAATCGTTGGCCAGATGTAGAATAAAGCAATCCCCACTCCCAGATACGTAATGCCTGAAACAATAGGTACAAATCTTGTCCCACCAAAGAATGACAAGACTTGAGGTAACTCAATCTTATAAAAGCGATTATGTAATGCTGCTACACCTAGCCCCACAATAATACCGCCAAAAACTCCCATCTGTAATGATTCTATCCCCATTACCGATGTAATCGATCCTTCAATCAAATATGCACCCGCATCGTTGATTGTAATTAATGCACCTATCGCCGTATGCATAATCAAGAAAGCAATTACAGATGATAATGCAGCAACTTCTTTTTCCTTCTTTGACATACCAATTGCAACTCCAACAGCAAAAATAAGGGGCAGATTTGCAAATACTACATCTCCACACTTTGACATCACTGTCAGTATGGAATAAACCATCGTTCCTGGTCCAATTAATGCTGTGAGATTATACGTCTCAAGCATAGTGGCATTGGTAAAGGATCCACCTATCCCCAAAAATAATCCCGCCACTGGCAAGATTGCGATAGGGAGCATAAAGGAACGCCCTACCCTTTGTAATACACTAAACAGTTTTTCTTTCATTTCTTTTACCTCCTAAAATTTTATAATTTGTCGGAGCGCAAAAAAAGCACGCACCAACTCAACAAAAAGAAAATCTTTTTATTAGTTAATGCCTGCTTGACCAGTTACACGCTAATTGCTAGTTTATGATAACACCGAAAAAAACAATTGTCAATTATTTTTTTCAAACC
>CAYIZP010000096.1:0-2724 GCA_964367905.1 uncultured Lachnospiraceae bacterium
GCTAGAAGAGTTGTCCTTCTCACCGAGAAGATTTGCCAATCAGACTGCGACGAAACTGGCAAAAAAGCTCTGCGAACTCAGTGGAGGGAATCGTCGGGTATTGTTTACACCGAGTGGGACGGCATCCATTGGAGTTGCACTTCAGATGGTAAGACGAGCAAAGGGGAGATTCAAGACCATCTCTATGTGGGACTCCTTCCATGGGGCAGGATTTGGGTCAGTTTCAGTAGGAGGAACCGGGCATTTTCGTGGGAACCTAGGACCCTTATTAGCTGGAGCAGAGCATATTATGCCATATAATTCGTATCGATGCATCTTCGGAGATTGCAAAGAGTGTGGTTATAAATGTTTGGATTATCTCGAGTTTATCTGTAAGACAGAAGGAGATATCGGAGCAATCATACTAGAGCCAATTCGTTGTACAGATGTACAGATTCCAACTGTTCAGTATTATAAGCGAATGAGGGCGATTTGTGATGAATACGACATTGCATTAATCTTTGATGAAATACCAACTGCATTCGGCAGAACCGGGAAGATGTTCGCTCATGAAAACTTTGGAATTGAACCAGATATCTTAGTAGTCGGTAAGGGCTTGGGTGGAAGCCTATATCCGATATCAGCTGTTATTGCAAAAGAGGAATATAATGTTTGCGCGGATACATCCTTAGGCCATTACACCCATGAAAAAAGTCCTTTGGGGGCAGCAGTTGGTCTGGCTTTGATTGAGTATATCGAGAACGAAGGATTATTGGAACGTGTGGCAGAGATAGAGAAGTATATGAAGATGAGAACAGATGCGTGGAAAGAAAAGTTTACTTGTATAGGAGATGTTCGCTTGCAAGGAGCATTGCTTGGGATAGAGCTAGTAGAGGATAGGGAGACGAAACAAAAAGCCAATGAATTGGCAGATCGAGTACTGTATCAATGTTTGGAGAATGGGCTTAGCTTCAAGGTGTCACAGGAGTGTGTGTTGACACTTGCGCCACCACTAATTATTACAGATGAGGAATTAAAGAGAGCCATGGATGTGGTTGAGGGGGCATTAGGGACAGGGATTTTCTAATTGGGGACGTAGTTTTTTGACGAAAAACTACGTCCCCAATTGCATCCCCAATGAATTTGCTGTTTATTTTTATAAGCAAAAGTTGTATAATTATAAGCGGTAAACCGACGAGGGAAAAGGAAAGAGGAGAATTCATGGAGATAATAAGTTTTCTTGTGGCGCTATTTGCGTCTACGATTGGAGCAATTAGCGGAATAGGTGGGGGAATTATTATAAAGCCTGTTATGGATGTGATTAATGTGTATTCGGTGGAAACGGTTAGTTTTCTGTCGGGATGTACGGTTCTGACGATGGCGATTTCATCTTATATACGTGGATTGAAAAGTGAAGTTAAGATTAATTATGGGATTACTGTTTATCTGGCAATCGGAGCGAGTGTAGGTGGATTTTTGGGTAAGCAGATCTTCGATATGCTTCCAGGAGATGTGGGGAGAGTTCAATCGGTTCTTCTGCTCATCGTTAACCTTGGGGTTTTGCTCTACCTAATATTCAAGAAGAAGATTACAACAAGACAATTAGCGAATCCAGTTGTGTGCTTGATTATTGGTTTGCTTCTAGGGACAGTATCTTCGTTCTTAGGTGTCGGTGGTGGTCCGATTAATATAGCAGTGCTATCGTATTTCTTCTCTATGGGAACGAAGGAGACGGCGAAAAATTCGCTATTTATAATCCTGTTCTCTCAAGTGACAAGTCTGGGAACTACGATTGTAACCAATAGTGTACCTGCTTTTGATGTTGCGACACTCGGGTTGATGTGCCTAGGGGGTGTATCGGGAGCGATGATTGGTGCTGCGATTGAGAAGAAGACGGATGATAGGATTGATGCAAAGATTTTCCAGATTGTACTACTTGGATTGATCGCATTGAATCTATTTAATATTTTTAGATAAATAATAGAGTGAGATAAGGGGAGTGGATGTGTATGCCGCCGATTAGTGTGTTGATGAAACCTGCCTCGAGTATGTGCAATATGACGTGTGACTATTGTTTTTACTGCGACGAGGCGAAGAAGAGGGAGTTGGAGTCCTTTGGATTTATGTCAGAGGCAACTTTGAAGAATGTGATACGAAAGACTCTGATTCCGGCAGAGGGAAGTGCCACGTATGCGTTTCAAGGTGGAGAGCCGACGCTTCGCGGGTTGGATTTCTTCAAGAAGGTGCTAGAATATCAGAAACAATATAATAAGAATCATATACAGATTCATAATGCGTTGCAGACGAATGGGTATGCAATTGATGAAGAATGGTGCGAATTTTTACATGATAATAATTTCTTAGTAGGAATTTCCATTGATGGGACCCAGGAAATTCATGATTGTTATCGTCATAGTAAGAGTGGAAAGCCGACCTATGAACGGGTTGTAAAGACGACGGAGTTGTTTGATAAATACAAGGTGGAATACAATATATTGACAGTCGTGAATAAAAAGGTTGCGGCTTCTATTACGGAGATCTATCAAGAATATAAAAAGAGAGGTTGGATGTATCAGCAGTACATCACGTGCTTGGATCCGTTGAACGAGGAACATGGCAATAGTGAATATGCTTTATTGCCTGAACAGTATGGGAAGTTCTTGATGGAACTGTTTGACCTCTGGTACGAGGATTTGCTGAAAGGGAAGCAGCCGTTTATCAGGCAGTTTGACAACTATGTCGCAA
>CAYIZP010000097.1:0-2722 GCA_964367905.1 uncultured Lachnospiraceae bacterium
GCTAGAAGAGTTGTCCTTCTCACCGAGAAGATTTGCCAATCAGACTGCGACGAAATTGGCAAAAAAACTCTGTGAACTCAGCGGAGGGAATCGTCGTGTATTGTTTACACCGAGTGGGACAGCATCCATTGGAGTTGCCCTACAGATGGTAAGGCGCGTAAAGGGAAGGTTTAAGACCATCTCCATGTGGGACTCCTTCCATGGGGCAGGATTGGGTTCGGTTTCTGTAGGAGGAACAGGACATTTTCGTGGAAACTTAGGCCCGTTGCTAGCGGGATCGGAGCACATAATGCCATACAATTCTTATCGTTGTATTTTTGGAGATTGTAAAGACTGTGGTTATAAGTGCCTGGATTATTTGGAATTTATCTGTAAGACAGAGGGCGATATCGGTGCCATCATATTAGAGCCAATTCGTTGTACCGATGTACAGATTCCAACCGTCGAGTATTATAAGCGAATGAGGGCGATCTGTGATGAATACGACATTGCATTAATCTTTGATGAAATACCAACCGCATTCGGCAGAACGGGTAAGATGTTCGCACATGAGAACTTCGGAGTTGAGCCAGATATCTTAGTAGTTGGTAAGGGCTTGGGTGGAAGTCTATATCCGATATCTGCTGTTATCGCAAAAGAGGAGTATAATGTTTGCGCCGATACATCCTTAGGTCACTACACACATGAAAAGAGTCCTTTGGGGGCAGCCGTTGGTCTGGCTTTGATTGAATATATCGAAAACGAAGGAATATTGGAACGTGTGACTGAGATAGAAAAGTATCTAAAAATGAGAACGGATGTGTGGAAAGAAAAATTCACATGTATAGGCGATGTCCGATTAAAGGGAGCACTGCTGGGGATAGAATTAGTAGAGGATAGGGAGACGAAACAGAAAGCCAGTGAATTGGCAGATCGAGTGCTGTATCAATGCTTGGAGAATGGGCTTAGCTTCAAGGTGTCACAGGAGTGCGTGTTGACACTTGCACCGCCGCTGATTATTACAGATGAGGAATTGGAGCGGGCTATGGATGTGGTTGAGGGGGCATTAGGGACAGGGATTTTCTAATTGGGGACGTAGTTTTTTGACGAAAAACTACGTCCCCAATTGCATCCCCAATGAATTTGCTGTTTATTTTTATAAGCAAAAGTTGTATAATTATAAGCGGTAAACCGACGAGGGAAAAGGAAAGAGGAGAATTCATGGAGATAATAAGTTTTCTTGTGGCGCTATTTGCGTCTACGATTGGAGCAATTAGCGGAATAGGTGGGGGAATTATTATAAAGCCTGTTATGGATGTGATTAATGTGTATTCGGTGGAAACGGTTAGTTTTCTGTCGGGATGTACGGTTCTGACGATGGCGATTTCATCTTATATACGTGGATTGAAAAGTGAAGTTAAGATTAATTATGGGATTACTGTTTATCTGGCAATCGGAGCGAGTGTAGGTGGATTTTTGGGTAAGCAGATCTTCGATATGCTTCCAGGAGATGTGGGGAGAGTTCAATCGGTTCTTCTGCTCATCGTTAACCTTGGGGTTTTGCTCTACCTAATATTCAAGAAGAAGATTACAACAAGACAATTAGCGAATCCAGTTGTGTGCTTGATTATTGGTTTGCTTCTAGGGACAGTATCTTCGTTCTTAGGTGTCGGTGGTGGTCCGATTAATATAGCAGTGCTATCGTATTTCTTCTCTATGGGAACGAAGGAGACAGCGAAAAATTCTCTGTTTATAATCCTGTTCTCTCAAGTGACAAGTTTGGGAACTACGATTGTGACAAATAGTGTGCCTACCTTTGATGTTGTGACGCTAGGGCTGATGTGTCTAGGGGGTGTGTCGGGAGCGATGATTGGTGCTGCGATTGAGAAGAAGACAGATGACAGGATTGATGCAAAGATTTTCCAGATTGTACTACTTGGATTGATTGCATTGAATCTATTTAACATATTTAGATAAATAAGACATAAGAAAAAGGAGTGGAGGATTATGCCACCGATTAGTGTATTGATGAAGCCTGCCTCGAGTATGTGCAATATGACATGTGATTATTGTTTTTATTGTGATGAGGCGAAGAAGAGGGAGTTGGAGTCCTTTGGATTTATGTCAGAGGCAACCTTGAAGAATGTGATACGAAAGACTCTGATTCCGGCAGAGGGAAGCGCGACGTATGCGTTTCAAGGTGGAGAGCCAACACTTCGTGGGCTGGATTTCTTCAAGAAGGTGTTAGAGTATCAGAAACAATATAATAAGAATCATATACAGATTCACAATGCGTTGCAGACGAATGGATATGCAATCGACGAAGAATGGTGTGAATTCTTACATGACAATAACTTTTTGGTAGGGATTTCCATTGATGGAACCCAGGAGATTCACGATTGTTACAGACATAGTAAGGGTGGACAACCGACCTATGCATGTGTGGTTGAGACGACAAAGCTCTTTGATAAGCATAAGGTGGAATACAATATATTGACGGTGGTGAACAAAAAAGTTGCAGATTCTATTACAGAAATTTATGAAGAATATAGAAGAAGAGGGTGGATGTACCAACAATACATCACATGTTTGGATCCCTTGAACGAGGAACATGGAAATAGTGAATATGCGCTATTGCCTGACCAGTATGGGAAGTTCTTGATGGAACTGTTTGATCTATGGTATGAAGATTTGCTGAAAGGGAAGCAGCCGTTTATCAGGCAGTTTGACAACTATGTCGCAA
>CAYIZP010000098.1:0-2182 GCA_964367905.1 uncultured Lachnospiraceae bacterium
TAGGATAAACGCATCAAATTAATTTCACAATAGAGCAAACCCCTCAATAATAGGCTTCCAAGCAGTTTAGCCATGATTATTGAGGGATTTGTTTTTGTTATTTTTATAGCATGAGAAGTTAGAAGTCACCTAATAATCCAACCCTTCGATTGGAATCATTATTTTTTCTCTAAAAGCAGAGCGTTCTTTATTGTTTCTTCATCAAAACAAGTTAGTAATTGAGTGATAGAATCGAGGTAATTCCAACCAAAACATTTCCGTAAGATTCGTATGCTAGGAACCTTCATAATGGGTTTTGCGATTTTACAAAGAGATAGAACCATCTTGTTGATTAAACTATAGTTATTAAATGCTTTTTTGTCCATGGTGCTATTATCATCTTCCGAAAAACTGTAATCAAGGTGCCAATGCAGCTTGTTCTCGATTCCCCAGTGACCTCGAATTGCTTCTGCGCACAATTCAACATCAAGAAGTGTAGTAATGTAATAGCGAGTTTCGGTAGTGATTTTTCCCGTTTTGATATCTTCAGCAGTTTTTTCAACACATACAAATCCTTTTAACCCTTTCCATTTTTTAACTTCTGTACTCTGGAAGGCTTTTGCAAGATAATAGCTACGCTGTTCAATCTTACCATGAGCTTTTTCTTTTGTTTGGTAAAAATCTCCCTTTTCTTTATAGTGTGCTTTACATTCTTCATCAAAGTAGTTTTGAGCCTCTTCTTGTAAAGTTTCTTGATTTCCCTTTAATCCCCCTACGTAGTGACCTTTTTGTTCTTTTATAATAGAAACTGTATTTCGCTGAGCATGAAGTGCATCAAACGTGACAATACATTCCTTTAAATTCATTGTTTTTAGGATGTCTTGTGCAACTGGAATCTCGTTTGTCTTCGCATCAATGGCAGAGGAATAGAGACAGATTTCATCGGAAGCATTGTAAATGTGTAATGTCTGAAGATTACTAACTTTATCCTCATTCGAGTAATTCCGACCAGTCCCTTTTTGTTCTTTTCCATCCACGCAAATCAGGGTATATCCAGTATCTTTTATGCCAAGAGAACGCTTAATCGCAGCGAGATTTTGCATCAAAAAGGAAACGGTGGCTACTTGAAGCTGGTTCGTATCAATGAGAGCAAACACGCGACGGAATGTATCGTGTGAAGGCGTACCGTTTTTTAATTTTAAAAATTTTTTGAGCCATCGTTGATTGCTCTTGCCGAAGTATTCCATTTCAGCCCAAGTAGAAGCGTTTCCTAAAACAGCTAAGAATGCAATTAAAATGATTTCTTCCAAGGGATACTGTGTCATCCCTTGAACTCTGGTGTCATCCACTTCTTTTAATACACGTACGAATCTTCTGATCACAACCTTGGGAGGAGTTGCAGAGGAAGTGGTAGAAAGATCAAGTCCTTCTATCGAATCTTTATAAGTTGCAATAAAGTGATTTATTTTTGCCATAGGTTGTTCCTCCATGAAATGTGATAAATGTTTGATAAGGTTAAAGCAGTTGGGGAAAGCCCACAACAATAATAATGAGATTCAATCAATAGTAGATGTACATTCTGCAAATGCACTCGTAAGCATTGCCAATCATCCCCAAACATTGTGTGGAGTTTATCCTGAATCATGCGAGTACCACGAGTCACAGCTGTTTGCTGATTCGCAGGTAAAGACTCTGGAATGGTTAGGGTGTTAAAAACAAGATGTAAGTAGGAGTGCTCAAAAAGTTCTTGGGAATAGCACCCATAAATATGATTTAAAGCAGAGCATACATATACCAAGGTTCCATTTCTCGGAAAAGACCTTTGCAATCCGAACAGAAGATCTTCTGTACAGTTTGAAATAACGAATGAGATTCCTAGTTCAAAAGAAGTAGGGGATTTGATTTGCTTTGCTTTCGTAGGAATTAATCCGTCTTTTTCTGTAATTCGACCGATGTATCCGTCACTTACACGCCTGACTTTGTTTGTGCCTTTAATACGCTCTGAATGAGCAGCATAAAGATAATACTTATCACCTACCTTGTTCACATATGTGCCTTTTTTCTTATGTTTTAAGACCCAATCAGGATAATTTGCCATAATACACCTCCTAAGTATTACATACTATGTAACACATTATATCATAAAAAATGACACTTGAAAAGAAAAACTTCTTTTCAAGTGATAATTGATGCGTTTATCCTA
>CAYIZP010000099.1:0-2175 GCA_964367905.1 uncultured Lachnospiraceae bacterium
AGAGATTATGAGGTTACGGTTCACTTCGACGAATGTGGTGTGAAGAAAATGTTCGCAATGTTTGCAAAATTAAAAAAAATCTGATATACTGTATCCAGAGAATGAAGAATCCAATGGAATAGAGCCTAGAAAGGATGAGAAGAATGAGCAAAGACAAATTAGAAGAGATGATTAATACATCAAAAATAAGTAATTTATTAAAGAAACAAGATGAGCAGAAGATGAAAACTACAATTATTTGGGTATTAGCAATTATTGGAACAATTGCGGCAGTAGCAGCAATTGCATATGCAGTACATCGCTTTTTTACACCAGATTATTTAGAAGATTTTGAAGATGATTTCGAAGAAGATTTTGATGAGGATTTCTTTGATAGCGAAGATGAGGTTTAATTTAACGAGTTAGTTATAAAGTGTCATTAAAAGTATGGGCAGGGTGCAACCCTGCCTTTCTTTTCATGTGTAGGAAATGATAGGAGTTATAGAAATGAAAAAAGGACAGATAATTGAAGGTGTAGTTACAAAGGTTAATTTTCCGAACAAAGCGATTGTGCATGTGGAGAATGAAGAAAAGCATATAGAAGTAAAAAATGCAATTTGTGGACAACGGTTGCAAATTGCAGTAAATAAAGTGCGCAAAGACAAGGCGCAAGGAAGAGTTCTAGAAGTAATTGAGAAGGCGGATAATGAGATAGAACCGAGTTGTATTCACTTTGGGATGTGTGGTGGGTGTACCTATCAAAATCTTTCTTATGAAGATCAGTTAAAGCTGAAAAAGTCCCAAGTGAAACAGTTGTTAGATGAAGTGATTCGAACGGATTATGAGTACGAAGAAATCAAAGCAAGCCCAATACATAAAGAATATCGTAATAAGATGGAATTTTCATTTGGAGATGAGTTCAAAGACGGTCCTCTATCTCTAGGAATGCATAAAAAAGGTAGCTTCCACGATATTGTAACCGTTACGGAATGTGAAATCGTAGATGAAGACTATCGAAAAATCTTGAAGGCGACACTAGAATATTTTCAATCAACAGGAGACAAATTCTATCATAAGATGAGACACGAGGGATTTTTACGCCACCTACTTGTGCGAAAAGGCAAGAAAACAGATGAAATCTTGATTGATTTGGTAACGAGCAGTCAAGGAAGCCTACGTGGAAGCGAATGGGTGGACGTCTTATTAAATCTGGAACTTGATGGCAAACTTGTTGGGATTCTACATACAACAAATGACAGTTTGGCAGATGTAGTTAAAGATGATGGAACAAAAATCCTTTATGGACAAGGCTACTTCTATGAGGAATTGTTGGGACTAAAATTCAAGATATCTCCATTCTCGTTCTTTCAAACAAATTCTCTAGGGGCAGAAGTGCTATACGAGACCGCGAGAGAATATGTGGGTGAAACGAAGGATAAGACGATATTTGACCTATACAGTGGTACAGGAACAATTGCACAAATGCTAGCACCTGTGGCAAAGAAAGTAGTGGGAGTAGAAATTGTGGAAGAGGCAGTGGAAGCAGCAAAGGTGAATGCTCAATTAAATGGGTTATCGAATTGTTACTTCCATGCTGGGGACGTACTCAAAGTAATCGACGAACTAGAAGAGACACCAGACTTGATTGTACTAGATCCGCCACGTGATGGCGTACATCCAAAAGCCTTGAGTAAAATCATAGATTTTGGTGTGGGAAAATTAATCTATATTAGTTGTAAGCCGACAAGCCTTGCAAGGGATTTGATCACACTACAAGCAAGAGGGTATCAAGTTGTAAAGGCTGTGGGGATTGAAATGTACCCAAATACCGTTCATGTTGAGTGTGTGATAATGATGACATTGGTCTAGAAGCCAGTGTTTATAAGGGTTTGCGGGCGAAAAAAGGTGCATTTTTTGCCCCTCAAAAAATAGCGAAAAAATAGATGACATTGGAAAATTGAGAGAATTTGATAGATGACATCAAGTTTGAGATACTTTTGAAAAAGAGGATTTGCATTCTGTTATGAAGAAATATTGGAACGCTATTGGGATAGCGCCCAAAGGAATTGTTTTAATGGAGTATCATATCTGTTATACTAAACTAGAATTGAAATTGAAACAAATTAATGTATGGAAGATTTTTTATATAATAAGTATGGAGGATTTATGGATAGTTTGCAGATTATTTTGGATAAT
>CAYIZP010000100.1:0-2089 GCA_964367905.1 uncultured Lachnospiraceae bacterium
GGCGAGATAATATAAAATGTCAGGAGGTTAGCTTTAGATAGCTGATTTCCTGACATTTTTATTATAGACTAATCATTTCCTCAAAAAAAGTTACTGCAGAGCAAATTGATGGGATTTGAACAGAATAGTCAATATACTTAATCTGTATATCTGTATTTGGAGGATAAAGACTAAGTCTTGCGCGACTGTTGCTAATTACAGTTTCAATAAAGATTTTAGATAGTGATGGGACACGTCCTGAGATTATAACCATGTCCGGATTTACTAAATTTATATAATTTGTAAGACCACAACTTAAGACGGAAGCGGCACTGACTAAAACATCACAAGCGAGAGGATCACCATGGTTGCTAGCGTTTGCGATATCGTGGAAGGTAATATCGTTAATGCTTTTGTTTATCATAGTTTTGTGTCCTAGTTTTATTTTTTTATGAAGGCATTTTCTGTTGCGGGGATAGAACTGTATTTTTCTATACAACCATAGTTCCCACAGTTACAACGTTCACCATTAAAATTTACTGTCATATGACCAAAAGCATCATCGCGATTATCATTGCTTCCGATAATCTTTGTGTTGTGTGCTATTGGTGCGTTCGGGCAAAATAATCGAATTACTGATATATGGGCAATAATAATATATAGTAATGTCATTAATGGATTTGACAAATACATAGAAAATTAAATTTTTATACACTATCAGGGAATCTGCTTTGGAGAGCGGATTCCCTGATTGAAGTTTGATATACAAATAACATAACAAGAAAAAGTATACAAAACGATTGCAATAATTTTGAAAATAGTATACAATAGAGGAAATTAGTTTGAAAGGAGATTAGGTATGTCGAACAAGATTAAAGCAGTAAAAGTTGACTATTTCAAAGTGCCACTTGAGGGCAACTTGGTAGACGCGCTTCATGGTAAGCACGATAACTTTGAGTTAATTACTGCGACAATCACATTGGAAGACGGTAGAAGTGGTGTGGGTTATACATATACCGGCGGAAAAGGTGGAGTAGCAACAGCGAATATGATTGAACTTGATATTGCACCGCAATTGGTCGGGCGTGAGTTCACAACACCGTATTTGATGAATGATTTTATGAATCAATGTGTTCATTATGTAGCAAGGGGAGGAATTGCATCTTTCGCGATTTCGGCACTTGATATCGCATTTTGGGATATTGATCTGAAGACAAAGGGGCTAGCATTGAGAGATGTGTATGGTGCTGGAGTTGATAAGGTGAGAACATATTATGGTGGAATCGACTTGATGTTTACAGAAAAAGAATTACTTGAGAACATCGAGAAGCAGATGGAAGATGGCCATACAGCGATTAAGATCAAACTTGGTAAGGAAAACGAGGATGAGGATATCGCAAGAATTAAGGCTTGTAGAAAGCTAATAGGAGACGACAAGTTATTCATGGTTGATGCGAATATGGTTTGGTCAGTAGAACAAGCAATTCGCATGGCTAAAAAGATGGAAGAGTATAATATCGGATGGTTGGAGGAACCAACAAATCCAGATGATTATGAAGGGTATGCTAGAATTGGACAAACGACAACAATTCCAATTGCTATGGGTGAGAACCTACATACTATTTATGAGCATGAGTTAGCGATGAAGATTGGTAGAGTGAATAAGCCAATTGGTGACTGTTCGAATGTTTGTGGTATCACAGGATTCATGAAGGTTGCGGAGCTTGCAAAGAGTTATTCTGTAGATGTTCACTCTCACGGAATGCAAGAATTACATGCAAATGTGCTTGGAGCATTAAGTAACAGAGGTTATGTAGAGTTCCATAGTTTCCCAATCTACAAGTACACAGTAGACCCAATGAAGGTTACAAATGGTTATGTAGATGTATGTAAAGAGCCAGGAATGGGTGTATTCTTTGACTGGGATAAATTGAATCAATACAGAGTATAAGAATTGTTAGGATAATTTTAAAAAACATATTGATATGGAACACTAAAAGGTGTACAATATGACTTATAAAACAAAAAACTATATATAAAATGAAAGTGGAGGAATTAAAAAATGGCTAATTTTTCATTAGAAGGTAAAGTAGTATTAGTAACAGGAGCA
>CAYIZP010000101.1:0-1917 GCA_964367905.1 uncultured Lachnospiraceae bacterium
GAAAGCACCATCCTTTGTGTGCAATGCGTTGAGAAGAGCAATATAGTGAAAAAAAAAGGTCATGGCAAGCATTTTTTTTGCAATTTCCTATTATACAATAGGTAGGTTGGAATGACAAGAGTGCGCATGGAAGCCGAGCCCTATATATCGTGTTGTGCATTGCTTACTGCGCATCAAGCTGGGGCAAGAGAGAGGGAGAGGGTATATTTTATTGTGTAGAATTATGGCTTGATATCTTTCTTTGCAAGCAAATTCGTTTTCCTCTTTCAAGATAGAATTGATTTTTATCGTAGGGAAGTTCTGTTTTTGTGCCATGTATTGTATCATATTGTTCAATTATAGCGAAAAATTGATCGTACATATGAAACTCGAGTCTTTTGGTCTTGTATAAAAGCATGAGCACTCTATAGGCTTCTTCGTATTGTCTACATTTAAAAGATATTATGGCGTTATAAAAATATTCTTCTTCTTTCGTTATGGTGTGATCAATTGTATAGTAAGAGCTTGGGAGAGTAGTGTCTTGTTCGGTGAGTTTTTGTGGCTTTGTAAAAACAGTAGGAAACTCAGATAAATCACCTACGAAATTTGCTGTTTTTTCAAGCATTAACTGCAAAAATGCAATATCGACAGTGAATGTATGTTCATTTTCGGAAACTTCTGGCGTGTGAATTTCCCTATGTATGTTGAAGATAAAGTACTCGTCAGATTTAAAATTTGCTATGACGTCATATATTTTATTATGGATACGAGGGATTACAATGAAGCGTGTTTTTGAATCTTTTGTTAAAAGCAATGAATGCTGGGCAGAGCCAGAAATCATCATGCACACATGGGCCGTTGTTAAGATATCAAGCTGCTCTGAAACTTGTAAATCTTCCGGATAAACAATTTCCCAGCCATGTTTTTTTAATATCTCTTCGATTTCTACTTCATTGGTGCATTGTCCAAAGCGTGAGCGTGAAAAGTATACATGTCTTCCTTTACGGACAGTGCCTTCATGGTATCCTAAAAAGTGTATATGTTCAGGATGTGCGTAACCAGAAATCCCCAAGCCTGGTTCTGGAAAGTGCACTTTGCTAAACACAGTGGGCTCGGTAATGATAATATGCTCATTGGTTATACCTAAATTATGGAAAACTTCTTCATGTCTTCTGGAGTAAAATAATGAGGAGTCGCCACTTCTTAGCTCTTGTGCAAGCCATGCAATGGGCAATTCTTTGTGCTGTGCGTACCATAGTCTTTGCAAAGTTTCCAAAAGAAAATGTCCCCACTGGCCCTGATAGCCTAAAAACTCACCACCAAAAATAACTTCTTCTTCAATGATATGTTCTGCTTTAACATAAGGAAGCTGCGCGTTAACTCTACCAAAACCAGGAAGGCTATGAACGTGAGGCAGGGCTTTGCCATCACAAAAAGCACCGCAAGCATACAGGGCTAAGGGCTTATCCCCGATTATCCCCACAGATATTTGAGGAAGTATGGTGACATTATCAAAAACACTGCAACGTAGAGGCGAATTGCTTTTGTTAAGATAAGTAGTCTTGCCAGTGCTCAATGTGCCTCCCATGCGTAACTACGCGTTTTTATGTGATAGGCTAGTGGAGAGTTTGCCTTTAATCATGAATTTAGCAAACAAGGGAGGGCTTGAAAAGTATAAATTTATATGGACTTTCATGGTGCTATGTATTGCATTTTGTTTTTACTGCCATCAAAAAAAAGGGAGGGCTTTTGGCCCTCCACTTTAGTATTCTTTGTTTTGCAAAGAAATTTATTTAACTTCAACAACAGCACCGGCTTCGGTAAGTTGCTTTTTGGCTTCTTCAGCTTCGTCCTTGGACACGGCTTCTTTGATGGCGCAAGGAGTGCCGTCAACTTTGTCCTTAGCTTCTTTGAGGCCAAGGGAAGTAAGAGCGCGAA
>CAYIZP010000102.1:0-1732 GCA_964367905.1 uncultured Lachnospiraceae bacterium
AGGTTTTTATGCCGACTTATACAATTCACAATTTGAAGAGTGATCATTGGGGACGGGGGTTTTTGTTAAAAACCCCCGTCCCCAATGAAATAATCCCTGTCCCTTTTTGAAAAAAGTTCTTGACTTAGAGCATACTCTAAGGAGTATTGTACATATTGTAAGAACCATAAGGAATGGTTCGCAATAAGAAAAATAGAGTTTTTCAAGGAAAGGACGCACAAGTATGAGATACGATTTATTTATCAATGGAGAAGTAGTAAAGCAAAAAGAAGGTAAGTTTTTTGCGGTTGAAAACCCGTCTAATGAAGAAATAGTGGGTTATGTAAGTGATGCTTCAAACGAAGAAGTGGATTTGGCACTAGAGAGTGCAGAAAAGGCATATAAAAATTGGTCTTTGTTATCCTTTGCACAGAGAGAAGTGTATTTGATAAAGTTGGTCGAACTAATCCAAGAGTCTAAGGAACGATTAGCGGAAATTTTGACTTTGGAGCAAGGAAAAACCTACAAAGATGCCTTAGCAGAAGTAGACGATACTATTCTTTATATAAAAGAAGCTTGTGAAACGGCAAAAAGGATGACTGGTGATATCTATGAGAGCATGATTCAATTTGAAAAAGCAACCATTGAAAAAGTCCCTTATGGAGTTTGTATTGCGCTTTGTGCTTGGAACTATCCACTGGCTTTGGTTGGCCGTAAAATTGGCCCAGCCCTTATTACAGGAAATACTGTAATTGTAAAACCACACGAACTTACACCACTTGCTACAGCCGAATTTTTCAAATTAGTGGATCAAGTTGGATTCCCAAAAGGTGTAATTAATTTAATTACTGGTAGTGGAATCGCGTCAGGACAAAGGCTGATTGAAAGCAAGAAAACAAGACTTGTTTCTGTAACAGGAAGTGTTGGAGCGGGGCAAGCAATCTACCGGGCTTCTGCAAACAACATCGCAAAATTAATTCTTGAATTAGGCGGCAAAGCACCTTTCATTGTTTTAAATGACGCGGATATTGAAAAGGCTGCAGATGCAGTTGTTTTATCTAGATATAAGAACTGTGGTCAGATTTGTATTTGTGCAGATATGGTATTTGTACAAGAAGATGTCGCTGAGAAATTTACGCAAGCAGTATTGGAGAGAGTAAAGAAAATAAAAGTTGGAGATCCTTTCCTTGAAGATACTTTCATGGGTGCAAAACTATGCAAATCAGATTGGGAAAAAATCGACAATATCGTGAAGAAAACCGTAGAAGAAGGAGCGAATCTACTCTATGGTGGAAAACGACCTGAAGGTGAAGCGTATGAAAAAGGTCATTGGTATATGCCAACTGTATTAACAGATGTGACGATCGATATGACAGCTGCACAAGATGAAATCTTTGGTCCAGTTCTTCCAATTATTAAGATAAAAGATTTTGATCAGGCAATTGAATATACGAATGCAAGTGAATTTGGGTTGGCTGCATACCTATTTACTGAAAATTATAGAACCATCAACCTCGCGCCTAGAGTGTTAGAAGTTGGAACAATCTTTATCAATACAGAAGTGACCGGATATTTCCACATCTATCACAATGGACATAAATTAAGTGGATTAGGTGGAGAAGATGGAATGTACGGAATTGATGATTTCTTGCAGAATAGGGTAACCTACTTAAAATACTAAAAGGGACAGGGATGTTTTCATTGGGGACGTAGTTTTTTGACAAAAAACTACGTCCCCAATGACGTCCCTAAT
>CAYIZP010000103.1:0-1694 GCA_964367905.1 uncultured Lachnospiraceae bacterium
TCTGAATGGAATTGATTGTAACCTCAACTTCACCTTTAATTGCCCCTAGATACCCGTCTTTTTTTATTTTATAATATACTGTTTTAGTGCCTTGATTTTTGATTTTTTGTAAATCAGTCGATGTATAAGTTTTTCCTTCGTCATTACTAAAAGTAATATCAAATCCACTCAATTTTGCTGCTTTACCTGAAGTGCTATTTTTTATTTCCAAGATATCTGATACTTTTATTTTCTTTCTATTATACTCTAATTCTACGAGTTCCTTTGAAGTAACCTTATACGCTAACTCTATAGAAGGCTCCTTATTATACACCGCCTTTAAAGTCATAGATTTCGTAACGTTCATATTTTTGGCCGCGTAGCTAGTCCATTCAGTTCCATTCCCCTGTTCCCAATTAGAAAATTCATATATGCCATCCTTAGGTGCCATCTCTGAAGCCTTCATTACAGCCTCTGCATTTTCCGCTTTTTTTAATTTTTTTCCATGCTCAATAGTAAATGACGATTCGTCTCCGTTAACATTCACTGTAACCTCATGTTCGATATAAGCATATAATTTTATCGTTGTGTTTTTTGTCACGCCACCAAGCAAAGTATCTGCATTAGTTCCGGATGACACTACACTTCCTTTATACATCCAGCTAAACTCACTATTACCTGCTATCGCAACACTCCCCCTATTGTTGTTATATACCTTTTCTCCCGTACTAATCTTTTCACTTGTCTCAAATGTTTTTGTTTTAATAGGTATTGAGACATCACCGTAGGTATCATAATACTCTACTGTAACCACGTAATTTTTTTGTTCTGCTGCAGCTGGTGGTGTAAGTGAAAATCCACTTCTGTCCATTGTTACCGTTGGTGCTGGATTCCCTGCTTTGTCGTATCCATTCACATCGAATCCACTTGAATCATATCCGTCTACATTATATCCACTCACATCGTACCCATCTGCGTTGTATCCATTCACGTCATATCCACTCACATCGTACCCTTCTGCGTTGTATCCATTCACGTCATATCCACTCGCATCGTATCCCTCTGCGTTGTATCCGTTCACGTCATATCCATTCGCATCGTACCCTTCTGCGTTATATCCGTTCACATCATATCCACTCGCATCGTATCCCTCTGCGTTGTATCCGTTCACGTCATATCCATTCGCATCATATCCTTCTGCGTTGTATCCGTTTGTGTCATATCCATTCGCATCATACCCTTCTGCGTTATATCCGTTTACATCATACCCTTCCGCATTGTATACATTTACCCCTTCTCCTTCTGCCGCCAATGCTACCATATTGATATTTGACATTACAACAGCTAATGTTAGCATAATACAAATTGTTCTCTTTAAGATTGTTCCTCGTTTCACTTTTCTATCTCCTTTTCGTGTTATCTCCCGTTTATCTATATGTAGTTTATTCCACAATTGTCACATTTTGGTCACACAAAATGCAAAAATACCTATTTTTTGTCTTTTTTAAGTGTTTTTTTCAAATTTTCATGTGACCAGGTTGTACTATTGACATTTTTCCTGTTTTAATATATTATATGCATAAACAAACACATGAGCATTCATTCACATATGAAAGGGGAATGAACTTAATGAATTCAACACTTGATTATGATTTCCATTGTGCACACGCACAGAATGTACTAGAGAACATGCCCGAAGATAATGTCTGTCTAGA
>CAYIZP010000104.1:0-1533 GCA_964367905.1 uncultured Lachnospiraceae bacterium
CCCCTGCATGAGCACATAATTAATACCGCTTGCACGGGCATCAAAGTTTTTAAAATCTGCGTTATCAATAATTTTATCTGCATCAAATATAGTAATATCGGCGTCCATTCCGGCACGAATTATCCCCTTGCCCGACAGATTGTATACCATGGCCGGCAGGCCTGACATCTTGTGCACCGCCTGTTCGAGTGTGAGCACTCCCCTCTCACGGCAATAGCGCCCGAGCACACGGGGAAATGTGCCAAAAGCACGAGGATGTGCACCCGAGCTACCGGGATAATAAAGCCCGTCGGAGCCTATCATAGTGGCCGGATGGGACATAATCAGCTCGACATCGCTCTCGCACATGCCCCAAAAAATGCCACCAGTTGACAGTTTATCACCAAGCAATAGATCAAACAGCAGCTCGCACGGGTCTTGGTTTAGTTGCTTTGCCGCCTCAAGTAACATTATTCCCGACAGCTCGGGGCGTGTCGGTGAGTTGCCTATCATAGCACGAGCAAAGCGTTTTTCCGGCGTTTGTTTGCCTAAAACACGCTGTCTGAGCATGGCTCGTCCGTCCTCACTTGCCAGAATTTCAAGCAGTTTTTGCTGTCCGAGAGCGTGCATATCTTGCGGAATGTCGGTGTTTAAACCGGTGGACGAGGCAAGGTATGGATACTGATCGATAAACAGGTCATACCCCTCATCTCGGGTTTGTGTAATGCGCATAAGGGTGTGATATGGCTTGCCCCAGTTGGCTATTCCACCACTTGCCTTATGATGGGAAATAACTCCTCTTATACCGCTACCCTTGACGAGTTCGATAACCTCTTCAACCGACTCGTTGAGTGCCGAGCCTTCGTTGCGCATATGTATAGTGAACAGTCCGCCGTGCTCGTGTACCACTTTGCACAGCTGTAGCATTTCTTCCGTGGTGGCGTAGCTGCCCGGCGGATAAATCATGCCAAAGGAAATGCCGAAAGCGCCCGCCTGCATAGCCTCACGGACATAGTCCTTCATACGCTCAAGTTCTTGCTCGGTTGGCGGTCTATCCTCATAACCCATTACGGCGGCACGGATTGTGCCATGACCGACTAAAAAGCACATATTTGTGCCGCTTGGCCTGACCGATATACTATTTAAATAGGTAGCAAAACTGCTGTGCTCGGACAACAGTGGTTTCTTTCCGTCGGCAACCAAAGTCAATACTGTACGGCAGCCACTTTCATAATGCTCCTCCGACAGCGGTGCCGGAGAATGACCGCACATACCGCCAATCTCGGTGGTGACCCCCTGCTCCAATTTATAATAAGCCTCGGGGTAGTTTTTAATTGCCATGTCGCCATGGCTGTGGCAATCGATAAATCCCGGGGCGACAATCAGACCGTTTGCATCGATAATTTGTCCTGCCTGCTGCTCAATTTTTATGGCAATTTTTGCGATTTTTCCGTCCTTTATCGCAACATCTGCCCTTTGCCGTGCACTGCCGCTACCATCAACCACCGTGCCGTTTTTGATAATCAAATCATACACAAAAAACACTTCCTTTTT
>CAYIZP010000105.1:0-1449 GCA_964367905.1 uncultured Lachnospiraceae bacterium
TCCTATCATCGAAAAATGGAGAGAGCTTACGTGCACAATCCTTGCATAGATTTCCATCCTCTAATTTTCTATTTCCTAACAGTCCTATTTTTTCTCCACATACATCACAGTATTTTTTATCAAATAATCCCATAATATGTCATCCTTTCTATTCTCTTAAATTATTCTAACCTTATTTTCATTTCACTCATCAACCATCACGACTGATATTTCCAAGGGACATCGACAAGTAGTTTATCACTCCACTATCATCTTCTTCGAAACTGATGTACAAATGAGCTGTATCATCCTCTGCTGACCTCCATAGATATGATTTGAAGTCTGGGTCATCATATTGAATTTCCCCTTGTACTCCTTCAAAGTAGGTAGCCACTATTTCCTCATAGGTCAACACAGTATTTACATCTGAATCAAGATTTTCAATGGTTAAGAAGATTTCTCTGAGCTCATCTATTGTAAACTTTTTATCTGACGTAGATCCTCCTGTATCTGTACTTGCTTCCCCTTGCATAGCCTCACCAGAACCCGCGTCTTCACTTTCAGCATCCGACGATATGCTTCCATCATCAATCTTTGCGAGTGCAAAATCCAATGTAAATTGCTCCCCATTGTGATCATAATCATAAGATGCACCAAGAATACCATTTGTAATAGATGGAACATACCATGTATTATCTTCTTCTTTAAGTGTTGCATCGTTATATAACCACGCAAATTCATCTACCACAGGGAAGAACGAATAATCATGAAGTTCAATATTGAATGACATGAGTTGATAGGTATCTTCACTGCCAGATGGGGCATCTACGTACAATTCAAAAAATTGTCCATCATTATCTTCTTCGATATATCCCCAAGCTTCATAATCTCCACTGATATCACCATCACCTACATAATTACTTATGGTTACTAATCCATACCACTCAGACGGTAATGAAAGTGTTTCTACAGGAACTGTCGTTTCTGTTCCATATCCAGGGGCTACGAATTCACTCGTATAACCTCCAAGACTTTCCCCAATTGCACTACCAGATGCACTGATATCTGCCCATGTTGGGCTAGACTCTGCGGTGAACACCAACTCCATCTCTACGCCCTCTGACTCTCCTGCGACAATAACGTCATCACCTTCCACTGTATAAGACATAGTGACTCCCTCAAGAACCAATGTCATTGCACTTAGGTCAATTTGTGTATCTACACTACTTCCATATGCCATTAATTGTGCACCCGTATCTGTGAACTCCAATGTCATCTCCATGTCTGCCATTTGTATATCTTCATAACTCATAGTCATTCCCATTGTAGTCATAGACGATAGCATGTATTTACCTGAGAGAACTCCATCATTTGAGCTGTCATCAAGATTGTCTGTAGTTCCATCTGTCATGGTGCCTGCACTTCCACCCTCTTTTACAAATTTAATGTCAAGCCCCATATTAAGTAAGT
>CAYIZP010000106.1:0-1417 GCA_964367905.1 uncultured Lachnospiraceae bacterium
GGTGCAGACAGAGCATTTCTACAAGACTTGGTGGAGGCACTAAAATCATGCTAGCGGACTTCGGTGGAGCAGATCGCATTTTTATCGCCTGTGGCTACACGGATTTGCGCCGTGGCATCGACGGCCTGTCCAGCATTGTGTCGCAGCAATTTCAGATGGATCCCTTCAGCAACACACTCTTCCTCTTTTGCGGACGACGGAAAGACCGCATCAAGGCGCTGTATTGGGAAGGAAACGGCTTCATCCTGCTGTACAAACGGCTGGAAAGTGGTAGCTTTTCCTGGCCCAGAAACGGCGATGAGGCCAAAGAGCTGTCCCCACAACAGTACCGTTGGCTCATGGAAGGACTTCAGGTGGAGCAACCAAAAGCCCACCGCCCAATCACAGGATTGAGCACAATTTAATCGCCGAAAAGCGTTGAAAACACTCGACTTTTCAATGGTTTTATGCTA
Organism: uncultured Lachnospiraceae bacterium; assembly: GCA_964367905.1. Taxonomy (GTDB): domain Bacteria; phylum Bacillota; class Clostridia; order Lachnospirales; family Lachnospiraceae; genus CAUPWF01. The sequence goes on from CAYIZP010000106.1 coordinate 453, forward strand.
TAATAAGACTATGTTAAAGATGAAGAACAACACGACAAGTAACCCGGAAATGGTCACCATTTCTCGGGCGGAATATGCGTCCTTGACTCAAAAGATGGCCGCTTTGGTATGCCGCAATGAGTCTTTAGAGTCCGAAAATGACCAGCTGCGTCAGTGGCTCAAACTCGCACGCCACAAGCAGTTTGGTGCCTCCTCCGAGCGCGCTTCTGAAGAGGTGATGGAGCAACTATCTCTGCTGTTTGATGAGGCAGAGGTCTACGCAGCGGCAGAGAAAGAAGACGCTCCCACCCAAGAAGTGAAGGCCCACAAGCGCAAAAAGTCCGGCGCTGTGAAGGACATCATCCCGGAGGGCACCCCCACTGAGGTGGTGGAGCACCGCCTCTCCGAGGAGGAGCGCACCTGCCCCTGTTGTAGCGCCCGGATGGAGGAGATTGGGAAGGACGTCCGCTCCACCTTGAAAATCATCCCTGCCCAAGTGCTGGTACAGGAGGATCATTACTTCAGCTATGCCTGCAAGTGCTGCGAAAAAGAGGGCACAGAGACACCCGTTGTAACGGCAGAGCGAGATAAACCGGTGATTTCCGGTAGCTACGCCTCCCCCGAAGCGGTGGCCTACATCATGGTGCAGAAGTTCGTCATGGGCTCGCCATTGTACCGTCTGGAGCAGGAGCTCATGCGCCAAGGGGTGCTGCTGTCCCGCCAGACCATGTCCAACTGGATTCTGCGGTGCAGCATTGACTGGTTACTGCCTGTGTACGAGGAACTCCACGCTATCTTGTTGCAGCAGAAAGTGCTCCATGCCGATGAAACCACCTTGCAGGTGCTTCGTGAGCCGGGGAAAAAGGCGCAAACCAAGAGCTATATGTGGCTTTACCGCACCGGCGGGGATGCGGAGTTTGCCATTGTGCTCTATGAGTACCAGCCCGACCGCAAGGCCGACCACCCCAGAGAGTTTTTAGCTGGGT
>CAYIZP010000107.1:0-1291 GCA_964367905.1 uncultured Lachnospiraceae bacterium
TATTGACTAAAGGTAAACCCACAACACATCTATTACAATGTGCTGTGGGTTTTGTTTTGCCTATAGACCTATCACATTCCAAAGAATGCACGGGGTATATTATATTTAAATATTATACACAATATATTATTTGTATTTTATATTACTTTTTGAAATTGATGTTTTCAGCGTCAAGTCTTAATACATAAAAGACTTTAAGCCACTGCGGTTGCTCGTCCATTGTATTTGCTATTTTATGTAGTCTTCTTTTACCAACACGATAGTCTAAAACAGCAAATAATCTTACCATAGGATTCTCATGTTCTAAACTGACATCAATTGAAGACTGCGTGTATATACGAATAGCATCTGTAATATCAGATATCTCAAAATTACCATCTGACATAGCGATTTTTTTAACTGCATCTTCTACTTCTTTATTTTCGGCATCATGGATGGCACCATAGGAAGTCCATTTTCTGCGGGGAATTTTATTTTCTCTTTTCATTTTTAATTCCAACTTAGCATAACCCTTAACATGGTAAGAGTAGGGATTACCCAAAATGCACTCTTTTTCATCCAATCTTATCGCAATTCTACCATAATCGTCGGGTGCATTGTGATAGTGAGTGCAAAAGTATTGGATGCGACCTCGCAATTTTTCACACAGGAACTCGTTTTCTAATTTTTGTCTTAAGCCACTCCAAGAATCTGCCATAAATATACCTCTTATAATTATATTAATAACTCTTCTCTTTATTATATGTCAATCATCCTAATTTTTCAAGTGGAGGATTTATTTCATATTTTCTTTGGTGCTTTGCCCCATACCCCATGATTTTTTGAAAAAAATCAACTAAAACTTTAGTTTTAGTTAAACTTGCTTATATTTGTAGTGCTCCGATGCTCTTTCGAGCCTTACTGGATGAGCTAAAAAAAGTCCGTACTTTCGTACGGACTTTGGCTCCTCGCCTTTTGTTATTTGTTATTTTTTCGGGCTCCTATCTACGCATCTCGCAACAGTCCACTGGACTGTTCCTCTGTCGCTCCTTGCGTCGTTCCGATGCTCTTTCGAGCCCTACTTGATGAGCTAAAAAAAGTCCGTACTTTCGTACGGACTTTGGCTCCTCAAGTAGGGCTCGAACCTACGACCCTGCGGTTAACAGCCGCATGCTCTGCCAGCTGAGCTATTGAGGAATATTAGGTTATATATGTAAGATAGGTTAGCAACTTCTCACTAACCTATCCTACTTTTTGTGCCGGCGAAGACCTATTTTCCCGGGCAGCTTCCCGCCAAGTATCTTGGGCATAA
>CAYIZP010000108.1:0-1147 GCA_964367905.1 uncultured Lachnospiraceae bacterium
TCCTTGCATCGAACGCTTCTGACTTTGTAAACGGACATGTTCTTTATGTAGATGGTGGTATCTTAGCATACATCGGAAGACAACCGAAGTAATTAAAAATTGTTAATATTTTGAAAAGAGGAATAAATAGATGAAAGCAGCAAAAATTGTTGATATTCAAAAAATCGAAGTAGTTGACGTAGAAACACCTCAAGTTCAAGGTGCAAAAGACGTTCAAGTTCAAGTAAAAGCAGTAGGAATCTGTGGAACAGACCTACATATCTTCTCTCATGGTAGAGCAGACGTAGCATTCCCAAGAGTAATGGGACATGAGTTATCAGGTACTGTAACAGCAGTTGGTTCAGATGTTGAAACTCTAAAAGTTGGCGATATGGTTGTTCTTGATCCAGTATTCGCTTGTGGCGAATGCCCAACTTGTCAAAAAGGATATCCAAACGTATGTGAATCTGTAAAATGCTACGGAGTTCAAATGGACGGTGGATTCCAGGAAGTAATCGTAGAAGATGAGAAGCACTTCATCAAAGTTGGAGAAGGCGTTTCTTTCGAAGAAGCAGCTTTGGCTGAGCCATTTTCAATCGCAGCGAATATCTTAGATAGACTTCAAGCAACAGGAAAAGACAATGTAATCGTTATCGGAGCAGGAACAATTGGTTTATCAATCGTTCAAGCGGCTGTTGGTATGGGAGCTAGAGTTATGGTAGCTGACGTTGTGGATTCTAAATTGGAAAAAGCAAAAGAATTCGGTGCAGAAGTAATCGTTAATAGCAAAGTGGATTCTGTGGAAGATGCAATCGCGAAGTTTGCTCCTGGTGGATTAGATGTAGTAATCGATGCAGTTGGAATCACACCATTGTTCCAAAAATCAATCGAGTACGCAGCACCAAGAGGACGTGTAGCTTGTATCGGTTTCGACGCTAGTATGGCTGAAATTTCACCAATCGTTGTAACGAAGAAGGAATTAAGCATCATCGGATCTCGTATGAACTGCTACCAATTCCCAACAGTTATGGAATGGTTAAACGGTGGAAAAATCCAAGCGGATAAAATGGTATCAAAAGAATATAATATCGATGACATCCAACAGGCTTTTGAAGATACATTGGCAAATGGACAAAATGTTATCAAAGCATTAATCAAATTCTAATTG
>CAYIZP010000109.1:0-1088 GCA_964367905.1 uncultured Lachnospiraceae bacterium
CTACTGAGATAATAAAATCTGTTCAAGCCGCCCTCAAAAGTCCATTCGTCGGATACCGCATACCTCATTTCCACCATCAGAGGCTCTCTATAAATTAATATTCCGATTACTTTTCTTTATCAAAGGTTTAACTTATCTGTTTTTTATATTATATACCATAAATTTACTAATGTCAAGTTTTTTCACAAAAAAATAATTTTTTCACATTATTCAACAGTTGTAGTTACTTCTATAACTTCTCCAAAAGCTTCAAAGAAGGAATAATCCGCCTCTAAAATTGCTGCAGTTTCAGTATTTACAGTGATTATGCCGTCATCCATTAAGTAGTAGTCCTCCATGCCGCCCATTCCTTCTGTAACTACTTTATAGGCATAATTAGCCGCATCAATGCCAAGCTCCGTGTAATTTACACCGGATGCAATAAATGCACCATTTCTCACAAATGAGTCTGCTCCTGTGTAATGAGGTATTTTGGCATTTGCAAGGTCTTCATATATCGCAAGCTCAGCCGCCATAATAATATTATCCGTTGGGGTGAATATTGCAGCAACGCCTTCTGCTATCAGTGCTCCTGCCGCCGCAACTACTTCATCATTTGTGTTGGCTGTTTTCTCTGTATAAGATATTCCTCTTTCATCTAAATATGCTTTAGCTTCGGCAATGGGCTTTGCTGAGTTGATTTCTGAAAGTGAATATAGTAGCCCTACATTTTGGATATCTTCATCAAATGATACCATCAAATCCATGATATTTTCTGTATTAACTGCATTGCTTACTCCTGTTACATATGGAATATCGATAAGATCTGCCGCTTCAGGATCAGATACTGCTGCAAATATAATGGGAGTTTCACTCTCTTCTGCTGCGACCGTCATAACCTGTGCCGCAAGAGTTGCAATGGGTATAATAGCGTCGTATTCTTCTGCTATTAACTGTGTTCCAATTTGTGTAAGTGTTGATTGATCACCTTGGCCACTGAATACTTCATAAGAAATTTCCACGCCATTTTCCGCTGAGATTGCATCTAATTCCCCAGAAATAGCTACTGCAATTTCATTGAGTGAAGCATGATCGAGCTGTTTAACAAT
>CAYIZP010000110.1:0-1071 GCA_964367905.1 uncultured Lachnospiraceae bacterium
CTTCAGCTCTTCCTTCAGCTCTTCCTTCAGCTCTTCCTTCAGCTCTTCCTTCAGCAAGACCCTTTGCACGGGACTCCGCTTCCCAGATTTTTCTAACCGCTTCTTCGTCATATTCTGTTAATATACTACACATCACTTCATCCCTTTCCGTTTCCAACAAATCCCTTAGAATATCATGCGCGATGCAATACTCAACCGTCTCATATGCAGCAGTTTCAATGTCCAGCTCTTTTTGGAACTCCCTTAATATATCCACGAACTCAGAGTACTCGCCTAGAGTCTTGCACTGCTCTTTTAATTCATCATTGAACCCTTTGTTTATGTTGATGACAATCACCTTAAGTTCTAGATTCGGGTCGTTCCCTCTTGGTGATATTCCATATAAATCAGACAGTTTCAAAACCTCTCGTTCTCCCATTGTTCTTTTCCCATTGTAAAATACAATGAAACTCGGATAGGGGATTTGAATTGGTGTTGAACCGTAGACTGCATCGCTATAAACCAACTTTTGAAATTGTTTTGCAACATATAGCAAAAAACGAAATGGCATATTTGGATTTTTTGTTGCTTGATGTTCATAGAGATTTAGAGTATTGTTAATCATAAATGACACATCATTTTTCATTCCTAAGTACACCGTGTTTTCCAATGTTGTTACAATCAAATCCTCTACATTCGTATAATTGGTACCATTCAATGCATTGTAGACCTCTAATTTTACGTGATCGGGTTTCATGACTAGGTTGAATAAGCGATCTTTCACCTTTCGATTTGTTCTAATTTCCAATTGTTCCATATACTTCTCCTTTCGTATTGTATGACCTACCAAGAAGAAGCTTACTCATCTCATTTGATTGATTTAGATATTTTTGCGCCCATCATGAATAATGAACTGATTTGTTTTCTTGCTTACAGTATAAAATAATATGTTTGGATTTTCAACCGTTTAGACAATAATTACGGTAAGAATAATGATGGTAGAAATTTGATAGAGCAAACCTCTCTTTGATGAAGCTATTGTATCATATTCCCATAACCAAAACAAGAGCTTATCAGAAATGACACTAATAA
>CAYIZP010000111.1:0-1060 GCA_964367905.1 uncultured Lachnospiraceae bacterium
AGAGCTGAAGGAAGAGCTGAAGGAAGAGCTGAAGGAAGAGCTGAAGGAAGAGCTGAAGGAAGAGCTGTAGCTCTGATTGAAAAAATAATTAAAAAACTGCAAAGAAATAAATCTGCTGAAGCAATTGCAGAGGAATTAGAAGAAAACATAGATGAGCTGAGTGCATTGATAGAAGTAGTTCAAAAGTATGCTCCGGATTATAATATGGAAGAAATAATGGAGGAATATAAAGTGAAGTAGACAAAAGAAGGGGGTTATGTCCCCTTCTTTTATGCAGTAGAAAACTTTATTTTCATTTATTATGGCAATACAAAGGCATACATGAAGATGAAGTGGCAAGTGCTTCCAAAGATTACGAAAATATGAAAAATTTCATGGCCTCTAAAGTGCTTTGGTAATTTTTCGAATATAGGTAGTTTTAATGCATATACAACTCCGCCGATTGTGTATAAAATTCCACCAGCGAGCAACCATGCGAATGCTGCTGTAGAGAGGTTTGCAAGTAATTGTCCAAAGGCGAGTACACAAGTCCAGCCCATTGCGATATACAACACAGAGGAGAACCACTTTGGACAATGAATCCAAAAAGCCTTAATCAATATTCCGCCAATGGCGATTCCCCAGATAATAAATAGTAGTAGACGACCCATAAACGCATCTAATACAACAAAGCAGATTGGTGTGTAGCTGCCTGCAATCAACACAGATATCATCATATGATCAAATTTCTTTAATTTTTTATTCCCGATTTCCCCTAAATCCAAAGAATGGTAGAGTGTACTAGCTGAATATAGAAGTATTAAACTAATTGCAAAAACCGAAATCGATATCAGATAGATTGGTTCTGGTTCGGATGCTGCCTTTAGTATTAGTGGAATTGCAGAAAAGATTGCCATTAACATACCAATAAAATGGGTAACTGCACTTCCAGGGTCTTTTAGTTTTTCGATACTCATAATTATTAACCTCCTCATACACATGTAGTATTAAAAACTACTTGTTGGCATATGTATATATTACTACATGGTGATTGGATTATCAAGGGGTATTTGTAAATAAT